>JBEKKV010000017.1:0-37340 GCA_050010555.1 Dehalococcoidia bacterium
GATCAGCGCGCAGATACGGGAGTTCAGCGCCGTATCCGGCTTGCCCGTTGATCTGCGCCTCGATGGGACGGAGCGGACGGTCTCGCCGGCAGTCGGGAGCGCGCTCTATCGCATCACGCAGGAGGCGCTGGCGAACGTCTTCCGCCACGCCGACGCCAAAAGCATCGAGGCGCTGCTGGCGTTCAACGGCGACGGCCTGCTGCTGGAGATAAAGGACGACGGCTGCGGCTTCGGAACGACGGGCGACGGCGCGGCGTCGCAGGGACGCGGGCTGCGCAACATTCATCAACGGGCGACGGATGCCGGCGGCGCGGCGGAGATAGTGAGCGCGCCGGGCCAGGGCACGACCGTCAGAGTCAACTTGCCGCTTGGAGGTAGGATGCCATGAGCGACACTATTTTGCGGGTACTCGTCGTCGACGACCACGCCATTGTGCGGAAGGGCTTGCAGGCGGTGCTGGCCGACGAAGAGGGGATCGAAGTCGTCGGCGAGGCGGCGAATGCGGACGAGTCCGTCGAAAAGGCGCGGGCGCTGCGGCCGGACGTTGTCCTGATGGACATTCGAATGGGCGACGGCGACGACGCCAGCGGCATAGACGCCTGCCGCCGCATCCGCAGCGAGCTGGAGGAGACGCAGGTCATCATGTTCACCTCGTTTGGCGAACGGGAGTCCGTTCTGTCGTCGATCGTCGCCGGCGCCACCGGGTTCCTGACGAAGAACGTGAGTCACGCGCGCCTGGTGGAGGCGATTCGGGCCGCCGGTCGGGGCGAGTCGCTCCTCGATCCCAGCGTCACCCGCGACGTCATCGCCTCGCTCGCCAGGCTGAGCCAGACGCCGGCGAAAAGCGACGACGACCTATCGTCGCGGGAGAAAGAGGTGCTGGCGCTGATAGCGCAGGGCTACACTAACAAGGAGATAGCGGCGAAGCTGATGCTAAGCCCGTTCACGGCGCGAAACCACGTGATCCGCATCCTCGATAAGATGGGGTTGTCACGCCGGTCGGAGGCCGCGGCGGAAGCGGTCAAGCTGGGCCTTGTCTCGGCCGAAGAAGACGCAGGCTGACCTTCGCCGGCCTGCCCTCGTCCACTCATCGCCGATCCGGTGGTAGAATTGTCTTGACGGGCCGCTTGTCCAGCGACAAGGCGTCGCTTCGGTCCCCTGATCCCCATCAGTCTCAAGGAGGAGACGCCGTTGACGGAAGACCCCAGCATGGAGCTACGGCCGGACATTACTGTCCGCGCCCATGACGCGTCGGAACAGGGCCATCCGGCCAGCGAGATCGACCAGCTCTGCATCAACACGATCCGCACGCTGGCGATGGACGCGGTGCAGAAGGCAAACTCCGGCCACCCGGGCACGCCGATGGGGATGGCGCCGCTGGCCTACGTCCTCTGGCGCAAGTACCTGCGGCACAACCCGCGCAATCCCGCCTGGCCGAACCGTGACCGCTTCGTCCTCTCCGCCGGGCATGCGTCGATGCTGCTGTACGCGCTGCTCTATCTCACGGGCTACGACCTGACGCTCGACGACATCAAGCAGTTCCGGCAGTGGGACTCGAAGACGCCGGGGCACCCGGAGCGCGGCCGCACGCCGGGCGTCGAGGTGACGACGGGGCCGCTGGGACAGGGCATCGCCAACGCCGTCGGCATGGCGATTGCCGAGCACATGCTGGCGGAGCGCTTCAACCGGCCGGACGGCGAGATCGTCGACCACTACACGTACGTCATTGCCAGCGACGGCGACATGATGGAGGGCGTCTCGTCCGAAGTGTGCTCCCTGGCCGGCGGGCTGCGTCTGAAGAAGCTCATCGTCTTCTACGACGACAACCACATCACCATCGAGGGCTCGACAGACCTAACGTTCCTGGAGCACGTCGGCGACCGGTTTCGCGCTTACGGCTGGCACGTCCTGGAGGTTCCCGACGGCAACGACCTGGAGGCGATAGACAGCGTCATCGCCGAGGCGCGCGCCGAGCGGGAGAAGCCGGTGCTGGTTGTCGTCCGAACGCACATCGCGTACGGCTCGCCGAACAAGCAGGACACGGCGGCGGCGCACGGGGCTGCGTTGGGCGAGGAAGAGGTGCGGCTGACAAAGAAGAACCTGGGCTGGCCGTATGAGGAGCCGTTCACCGTGCCGGAGGAAGTGCTCTCCGTTTTCAGCCAGGCCATCGAGAGCGGGTGGGCCGCGGAAGAGGCGTGGCGACGGCGGCTCGACGAATACGCAGCGGCCCATCCGGAGGAAGCGGCGGAGTTTCAGCGAATACTCTTCCGCCGCTTGCCCAGCGGCTGGGAGAAGGCGTTGCCGTCGTTCGCGGAGGGCGAGAGGATGGCGACGCGCGCCGCCTCCGGCGCCGTGCTCAACGCTCTGGCGCCGCTAATGCCGGAGCTCGTAGGCGGCTCCGCTGACCTGGCGCCCTCCACCGATACCTACCTGAAGGGCTACACCGACGTTATGAGCGGCAACTTCTCGGGGCGCAACTTCCACTTCGGCGTCCGCGAGCACGCGATGGCGGCGGTGCTCAACGGCATGGCGGCCCATGGGGGCTTTCGCGTCTACGGCGGCACCTTCCTCATCTTCTCCGACTACATGCGTCCGGCGGTGCGGCTGGCGGCTCTGGAGTCGCTGCCGGTCGTCTTCGTCTACAGCCACGACTCCATCGGGCTGGGCGAGGACGGGCCGACGCATCAGCCGATAGAGCACTTGGCCAGCCTTCGCGCCATACCTAACTTGCTGCTGCTCCGGCCCGCGGACGCCAACGAGACGGTGGCTGCCTGGCGGCTGGCGCTGGAGCGCGACGACGGCCCAACGGCGCTGATCCTGACGCGTCAGAAGGTGCCGGTGCTCCGGCCGGGCGGCGCCGTGGAGCGGGGCGCATACTTGGTGGAGGACGGGAAGGACGTCGTGCTTATCGGCACGGGGTCGGAGGTATCGCTCTGCCTGGCGGCGCGGAAGCTGCTCGCCGAGGAGGGCATCTCGGCGCGCGCCGTCTCCATGCCGTCGTGGAAGCTGTTCCGGGAGCAGACGCAGGAATATCGCGACGAAGTGCTGCCGGCGGGCATCCCGCGTCTGGCCGTCGAGGCGGCGGCGACGTTCGGCTGGTGCGAGTGGGCGGACGACGCGATAGGAATCGATCATTTCGGCGAGTCGGCGCCGGGCGAGGTGCTGTTCGAGAAGTTCGGCTTCACGCCGGAGAACGTCGCTGCGCGGGCGAAGAAGCTGGTGCGACCATGAAGGTCGCTGTCGCGGCCGACCACGGCGGGTACGAGCTGAAGCAGCGTCTGGCGGCGTCGCTGCGCGACTGGGGCCACGAAGTGCTGGACCTGGGCGCGGCGTCGTACGAGGGCGCGGACGACTACCCGGACTTCGCGCTGGCCGTTGGACGCGCCGTCGTCGAGGGACGGGTCGAACGGGGCGTCCTGGTGTGCGGCTCGGGCGCCGGCGCCTGCGTGGCCGCCAACAAGATACGCGGCATCCGCGCCGCTCTCGCACATGACTGCTATACGGCGCATCAGATGGTGGAGCACGACGACGTCAACGTCTGCTGCCTGGGGGCGCGCGTGATCGGGCCAGAGCTTGCGGTCGAGGTCGTGCGCACGTTCATGGGCGCCACGTTCAGCGGCGAGGAGCGGCATGTTCGACGGCTGGCAAAAGTTGCGGCAATGGAGAAGGATCAAGGATGAACCCCCCACACGCGTTGAGAGAGCAAGGACAGAGCGTCTGGCTGGACTACCTGCGGCGCGGGCTGGTCGAATCGGGTGAGCTGAAGCGCCTGATGGACGACTTCGCCGTCGCCGGCATCACCTCCAATCCGACCATCTTCAATAAGGCGATCTCCGGATCGACCGACTACGACCAGGCCCTGCGTGGCCTCGTCGAAAGCGGCGAGCGCGACCCGAAGGCGCTCTTCTGGCGCCTGGCGGTCGACGACATAGCGATGACGGCAGACGTGTTCCGCCCGCTATTCGACAGCCTGGACGGCGGCCACGGCTTCGTCAGCCTGGAGGCGTCGCCGGGGCTGGCGCACGACACCGCGGGCACCATCGCCGAGGTCAAGGAGCTCTGGCGTCGCCTGGGGCGACCGAACGTCATGATCAAGGTGCCCGGCACGCCGGAAGGCGTCCCGGCGATCGAAGAGCTGACGGCGCAGGGGATCAACATCAACGTTACGTTGCTTTTCAGTGTGAAGGCGTACGAGCAGGTCGCGCTGGCGTATATCAACGGGCTCGAGCGACGGCTGGAGGCGGGGCAGTTAATCAAGGGGATCAGCAGCGTCGCCTCGTTCTTCGTCTCGCGCGTGGACACGGCCGTCGATGGGCTTTTGCCGGAGGGCTCGCCGCTGCGGGGCAAGGTTGCCGTCGCTAACGCAAAGACGGCCTATCAGCTTTTCAAGCGCTTCTTCTCCAGCGAGCGCTGGGAGCGGCTGGCGGCGGCGGGCGCGCGCGTGCAGCGGCCGCTGTGGGCGTCCACCGGCACCAAGAACCCCGCTTACTCCGACATCCTCTATGTCGAAGAGCTTATCGGGCCGGACACGGTGAACACGATGCCCGAAGCGACGCTGCGGGCCTTCGCGGACCACGGGCGCGTGGCCCCGACGCTGGAACAGGGTGTCGACGAAGCGGAGCGCGTCATCGCCTCGTTGCCCGCGGCCGGCATCGACCTCGACGCCGTGACCGCGAAGCTGCTGGACGACGGCGTAGGGGCTTTCGCCAGCGATTTCAACAAGCTGCTGGAGACCATCGACAAGAAGTGCGGCGCCATCGTCGCGGAGGAACGACGGCCGCTCGTGAGCCTGGGCACGCTCGGCACGGCGGTCGAGGCGAGGTTGGCGCGACTTGCGCGCGAGGATGTGCCGCGACGCATCTGGGCCAGGGACCACACCGTCTGGAAGCCGGACCCGAAGGAGATCAGCGACCGCCTGGGCTGGCTGACCGTCGCGGAGCAGATGGCCGACGCCGTTGCGGAGTTGACGGCCTTTGGCCGCCGCGTGGCCGACGAGGGTTTCAAGGACGCGGTGCTCATGGGCATGGGCGGCTCCAGCCTGGCGCCCGAGGTCATTCACGCCACGTTCGGGGCGATGCCGGGCTTCCCGCGTCTGCACGTCCTGGACACGACGGACCCGGGCAGCATCCTGGCGCTGGAGCGCTCGCTAGACCTCAGCCGAACGTTGTTCATCGTCGCCAGCAAGTCGGGCGGCACCGTCGAGACGGCCTGTCAGTGCGCCTATTTCTATGACAAAGTGCCGCGCGGCGACCAGTTCGTCGCGATCACCGACGCCGGCTCATCGCTGGAGGCGCTTGCCGTCGAGAAAGGCTTCCGGCGGGTCTTCCTCAATCCGACCGACATCGGCGGGCGGTACTCGGCGCTGTCCTACTTCGGGCTGGCGCCGGCGGCGATTGTCGGCGCGCCCATCGGCGAGCTCATCGAGCAGGCGACGGAGATGGCGTGCGCCTGCGCGTCTTACGTGCCCGTCGCGGACAACCCGGGGCTGTGGCTCGGCGCGGTGATGGCGGAGGCGGCGCTGGCGGGTCGCGACAAGCTGACGCTTGTCCTGCCGCCGGCGATCTCGACGTTCGGGACATGGGCGGAGCAGCTCGTGGCGGAATCGGCCGGCAAGGAGGGCAAGGGCATTCTGCCCGTCGAGGGGGAGCCGCTGGGGCCGGCCGGCGTCTACGGCGACGACAGGCTCTTTGTCTCGCTGGGCGAGCCGGTCGACCTGCGGCCGGTCGCCACGCTTAAGTTCGACGGGCCGACGCGGCTGGGGGCGGAGTTCTTTCGCTGGGAGTTCGCGACGGCAGTGGCCGGCGCCATTCTCGGCATCAACCCTTTCGACCAACCGAACGTCCAGGAGGCGAAAGACGCCACGAACCGCATTCTCGCCGCTGCGCAGGATGGGCTGCCCGAAGTCACGAACGACGATCTCGCGGTGCTCCTAAGCCACGTCCACCCTGGCGACTACGTCGCTATCACCGCCTTCATCGCGCGGAACGCGGAGAACGAGGAGGCGCTGCGTCGCGTGCGGGTGCGCCTGCGCGATCATTTCAAGGTCGCGACCACCGTCGGGTTTGGGCCGCGCTACCTCCATTCGACAGGTCAGTTCCACAAGGGCGGCCCCAACAAGGGCGTCTTCATCCAGGTCGTCTCGCCGGACGCGGAAGACGTGCCGATACCGGGCCGGCCGTACACTTTCGGGAAGCTGAAGGCAGCGCAGGCGCTCGGGGACCTGGAGTCGCTGCGGGCGCACGGGCGTCGCGCCGGCCGCGTGCCGCTCGAGGCGCTGCTTGGCTGGAGGGCATGATGCAAATAGGGATAGTGGGGCTGGGCCGCATGGGTGGCAACATGGCGGAGCGACTGCGTCGCGGCGGGCACGACGTCATCGGCTATGACAACGACCCGGCGAAGTCGCAAGCAGCGACGCTGGCCGAGCTTGTCGGTAAGCTCCAGGCGCCACGAACCGTCTGGCTGATGCTGCCCGCCGGCGAAGTGACGGAGCAGAGCATCAAAGAGCTCGCCGGGCTCCTTCAAGCGGGCGATATGGTCGTCGAAGGCGGCAACTCGAACTTCCACGACAGCATCCGGCGCGGCGGCGAGCTGGCGGAGCGCGGCCTCCTGTTCGTCGACGCGGGCGTCTCCGGCGGGATCTGGGGGCTGGAGATCGGCTTCTGCCTGATGACCGGCGGCAGCGACGAGGCTTTCCGGCGCATCGAGCCCGCGCTGAAGACACTGGCGCCTCCGGACGGGTACGCGCACGTCGGCCCTGTCGGCGCCGGGCATTTCGCCAAGATGGTGCACAACGGCATCGAGTACGCGATGCTGGAAGCTTACGCGGAGGGTTTCGACGTCCTGGCGGCGTCAGAGTTCAACTTCGACCTCCACGAGCTGGCGCGGCTCTGGAATCAGGGCAGCGTTGTGCGGTCATGGCTGTTGGAGCTTGCGGAGCGCGCCTTCGCCGCTGACCCGCGCCTGGCCGAGATCCGCGGCTACGTCGACGACTCCGGCGAGGGGCGCTGGACCGTGCTGGAGGCGATCAGCGAGAGCGTTCCGGCGCCGGCGATTGCGCTGAGCCTTTTCCGTCGCTTCGCCTCGCGCCAGGACGACTCCTTTGCCATGAAGGTCATAGCGGCGCTACGCAAGGAGTTCGGTGGGCACGCGGTGAAGATGGAGTAGCGCCCGGCGATCGTCATGAAGCGCGAACTCGTCGTGACCGACGACATGCCACGGGAGGCGGTCCGGCTGTTTCGGGAGGCAAGCCCACGTACGCTCGTCCTGGCCGGCGGCGAGACGCCACGATCCACCTACCGACGGCTCGCGCGGGAGAAGTACCGCTGGGACGAGGTGGACGCGTTCTTCGGGGATGAGCGCTGCGTGCCGCCGGACGATCCCGACTCCAACTATCGCATGGCAAACGAGACGCTTCTCTCTTTTGTCCCGGCGCGCGTTCACCGCATGCCGGGCGAGAGCTGCAACGCCGAGTCGTACGAGCGGGAGCTGCGCGAGTTCTTCGGCGGGCTGCCGCGCTTCGACCTGGTGTTCCTGGGGCTTGGCGGGGACGGGCACACCGCGTCGCTGTTCCCGGGCGATCCGGCCCTCGACGAAAAGGAGCGCTGGGTGGTGCGAGTGAGGCGTCCGGATCACGAGCGGACGACGCTCACGCCGCCGGCGCTTTCAGCGGCGCGGCTGGCGGTCTTCCTGGTTGCGGGCGCGGAGAAGCGCGATGCGCTGCGACGAATGATGGCCGACGAGGACATACCGGCGAACCGGATCGCGGCGGAACGCGTCGTCGTGCTGGCAGGGATGCTTATTTTCTCCTTCCTGCTCGGCCAGCGCCACCGAGAAGCGGCGACCGACGACCCCTACGAATCGGGAATTCTGCCGACAGGCACTGCGCGCGTCCGCTACGACGTCCTTTACTATCTCGTCGCCATGTTCTTCGTCGTCTTCGACCTAGAGGCCGTGTTCATCTTCCTCTGGGCCGTCGCGCTGCGGAAAGTCGGCTGGACCGGCTACATCGACGCTACAGTCTTCATCGGCGTCCTGGTCGCGGGCCTAGCGTACCTCTGGCGGCTGGGCGCACTCGATTGGGGCACCCTGAGCCGGGGAGGGCAGCGAAATGACACCTGACGGCCTGCAACGCGTCCCCGACACGATCGAGCGCCCGGGCGAAGGGCGTGGGCAAAGCGCTATCGACGCGATGGTGTCGCGGATCGTCGTCCTCACGCGCTTGCAGGACCTGATCGCCTGGGGGCGCAAGAACTCTCTGTGGCCGTTTAACTTCGGGCTTTCCTGCTGCTACGTCGAGATGGCGACCAGCATTACCAGCCGCTATGATATCTCCCGCTTCGGCGCGGAGGTGATCCGCGGCACGCCCCGCGAGGCCGACGTGATGATCGTCGCCGGGACGGTGTTCCGGAAGATGGCGCCCTCCGTCAAGCGACTGTACGAGCAGATGATGGAGCCGCGCTGGATCATTTCGATGGGGTCGTGCGCCAACTCCGGCGGCATGTACGACATCTACAGCGTGGTGCAGGGCGTCGACAAGTTCATGCCGGTCGACGTCTACGTGCCGGGCTGCCCGCCGCGGCCGGACGCCTTCGAGGAAGGGCTGATCCTGCTGCAGAAGGCAGTGGGAAGCGAGAAGCGGCCACTGAGCTGGGTCGTCGGCGACCAGGGCGTCTACAAGGCGGCCCCGCCTTCGCTGCGCGACCTGAAGCGCGCGGAGCGGACGGCGATGGAGACGTATCGCCCGATAAACGAAGTCTAGAGTGGGAACGAATGCCGGAAGCTGAAGTTCAGACGCAGCAGGACGCCGCCGCCGAGCCCGGCATAGCCCGGGAGATACGCGCGCGCTTCCCGAACGCCGCTTTCACCATACAGCAGACCCGCGATGACATAACGACTGTCTGGACGGAGAAGGAAGACATCGTTCCTGTGCTGCGCTTTCTCAAGTCGGAGGCGGCTCGGCCTTACGCGCAGCTCTACGACCTGACGGCGATCGACGAGCGCATACGCACGCACCGCGAGGGCCAGCCAGAGAGCGACTTCACGGTCGTGTACCACCTCATATCTTATGAACGCAACGAGGACGTGCGGCTGAAGGTGGCGCTCAACGAGGACAAGCCTTCGCTGCCCAGCGCCGTAGACGTCTTCCCGAACGCCAACTGGTACGAGCGCGAGGCCTGGGACATGTTCGGCGTGGTCTTCGATGGGCATCCGAACCTGCGCCGCATCCTGATGCCGAACACGTGGAAGGGCCATCCGCTGCGCAAGGACCACCCCGCGCGGGCGACGGAGATGCCGCCGTTCAGCCTTTCGGACGCGCAGGAGGAGGAGGAGCAGAAGGCGATGCAGTTCCGCCCCGAGGACTGGGGCATGAAGCGTCAGACTGAGGACGCCGACCTCATCTTCCTCAATTTGGGGCCGCAGCATCCCGGAACGCACGGAGTGCTGCGCGTCGTTCTGCAGCTTGACGGCGAGCGCGTCGTCGATGCCGTGCCGGACATCGGCTACCACCATCGCGGCGCCGAGAAGATGGGCGAGCGGCAGTCCTGGCACAGCTACATTCCCTACACCGACCGCGTCGAGTATCTCGGCGGCGTGATGAACAACCTGCCTTACGTGCTCGCCGTCGAGAAGCTGGCGGGCATTGAGGTGCCGGACCGCGTGAAGGTCATCCGCGTCATGATGTGCGAGCTTTTTCGCATCATGAGCCATCTCGTGTGGTGGGGAACCTTCGCCGGCGACGTGGGCGCCCTGTCGCCCGTCTTCTACATGTTCAGCGACCGCGAGCGCGCCTTCGGGATCGTCGAATCGGTCTGCGGCGGGCGAATGCATCCGAGCTGGTTCCGCATCGGCGGCGTGGCGCATGACCTGCCGGACGGCTGGGAGCCGATGATGAGGGACTTCGTGGCCCTGCTGCCGCCGCACCTCAAGGAGTGGGACGACCTGGTGATGAAGAACCCGATCTTCAAGGCGCGCACGCAGGGGATCGGGGCGTACACGCTGCGCGACGCCATGGACTGGGGCGTGACCGGCCCGGGCCTGCGCGCCTGCGGCTTCGAGTGGGACTGGCGCAAGAACCGTCCTTATTCGGGCTATGAGCGGTTCGATTTCGAGATCCCGACGGCGACTAACGGCGACTGCTACGACCGCGCCGTCATTCGCGTCGAGGAGATTCGGCAGAGTCTGCGGATCATCCAGCAGTGCATCGACAATATGCCTTCCGGTTCGTACAAGTCGGACCATCCGCTGGCGACGCCGCCGCGCAAAGACCGCACGATGCACGACATCGAGACGCTGATCACGCACTTCGTCAACGTGGCCTGGGGTCCGGTGATACCGCCGGGCGAGGCTGCGGTGGGCGTCGAGGCGACGAAGGGGAACAACACGTATTACCTGATCAGCGACGGCAACACGATGTCGTATCGCACGCGCATCCGGACGCCGACGTTCCCGCACATGCAGATGGTGCCGCTGATGTCGCGCGGTGCCCTGATCCCGGACGTGATGGCGATACTGGGCAGCATCGACTACGTGCTTTCGGACGTGGACCGCTGAGGTGAGGACTTGCTGACGCAGGAAGAGCGAGAGGAGATAGACGCCGCGGTGGCGATGTCGGGGCGAAACCGCGCCGCCAGCATCGACGCCATGATGTCGGTGCAGCAGCATCGCGGCTGGCTCTCCGACGAGACGTTGGCGGATATCGCCGAATACCTGCGCCTGTCGCCGGCGGAGCTCGACTCCGTGGCTACGTTCTATAACCTGATCTTTCGGCAGCCGGTCGGGCGGCACGTCATCATGGTTTGCGATAGTGTGAGCTGCTGGCTTTTGGACTACGAGACGCTGCTCGATCACCTGAAGTCGCGCTTGGGCGTCGAAGTCGGCGGGACGACGGAGGACGGGCGGTTCACGCTGCTGACGACGGTCTGCCTGGGAGCGTGCGACCTGGCGCCGGTGATGATGGTAGACGGGACGCAGTACGGAAACCTGACGCCGGAGAAGATCGACGCGATCCTCGGGGAGTGCAAGTGATGGAGGAGAAGCCGCTGACCGGTCGCATCCGTCCCGGCGAAGGCCCCGTCAGCCTCGCTGAGTACGAGCGCACGGGCGGCTATCAGGGCCTGCGCAAGGCGCTCAAGATGCCGCCAAGCGATGTCATCGAGATGGTGAAGGCGTCGACTCTCAAAGGACGCGGCGGCGCCGGCTTCGCGACCGGCATGAAGTGGAGCTTCATCCCCGCGGGCGCGGATGCGCCGAAGCCCAAGTACGTCCTTGCCAACGGCGATGAGATGGAGCCGGGCACGTTTAAGGACCGCATCCTGATGGAGGGCGACCCGCACATGCTCATCGAAGGCATGGTCATCGCCGGCTGGGCCATCGAGGCGGAAGCGGCCTACATCTTCTTGCGGCGCGAATACGGGCCGTCGGCTGACGCCCTCAAGAAGGCCATCGCCGAGGCGTACGCCGCCGGCTATCTGGGGAAGAACATCCTCGGCTCCGGCCTCAACCTGGAGCTGCACCTTCACCTCAGCGCCGGACGCTACATGTGCGGCGAGGAGACGGGGCTGATCAACTCGCTGGAGGGCAAGCGCGCGAACCCGCGCGACAAACCGCCGTTTCCCGCGGTCGTCGGCCTCTGGGGCAAGCCGACCACCGTCAACAACGTCGAGACGTTCTGCAACGTGCCGCATATCATCGACAAGGGCGCGGAGTGGTATCTCGGCCTTAGCAAGACGAAGGACGGGGGCACGAAGCTCTACGGCGTCAGCGGCAGGGTAAAGCGCCCGGGCTGTTGGGAGCTGCCGATGGGTACGACGATGCGCGAGCTTCTGGAAGAGCACGCCGGCGGCATGCAGGAGGGATACAAGTTCCGCGCCTTGCTGCCGGGCGGCGCTTCGACGGACTTCCTCGTCGAAGAGCACCTGGACGTGCCGCTAGATTTCTCTTCGCTTCAGCAGTACAACAGCCGCATGGGCACCGGCACCATGATCGTCCTGGACGACAAGCGGTGCCCGATTGCGATGCAGGTCAACCTGCAGCACTTCTTCGCGCAGGAGTCGTGCGGCTGGTGTACGCCCTGCTGGGGCGGGCTGCAGTGGGCAGAGCACGCGCTGCGCAAGATCGAGGAGGGGCGCGGCACGCCGGGAGACATCGAGGTGCTAGAGGAGACGACACGTCGGCTGCGACCGGGCAACACGTTCTGCGCGTTGGGGCCCGGCGCGGCGGAGCCGCTCCAGAGCGCGCTGGTGCACTTCCGCGACGATTTCGAGCAGCACGTTCGCGAGCAACGCTGTCCGTGGAAATGATATGGCGAAGATAATAGTCGACGAGCGCGAGTACGAAGTCAAAGATGGGCAGAACATGCTCCAGGCGGCGCTGTCCGTGGGGCTGGACATCCCGTACTTCTGCTGGCATCCGGCGCTCGGGTCCATCGGCGCCTGCCGGCAGTGCGCTGTGCGCATCTTCCGCGACGCGAACGACACGCGAGGCAGACTCGTGATGTCGTGCATGACGCCCGCCCTCGAGGGCACGCGCATCTCCATCGAGGACGCTGAGGTGCGCGACTTCCGAGAAGGCATTATCGAACTTCTTATGACCAATCATCCGCACGACTGCCCGGTGTGCGACGAGGGCGGCGAGTGCCATCTGCAGGACATGACGGTGCTCACCGGCCACAACTATCGTCGCTACGACGGCAAGAAGCGCACTTTCCGCAACCAAGACCTGGGGCCGCTGGTGAACCACGAGATGAACCGCTGCATCCAGTGCTATCGCTGCGTGCGCTTCTACCGGGATTACGCCGGCGGCCGCGATTTCGATGTCTTCGGCAGTCGCAGCCGTGTCTACTACGGCCGTCAGTACGACGGCGTGCTGGAGTGCGAGTTCAGCGGCAACCTGGTGGAGGTCTGCCCGACGGGCGTCTTCACCGACAAGACGCTAAAGGCGCACTACACGCGCAAGTGGGACCTCCAGACCGCGCCGTCGGTGTGCGTGCACTGCGGCGTCGGCTGCAACAGCATTGCGGGCGAGCGCTACGGCACGCTCCGCCGCATCTACAATCGCTACAACGGCGAAGTGAACGGCTACTTCCTCTGCGACCGCGGCCGTTTCGGCTACGAGTTCGTCAATGATAGTCGACGGCTGCGCAGTCCGCTTCTGCGAGAGGGAATGGCGGTTGAGAGAGGCGAGGCGCTGGCTACGGCAGCCGCGGCGCTCAAGGACGGGAAGCGCGTTATCGGCATCGGCTCGCCGCGGGCGTCGCTGGAGGCGAACTTCGCGCTGCGGACGCTCGTTGGGGCCGAGAACTTCTACGCCGGCGTCTCGGCACAGGAGCAAGAGCTCAGCCGGCTCACACTCGACATAATGCGCGGCGGCCCGCGCTCGCCCTCGCTGGCCGAGGTCGGGCGCTCTGACGCCGCTTTCGTCCTCGGTGAAGACGTTACGCAGACCGCGCCGATGGTTGCGCTGGCGCTCCGGCAGTCGCAGAAGCGGGCGCCCATGCGCGAAGCGGACAAGCTGCGCGTGTGTGAATGGGACGCCATGGGTGTGCGCAACTCGACGCAGGACGCGCGGGGGCCGCTCTACGTTGCGGCGACGCAGGGGACGCGGCTGGATGAGGTGGCGACACGAAGCTATCAGGGCTCGCCGGAGGAGCTGGCGCGGCTTGGATTCGCCGTCGCACATGCCATCGACGACGCCGCGCCCGCCGTGGCTGGGCTCCCGGCGGACGTTGCGGCGCTGGCGGCCGAAATCGCGACGTCGCTGGTCGCTGCTGAGACGCCGGTGGTTGTCAGCGGCGGTGGATGCAGCAACGCCGACGTGCTGCGCGGGGCCGCGAACGTCGCCCGGGCGCTGCGACGCAAGGGGCGTCCAGTCAAGCTCTGTCTCACTTCGCCGGAGAGCAACAGCCTCGGCCTTGCGCTGCTCGACGGGGGAAGCCTGGCGGGCGCGCTAACGGGCGCCGCACCGGACGTCGCTATCGTACTGGAGAACGACCTTTATCGACGCGCCGACGCGGCTTCCGTCGATTCCTTCCTCACTGGCGCCAAGCATGTCATCGTCGTCGACCACAGCGCGAACGCCACGACCACGCGCGGCGAGGTGGTGTTGCCCGCGGCGACCTTCGCGGAGAGCGACGGCACTCTCGTGAACAACGAGGGCCGGGCGCAACGCTCCTACCAGGTTTACCCACCGCCCGGCGAGGTGTCGGAGAGCTGGCGCTGGCTGCGCGACCTTGCGCTGGAAGCCGGGCGCCGCGAGTTCGAAGCGTGGGCGAATATCGACGCGGTCGGCGCTGCGCTGGCGACGGCGATGCCTTTCTTCGCGTGCATCACGGAGATTGCGCCGCCGGCCGACTTCCGCATCGTCGGAAGGCCGATCGCGCGGCAGTCCGGGCGCTACAGCGGCCGCACGGCGATGAACGCCAATATCAACGTCAGTGAGTCGCCGCCGCCGGAGGACGGCGATTCGCCGTTCGTGTTCTCAATGGAAGGCTACCAGGGACAGCCGCCATCGCCGCTGATTCCGCGATTCTGGGCGCCCGGCTGGAACTCCGTGCAGTCGCTGAACAAGTTTCAGGAGGAGATCGGCGGCCCGCTGCGCGGCGGTGACCCGGGACGTCGGCTCATCGAGGCGCCGGAGAGCGGCGAAGCGGCCTACTACGTCGACGTTCCCGAGGCGAGCGCGCCCCCTGCCGGCCAGTATCGCCTGGTTGCGGCGCACCACATCTTCGGGTCGGAGGAACTGAGTGCGATGGCGCCCGGAATCGCGAAGCTTTCGCCGCAGCCTTACGCCGGCCTCACCGCCGAAGACGCGAAAGAGGCGTCGCTGGAGCCCGGCCAGGAGGTGGCAGTGGCGCTGGAAGGCCGAACGCTGCGTCTGCCGGTGCGCGTTGTCGCCGGACTGCCGGAGGGCACCGTGGCGCTGCCGGTTGGGCTGACGGGGATGGCCTGGCTGAAGCTGCCGGCCTGGGGCGAGCTGAAGGGCCTCAGCAGCGAGAAGGGGGCGGCGCAGTGAACGACATCATTCGTTCGGTGCTGATCGTCTTCGGCGTGCTCTTCGTCGGACTCACGGTTGCCGCCATGTCCACCTGGCTGGAGCGTCGGATGCTGGGCCTCTGGCAGGACCGCTACGGGCCGAACCGCGTGGGGCCGTTCGGGCTGCTCCAGGTAGCGGCGGACGCGATCAAGATGTTCACGAAAGAGGACTGGATCCCGCCTTACGCCGACAAAGCCGTGTTCGTGCTGGCGCCGGCGGTCATTATGCTGGCGGTGCTGATGTCCTTCACCGTCATTCCCTTCTCGTCGAGCCTGAACATCATCGGCTTGAACGTGGGATTGCTGTTCTTCCTCGGCATGTCGTCGATGGGCGTGTACAGCATCGTTCTCGGCGGCTGGGCGTCGAACAACAAGTACTCGCTGCTCGGCGGCCTGCGGGCATCGGCGCAGATGCTTAGCTATGAGGTGTTCATGGGCCTCTCGATAACCGGCGTCGTCATGCTTGCCGGCTCGTTCGACCTGCGGGTGATAGTCGAATCGCAGAAGGCGGTCTGGTACTGCGTGCCGCAGGTGCTGGGGTTCGTGGTGTTCATGGTCGCGGGCGTCGCGGAGACCCGGCGCGTCCCGTTCGACCTGCCGGAGGCGGACAGCGAGATCGTCGCGGGCTTCCACTCGGAGTATTCGGCGATGAAGTTCGGGATGTTCTTCGTCGGCGAGTACCTGGGCGTGGCGCTCATCTCGGTCATGGTCGCGACGCTTTTCTTCGGTGGCTGGCGGGGTCCGCTGCTCTTCCCGCCGATGTGGCTGGCGCTAAAGATGTTCGTATTCATATGTTTCTTCATACTACTGCGCGCCACTCTGCCGCGGCTCCGCTACGACCAGCTCATGTCGTGGGGCTGGAAGGTGATGCTGCCGCTGGCGCTCTTGAACCTGCTGGCAACCGGCGCAATTCGGCTGGCGATGGGATAGGACGAAAGCGAATGCTGGGGATACCGCAAGGGCTGTGGATCGTTTTCAAGCACGCTTTCCAGAAGCGCGTCACGATCCAGTACCCGGAGGAGAAGCCGTACCTGGCGCCGCGCTGGCGCGGACGCATCATCCTGTCACGGATCAACGGCGAAGAGCGCTGCGTGGCCTGCTATCTTTGCGCCGCGGCCTGCCCGGTCGATTGCATCTCGCTGCAGGCGACGGAGAACGAGACGGGGCGTCGCTATCCGGCGTTCTTCCGGATCAACTTTTCGCGCTGCATCTTCTGCGGCATGTGCGAGGAAGCCTGCCCGACCTACGCAATCCAGCTCATCCCGGACTTCGAGATGAGCGAGTACGTGCGGCAGAACCTGGTCTACGAGAAGGAGGACCTTCTGATTAGCGGGCCGGGCAAGTATCCTGATCACGATTTTTACCGGGTCGCCGGGCTGGCGATCGGCGGCAAAGACAAAGGAGAGGCGGAGAACGAAGAGGCGCCGCGGGACGTGCGCACGCTTCTGCCGTGAGGCTTCGAGGCTAATATGAACGCTGTCTATTACATATCATCGGTGGTGGCGGTCATCGCCACGGCCGCCGCGATTACCGGCCTCAACCCCGTGCACTCGCTGCTGTACCTGATCGTATCGTTCCTGGCGGTGGCGCTCGTGTTCTTCACGCTCGGCGCGCCAGTCATCGCAGCGCTGGAAGTGATCATTTATGCCGGCGCAATCATCGTGCTGTTCATCTTCGTCGTCATGATACTGAACATCGGCAACGAAGCCGTGGAGCAGGAGAAGCGCTGGACGGTGGGGAAAGCGTGGATAGGGCCCGGCGCCCTGGCCTTTGTGCTCATCGCCGAGGTCGTGTACGTGCTCTTCCAGAACACCAGCCACCTAACGAACGGGAGTCCGATCCAGCCAAGCGAGCTCGGCGCCACGCTCTTCGGCCCTTACATGCTGGGAGTGGAGCTGGCATCGATGGTGCTGCTCGCCGGCCTGATCGGCGCCTATCACCTCGGGCGGCGTCGCCAGCCCGACGAGACGCAACAGAAGCGCGAGGAGCCTGCGACGGGCAAGGGAGCCGGCGGCGGACCCGCGCCGAAGGAGCCGGTGGATGCGAGCGTCGGGCACTAGGCGGAGGGAGGACTGAATGGCGTCCATACCGATGGAACAGGGACTTGTCCTGGCGGCGGTGCTCTTCACCCTCGGCCTGATCGGCGTGCTCGTGCGACGCAACATCATCTTCGTGCTGCTGTCGCTGGAGGTGATGCTGAACGCTTCCGGGCTGGCTTTCATCGTTGCCGGCTATCGCTGGTCGCAGCCGGACGGCCAGATCCTGTTCCTGTTCGTCCTGACGATGGCGGCGGCGGAGGTTTCGGTGGGCTTGGCGCTGGTGCTACAGCTCCACCGCCTGTTCAAGACGCTCGACATCGACGTTGCCAGCAGAATGAGAGGCTGATTTGCTGCATCTTCTGTTCCTGGTACCGATCCTGCCGTTCTGCGGCTTTGTGATACTGGCGCTGGGCGGGCGCTGGCTGACGAAGACGCAGATCGCGCTGGTGGGCGTCGGGTCTGTGGGGCTGTCGGCGGTCATTGCGGTGGCAATCAGTCTCAACTTTGTGGCTGACGCGCCGACGGGCAACGCCTTCTCGCAATCGATCTGGACGTGGATAAATATAGGCGGCTTCACACCCCATATCGCCTTCTACCTCGACTCGCTTTCCGTGATCATGATTCTGGTCGTGACCGTCGTCGGCTCGCTCATCCATCTCTACTCGGCGGAGTACATGGAGGAGGAGTCCGACGGCTATGCGCGCTTCTTCGCCTGCATGAACCTGTTCGTCGGCTCCATGCTGACGCTCGTTCTGGCCGACAACCTGCTGCTGCTGTACCTGGGCTGGGAGGGCGTGGGCCTCTGCAGCTACCTGCTCATCGGCTTCTGGTACACCGACCCCGCTAACGGCCGGGCGGCGCGCAAAGCGTTCACCGTTACGCGTGTCGGCGACACGGCGATGCTGGTGGGGCTGCTGCTCCTCTTCACCAAGCTGGGGACGCTACAGATCCAGCCGTTGATGCAGGCCGCTCAGGCGCACTGGGTCGTCGGCTCCAGCATCACCGTCGCGGCGGCCGGGCTGCTTCTCGGCGGCGCGCTGGGGAAGTCGGCGCAGTTGCCGCTGCAGACGTGGCTCCCCGACGCGATGGCCGGCCCGACGCCTGTCAGCGCGCTCATCCACGCGGCGACGATGGTCACCGCGGGCGTCTACCTGATTGCCCGCATGAACGTGTTGTTCACGATGTCGCCGGTCATCCACACGACCGTGGCGGCGATCGGTGCGGGGACGCTCATCCTTGCCGGCTTCAGCGCCCTCGTC
The DNA here is from genome assembly GCA_050010555.1 of Dehalococcoidia bacterium. GTDB lineage: Bacteria > Chloroflexota > Dehalococcoidia > DSTF01 > JALHUB01 > JALHUB01. Next base: position 18,328 of record JBEKKV010000017.1, read on the forward strand.
CAGCGGGACATCAAGCGCGTGCTTGCCTATTCGACTATAAGCCAGATCGGCTACATGTTCCTGGCCGTCGGCGTGGGCGCCTGGTCGGCGGCGATGTTTCACTTCATGACGCACGCCTTCTTCAAGGCCCTCCTCTTTATGGGCGCGGGCGTGGTCATCCTGGGAGAGCACCACGAGCAGGACATGTTCAAAATGGGCGGGCTTCGGAAGGAGGCCCCGCTCCTCTTCTGGACGTTCCTGGCCGGCTCGCTGTCGCTGGTCGCGCTGCCGCTGGTTACCGCCGGCTTCTACAGCAAGGACGCCATCCTCGCCGGGGCGTGGGCGTCGGATGCGGGTGGGCGCTGGCTGTGGGCGGCGGGCTTCGGCGGCGCGTTTCTGACTTCGTTGTACACGTTCCGAATGGTCTTCTACGTCTTCTTCGGCGAAGTTCGGAAGCCGTTCAACCTGAAGCCGGGCATCCGGCTGATGCTGCCGCTGGTCGTGCTGGCCTTCCTGTCCATCGTCGGTGGCTATCTGGACCTGCCGCGCACGCTAGGCAACCAGCCCTGGTTCTCGGACTTCATGCACACGTCGCTGCCGGAGACGAAGGAACTGGCGTCAAGCACAGAGCGCAACCTTCAGATCAGCGCTTCGCTAATTTCGCTCATAGGCATTTTCTTCGCCTACTACTTCTTCCTGCGCGAGCCCGGCCTGGTGCGCCGCCTGGTGGCGACGCCGGTGGGCGCGGTGCTGCACCGCTTCTGGTTCAAGGGCTGGGGCTTCGACTGGGTCTATGACAACTTCATCGTCGGCACCTACGTCAAGGTGTCGCGCGCCGACAAGAACGACCTGTTTGACATGCCGGTCGCGGCGCTGGCGCTTGTCAGCCAGGGGTTAAACATTGCTCTCAGTTGGACGGAGTCGGGGCGATTGCGCTGGTACGCGGCGAGCGTGGCTGCCGGCGGCGTCATCGCTGTAGGAATCGTGGTGTTCTTCACATGATACTGACGTTGCTCATCATCTGGGCGTTTGTCGGCGGCATGCTGGCGTGGATATCGGGGCGCTGGAGTCAGCTCTTGCCGCGGGTCATATCGCTGGTGACGCTGGCAATCAACATGGTCGTGCTCATCGTGATGTGGGTGCACTACTTCGGGCCAAGCAGCCCGGTGCCCAACGGCTCCTACGTCATCGAGGTGAGCCATACGTGGATCCCGCAGCTTGGTATCAGCTTCCACCTGGCGCTGGACGGGCTGAGCATGCTGCTGATCATCCTAACGAACTTCCTGGGCATCATGTCCGTGGCGACGTCCTGGAACTCGATCAAGGTGCGGGTGGGTTTCTTCCACTTCAACCTGCTCTGGATCGTCGCGTCTATTATGGGCGTCTTCCTGGCCCTCGACCTCTTCCTGTTCTACTTCTTCTGGGAGATGATGCTGGTCCCGCTGTACTTCCTGATCGCCTTCTGGGGCTACGAGAAACGGGTCTACGCGTCGATCAAGTTCTTCATTTTCACTCAGGCGGGCGGGCTGCTGATGCTGCTGGCCATCCTGGGGCTCTATTTCATCCACGGCCGCGCGACCGGCGTTTACACGTTCAACTACACGCAACTACTCGGCACGCACATGTCGGAGTCGACGGCGACGCTGCTGATGCTGGGCTTCTTCGCGGCCTTCGCCGTCAAGCTGCCGGTGGTTCCGGTACATACGTGGCTGCCCGACGCCCACACGCAGGCGCCGACGGCCGGAAGCGTGAACCTGGCGGGGCTGGTGCTGAAGGTCGGAGCGTACGGGATGATCCGCTTCATGGTGCCGCTCTTCCCGAAGGCCGCGCTCGACTTCTCCGGCGTGGCGATGGGGCTCGCCGTCGCCAGCATTCTGTACGGCGCCGTAGTGGCCTTCGCCCAGACGGACATCAAGCGACTGGTCGCCTACACGAGCGTCAGCCATATGGGCTTCGTGCTGCTGGGAATCTTCGCCTGGAACCAGTTGGCGCTCGAGGGCGCGATCATGATCATGCTGGCGCATGCTATTACCACGGGCGCCCTGTTCATGCTTTGCGGCGATCTGAGCGAGCGCATGCACACGCGTGACATGGAGAAGATGGGAGGGCTGTGGCAAACGATACCGAAAATGGGGGCCGTGGGCATGTTCTTCGCCGTGGCCTCATTGGGCTTACCAGGCTTGGGGAACTTCGTCGGCGAGTTCCTAGTGGTGCTCGGCACGTTCCACGCGAACACGACAATGGCGGTAGTGGCCACGCTGGGGCTCATCGTCTCCGCCGTTTACTCGCTGTGGATGCTGCAGGTTGCCTTCCAGGGGCCGAACGTTCACGGCTGGAAGCTGCCTGACATGTCGCGTCGTGAGGCGGCGATCATGGGCACCATGATAGCGATCATCGCCTGGTTCGGGCTGTACCCGCAGAGCGTTCTCTCAACCGCCCGCCAGTCGGTGGACAACCTGCAGCAGATAGTGACGACGACGAAGCCGGCCGAGACGCAGGCGCCCGTCGACGCGCCGACTCTGGTAATACAGGACGAAGGGAAGACGCAATGACCCGCGGCGGCTGGATCGACATCCTTCCCCTGATCGTCCTGGCGGCGACGCCGGTGGCCGTGATGATTGCGGTCGCGGTGCGGCGCAACATGACGGTTTCCACGGCGATAACGCTCATCGGGCTCGTGGCGTCGTTCGCGATGCTGCCAATCGTCCGGACGCAGGATAATCGGCAAGCGACGGCGCTGATAGTGATGGACAACTACGCGCTGTTCTACATCGGCCTGCTGCTGGCGTCGACGCTGATTCTCGTGTTCCTCTCTTACCGCTACTTGAACTCGCATCCCGGCAATAAGGACGAATACTGGATCCTGCTCCTCCTGGCGACGCTCGGGTCCTGCGTGCTGGTGGCGAGCACGCATTTCGCGTCGTTCTTCCTGGGGCTGGAGATACTGAGCATTTCGCTATACGCGCTCGTCGGCTACAACCGGACGAGCGCCATCGGCGTGGAGGCCGCGATCAAGTACCTGGTGCTTGCGGCGGCCTCCACGGGCTTCCTGCTGTTCGGCATGGCGCTGGTGTACGGGGAGATCGGCTCGATGGAGTTCGGGCAGATCGCTTCGCTGCACAACGCCCTCGGCGACGGCGAGCGCGTCTTCTTCCTGACCGGCCTGGGGCTAATGACCGTCGGCATCGGCTTCAAGCTGGCTGTGGTGCCGTTCCACATGTGGGCGCCGGACGTCTATCAAGGCGCACCGGCTCCCGTGACGGCGTTCATCGCGTCGGTCTCCAAGGGAGGCGTGTTCGCGCTGCTCCTCCGCTTCTTCACTCAAATCAACTTCCGGGCTGACGACTCGCTCTTCTGGATATTCTTCGTCATCGCCGTTGCGTCGATGCTGGCGGGCAACCTGCTGGCGCTGATGCAGAACAACGTCAAGCGCATCCTGGCCTACTCGTCGATCGCCCACTTCGGCTATCTGCTGGTGGCTTTTATGGCGAGCGGCAATCTGCGTGTGACCGCCGTCACGCTTTACCTTATCGCTTATTTCATCGCGAGCACGGGCTGCTTTGGCGTCATCACCGTCCTCTCCGGGCCGGAGCGCGACGCCGATCGCCTGGAGGACTACCGCGGGCTGTTCTGGACGCGCCCCTGGCTGGCGGCGGTGTTTACCGGCATGCTGCTGTCGCTGGCAGGCATACCGCTGACGGCCGGCTTCATCGGCAAGTTCTACCTTGTGGCGGCGGGAGCGCAGGACTCACTGTGGGCGCTGATCATCATCCTGGCGACGGCGAGCGTCATCTCGCTCTTCTACTACATCCGCATCATCGTCACCATGTACTCGCGGCCGGAAGGCGAGGCGGAAACGGCGCCGCTACCGCCGATGGCGTCGCCGTCGGAGGGGGTGGTCCTCGTTGCGACGTCGCTGCTGGCGCTGTGGCTGGGCATCTACCCGGCGGCGCTGATCCACATCATCCCATCTGTCATCCACTAGCGCAGGCGTCCTTTCCTCACGGATCTGTCACGGCAGCAACCGTCCTTTTCACGACTCAGGCACCGGCGTAATCTACATTAAAGGTCAACGCATCGCGCCGTCTGGTGAAAGGCGAGGTTGACTCATGGCCCTGAAGAGCCCTCCATCGCAAGACATCGTTATCACAGGCGCTTCCGGCGACCTCTCGCAACGGAAGCTGATACCCGCCCTGTACAACCTGGCGGCGGAGAGCCTATTGCCGCCGAGCGGCCTGATCGTCGGCTTCGCGCGCAGCGACCTGGATGAGCAGCGGTTTCGGGAGCTGGCGCGGCGGGCCGTGCAGCAATTCTCGCGGACGGGTTTCGATGAGACCGTCTGGGCCGAGCTGGTACCGCGCATCACCTACATCCGCCACGAGCAGGACGGCTATCCCCTGGTGGCAGGCAGGCTCTCCGAGAAGCAGCGAATGGTGTACCTGGCAATCCCACCCTCGGCGCTGCCCGACGCCGTGAACGGGCTGCGTGACGCGGGGCTAGTGGCGGGGACGCGCATCGTGGTCGAGAAGCCGTTCGGGCACGACCTGGAGTCCGCTCGGGAGTTGAACCGCGCCATCCACCAGGTGTTCCGCGAGTCGCAGGTCTTCCGCATCGACCACTACCTGGGCAAGGAGACCGTGCAGAACATCCTCGTGTTCCGCTTCGGGAACTCGGTCTTCGAGCGGGTCTGGAACCGCGACGCCGTCGATCACGTGCAGATGACCGTCGCCGAATCCATCGGCATCGAGAACCGGGGGGCGTATTTCGAAGAGGCGGGTATCTTGCGGGACATGGTCCAGAACCACGTGCTGCAGACTCTCGCTCTGCTGACGATGGAGCCGCCCTCGAGCGTGGAGGCGGAGTCGATTCGCGACGAGAAGATCAAGGTGCTCCGTTCGATGCGGCCGCTGAACCCGGCACGGACCGTGCGCGGGCAGTACACAGCGGGGAGCGTCGGTGGGGAGCCGGCGGCGGGCTATCGCGAGGAGAAAGCCGTGTCGCCGCAGTCCATGACGGAGACGTTCTTCGCGGCGGAGCTGGAGATCGACTCCTGGCGCTGGGCCGGCGTGCCGTTCTTTGTTCGCGCGGGCAAGCGGCTGGCGACGCGGGCGACGGAGATAACGGTCGACTTCCGCGAGCCGCCGCTGCTCTTCTTCGAAGGCACCGCCGTGAAGCACCTGAAGTCCGACCACCTGGTGATGCGCATCCAGCCGGACGAAGGCATCCGCTTCGCCTTTTTGGCCAAGCGCCCGGGACCGGAGATCAACGTTCAGCAGGTCAGGATGGAGTTTTCTTACAACAACTCATTCATGACCAGCCCGCCGGAGGCTTACGAGCGCCTTCTTCACGACGTGATGGTCGGGGACCGCACACTATTCATGCGCGAGGACGCGGAGGAGAGGGCGTGGGAGGTGGTGCAGCCCGCGCTGGAGGATACGGCGCCTCTGTGCATGTACCCGGCGGGAAGCTGGGGACCGGAGGAGTCGGACAGGCTTATCGCGCCGCGGACGTGGCATCTACAGTAGGTTGGGGCGTGAGTTAGATCTTGAGAACGGCTGCGCCGGTGACCCCGCCGGCGGCGAGACGGCGCAGCGCTTCGTTCGCGTCTTCAAGGTCGAACAGGTCGGTCTCCGTTCGGACCGGTATGGCGGCTGCCAGCTCCAGGAACTCGCGGGCGTCGGCGCGCGTGTAGTTCGCGACGCTACAGAGATTGCGCTCCCACCACAGCAGGTCGTATGGGAACTCCGGCACTTTGTCAAGGTGGATGGCGTTGATGGCGACGGTGCCGCCACGGTCAACGGCGCGCAAGGCGTCGACGACGACCTGGCCCGCCGGCGCAAACGTTATCGCCCCGTCGAGCGGCGCGGGCGGCAGCTCGTCGTAGCCGCCGACCCACGTTGCCCCGATGCGTCGCGCCCGCTCCTGCTCTCGTAGCGAGCGAGTGCAGACGTAGACTTCGCATCCCCAGTGCAGCGCAATCTGGATCGTCAGCAGGGCCGAGGCGCCGAAGCCGTACAGGCCGAGCCGTCCGCCCGGCTTCACTCCCGAGCGCTTGAGGGAGCGGTAGCCGATGACGCCGCCGCAGAGAAGGGGCGCGGCCTGCAGGTCGCTGAAGCCGTCGGGAAGGCGAAACGCGAAGTCGGCGCGAACCGTGGCGTACTCTTCGAAGCCGCCGTCGCTGTCCCAGCCGGTGAAGGGCGCCTCCGCGCAGAGGTTCTCGCGATCGGCGCGACAGAAGGAGCAATGGCCGCAGCTTCCGGCCAGCCAGCCGATTCCCGCCCGCTCGCCGACGCGCCAGCCGTCGACGCCGTCGCCCAGCGCCTCGACGCGGCCGACGATCTGGTGGCCCGGAACGACGGGCAGCTTTCTGGCCGCGATGTCACCTTCGCAGATCTGCAGATCGGTGCGACAGACGCCGCAGGCGGCGACGCGCAGGAGCAGCTCGCCGGCGGTTGGCTCGGGGACTGGAAGCTGGGTCAGCTTCAGCGGCTCCTCGTCGATGGGCGCGGGCTTCTCCAGGAGCATCGCTTTCACGAGCTCACGCTCGATCTTTGCTCCAGCACGGCGTTGAGCTCGCCTCCGAGGATGAGGATAAAGGCTGTGAGGTAGAACCAGATCAGCAGGATGACTACGCCTCCCAGCGTGCCGTAGGTCGAGTTGTAGGAAGCGAAGTGGGCGACGTACAGGCCGAACAGGTAAGTGGCGATCAGCCAGACGCCGGTGAACATCACGGTGCCGGGGAGAATGCGCTTGACCGAGAGCTTCGCGTTCGGACCCACACGGTAGAGGACACCGACTGCGACGAGGATCATGACTATTGATATCGGCCAGCTCACAAGGGGGACAAGATCGGCAGTGGCGCCGCCCAAGCCAATCTTGCCGGCGATCTTCGTGCCGGCGTCCTGCGAAATGACGAGCAGCAAGAAGGAGGCGATGATGAGGAACCCCGCGAAGACGGTCATGCCGATGGCGAGCAAGTATCTCTCCCAGATCGGTCGCGTTTCCCGAACGCCGTAAGCCCGGTTGAGAATCCGCGTCGTCGCCAGGACGCCGGTCGCCGAGGCCCACACGGTGCCACCGGCGCCCGCCGACAACAGCGCAAGGTTGCGGGAGCTGATGACGGATTCGAGCTGAGTGCGGATGACGCTGGTCACGTCGGACGGGAGCGTGTCGCCGAGAGTGTTGATTATCCGGTCGGTCGGGTTCTGGATGTTGAACAATTGCGTGATGAAGCCGGAGAGCGCCGCCAGAAAGATGACGAAGGGAAACAGGGCGAGAAAGAACCGGTAGGCCAGCGCCGCCGCGAGATTGCCGAGGTCGTCTTCGCCGACTTCCTTGGCGAGTTGCTTGCCTATCCCGGCGGGTCCGCTATCAGGAATCTCGATTCGCGGCAGGCTTAGCCGTCGCATCGTCCCGACCGCGGCCGCTGCGACCTCACGAGAGGATGTCCTTACGATGGAACCACCACCAGGCGAAGATGAGGAAGGCGAGCGCATAGGGGAGCTGAATGAGGATGCCGCGCCATACGTCGCCGGTGGCCACGGGTTGCTGGAAGAGGCCGTTCCAGGACTGGAAATAGTGCGTGGGCAGGAAGTTGCGACTCGTCTTGAGCGGCGGGATGGCGTCGAGTATACCCGACACTATTGTAAAGCCGATGCCGCCGAAGACGGCGCCGAGAGCGGCGTCGGTGATGGTGGAAAGCATGAAGGCAAAGCAAAGCAGCCCCGCCATGCACCAGGCGACGTAGAAGGTCGAGGCGACGAGACGCCCGAACGCTTCGCCGGGTGATAGCGTTGCGACGAGCAGCCCCCCGTTTGCTACTGGAATTACGACGGGATGCCAGCCGAAAGCGGCCACCCCGCCTATCAGCCCGACAACGACAATCACCAGCGTTGCCACGACCGCGAGCATGGCGGTAACGGCGAGCTTGTTGGCCAGCAGCCGGCTTCGCGATACGGGCCGCACAAGGAGATAGCGCAAGGTGCCCCAGTTGGCTTCTTCGGCGATGGCGCCGCCAGCAAAGACGGCAACGACGACCGGGAGGAGAAAGCCGGTCATTAGCACGAGCGCGGCGATCGGCAGGTTGATGCCTGAGCGCGTCACGAGGAGAAAGAGGCCCTGTTGAGTTTGGTTGCGCTCGCTGTGCGGCGGGCCACCGAGCCTGGTGGCCAGAGTTATGATGATAGGAATGGCGGCCATGAGGCCGAGGGCTAGATAGGTACGAAGCCGCCACACCTGTTTCCGAAGTTCGACGCCGATCATCTCTCCTCCGACGCCAGCATCTGCAGGAAGGCGTCCTCCAGGCGGTGTCGCGAAGTCACCGTCTCGACGCCGACGCCGGCGTGCACGAGCGCAGCGACAATGTCCTTGCGGGCCACGCCGTTGAGCGTGACCGTCAGGCCTGGCGGCTCCGGCTGGACCGGTCCGATTCCCTGGAGGCCCTCCAGCACTTGCCTGGCCTTGTCGGTGTCGTCCACCTCCAGGTAGGCGCTTAAAGCGGCGCCGACCAACTCGTTCACCGTGCCTGTAGTGATGAGATGGCCGCGGTCCATGACGGCGACATGGCTGCAGACCTGCTCGACCTCGGCGAGGATGTGGCTGGAGAGAAAGACGGTGGCGCCGCGCTGGGCCACGGCGCGCAGCGTGGTGCGCATCTCGCGCATCTCTTCCGGGTCGAGGCCGACCGTGGGTTCGTCGAGCATCAGCAGGTCGGTCTGTCCCAGCAGCGCCTGCGCGATGCCGAGTCGCTGCCGCATGCCGGTGGAGTAGGTGCGTACCTTGCGGTGCACCGCCTTGCCCAGGTCGGCCATCGCCAGCGCCTCATCCATGTGGGACTCGCGCATAGGCTGGCCGCCGGCGCGCCAGAAGAGCTTGAGGTTATCGAGGCCGGACATGTGGGGAACGAACGCCGGCCGCTCTACCAGCGCCCCGACGCGTCGCAGCGTGCGATACCCCGGCCGCACCGGCTGCCCGAAGAGCCGCGCCTCGCCGGCCGTGGGGTGCACGAGGCCGAGGAGCATGCGTAGAAGCGTGGTCTTGCCGGCGCCGTTGGGACCCAGGAGTCCGAAGACCTGGCCGCTTTCGACCTTCAGGCTGAGGTTATCCACGACCCTGCCGGCGTTGGGGAAGCTCTTGCTCAACCCGGCAAGTTCGATGGGAAAGGCATCGCTCAAGACGGTAACTTCCCTGTTCCAGTTCGCGATAGCGAAAGTCGGCGCGCTCGGTCTACCGAGGCGCTCTTTTTCCTATTGTACGACATTCGGGCGCAAAGCGTGTTACAGCCGCAAGGTTGTCGTGATCATGCCGTCCCACTCGCCGATGGTGTGGTCGGAGGTCAGGACGAAGGACTGGGCATCCGGCTTGTAGGCGATGCTTATCTCGCCGGCAAGCTCTTGCGCCTGTCGGTCGATGACGAACGTGAGGCCGTCGATCTCCTCGACGAGGTCGGTTTCGCGCGCATCGTCGACGAGCAGGCCCAGGGACGGGTCGCAGCAGCCGGTGAACTGCAGCTCGATGCGGATGGGCGTCCGGATCCCTCGCTCGGTGAGGAGCGACTTGATGGCTTCGGACGCCAGAGGGTCCAGCTTGATCAACGTCATGATGGGAAGGGGACGGGACAACGCGCCCCGTCCCCATTCTCCCTTCGATTCGACTAGTAAGCCTGTGTGTAGAGATTAAGAATCTCCATCGGGTCGCCGACGGGACGAGCGTTGAACATCGCGCTTGAGTCGGCCAGCGCATGGAAGGCGCAAAGCCCCAGGCCATCCTGCGGCACGCCGACTTCGCGTAGCCCCATCGGGTGGCCGACCTTCTTCATTAGCGCCTCGACCGCGTCGGCTGCCGAGAGCGCCGCCTCACGCTCTTCCATTCCCCGCGTGTCGACGCCCATAGCCTGCGCGACTTGCGCCAGCTTGTTGGCGGCGTGGTCGACGTTGAAGCGCATGACTTTCGGCAGGACGATGCCGCAGGCCATGCCGTGCGGAACGTTGTGCAGCGTTCCCACGGTGTGCGCCATCGCGTGCGCCAGGCCGACCTGGGCGATGGTGAACGACCAGCCGGCGACCGTGGCGGCGATCTGCATGTTCAGCCGCGCCTTCTCGTTGCTGCCGTCTTCCGCGACGATAGGCAGGTTCTCGTTGATCAGGCGAATCGCGTGCAGGGCCAGGCCGTCGCAAATCGGGTTCGCCATGATGCTCATCATCGCCTCGATGGCGTGGGTGATCGCGTCCATGGCACTGCCGACGGTCATGCCCTTGGGCAACGTCATCGTCATGCGCGGATCGAGGATGGCGACGTTTGGCGCGATCCGGGAGTCGGCGATGAAGAGCTTACGGCCGGCCATCTTGTTGGTGATGACGGCAGCGGTCGTTACCTCACTGCCCGTGCCGGCCGTCGTCGGAACGACGATGTGCGGCGTCTGAGGCTCATCGAGCGTCGCCCAGCGGTTGATGTAGTCGTTGGCCTTGCCGCCGTTCTTGAGCGTTACGCAGACGGTCTTGCCGGCGTCGATGACGCTGCCGCCGCCGACGCTGACGATGCAGTCGGCCTTGAGCCGGCGCGCCATCTCTGTCGCACTGTCGACGCACTCTAGGTCAGGGTCCTGGGGGATGGCGTCGAACACGCCGACGCAGAAATCGCCAAGGCTGTTCTTGACGAGGTCGGCCAGGCCGGCCTGCCGGACGCCCGGGTCGGTCAGGATAAGGGCGTGGCGACCGCCGAGGTCAACAGCCACCTTGCCGAGCGACGACAGAGTACCGTGTCCGGCGATAACCGCCGTGGGGCAGTTGTACGCGAAGCCTTCGATCTTCTTGTCGTCTCGCATGATGGTGAACGGGAAGTTCGTTTTGGCGTCTGAGTAGTACGGTACGTGGATGCGCTTGACCTGCGTATACTCTTCCAGGCCCCACTTGCCGAGCTCGCGGCCGACGCCCGACTGCTTGTAGCCGCCGAACGGTACGTATTCGGCGAAGACGTGATAGTTGTTGATCCACATGGTGCCGGTGCGGACGCCGCGGGCGATCTTTTCGGCGCGGGCGATGTTGGTGGAGAAGACACCACCGGCCAGGCCGTAGATGGAGTCGTTGGCGATGGCGATTGCCTCTTCGTCGCTGTCGTACTTGATGACGCAGACGACGGGGCCGAAGATCTCTTCCTGCGCGATGCGCATCTTGTTGTCGACGTTGGTGAAGATGGTGGGCTCGTAGTAATAGCCACCCTCCATGCCCTTCACCTCGGCGCGCTTGCCGCCGGTAACGACCTGTGCCCCTTCTTCCTTGCCAATCTGCACGTAGTGCTCGACCGTCGCCAGTTGCTCTTTGCTGACGACCGGGCCCATGTGCGACGTCGGATCGAGCTGGTAGCCAATGCGCATCTCCTCGGCGCGCTTCTTCATCCGCTCGATGAACTCGTCGTGGATCTTCGAGGGGACGAGGACGCGGGTGCCTGACTCGCAGATCTGGCCCTGGTGGAGGAAGGTGCCGAAGCAGGCGCCCTCGACGGCGAGGTCCATGTCGGCGTCGTCGAGGATGATGTTGGCGGACTTGCCGCCGAGTTCTAGCGTGACCTTCTTCACGGTGCCGGACGCCAGCCGCATGATCTCGCGTCCCACCTCGGTGCTGCCGGTGAAGGCGATCTTGTCGACGGCGGGATGCGTGCAGATGGTGTTGCCCAGCGAGCCGCCGGGACCGGGAATGACGTTGAATACGCCGTTAGGGATGCCCGCCGCCTTGGCGCACTCGGCCAGAATGAGGGCGGTGATGGGCGTGTTCGAGGCGGGCTTGACGACGATGGTGTTGCCCATGATCAGCGCCGGCACGATCTTCCACATCGCAAGCGCCGTCGGGAAGTTCCAGGGGACGATGCCGACGCAAACGCCGATGGGCTCGCGGCGGACGAACTCGCGTCCGGGGGAGAAGGCGTTTCCGGAGGCGAAGACTTCCTCTTCCATGGGGAACTTGGTCAGCGCATAGGTGGCAAGGTTGCGGGTGAGCAGGCTGGCCCATAGAGCGATTACTTTGGCGTAATTGATGATCTGGCCGGCGTCCATGCACTCGGCGAGGACCATGCGTATGCCCTGCTGGGATATCTGGTCGGCGAAGTCCTGGAGCAGGGCCACGCGCTTGGCCAGCTCCATGCCGCTCCAGTCGCCCTTGTCGAAGGCGCGCTTGGCGGCGGCGATAGCGGCCTCGGCGTCGGCGTTGCCGGCCTTGGCGACTCTGGCGAAGGGAAGGCCGGTGCCGGGGTCGATGGTTTCGAAAGTCGCGCCGTCCTGAGCGTCGACAAATTCGCCGTCTATGAAGAGTTTGTATTCATCCACTGGGAGTTCCTCCTGTCGCACTCGTTTGTGTGGAGACTCGTCAGGCTTGGCCGTCGGAGAGTCTTTGAGTATCTACGATTGCATTCCTCCTTAGCATATCTTGCCGCTTCTAGAGGTGATATCAGCATATCACCGGCCCGCCAGTCGGGGGAAGGCCAGCCGAGTGCCGTCGCGGCGGGAGGCAAAGTGCCCAAGCAGGCATTTTGCCTAACAAATAGGTCCGTTTTGTCGCGAATTTCGGTTGCCTTTTTCGCGAGGCCTGTGATACAAAGGCCGAGGGGTTAGTGACAGAATGTACAAGCTACAAAAAGCCGACCTGAACAACCTAATAGTATCCCTGGCCGGACAGTACCACGTCCTTGCTCCCGTACGCACGGACGCGGTACGATTCCAGGAGGTCAAAAGCGCGGATGCGATTGACCTTAGCGGCAACTCCTATCTACCCATCAAGCAGTTCTTCTTTCCACAGCAGGAGACCCTGTTCGAGTTCGCGGGCGACAAGATTGACGTGCCGCTGCCGGAGTCGGAGAAGCGCGTCTTCTTCGGTGTCCGGCGCTGCGACCTCAACGCCGTCGCCCACCAGGACCGCGTCTACCTGGAAGAGCCGCAAAACCCGTACTACGCAGCGCGACGCAAGAATACCGTGTTCGTCGGCCTTCATTGCGCTCAGCCCTGCAACCAGTACGCTTTCTGCGGCAGTATGGACCTGAAGGACCACCACGACCTGTGGATGGCCGAACGCGGGGACTACTTCCTGGTTGAAGCGGGCAGCGCGGAGGGCGAGGGGCTCGCGAAACAGCTCTCGTCCTACCTCAAGCCGACGGATGAGGGCCCGGCGGAGCGTACGGCTCCCGGCACCGACAAGCTCAAGACGACGAAGATAGCTGCTCTCTACGGCAACCCGGAGTGGGAGAGCGGCGTCAAGTGGTGCCTGAGCTGCGCCGCCTGCACAAGTACGTGCCCGACGTGCTACTGCCATGAGATCAGCGACACCGTCGAGGCGTCCGACTTGACGAAGGGACAGCGGATCCGCAGTTGGTCGAGCTGCCAGCTCAAGGAGTTCAGCCGCGTCGCGGGCGACCTCTTCTTCCGCGAGGCCCGCAGCGAGCGCTTCCGCTTCCGTATCTACCACCAGATCGAGTACTACCGCGAACGCTACGGCGTGACGATGTGCGTCGGCTGCGGGCGGTGCATCGCCAACTGCCCGACGCGCATCGATTGGGTAAGCATCGTGAACAAGATGGTGGCGCAATGACAGACACAAACATCTACCTACCGCAGCCCGTAAAGGTCCTGGAAAACCTGCGCGAGACCAAAGAGAATTTCCGCCTTATCCTGGACATACCCTTCCAGAACGACCCCGGCCAGTTTGTCCAGATCTCGCGGCTGGGGATCGGTGAAGCGCCGATCTCTATCGCGTCCTGGCACCGGGACTACCTCATGCTCCATATCCGTGAAGTCGGAACCGTGACGCGCGCCCTCGGGCGCTGCAAGCCCGGAGACACGGTGTTCATCCGGGGCCCCTACGGCAAGGGCTATCCGGTGAAAGAGGCCGAGGGACGCAACGTGGTTATCGTGGCCGGCGGCTGTGGGGTCGCCTCGGTAAAGGGCGTCTTCGACTACATGGAGAAGAATCGCGAGAAGTATAACGAGGTCTACGCCTACGTCGGCTACCGCAACTCGAAAGAGGTCATCTTTGAGGACTTCGTCGAGCAATGGAAGAAGGACATGCGCGTCCTGGTGTCGCTGGACACGCTTAGCGAAGGGACGTGCTTCGACGCGAGCGAGAGCTTCGTCAGCGACCTCGTGAAGGCGACGAACCTGCCGGCAGGCGATACGGTTGCGATGCTCTGCGGCCCGCCGATCATGATGAAGCTCTCCGGGCAGGCGCTGCTGAGCAAGGGCCTACGCGAAGACCAGGTGTACGTCTCTGAAGAGCGGCTCATGTACTGCGCCACGGGCACCTGCTGTCATTGCATGATCGGCTCCACGTTCACGTGCAAAGACGGACCGGTGTTCCGCTGGGACGAGCTAAAGGAGCACACGTCGTGAGTGAGAAACTGAAAGTCGGAGTCCTGGATATTACCGGTTGCAACGGCTGCGTGCTCTCCGTCGCTTTCAACGAAGATGAGGTGCTGGACATATTCAACCTGGTTGACGTGCAAGCGTATCGATTTGTCTCGGACCAGGCGACGGAAGAGATGCCGGAGTTCGACGTCGTCCTGATGGAGGGCATGGTCGCCTCGCCGCGGGACCTCGAACTCCTCAAAAAGGTCCGCGAGCGGACGAAGGTGCTGGTGGCCCTTGGCTGCTGCGCCCACAGCGGCAACATTCCGGCCTATCGCAAGTGGGCTGATCCGAAAGACCTGGCGTATCTGCACCACGACAAGACTGACGACATCGCCGACGTAGACCCGACGCCGCAGGACTTTCATGTGAAAGTCGACGCTACGATTCCGGGCTGTCCGCCGAACCGACGCGAAATCCTGGAGGTCGTGAAGAGCCTCGTAATCGGCAAGGGCTACCGGCCCTACACGATGCCCGTCTGCGTCGAGTGTCGCCGCAACAACAACCAGTGTCTGCTTGAGTCCAACAAGCCCTGCCTCGGCTCGATCACGACGGGCGGATGCTTTGCTATCTGCGTCAACGCCGGCCTCGAGTGCTGGGGCTGCCGCGGGCAGACGGCAGACGCGAACCTGGACGCCTTCATGAAGATGTTGGAGGGCAAAGGGTTCAAGCGTGACTTTATCATCGAACGAATGCGCACCTTTGTTGGTCTGAAGATTCCTGCGCTAGAAACTACAGCGGGGTGAGTGTAATGACGACCACGAGTCTAACGCTAGAAGAGATGACCAAGGTTGAGGGCCATGCCATCCTCACCCTGAAGATTACCGACGGTAAGGTGGAGGACGTCCACCTCCGCGGCATCGAGGGCAGCCGCTACTTCGAGGGGCTGCTGGTTCACCGCGCCTACAACGAGGCGTCGTGGATCTCGGCGCGTATCTGCGGTATTTGCAGTTGTGGTCACACGATTGCCGCAATCAAGGCGATGGAAAACGCTCTCGGCGTCCAGGCCTCGCAGCAGACCGAAGACCTGCGGGTCCTCCTGACGCTGGGCGAGCGCATTCGCAGTCACGCGGCGCACCTGTACTTCCTCGCTCTGCCGGACTACCTGGGCGCGCCCAACGCCGTCGCCATCGCCGCCGACAAGCCGGACGCGGTGAAGATGGCCGTCGCCATGATGAAGGTCGGCAACGACATGGTGCGGCGAATCGGTGGACGGGACATGATTCCGGAATCGGCAACTGTGGGCGGCTGGCTGCACTTCCCGTCGCAAGAGGATCTCGATAGTCTTCGGGCACGACTCCAGGAGTTGCGACCGGGCGCGGTGGCGACCGCGAACCTATTCAACAGCCTGGACCTGCCGCAGCTAAAGAACACGTCGGAGAACTTCTCGCTGCACAACGAGAAGGAGTACCCCGTTCACGAGGGCACGCTCAAGAGCGGCAACCGCGAATTTCCGCAGACGGACTTTGGCAAGGTTGTCGAGGAGTACCACGAGCGGGATCAGACGGCCAACTTCGTGGTCCGCGAGGGGCACACCTACATGGTCGGCTCGCTGCCGCGCATGGCCAACAACTTCAACCAACTCTCGCCGGAAGCGAAGAGCCTGGGCGGCAAGGTGATGGCGAACCTGGACAACCCGTTTTACAACAACCCGGCCCAGGCCGTCGAACTGCTAGACGCTTTCGACCAGTCGATAGCGATGCTCGGACGCGTCAAAGTGAGGCCCGAGCCGATGGCAGACATAAAGTTCAAGAAGTGCTGGGGCATCGCCGCCATCGAGGTGCCGCGCGGCACTCTCTGGCACGAGTACGAGCTAGACGATTCAGGTCACATCAGCCGCGCGAACATCATCACGCCGACGGCACAGAATCTGCGCAGCATGGAAGAGGCCATCAAGCTCTACTTGCCGCAGTTGATGAGCAAGTCTCGCCAGGAAGTGGTCGATGGATTGGAAACGCTCATCCGCTGCTACGACCCATGCCTGTCCTGCGCTGCCCACTTCCTGCGCGTGGAGGGACTCTAGATCGTTCTAACGTCATCCCCAGGCCCGTCTCGGCATTCGCCAGGCGGGCCTTTTCATGTCTCATTCTGTTGACGGATGTGGGAAGTCGAAGACGGGCGCGGCTAGTCCGGCGTCACGCCGTTGCGCCGGGAGCGCATCCGGTCCGGCAGAGCGGTGAGCAGGCGCAGCAACTGCTCCCGCACGATGCCGACATCGACGCCCATCGGCAGGGCGATGACGGGGACGCTGACGCCGTACAGCTTCTGGACGATCTTGAGGAAGACGGCGGGGTCGAGGTCGTGGACGGTGACGTTCGGCGGCGGCAGGAAACGCTCCGGCTCAGCGATCAATGTTACTTCGTTCACGCCCTGCGCCACGTCCATCACGTAGAGGTCCTCCTCCAGGTAGTCGATCATTTCTTCCGGCGAGGAGCTGGTGATGAAGGTGACGCCGGGAACCTCCAGCGAAAGGCCAAGCTCGACTGCCATGGAGTCCTGGGGAAGGGCGCGGTTGCCGAAGCAGAGAACGATCATGCCAGTCCCATCTTAGGGCCTATCGATTCATCGGAAAAGTCCGGCGATTGTGGCTGTCCTTTACATTTTTCGCTGCTGAAAGGGGTGCAGTTACGCGATATTCCTAGTACTATACGCGCATTAACGTCCGCGCTGCTGACCGCCGCGGGCGACGTTAGGGGGAGGCGTCGGCATGGAATATGAATCGATGGTACAACAGGACGAAAGCATTATGGCTGACGGCCGGCTAGTGTACGCCGTTTCGGCAATCATGCGAAAGGCGTCGGACAGGGCGCTCGCGCCGTGGGGTGTGAGCGTGTCTCAGGCGCCTGTCCTCGTCGTTCTCCGCGAGGCCGGCAGTCCCCTGACGATCAGCGAAATAGCCCGACAGCTCTATCTGGAGACCCCGAGCATCACGACCATGGTCGATCGGCTGGCGGAGCGCGGTTATGTGGAGCGCCTGAAGGACCGCAAGGACCGACGCAAGACGCCGGTGCGGTTGACCAAGGCGGGGAAGCAGTTGGTGGACAGCATTCGCGAGCCGGGCAAGCAGTTGCAGGAAGAGATGTTCGGGGTGCTGGGCCGCAAGGAACGCGAGACCCTGCGGTCGATCCTGCAGAAGTTCCGCGACGCCAACGCGAGCCGCATCTAGCGGAAGATCTCGCTATCTCCTCTTCCCTCCCTGACAAAACGGTCGTCGGCATCGTTATTCTGCCGCCCGCCACCGTCGCCCCGAATCGGCGCCTGTTTTGCAGTCCCTTGCCTCCGGCGTCTGCCTAAGCGACGGTGATCGGTGGCGCAGGGAGCACTGTGGCAGTAAGCGTCGCGGGCTGCCATACTAGAAGGCGCTGGTTAACGTAAGATCATAGGGAAGGCGTTCCATGGGACGCAAGAGAGCGAAGAAGCAGGCAGTGGCGGAGCGGCCTCGTCCAGATGGGGGCGCGGCCCGCCGCTCCAGGCTCTATCTTGGGGTTGCCGGCGTCGTTGTCGTCGTCGCAGCCCTTGCGTCGGGCGTCTGGCTGTTCGCCGTCCACACCGGGGGCGGGCAGCAGCCGTCGCGTCGCGCGGCGATCGTCGACCAGCTAAGCGTCAGAATCCCGAATCCCTCCTTTGTGGCGGATGCAACCGCAACGCTCGAGCAGGCGGGATACACAGTCGACTACTACGACGCCGACCAGGTGACGGTCGACTTCTTCCGCGACCTGCCGACACACGATTACGGCCTCATCATACTGCGGGCCCATTCCGCGATTCCCAGGAAGGACCTCGCTCTTCCGTCAGACGTCCCGCAGGCTGTGCTGGACAAGGTGATGGCGCAGATCGGCGATGACGTGCTGCTCTTCACCTCGCAGCCGTATGACAGCTCAGCCTACGTCGATGACCAGAAGGCCTTCCGGCTCTTTCCCGTCGTTTACACCGGCGACTCCATGGCGAATTCTTACTTCGCCGTCTCGTCCTTCTTCGTCAAGTCGAGCATGCGGGGCCGGTTCAACGGCACGACCATCATCCTTATGGGTTGCAGCAGTCTAGCCTCCGACAAGACAGCCTCCGCTCTGGTCGACAAGGGCGCGAGCGGCGTCGTCGGCTGGAGCGACATGGTTTCGCCCGAGCACACGGACCAGGCGACAGCTCAGTTGCTGCGGCACCTGCTAGAGGACAAGCTGCCGCTGGCGAAGGCGGTGGACATAACAAATTCCGAGGTAGGTCCGGACCCGTCTTACGGGTCGAGTATGAGTGCCTACCCGTCGGGCGGGTAGCAGTCCTTTTCGTTTCGTTCCGGTCTCCTGTCCTCTTTTGGAGATATCAGAAGAAAAGCAGGGACTTTATGTCCGGAAAACTATTGCGCGCGGTCTTTCGGCCGAGTATTATCGATAATAAGGCTGGACTCTGGTGGCCTCTGGGGGACAGGCCCCCAAGCGCGTCCCTTTAATTGCACCCGCCCGTTCTCACGACTTCATTAGGAGGTGTTAGTATGAGACGTTGGGTTCGTGCACCCCTCATTCTCCTCGGATTGACCCTCGTGTTCGTAGTGCCCCTCGTGTTCCCGGGCGGCAGGGCCTCTGCTCTCGTCGCCGATCTGAATGGAGACACGGTCATAAACGGCGGCGACATCCACCTTGAGATCGACATGGACCCC
>JBEKKV010000018.1:0-37282 GCA_050010555.1 Dehalococcoidia bacterium
ATGACCCCCGCTCTGCAACGGTCTCTGGTGGACCAGAGGGCAATCGGTCTATCGCACTCCGGATCGGGAGGCATGCCTCCCGATCCCCACAAAGAATACAACGACCGTAAAGATACAAGGGCCTCCTCTGCCGGGGGTTTCAGGGGGTGTCCCCCTGAGACTCTTTCCTTCAGAAAAACATATGTGGGTGAGTGGGCGGGAAGACGAGCGGTTGCTTGCAGACGGACGCTACGCGGGGGCGGTGGCAGGAGGCGCCGGCCAGCAGGCAAGCCGGCAGGCAAGCGCCCAGCGGCGCTAGAGCAAGACCAGGTTGTTCCGGTGGACCACCTCCGACCCGAACTCGTACCCTAGCGTCGCCTCTATCCGCTCCGACCGCAGCCCGCGAATCGCCTCCACCTCCTCGCGACCGTAGTTCGCGATGCCGCAGGCGATCCTCTCGCCGTCCGGCCCGCAGATATCTACCGCTTCGCCCCGCTCGAACGTCCCATCGACCTCGACCACGCCCGCCGGCAGCAGGCTCTTCCTGTCGCGACGCAGCGCCCTCGCCGCGCCCGCGTCCACCACTATCCGGCCGCGCACGCCCAGCCGCGACAGCATCCAGCGCTTGCGGCTCTCCATCCCCTCCACCTGCGGCGGGAAAAGCGTCCCCAGCGGCTCGCCCTGCGCCAGTCGCACCAGCACGTCGGGCTCCGAGCCGCCGGCAATGACCACCGCCGTCCCGCCGGAAGTCGCCAGACGCGCGGCCTGAATCTTCGTCGTCATGCCGCCCGTGCCGCGCTCGCCCGGGTGCGAAGGCCCGCCGGCCAGCCGCTCGACCTCCTCGTCGATGCGGTCGACGCGCGCGATAGGCTTCGCGGAGGGGTCAAGACGCGGGTCGGCCGTATGCAGGCCCGGCGTGTCGGTGAGCAGCGCCAGCAGGTCGGCGTCGACAAGGTTCGCCACCAGCGCCGAGAGGTTGTCGTTATCGCCTATCTTGGCGCCCTCTATCTCGTCGACCGCCACCACGTCGTTCTCGTTGACGACCGGCACCGCGCCCAGCTCCAGCAGCGCCAGCAGCGTGTTGCGGGCGTTCAGGTAGCCCACGCGGTCCGAGAGGTCTCGACGGCTGAGGAGCGTCTGCGCCGCCACTATGCCGTGCTCCGAGAAGAGCTGGTCGTAGCGTTGCATCAGGTGGCTCTGCCCGGCGGCGGCGAGCACCTGGCGAATGGGGATGTCGCGACGGGTGCGCACGTGCCCCAGGCGCTGGCGTCCAGCGGCAATCGCGCCCGACGAGACGAGGATGACCTCGGCGCCCATGTCGTGCAGACGCGCCACCTGTCCGACGAGCGACGACATCGCGTCCACGTCGAGGCGGTCGCTGCCGGCGGTCAGCAGGTTCGTGCCCAGCTTGGCGATGATGCGCCGGTAGCGGAGCCGGCCCGTCTTCGCGCTCCCCTTGTTGGAATCGCTCACGTCCTGATCCTCGAAAGTACTGGCTATGCAGGATTATAGCCGCGCCCCAGGCCGCAAGGAAGCGCGAGAGCGGGCTTCGACGCCACACCCGATAATTCCCCTAGGTCGGGAATTTGTCGTAACTAGGGTTAACTTCCCTCCTCGACGCGCGTTATTATGAAGGTAGACCGCCGTTGCCGAATCCCCTTCAAGACGAAAGGAGTCATCATGAAGCGCCTACTCATCCTCGTCCTGGCCCTCGGGGGCATCCTCGCGGCGGGCTGCATCGTACGATTCGGTACGGTGTATAATGACGCGAACGACCAGCCCCACTTTGTCGCCCTCGCCAGTAACCTCACGAATGCTAACATTGTTGCCGCGTCCGTCGAGGTCGACTTCTTCGACAACAGCGGGCGGTTCGTCGCCACGGAGTTCGTCGCCCCTTGCACCCGCACGCTGCAGAACCATTCCGACTCACCGATTGAGGCCATCTTGCCCGCCGGCGTGACGGTCAACGACCACCCACAGACGACTCTCCGGCCGGTCACTTTCGGGACGAAGGCCGTGGCCGACCTTGACGTGAGCGACGTGGCAACAACCAGCAGCGGCGACACGACCCACATCACGGGCAATGTCAACGTTGGGGACACAGATTTGTTCGACGTCCAAGTCTGCCTCGCCTTGCTTGACGACGACGACAACGTAGTGAAGGTCGGGCGCGTGTTCACCAGTCCAACTACTATCGACAACGATGAAACGGGGACTTTCGACGTCGCGGTTGAGAGCGATGACAACGCTACCCAATACGAGATCTGGGTGGACGCGGTCACTCACAATCCGAACGATGTGACGGCGCCGGTGGTTGTTGGCCCCGACGACCTTTCCACACTGGCGACGGCCACGCCGACCACGACGGCGACGCCGACACCTTGCTCCGGCGGAACGTGTACGCCGACGCCTACGGCGACCCCCACGCTCACGCCCACGCCCACGCCCACTGTGACGAATACACCCGGCTAGCCCGGGGTTTTGAATCAGGCGAGAGGGGTCCCAATTGGGACCCCTCTTCTTGTTGGTCGCTTCTGCGTCTACGCCCGCAGCACGCCTAGCGCGACGGCGTGTCCGTCCACGGTGTGCTCCTCGACGTGGGCGGCGGCCGGCGGCGCTCCCGCCACGATGTCGACGGACAGCGTCTCCTGCCGGACGTAGTCCTCGAAGCTCGTCATGACGCGGCGGACCGATTCGTCGCCCTGGTAGTAGGTGACGATGCGATCGGCGATGTCGAAGGCGGCGTTGCGACGCATGGTCTGGAGGCGGTGAACGATCTCGCGCGCCAAGCCTTCGTCGAGCAGCTCCGCGTCGATTTCGGTAGGAACGGTAACGAAATACCCCGCTTCCATGGCGGTCCGGTGGCCTTCTTTGTCGTTCGCGATCACCTGGAGCTCCGCCGGCTCCAGCCGCCACTCGCCGACGATGACGGGCGACCCATCCGCAAGAGTGGCAGCGACGGACGCTGGATCGAGTTTCCGCAGCTCCTCATCGATCTGTCGGAGAGCGCCGGCGTACTTTGGCCCCAGCAGCGCGGCGTTGAGGCGGACCTGGTATTCCACGTACTCGGTTTCGTCCTCGACGAACACGAGTTCCTTGACGTTCAGCTCATCGAGAATCTGACCCTCGAGCCGACGCGCCGCCTCTTTCTCCGAATGGTTGGCTACCTTCATGCAAGCTTGTGGCAGCGGCTGGCGGACTTTGATGCCGGCTTTGCTCCGGGCAGCACGCCCCAGGCTGACCAGGCGCATCACGAGGCGGGTATCGTCGTTCAGCCGGTCATCGATCAGCGTGCGGTCTGCGACGGGCCAGTCGCAGAGGTGGACACTTTCCGAGGCCGCGCTGTCATGCGACCGCACGAGGTTCTGGTACATCTCCTCGGCGAGGAACGGCAGGAAAGGCGCCAGCAGCCGGCTGAGCGTGACGAGGCAGGTATGCAGGGTCCTGTAGGCGGCCCGCTTGTCGGCGTCGTCTTCGCTCTTCCAGAAGCGACGGCGGCTGCGCCTCACGTACCAGTTCGAGAGGTCTTCGACAAAGGACTCGATGCGCCGGGTGGCGGTCGCGGAGTCGAACTCCTCCAGGTCGGCGGTTACGTCGGCGATGAGCTGATTCAGGCCGGAAAGCAGCCAGCGGTCGAGATCGGAGCGCGAGGATTCGACGGCCGCCTGACCTTCGAAGTGGTCGATGTTGGCGTAGGTGACGAAGAACGAGTAGGTGTTCCAGAGCGTCAGGATGAAGCCGCGGAGGACCTCGTCGCCGCTGTGCCAGCCGAAATTGAGGTTGGCGCTGGGATTGTGCCGGCAGAAAAGCCAACGCATTACGTCGACGCCCATGCGGTCGGCGGCATCCTCGAACCAGATGGCGTTGCCCTTGCTCTTGTGCATCTCCTCGCCCTGCTCGTCACGGAGGAGCGCGTAGCCGAAGCAGGCTCGAAAAGGCTCGCGATTCTCCAGCACGGTGCTCATTGCGAGCAGCGAGTAGAACCAGTTGCGGAACTGGCCGGGAAAGCTTTCCGAAATCCAGTCGGCGGGGAACCACTCCCGCCAGTAGGGGCGATTGTGACGGTAGTCGAGCGTCGAGTAGGGCACGATGCCGGCGTCGAGCCAGGGCGAGCCGACGTCCGGGATGCGCGATAGCGTCTTGCCGCACTCGGAGCAACTGATCTTGACGGCGTCGATCCACGGCTTGTGCGGCGAGTGCCCGGCGAACTGGTCCCAACCTTCGACGGCGCGCGCCTCCAGCTCGTCCTCGCCGCCGATGACGTTGACTACGCCGCAGTCGCACTCGTAGATGGGCAGCGCCAGCCCGTAGTAGCGCTTCTTCGAGATCATCCAGTCTTCCATGTTCTGAAGCCAATCGAGCTCCCGCGCCAGGCCGAACTCGGGTATCCAGTGGATCCGCTTCGTGACGTCGGCGATGCGGTTGCGCAGCTCATCCATGGAGATGAACCACTCATCGACGAGGCGGAACACGAGCTCGCTGTCGCAACGCCAGCAGACGGGGTAACGGTGGGTGTAGCCCTCGACGCGGTAGAGGATGCCCTTGCGGTGGAGGTCGTCGAAGACCGGCTGCGCCACTTCGCCGACGTTGCGGCCGCTCAGCCAGCCGTAGCCTTCGAGGAAGATGCCGGATTCGTCGAGAGGCGCGATTACGGCAAGGCCGAACTGCTTGCCTAGCTCGAAGTCCTCCTTGCCGCAGCCCGGAGCGATGTGGACGATGCCGGTGCCCTCGGTCTCGCTGACTTCCTCCCAGGGGATGACCTTGTGTTCTACGCCATGCTGGCGCGGAAGCTCGTCGTAGGGGCCGCGGTACGTCCAGCCGAGCATGGCTTCGCCGCGGAGCTCTTCGAGCACCTGGTAATCGCCCTGCAACCGGCCGAGTAGCGCCTTCGCCAAGTAGTAGACGTCGTCGCCCTCGCGGACGCGGACGTAGGTGAGGCCGGGGTGGACAGCGGCCGCCACGTTTGCCGAGAGCGTCCAGGGGGTTGTGGTCCAGACCAGCAGGTACTCGTTCTCGCGGCCGTCGAGAGGAAGCCGAAGGAAGACGCTGGGATGGGTCAGCTCACGGTAGCCTTCGGTCACGATCTCATGCTGCGAAAGGCCGGTGGCGCAGCGAGGGCACCAAGGCATGACGTCGTGGCCTTTGTACAGCCAGCCGTTCTCATGGCAGCGCTTGAGGAAGTGCCAGATGGTGTAGTTGTTTTCGTCGGAGAACGTGTAGTAGGAGTTGTCCCAGTCCATCCAGTAGCCGAGGCGAATCGATTGCTCGGTCTGGACGGCAGAGAACTTGCGAACCCGCGCCTTGCAGGCTTCGACGAAGCGGGCGATGCCGAACTCCTCGATCTCGCGCTTGGACTTGAAGCCCATCTCGCGCTCGACCTCGACCTCGATCCAGAGGCCCTGGCAGTCGAAGCCGTTCTGGTAGCGCTGGCGGTAACCCTGCATCGTTTTCAGGCGCTGGTAGAGGTCTTTGTAGGTGCGGCCCCAGGCGTGGTGGACACCCATGGGGTTGTTGGCGGTGATGGGGCCATCGATGAACGACCAGCGGCGCGGCGAGCTTTCGTTGCGGCGCAGGTATTTGCGCACCATGCCCTGCTCTTCCCACCAACGTAGGATCTCCCGCTCAAGCGCCGGGAAGTCGACTTTCGTAGCGACCGGTTTGAACATCGCTCTACACCCCACAAAAAGAATCCCGCCCCCGGAAAGGGACGGGCCGAATTCGTACCCGCGGTACCACCCTTGTTGCCGCCTGAGGCGACCGCTTGTCGGGGCACGCTTCCGATGCCCCTGCCCCTGGTAACGGTGAGCGTTCCGGCCGAGCCTACTTGACACCCCTGTCGTTCAGTCGGCGGCTCGGGAGGGATCTTCGACCGGCGCTACCGCGTCCACTCGCACCGAATTGGACTCGCTGCTCGGCGCGACCGGCCTACTCGACTCCGTCAAAGCCTTTCGCAAGTGTCAAGTATAGGTATCGGCAGACACGGCGTCAACCGGAAGCGAGTTCGCGGAACGTGGGCGCTAGAGCTCGGGGGGTTTCGCCTGGGCGCGTTGCTTGTTGTAGCAGGCGCTGCAGTAGACCGGGCGGTCGCCTCTGGGAACGAAGGGGACCTCGGTCATCATTCCACAGTCGGCGCAGGTAGCGGGGTGCATCTGGCGCGGCGTGCGGCCGCCGAAGCTGGCGAACGCGCCATAGCGCACATAGCCGTCCTCAGCCTCGGTGGTGCGAGAGTTCTTGCGGGCAGCGCGGCAGGAGGGGCAGCGCACAGGTTCGTTTTGCAGCCCTTTGCTGGCGTAGAATTCCTGCTCACCGGCTGTAAAGACGAAACTGCCATTGCAGTCACGGCAGGTCAATGCCTTGTCGGCGAAACTCAAGACCCGGTCTCCAATCGTGAAAACGGTGCCGTGCGGATTCGGCGATCAACCGAATTATACGACGCCGAGGCCGGCCGACGCAAGGCTAGGGCGTGTTCGGGAAACAGCAATCGTCGTCATTTCAGATTCGAAGCGGCTAGAAGGGGGTGCGCGCGCTGCTCGCGCCGCCGCTCAGCCGGGCGAAGATGTTGACGGAGCGAAGGATGGGGAGCCGCCGCTCGAGAAGCTCCATCTCCTCGTGGGCGAGGAAAGACGAGACGGCGAAGAAGACGCCGACGCCGATGACGCTGCCCCCGAACAGGGCGAGGAAGGCGTCGACGAGGGTACCGGCGTTGAAGTGGCCGGAGGCGTGCAGCAGGAGGGCCAGCAGTCCAACCACCTCGGCCATGACGACGGTTGCGGCGCTGGATTTCGCGACCGAGCCGACCAGCTTCTCTTCGTCCAGGCCGCCAAGTCGCTTCCGCAACGCACGGAAGAGGAGCGAGAATTCCAGAATAGCACTGAGGGAGAGCGCGAGGCCCAGGCCTTTGACGCCGAAAGACCCGACGAGCACGAGACAGAGCAGCAGGTTGGCTACCATCGAGGCGACGGCGAAAGCGACGGGTGTGCGGGTGTCGGAGAGGGCGTAGAAGCCGCGGCTGAGGATCTCGATGCCGCCCTGGGCGAACAAGCCTATCGCATAGAAGAAGAGGACGGCGACGGTGATATCTGTGGAAGCGGCGGTGAAGGCGCCGTGCTCGAAGAGGAAAGTTACGAGCGGCTTGCCAAGGATCATGAGGCCGACGCTGGCCGGCAGGGTGAGAAACAGTATTAGTCGTAGGGTGCCGGAGAGGGTGTGGCGCAGGGCATCCATGCTTTTCGTCGCGGCTTGCTCCGCGAGCGTGGGGAAGACAGCGGTCGACAAGGCCATGCCGAAGAGGCCGAGCGGCATCATGACGATAAGCCAAGCGTAGTTGACGGCCGAGATCGCCTGGTCGCTCACCTTCGAGGCAAAAAAGATGGAGATGAGGAAGTTGAGCTGAACGGCGGCCAGGCCGAACGCCCTCGGTAGCATGAGCTTGCCAACTTCCCGTACGCCCGGGTCGCGCCAGTCAGCGATGGGACGGTAAGCCATGCCGATAAGACGCACTGCCGGAAGCTGAATCACCAGGTAGATGAAGGCACCGACGACGACGCCGATGGACAGCCCTTCGACGCTGTGCGACACAAGAGCGGCGAAGATGATCGACAGGTTATAGGTCCAGGGCGCGAGCGCAGGGAAGAGGAAGTGATGGCGGGCGTTCGAGATTCCCATGAACATCCCGCTTACCGAGAAGAGAACGGGCGAGATAAGCATAATCCTGGTGAGATGAACGGCAAGTCCCTGTAGCTCCGCCTGGCGGCCCGAGTCCTGGCCGAGCCCCGGCGCCATGAGCGGGACGAGGAGCGGCGCCAGCAGGAAGCCGATGACCGCCAGGACGCCCGTGGCGATGAAGACGAGGTTGAGCACGGAGCTGGCGAGCCGCCATGCCTGGTCGCGGTCGCCTCTGGTGATGTAGCGGGAGAAGACGGGGATGAAGGCGCTGGCAAGGGTGGCGCCGGCGAGCACCTGGAAGACCATGTCCGGCAGGCGAAATGCGACCCAGTAGGCGCCCAGCTCCGGGCTGGTGCCGAAGCTGTTCGCTATCGCTACCGTGCGGAGCAGGCCAAGCAGCCGGCTGCCGAGGAAGCCTATCGCGACGATGACGGCAGCGGCCGCGAGACCGTCGCTCGCCGACATCGTCCTCGCTCTTGTCATCCGCCTACCCCGCATTGTCGCTTACGCATCAGCGATTGCCTTGGGGAGAAAGCCGCTCTAGACACGAGGTTAACTCTCGTCTAATATTACTCCCAGCATATTGAAGGAGCGAGGTCTTGACTCATAGCCGGTCGGCAGAGAAGCGGGTAAGGCAGGCCGAGCGAAGACGCGTACGCAACCGGTCGGTCAGAGGAGCTACGCGAACGCAGATACGAACGGCGCTGCCGCTAATCGGGGAAGGGCGAATCGAGGAAGCGGGCGCAGCCGTTCGCGAGGCGGTGAGCGCTCTGGACAAGGCAGCCGAGAAAGGCGTTATTCACGCCAACAACGCCGCGCGACGCAAGTCGCGGCTGATGCTCAAGCTTAACTCCGCGACCGCCGCGGCAGCCGTCGCCCCGACGGAGCAGGCAACGAAGCCGGCTCGCAGGGTCACGAAAAAAGCCGCCCCTCCGGTGGCAGCAGCGAAAACGGCAACTCGCAAAGCCCCCGTGAAGAAGGCGCCAGCAAAGAAGCCGGCGAAGGCGAAGAGCAAGTAGGCCTTCCTCGCCAGCGGCGGTCGATCCCGGCCGTGTCGCTACTGGTTTGCCGCAGAAGTTGAACTGAGCGCGCCTAAGTTCGCATCGTCACCAAGGACTACGACGATGTCGGCGTTCGTGGTGCGCAGGCCAGCATCAAGCGGGGTCGAATCGCGCACGGCAGTCGCGGGAACACCCAACCATTCGGCGATCCTGGCGGCGCTGTAGGTCTTTCCGGTGTAGTCGATGATTTCGGTGTTTGCTACGGTCCCGCTCGGCGCCGCCTTCGATTCGATTACCGATCCCTGAGGGAATCCGAGATTGGTCAGCAGGGTCACGGCCTGCGCCGCGACGTCTTGCTGGCTCGACGTGCCGTCCTGCACCTCTACCACCGCGCCTTCGGCCGACAACTGCTGATCGTAGAAGAGCGCATCGACGATGCGCTTGCATCCCTCGTCCGAAGGCAGCAATACGTCGGCGCCGCCGGGAGTTGTCCAGGGAGTGGTGCAGGGACCCAGAGAAAGAGCGTTTATCTGATCCTGTGGAATATCGATGGCCAGCTTGGCGAAGCCGGGGATCATGAAGTCACTGATGTCGGTGACTATCGTGTTCTTGTACTTATGCCACAGGTCGAGGGCGTTTGACAGGACGTTGAAACTCGGGCTCGTCATCTTGTCCATGACTGCGAAGATCACGCGCTGCTGCCGCTCGATGCGGTCCAGATCGCTGGTCGTGTTGCGGCTGCGCGCGTAGCCGAGGGCGGTCCGTCCGTCCATGTGTTGCATGCCGGGGACAAAATGGAGCGGGAAGTAATCTCCGGGCAGCTCCGTATCAGAGTAGAGAGGATCGTCGAGGTAGTCCGGAACGTCCACGTCGATTCCGCCTAGATCATCGATCACTTCCTTGAAAGCAGTGAAGTCAATGATGACGTAGTGATCGATCTTGATGCCGAAGTTCTTTTCGATTGTGTCTTCGGCCAGTTGGGGGCCGCCGCCGGGGTAATTGTCGGTTTGGCCATACTCAAGAGCGGTGTTTATTCGGTCCTGAAAGCTGCCACCGCCTTTGGTGGGGATATTCACGTAGGTATCTCTGGGGATGCCCAGAATGCCGGCGGTCTTCGTCTGTGGATCGATGGTCGCGACTATCATCGTGTCGGTGCGTGTGAAGATATCTCCTTCGTCGGGGCGCCTGTCGAGGCCCATGATGAGCACGTTGATGCGTTTGTTGATCGGCGACGGGTCGTTGCTTGTATCTGGGGGACCACCGGGCAAACTGGTGACAATTGGGAGGGCATGGCCGGGGAACAGCATGGGATAAACTCGGGCAGCGAGGATCAGCGACCCGTATGCCGCGCCACCGGCGAGAAAGAGGACGATAAAAGCCAGCAGCAGTCTTTGCCGCAGACCTCCTCCGGAGGCGGGAAGTGGACGCAGTGATGACGTTGTCCTTGCCACTAGATTGAGCGTATCCCACGCATGAAGCTCCGTCAAGTGCGGCAGCAGGGGACTGGAGACGAAAATTGTATCTATATGGGAGACTCGGCGATGTCCCGCCAGGCGAGCTCCGTTAGCGCCATGAGATCGCCGGCGACGAGGGAGTGGCCGCCTAGCAGGACGGGGATGCGCGCTCTGACGGCGCTTTCGGTGAACTCCCGCAGAAACGGGTCGGTTATCCCTTCGTAACGGCCGAGGTCCGAGAGAAAGCGGTCGGCGCGGGTTGGGCGCTTCGACAAGTGGGCCAAGAGGACACGCGTGTCGATGAAGGCGGCATCCGCCATCTCCGCCAACTCCGCGAAGAAGCGCTCGGAGCCGACCTGCTCCACGTGGAAGCCCAACAGTGAGCGCGCCTTCCCATCTTCTCGCCCTTCAGCTCGCAGCCCGCGCTCTTCGGAGACAAGCCGGACTTTGCAGGCAGTCTCCTTCTCCAGGTACTGCCAGACCTGGCTTCCGACCCGTCCGGCAACGAGGATCTGCGCTTTCGGATTGGTGAGGAGTCTCAGGCACGTTTCGTATCTCGAAACGTCAATCTCCGCGCTTTCAAACCATTGACTGAGGCGAGGGCCCGCATGGCCGGTAAGCTTGAGTATCGCAAGGTCGGAGGGCGTGTCAATGTTGAACTGGTTCGCGGTAGTTCGAGGGAGCTCTTGCAGCGTCAGGCCCGCCGCGTCGTGGAGGACGCGCGGCAAGACGTTGTCTTTTGAGGGGAGGGGTATCTGGAACAGCGCCTTCCCGGGGACGAAAGCGGCGAAGTCGGAGGAGTAGCGATTGTTGGTCAGGACCATGTTCCATGCCATGCCGAGGTAGTGGCCCAGCGAGAAGAAGTCGTCGTTGGCCATGAGCGTGCTGCTGCCGGCGCCCAGGTAGATAAGCCGCTCCAGCTCATGACGGCGCACAACCTGCGCCAGACGCTCGCCGAAATGGAACGGCCCGTCGTCGACGTCCACGCGCACTTCGGACGAGAAGTTGCTGGCAATCTGCGGCGTGTCCGTAGCGAGGATGGCGCCGTCGACGCCGCCGGAATCGAGCACGCGCTCCAGCGTGTCGAGCGTGTCTTCACCCAGAGCGCAGGCGAATTCGTCCTCGACGGGACTCCCGCCCATGCCGCCGAAGAACATCACCAGTTGCGGCAGAGGCATCGCTTCTCCCCCAAAGGCGCTCGAGCAGGGGCCGATCTCAGATCAATTTTCATCAGTCCTCGTGAGCAAAAGTGAGCGCCCAGACAGACCCGGCGCCGCCGCGGCGGAGCGCCCGGGCGCAGGCATCGAGCGTGGCGCCGGTCGTCGATACGTCGTCGATTAGCAGCACCTGCTTGCCGGTAAGCGATCCGTCTTTGCAGACAAAGGCATCGCGGACGTTGGCTCTTCTTTCGTCGGAATTGGCAGTCCTGGCCTGCGAGGCGGTGTTCCTGGTGCGGCCGAGCGTCTTCTCGTTGACAGGAAGGCCCAGTGGTCGCGCCAGAGCCTGCGCCAAGAGCGCCGATTGGTTATAGCCGCGCACGCGCTTTCGCCTCAGGAAGAGGGGCACCGGCACGAGCACGTCGGCGGGAAGCGGGCTGTCCGCTAGCAGGTCGAAAAGCAGGTCAGCCATGGGCGCGGCCAGGACAGATTGATTCTGGTACTTGAGCTTGTGGACGATATCCCGCGCGCCGCCTTCGAAAACGAAGGCAGATCGGAGGCCATCGAATGACGGCCTCGATTCTTCACAGCGATGGCAAGCGCCGCCGGAAGTCGGTTGCCAGCAAAT
Source organism: Dehalococcoidia bacterium (assembly GCA_050010555.1). GTDB lineage: Bacteria > Chloroflexota > Dehalococcoidia > DSTF01 > JALHUB01 > JALHUB01. The sequence continues at coordinate 11,885 of JBEKKV010000018.1, forward strand.
AACGCAGCGCGGCGGGCCAGCGCGCGGTAGGGCCGATCGGCAATCCGGACAGAGAAAGGACTCCAGATGACCGCAGACGGCGCAACGTGGAGGAAAGAGCAGGTCGACGGCCTGCTTTCCCGCCTTGGTTAGAACGGTACCGATGCTCATCATGTTCCTTGGTTCTGAAGCAGCAGTATAGCTGATCATTGGAACAGTGTCATCGATGGATCATCGGCAACTGTTATTGCTGAGATGAGGTTTGACCGCCTGTGCCGAGCGAAAGGTGGGAGCTTTCGATGAAGGTTGGAAGACGGTAGGACGGCGAATCCCGGCTGGAAGGGCTTCCAGTGCAGGCGCAGAACGACTAGACGGTCGGCCGCATCTTCTCGAAGCAGAGGTTGCAGTAGACCGGCTTGTCCAGACGCGGGACGAAGGGGACGATGGTCTCGCTGCCACAGGAGGCGCAGACCACGGCGGTCATCCCCTGACGGCTTTCGCCCCGTTCCTTGCGCTTCGCCGCTCTGCAGGAGGGGCAGCGCTGAGGGTCATTCAGAAGGCCTCGTCGCAAGAAGAACGTCTGCTCGCCCGCAGTGAAGATGAATTCCTTCCCGCAATTACGGCACGGTAACATTCTGTCTTCCAGTGCCACCCAGTACCTCCCAGGTCCCTCTAGAGGTAGATATCGGGCTATCGGCGGCATTGTACGACATTAGGTAAACGAAGATCAAGGTACGAGTTATAAGTACTCAATCAGCTTCAGGAGGAGACGGGAGGAGGCTCAGCCACGCCTTCGGCGCGGCGGCGGCTCGTCCTGGGAGGGAGAGGCGCTATCCGGGGGCCGCGGCTTCTGCGACGCGCCGGGGAGTCGCATCTCCGAGCAGATCCTGGGATCGCCGAGGAGAGAAGCGATTCGCTCGCCCACCTCGTCCAGCGACAGGCTGGTGAGGGTCTGAAGCGTCGTCACGACGGTGGGAAGCTGCGCCGTGTGGCGGTGCTTGAGGATGCGGAAGATGTCTTCCCACCAGGGATTGCGCCGGTTGATGTAGAGGTCGTCGAGCACGAGGAGCGACGCCTCGCTGATCTCTTCGACCTCGCGATAGTATTGCTCGGGCTCCCCCTTCTTGTCCTTGCGACTGAGGAAGTGCAGCAGATCGCTCACTTCGATGAAGTACGGCGAGTCGCCCAACTGGCGGCGGTAGTTGGTGATGGCGACGGCCAGGTGCGTCTTGCCACTGCCTGCCGGCCCGGTGAGCATCAGCCAGCCCTCGGGCTTCTGCGCGAAGTCCAATGCGAAGCGGTAGGCGTCCTCGAGGCGGCGTCGTTCGGCGACGGGCAAGTGGAAGCCCTGCGTATCGAAGCTGTCGAAGGTCATGTTGCGGAAGCGCGGCTGATCGAAGACGTCGAGCTTGCGACCGCCGCGACGACCGCCGGACGCGGGCTCAAGCTCGAAGACGCGGGTCAGCGAGGGGTCGGTCAGACGGGTCTGCAGCCGCTCGTCGATCTTGTGAAGGGAGGAGCCGCTGGTGATAACGGTGGGCAGGCGGCCGTTGAAGCGATGGTTGATTATCTGGAACAGCTTCTCCTGCGCCCAGGGCGTGCTGCTTTGCCCGCCCAGGTCGTCGAGGATGAGGACGGGAGCGTTGCGCACGCGTTCGAAAGCCTGATCGTAGTCGACCGCAGCCTCCGGATGATAGGCGGCGCGCAGACGGTCCAGCAGGTCGGGGACGAAGACGAACAGCGCCGGTGTTCCCAGCGTCAGGCAGCGGTTGGCGATGGCTGCGGCAACGTGCGTCTTGCCGCAGCCGCTCGGTCCGAAGAGCACGAGCCAGCCGTCAGGATTCTGCACGAAGCTGTGCGCCTCTTCGACGCAGCGCTGGAATCGCTCCTGATCGCGAGGATTGCTGCTGCGGCCGTGCGCGCTCAGATTGTCGAAGGTGAGGCGCGTGAGCGGGCCGAGGTCGCTGTAGCGCTCCAAGCGGGTCGCGCGCTCATCCTCTCGCTCACGCTGGACGCACTCGCAGGGAAACGCTTTGCCGAAGTCGGAATGATCGACCGGGAGGCTGCGACGAACGAAGCCGGCGCCGTCGCAGAGAGGGCAAACGCTGCTCGCCTCTTCGACGAGGCAAGCGGCGTCCAGACCCTCGTCCGCCTGCCCCTCGGGAAGCCGCATCCCCTCGATTATCTCATCCAGCCTCTTCATGACCAGCGCTTAGACCTCCACTGAAGAGCGACTCATGACGCTCTCCTCGTCTCGCAGAAGCAAGTCCTCGAAGCGGGCGATGTTGTGCCGGAAGCGAAGATGCACGGTGCCAGTGGGCCCGTTGCGGTTCTTGGCGACGATAATCTGGGCGTCGCCGGCCGGATAGGGAGAGCCGTCCGCATGCTGCGAGTCCCACTCGTCTTTGCGCACGTACACTTCCTCTCGGTAGATGAACACGACGAGATCGGCGTCCTGCTCGATGCTGCCGCTTTCGCGAAGGTCGCTGAGCATGGGGATGTGCGGGGAGCGCAACTCCGGCGCGCGAGAGAGCTGCGATACGGCGATCACCGGCACGTCGAGCTCACGCGCCAGCTCCTTGAGCGCCCGCGAGATGTAGCTGATCTCTTGCACGCGGTTGTCGCCTCGCTCTGTGCCGTGTATCAACTGGAGGTAGTCGACGATGACGAGGTCGAGGCCGCGCTCGCGGGAGAGGCGCAGCGCCTTGCCGCGGATCTCCGGCATGCGGAGGACGGCGCTGTCATCGACCCAGATGTCGGCGGCGGCGAGCACGCCGAGCGCGTTCATGACCCGCCGTTCTTCGGCTTCGGTGTGCAGGCCGAGGCGCAGTCGCGTCGAATCGACGCCGGACTCGCTGGCCAGCAGGCGTTGGGCAAGCTGCTCCGCCGCCATCTCCAGGCTGAAGAGGGCGATCTTGGCGCTCTGACCGACGGCGGCGTTGCGGGCGATGTTCAGGCCCAGGCTGGTCTTCCCCAGGCTGGGCCGGGCAGCCAGGATGATGAGGTCGGAACGCTTGAGGCCGCCGAGGAGCGTGTCCAAGTCGACGAAGCCGGTGCGGATGTTGCCCTCGAGGCCGTTGCGGAGCGATTCCAGGCCGCCGCCCTCCCAGAAGTCGTCCAGGATCTCTTTGATGTGCAGGAAGTCGCTCAGGCGCTCACCGCTGCGCAGGGAAAGCAGCATGCCTTCTGCGCGGGAGAGCGTCTCCTCCAAGTCGGGGCCGCCGTTGTAGCCCATCTGGGCGATCCGGCTGGCGACTTCGATGAGGCGCCGATAGACGGCGTCGCGCTTGACGATGCCGGCGTAGTGCTCGACGCCGACGGGGGTAGGAAGCTCCGTCACGAGCCGGCTAAGGTAGGCGAGGCCGCCCATCTCCTCCAGGCGGTCGCGGCGGGCGAGCTCGTGGCCAAGGGTCACCTGGTTTATGGCGTCGTTTCGATCGAAGAGGCTGAGGCAGGCTTCGTAGGCCCAGGCGTTCTTCTCGCGAAAGAAGTCTTCGGCCTTGAGGATGGGCGCGACGTGATAGATGGCCTCGCTGTCGACGAGGATGGAGGCGATAACGGCTTCTTCCGCTTCTACGTCGTGGGGGGGGAGCCTGTCGGCCAGCATCCTTGCATCTCCTCGGGCTAGTAAACGGAGGTAGTAGTCCTTACTCAGAGCGCGCTTCGTGACGGGCGACGAGCTCGGCGGCAGGTCGTCCGAGTAACAGCCGGCCGAGCGAGCGGTGGCCGAGAACGAGATAGTATTTCTTCCATATCTTGCGGACGTCGTCGGCTGTCTGCGCCTGCTGGAGCTCTCTTGCCGCCGATTGCGCCGCTTGTTCGTAGTCCTCGTTCATCGCCTCCGCCCCGCCGATAGCCTATCCGGCCTCTTCCGATTCCGCAGGCGGTGCCTCTTCGCTTGCGGTCTGCTCCGAGTCCGCTGCCGGCTCCTCTTCGCCTACGGCCTGCTCCGCCTCTGCTGCCGGCGCCGCCTCTTCTTCGTTCTCCGCGCCTTCCGCGACGATCTTCAGCGCGACGGCCGGACGAACGTTGCGGCTAAGTTGGACGACGACCTGGTAATCGCCGGTCTCTTTGATCGGCTCCGCAAGCAGCACCTGGTGACGGTCCAACTCCCGGCCGAGCAGCTTGCCCACTTCGTCGGCCACGTCCGCCTGGGTGACCGAGCCAAAGAGCCGCCCCTTGCTCCCTGCCTTGGCGACGATGCGAACCGTGGCGCCGGCGATTCGCTCGGAGAGCGACTGCGCGGCCTCGTCGAGCAGCGCCTGGCGCTTGGCTTCGACTACTGCTCGCGCCTCCGCCTTCCTCACGGCGTCGGCGGTTGCTGGCGCGGCCATACCCTTTGGCAAGAGGTAGTTGCGAGCGTAGCCATCAGCGACGTTCTTGATCTCGCCGATGCGTCCGCTGCCTTCAACGTCCTTCAAAAAGACAACTTTCACTGCGGACCTCCAGGGGGTTGGGGTTTGGAGCGAGCCACCTTCACCATGATAGTGCCGTGGCGCGTGCCGTCAACAAGGGAATCAGTCAAGTTGAGCTGAATCTTTCCACCTCTCGAACCACAAAAAGCGTTGAGTACATACGTTCGATCTGGGATAGGATACGGCACCCGGGATAACGCGTCAAGGGCCACGACTGGATACCCGGACGGGCTCATGCGCCGGCCAGCGCGTCGGGCAGGCCGCGAGCATAGGCGCCGGTAAGCTCAATAAGCGACACATCGAGGGCGCCGGGCAGCGTCAGGTGGTCGCCGCCGACGAGGCCGAGAAAGGTCAACGGAATGTCCTGCCGGCGGGCCAGCGTTTCGAGCTCATCTCTGCGGTCCGGCGAGCAGGACACGACGATTCGTGATTGCGCTTCGCCGAAGAGCGTGGCATCGAGCCGGGGCGTCGCAATCCGCTCGCCGCGGAGGCCGATGCCGCCGCTGATGCAGCTCTCCGCCAGAGCGACGGCCAGCCCGCCCTGCGAGCAATCGTGAGCAGAACGGAGGAGACCATTCGAGATCGCTTCAAGGCAAACCTGCTGAACGCGCGCCTCAAGGTCGAGGTCGATTCGCGGCTGCCCGGCGATGAGGCCGTGCATCTCGCGCAGGTACTCGCTGCCGGCAAGGCTTTCCACGGGGCCGTCGAGAGTCGCGCCGAGGAGGAGGACGGCGTCGCCCTCGGCCTGGAAGCCCATCTCGCAGCGACGGTCGACGTCGTCGAGAAGGCCGAGCATGCCGATGACCGGCGTTGGCAGGACAGGTTCGCCGTTCGTCTCGTTGTAGAGGCTGACATTGCCGGAAACTATCGGCGCGCCCAGCTTCTCAGCCGCCGCCGCTATGCCGCGGATCGTCTCCTCCATCTGGTAGTAGACGTCCAGCTTCTCAGGATTGCCGAAGTTCAGACAGTCGGTGATAGCCGCGGGACGGCCGCCAGCGCAGACAACGTTTCGCGCCGCCTCGGCGACGGCGATGGCGCCGCCCGCCAAAGGATCGAGGTAACAGTAGAGGCCGTTGCCGTCATTGGTCAGGGCGAGGCCTTTCTTTGTCCCTTTCACCCGCAGGACGGCGGCGTCGCTTCCGGGGCCGACGACGGTGTTCGTCAGCACCTGGTGGTCGTACTGCCGCCAGACCCAGCGCTTGTCCGCCAGCTCCGGCGTCGAGAGAAGACGGAGCAGCGCCTTTCCCGCATCCGCGAGGTCGGGAAGGCGCGAGAAGTCGTACGTCTGCACCTCGTCGAGATAGGCGGGCCGGACGCCCTGGCGGCGGTATTCAGGCGGGACCGTTAGTACGTTGACCGGGATGGCCGCCACCTCTCGATCACCGTCGAGAATGTGCATAAGGCCGTCGTCGGTGACGCGGCCGATGACGTCGACTTTCAGCTCCCAGCGCTCCAGGAGCCGGAGCACGTTCTCCTCGTGCTCTTTCTTCGGGAAGACGAGCATTCGCTCCTGCGATTCGGAGAGCATGACTTCTTGAGGAAGCATCCCGCGCTCCCGCCTCGGCACGCGGGCGATGTCGATTTCCATGCCGTTGCCGGCGCGGGCGGCGGACTCGACGGTGGAACTCGTGAGGCCAGCGGCGCCCAGGTCGTTGATGCCATCGATCCAGTCGGGGTGCTCTTCGGCGAGCTCCAGGCAGGCCTCCATGAGCAGCTTCTCCATGAATGGATTGCCCACCTGGACCGTCGGGCGGAGCTCTGCGCTGCCTTCGTCGAACACGCGGGAGGCGAGGACGTTTGCCCCGCCGATGCCGTCGCGGCCGGTGTCGGCGCCGGCGAGCAGGACGATGTTGCCCGGCGTTGCTGCCCGACCGAAAATCAGATGGTCGATTCGGGCGATGCCGACGCACATGGCGTTCACGAGCGGGTTCGCGGAATAAGGACCGGCGAAGCTGACCTCGCCGGCGATGGTCGGGATGCCGAGGCAGTTGCCGTAGCCGCCGATGCCGCCGACGACGCCGGAGAAGAGGTAGCGATTGCGCGGCTCGGAAAGGGGACCAAAGCGCAGCGAGTCGAGGGTGGCGATGGGTCGCGCACCCATGGCGAAGATGTCGCGCACGATGCCGCCGACGCCAGTAGCGGCGCCTTCGTAAGGCTCGATAGCCGACGGGTGGTTATGCGACTCTATCTTCATCACGACGCAGATGCCGTCGCCGATGTCGATGGCACCGGCGTTCTCGCCGCCCATACTGGTCAGGATGTTCGGGCCGGTGTTGGGGAGCATCCGCAGGAGCGGTTTGCTGTTCTTATAGCCGCAGTGCTCGCTCCACATGGCGCCGAACATGCCCAACTCGACCTCGTTGGGCTCGCGGCCAAGCTTCTCGACGATGAGGCGGTACTCATCGAGGGAGAGGGAGAGCTCTTCGATCAGTTGCTGGTCAACAATCATGCGCTACCCGTAGTTCGAAGGACTCAATCGAAAATCACTCATTGTAGGCTGAACGGGGGATATTCATCCCGAAGCAACCAACCGTAGGCGGTCACTCGCGCGCCCCAACGGGAAACGCCAACGGAGAAATTGAACAAACCACGTGGGTAGTGGCCGGTGAATAGGATAGCAAACCACGATATTATCTTCGCGACAAGGTCCGCGACGCCGAGGCAGAGGATGACGATGATGTGCGGGATGACAAGAAGCCATTTCACGAATATCAGCCAGCGCGAAAGCCGCTCAGGATACTCGACGTCGAAGGTCACCGCGTATTCGCCAGGTGAGAGGGAGAACGGTGGGTACTCGTCTCGCAGGAGGCCGGTGTAGGCAGTGACGTTGTATTGCCAGCGGAAGACCCCAACCACGAAGCTGAACATGCCCCTCGGATAGCGGCCTGTGAAGAGAATGGCGAACCAGGCGATGAAGGTGAGCACTTCCGCCACGAGGATCAGGGCATACAGGATTATGAAATGCGGTATGGCCAGCAACCACTTGAAGAAGATGAGAAGGCGCGACAATCTTTCCGGATACTCGACGTCGAATGCTACGGGGAAGGTGGGCGATGCGACTCCAGTTGTCATGACTCGACCTCCTTCTTGAGATTCTCCGCCACTTCCCGGGCCACTCTAGCGCACGAGAGCGGCGACGCCGCTCTCGATTATCGAATGCCAGATCGGCATCCCGTCTTCGCCGCCCATCAGTTTTTCGCTGGCCCGCTCCGGGTGCGGCATCATCCCCAGCACGTTGCCACGTTCGTTGATGACGCCCGCGATGTTGTTCAGCGAGCCGTTGGGGTTCGCTTCCGCGGTCACTTCGCCGGCGGGCGTCACATAGCGGAAGGCGACGCGCCGGCTGTCTTCTAGCATCGCCAGCGTATCCGCGTCGGCAAAGTAGCTGCCTTCGCCGTGAGAGATCGGGATCGTCAGCACCTGGCCTGGCCGAGTTTGCCACGTGAAGGGAGTGGCAGCATTTTCGACTCGAAGGTGCACGAGCTGGCAGCGGAACTGGAGGCTGTCGTTGCGCATGAGGGCGCCGGGAAGAAGGCCCGCTTCGCAGAGGATCTGGAAGCCGTTGCAGATGCCGTAGACGAGGCCGCCCTTTCGCGCGTGCTCGGCGACGGCCACCATGACGGGCGAGAAGCGAGCGATGGCGCCGGCGCGAAGGTAGTCGCCATAAGAGAAGCCGCCGGGCAAGATGACGCAGTCGTAGGCAGATAAGTCGTGCTCGCGGTGCCAGACGTAGTCGACTTTCTGGCCCAGGATGGTGTCGAGCACGTAGTAGCAATCCCCGTCGCTCCACGTGCCGGGGAACACGATGACGCCAAAGCGCATGTCTCACCTCTTTGGGGGAATCGGCCAAGACGATTATACACAAGTTGGACGCGTGGCCCTAGTGTCAATGTCGGGGGTTTGACCGGGGTCAGGGCGCGATTTCTTCGTCTTCCTCAGCGAGACCTCCCTCTTCTCCAACCGAGAAGGCGCTCAAGGCGGAGAGAGGAGAGATTCGCTTGCGTCCGCGCTTGCGTTTGCCTTCGTCCGTCGGAGCGGCCGCTGGGTATTCCAGGCGCGGATGGTAGACGCCGCGAAGGGTCGCCTTGAACGATTCTGAGATAAGGCTGATGTCCCGCAAGGTGAGAGGCGACTCGTCGAGTTGCTTCTCCTCGAGGCGCTCCGCTATCACCTCGTCCACGCGCGCGTCAATCTCCAACGGTGAGCGGTCGGAAGCCGCGCGTACCGCCGCTTCTGCGGAATCCGCCAGCATGACTATTGCTGCTTCGCGAGTCTGAGGGCGAGGGCCCGGGTAAGAGAACGAGGACGCGTCGATCTCCTTCCCCTGTTTCAGCGCTTTGCGGTAGAAATAGGCCGCCTGTCCGGTCCCGTGGTGCTGGGCGATCAAGTCGCGCACCTGCGCCGGCAGGCGGTGCTCGCGCGCCAACTCGAGACCATCTTCGACGTGGCGGGAGATGATATGTGCGCTCTTCTGAGCCGGCAGCTTGTCGTGAGGGTTGGTGCCGGACATCTGATTCTCGATAAAATAGCCGGGCTGTCGCAGCTTCCCAACGTCGTGATAGTAGCAGCCGACCCTGACAAGAAGGGAGTCGGCGCCGATGATGTCAGCGGCGCGCTCAGCGAGGTTACCGACGATGATGCTGTGGTGGAACGTGCCCGGCGCCTCGTCCTGAAGCCGTCGCAGGAGCGGCCGGTTGAGCTGCGCCAGCTCCATCAACTGCACGCGCGTGGTTATGCCGAAGACGAGGCCGAGCGTGACGAAGGCGCCGACGGCCAGGATTGCCGACAGGAGTCCATTGATGCTCGACGCCAGGGCGATCCAGGGGAGGTCCCACAGTGTGCGGTCCAGATCGATGAACCAGACCGCGATGAGGACTAGGGCCGATACAGCCGCCACGACCACCCCTGCGAGGGCGTACCGGTTCAGCCGCTCTGCCCTGTGCACCATCAGCGCGCCCGCCGCACCTCCGAAACCGTACACACCCAGAGCCCGCAGGGCGTCGAGCGGGCTGGACGTCGCGGCGGCTGAGACGTCCGGCAGATAGGCGACGACGAAGGTGACGAGAGCCGCCAACGTCGCGGCAACGATGAGCGCGAGCTGCCCCTCGACGAGCGCGGCGATGAGCATCGGTACGACAGCGAGAGGCAGCGCGTAGGCAAAGAAGTGCCGTTGATGGTCGGGCAAGACGAGCGGCATGTAGAGCTTCGCCGCCAGCACCGCCAGCGCCGAGACCGCGAGGAGCAGGACAAGGCGTCGCGGATCGGCGATGTTTTCGGCACCAATGGCGAAGACGTAGTAGCCTAAGACGCCGGCGGCGATCAGCGAGAGTAGGATGATGGCCACCAGGCTCCGCCATTCCAGATGACTGGAGAGGAGGCCGGCCTGTCGCATCGCTTCTATCGCCGTGCTGTCGATCACCTCGCCGCTGCGGACAATCGTCTGATTCTTGGTGTACGTGACGAGCACCGGCGCCACGGCCGCGCGCGCCGCGTCTTTCGCCTGGTTCGTCTTCGCCTGGTCGACCTCAAGGTTCGGAGCGATCAGCGGCTTGACCAGCGCCGTTACGAGTCCCTTTTCGTCGTCCGACAGCGACGGGTCGATGAGTTGCGGCACCTGGTCAGCCATCGTGCTTTCCTGGCCGCGGGCGACGCTGCCTTCCAGCACCTTTTCGAGCACGGTCTGCGCCTGGCCGGTAACCGATTGCCATTGGTCGGAAGACATGTCCAGGATGAAGGCCTCGTAGTCGGGGGCGAACAGATTCTCGGTGCCGCCAAGGGCGCTCAGTTTCTGAGAGCGGGTGAGGTCGGTAGAATTGCGAACGTTCTGCACGTCGCCGATGAGCTTCTCGAGTTTGGCCACCTGCTGCGAGCGCACATCGGGGCTGAAGACGAGGACGTCGGGGACGGCGGCCGCGGCCTGCTCGCGCTGTTTCTCCGTTAGGACTTCGCTGTTGAACGAGAAGTCGCGAGGAGCCTGCCAAGTGCGAGAAGCCGTATCGCCTTCCCTCGCCTGCTGCTGATGGGGGAATACGGGCACGAGCGCGAGCGTCAGGAGAACGGCGAGAGCGAGAGCGAAGAACGCAGCATGGACGCCGCTAAGACGCTGCCCCCGCTTAGGAGCGGAATCGCGGGCGGCCGAGCCGATGGCCATCGAAAAGCCCCCTCCCCAATGCAGCGTCTATCATACCAAACCGACGCCCGCCGTACCTTGTTCTTCGAATGAAGGGCCGACCGGTGCTAGGCCGACTCGCCCGACTGCTGCTCCATGAGCAGCTCGGTAACGCGGGTAAGGGCGTTGTAAGCGTAGACCACGTAGTCGCGCGGGTGAAGGTCCAGCGGCTTCAACACCTCATTTCGGGCCGAGACGGGGTCGGAATCGCCGGGCGAAAAACTGACGCTGACCTCCAGCTCGTGCAACTCGCCGTCCGGCGCCAGCACGATGCAGCCGTGGTCCGGACCGCTCGCGGTGCCTCCTTCGACCTCGATGGCGAGCGTGAAGAAGGAGCCCGGGAACGGCGGAAAGGGGTCGAGCAGAGCGACGGCCTCCTGCAAGAGCTGTCGGAGCCTGGCGGCCGTCATCTCAACCGCCATGTCGGCCTGCATCTTGCGCGCCATCGGGCCATCAGTCTGAGGCATGGCTTCTTTCACTTCGTCGCAAATCGCGCGCCATGGAAATCCAGCCAATCATTGTCCGCTCGACGAAAGCTATGTTAGCATATTTGCGTCAGATATTATTGGCCATTCTGCGTTAACTTCGCTTGGAGCAGATGCAGCCGACACGACACGAGATTCTGGACTACCTGCGCAGACACGGGAAAGGCTCCGTCAAGGAGCTCGGCGAGCTTCTGCACCTCACATCCACCGGCATCCGCCAGCACCTAACGATCCTTGAGCGCGACGGGCTGATTGAAGGGCACGAGGAGCGCGGGCGCGTCGGCCGGCCGGCGCTCGTGTACTCGCTCACCAGCCTCGGCGACGCGCTCTACCCGAAGAAGTACGCGACGCTGGCGTCGCTGTTCCTGGAGGAGTTGCTATCGACGCAGGGTGACGAAGGTGTGCAGGACTTCCTCGGCAGGGTCGCCGTGCGCACAGCGGAGCCGTATCGGGAACGGATGAACGGTCTTGACGTGGTGGCGCGCGTGGCTGAAGTGACACGCATAATCGAGGCCGAGGGCTGTTTGGTGTCGATGTCGTCCGAGGGCAAGGACCTCGTCATCCAGCGCCTCACCTGCCCATACCCCGAAGTCGCCCGAGCGCACCAAGCGCTCTGCTCCCTCGATTCCCAGTTCATTGCTCTTCTGCTCGACGCGCCGGCCAGTCTGGAGAGCTGCATCGTCCGTGGCGACTCGTCTTGCGCCTATCGGATACGGGCGCGCTAGAGTCCTTCCTCTCTCGGCTTCGCGCCCACGTGGACGGCAACGATCCCGCCGGCAAGCAAGTGGCATCTCACGTCCTCATATCCCGCTTTTCGCAACATGCGTGAGAGCTCGGGAGCGCCCGGGTATGGGTCGAGCGAGCGCGGCAGGTATCGAAACGGTTCCACGTCGCCAGCGACGAGGCCGCCAAGGAGAGGCGTGACATACCGGAAGAGGAAGCGGTAGACCTGACGGAACGCCGGCAGGGTCGGCTGCGTGAGCTCGAGGCAGCCCAGCTTGCCGCCGGGCCGAAGGACACGCTGGAACTCCGCGAAGGCGGGCGGCAGCGACACGATGTGCCGCAGCAGGAATGCGTTGACCGCACCGTCCGCTACGCCGTCGCGAAAGGGCAGCGCCGTCACGTCGGCGATGATGAAGGACGTCCGGTCCGCCAGGCCGACCCGCCTCAGCTTCTCGCGGGCGCGTCGGAGCATCTCCAGCGAGAGGTCGACGCCGACGATGCGAGTTCGAGGCGAACGGCGCGCGATGGCCAGGGCAAGATCGCCGGTGCCGGTCGCGAGGTCGAGGACAACCCCCGCGTTCCGCAGGTCCGTTTCGCGTAAGAGGCGCCGTCTCCAGCCACCAATGCGCCCACCGGTGATGACGAGGTTCGCCAGGTCGTAGCGGGAGGCGATGCTGTCGAAGAGGCGGCGGACGTAGCGAGCCCGGCCCAGCTTTTCTTCCATCGCGGTGGGGCTAGCTGTGTTCGGGCGCTAACGCCTGCCGGGAGGCGAGGAAGGCCCGCTTCTCCTGTTCGATGCCTTTGCTGACGAAGGCGACGATGAATGTGAACAGGACGGCGAAACCGAGCACGTACGCCATTCCCTTAACGTCGGAGCCCTCCCAAACGTAGCCAAGCGTGAGGAGCAGGCCGACGGAGAGGTGCGCCACGATAGTGAGGGCGTTTGCCGGGGCGAGCTCAACCGGCTGCGAGTGATATCGGAAGGCGACTAGCACGGCGCGCACAGCCAGCGGAAGCGTGAGCAGCGGCAGTAGAGTCGGCGGGGGCAAGGTGCCGGCGGCAACGAAGGCTGGGATCCAAACGTAGGTAATGGCCATCATTGCAGCGTAGAGGTAGGCGGCTTTTGGACGGCCCAGGCGCACGACCCAGGTGCGCTTGCCGACGGCCTTATCGGCGGCGAAGTCCGGGAATTCGTTGACGTAGAGGACCGCGGCGATGAGGAGAGCCAGCGGCACGGCGGCAATGACCGGCGTCCAGTCGACGCGCTCGGTCTGGACGAAGTAGGCGCCGAGAGTCATCAGCGTGCCGAAGTTCAGCCCAACGAGGAGCTCGCCGATGCCGTGGCTACCCCAGTTGAACGGCTTCCCAACGTAGAATATGCCCGAAAGCAGGCCGGCAGCGCCGAACGCCAGCACTAGCGGGCCGGTCACCGCGGTCAGATAAAGGCCGATGGCGCTAGCGAGGCCGAAGAGAACGGCCGCCCCGACGAGCATCTCCAGCGGCGAGAGGAGGCCCATCTGAATGACTCTGCTGCCGCCGCTGAACGGCCGGATGAACTCCTCGTTCAGGTCGTCGTTGCCGCTCACGTGGTCGAAGTAGTCGTTGATCACGTTTACGCCGAGATGCAGCAGACCGCCGGCCAGCATCGTCAGGAGCAGCAGGGCCCAACTGAACTGATGTCGCGTCGTCCAGGCGATTGCGCCACCGAGGAGGACAGGCGTGATGCTCGCGGTCAGGAACGGCACCCGCATGGCGAGGAACCAGGAGAACGCTTTCTTCTTGAGGAGCGCTCCTTCGCCAACGGTCCTGCGGTTGGCGGGGAAGAGCAACGTCTCGCCTGTCGGGGCCGCGTTTGCCACGTGCCGGCGCAACTCCATCCGCAGCGGCGCGATGCGGAAGTACTCGTGCTCTTCGCCGGGCGCCGGGCGAGTCCGGGCGGCCAGCAAGTCGCGCGCCCTCTGGCGCTGCGCCGCCTTCTGCAGCGGCATCGCCTTGCCGGTTATCTCGATTTCTTCTGTCTCGCCGTCGGACTCGTGGAGCACAAGTAGCGACACGGCAGGGTGGAAGCCGAGCTGCAGGCATCGCACGTCGTTACTCTTCAAGCCGACATAGATGCTGAAATCGTCGTCGCAGGCGAAGGGGACGAGACCGCTGCGCAGGTCGGCGCCGGATGCCGTCGAAAGCGCGGCCTGAGATGACTTGTCCAGGACGGCCCTGACGGTCTTCCGCAGGCTCTCGTCTTCGAGTCGTTGCATCTTTCCGCCTTCCACACCGGGAGAAACTGGAGGCCCGTTCTTCATGGGCCCAAGCCGATTGTAGGTACGGCCTCGGGAAGCTGTCAAGGCACGCTTGGCCGCGAGGCCGCCGCCTGCCATAATCGGACGGCGAATGGCTCCAAGGAGGCGAACGCTGATTCGCGACCGGCGCGCGTTCTGGGCTGCCTGGCTTGCGGCGGTTGCCGCTTTCGGCGTCATGTGCGGTTTTGCCGCCGTTAGCGACCGCTTTCCCGGCGACCTGACGCTTGCGCATCGCGTGCAGGACTTCAACGACTTTCATTTCGGGCCAGCGGCCGCATTTGCCAACACTGCGGGTGGCACGCTGCCAGGCATCCTCATCACGCTGGCCTTTGCCGCCGTCTTCCTCTTCCTGAAGAGACGGTGGGAGTCGCTGCTCGTCTTGGCCACGTTCGTCCCGAGGGCGCTGAGGCAGGCGCTTGCAGAGGCCGTGGCTCGTCCGCGCCCGTCATCAAGCCTTGTGCAAGTGCGCGACCACGTCTCCGGCTACAGCTTTCCGAGCGGGCACGCAACCACAGCCTTCGTTCTGTACGGAACGCTTTTCGTCCTTGCCGGAGCGCTCATCGCGCATTCGGGCTTGCGCCTGCTCTTCCGCGCCGCCTGTGTGTCGATGATCATCCTGACGGGACTTGCGCGCGTCTATGTTGGCGCGCACTGGCCGAGCGATGTCGTCGGCGGCTTCGTGTACGGGCTGCTGGCGATGGCGCCGGCCTATCTCTGGTATCGCGACCGGGTTGCTGCAGCCGGGGGAGTCCTTCGATAGGGAGATAATCACGGTCTTGACGGCGGCATCCTCGAGTCGTAAGGTTGCGGTGTCAAACGCGGGCTCTGCCTGACGTTGCCGGAATACTATCGCTTCGGGGGTCGGGGATGAACTGGGTTGATGGAGTCATCATCGTTGTTCTTGTCTGGTTCACGTTCTCCGCGTTCTCCGCCGGCATCATTCGCGAGATCGTGACGATGGCGGGCGTGGCGCTCGGGATCGTACTTGCCGGCCTCTTTTACAAGGACCTGGCAAGCGATATCAAACTTGCCGTCGACAACGACAACGCGGCCAACATCGCCGCCTTTCTGACGATCTTTGGCGCTTGCTTCCTCGGCGGCCAGCTTGCGGGCATGCTGCTGAAACAGACGGCGTCGCTGCTCATGCTCGGCACGTTCGACCACCTCCTTGGCGCGGCATTCGGTTTCGCGAAAGGCTTGGCTCTGGCCGAAGTGCTTCTCATCGTCTTCGTGACCTTCCCCGCATTCGGGCTCAAAGATACGATCCGCGACTCGCTGTTCGGCCCGATGTTCCTGAACGGCATCCCAGTTCTGTTGCGAATCCTGCCGGTCGAGTTCAAAAACGCCGTCAACGGTCTCTAGGCGCCCTGCTGGCTTGTTGCTCGCGGCGAGAGCGTTTTGCTATCATTCATACGATAGAGTGTGTCCAAGCGTGAATGGCGATGGTTAACTCTCCCGTACTGGTTCTCAATCAGAACTACGAACCCCTGAACGTCTGCGCTGCGCGACGGGCTTTCGTCCTGGTGGATCGCGGCAAGGCGGAGGTCCTAGAGCACCATGATGGGCAGATTCGGAGCCCCAGCCACTGCTTCTCGCTGCCGTCCGTTATCCGGCTCGTCTATCTGATCAGGAGACCGCGGCCGCAGATGCGTCTGACGCGGAAGGAGATCTTTAGCCGCGATCACTACACCTGTCAGTATTGCGGCCGTCGCAGCCACGACCTCACGCTCGACCACGTTATTCCGCGCAACAAGGGAGGCACGCACACGTGGGACAACCTGGTATCGGCATGCAAACCCTGCAACCACCGCAAGGCAGGAAAAATGCCGGGCGAAACGCGCATGCGGCTGATGCGGCAGCCCATTCGTCCGCCCGCGACGGCCTACTACCTTTTCTACGATTATCTTGAACGCCAGGTGGAATGGCAGAAGTTCATTCCCGGCTGGGAAGTCCCGAACGGCTTTTCTTAGGACTGTTTCTGGGCTGGGAGTTGGGAGAACGGCCGGAAGAGGCCGTTTCTTGTTGCGCCGATCTGGCGATTGTTGGCTGCTGTCAGACCTGGCAATGGCGGCAGAAGCTCATAACTCGGTTTCCAGCGGTGATATCGGTGATCGGGTTGCCGCACTCGGGGCAGGGTTGCCCGCCACGACGATGTACCCGCATAAAGGACCGCACCTCTTCGAGCGGTATGTCGTCCTGCATCGCTTCTTTCACTAACGGGAAAGCCCAGGCGAAGACGTCACACATTGCCCTATAAAGCGCGCTCATCTCTTCATCGCTTAGGGTGGTGCGCTTTCGAAAGGGATTAAGCTTCGCCGCAAAGAGAATCTCGTCAGAGTAAGCGTTGCCGATACCGGCTACGAACTTCTGATTGGTCATAATGTTCTTGATCTGGCCGGTGTAGTGCCGGAGCCGTTCAACGAATACCTGTTCAGTCAGCTCCGGCGAAGTCGCGTCCGGTCCCAGTTCCGCGAACTGCGGTATCGTGTCCAGATCGTCTTCCTTAACCAGGTATATCCTCCCCATGAGCCGGAAGTCGACGTAGCGAAGTTCGTGACCGTCGCTCAGCGAGGAGATGACGCAGGTTCTGTGCGCCCGTTTGTCTGAGGGGAGGCACCACTGCAAGCGCCCAGCGAGCATGGAGTTCACGGCCAGCACGTGACCGCTCTCAAGGCGGATGAGCAGGAACTTCCCACGCCGGGAAGTCTGCCCGAAGACGTTTTCGACCATCGCCGCAATGAACTCATCTTTCGGCATGCGGACGATGAAAGCAATCGGCAGTTGCACGTCTTCAACGCGGAGGCCGGGTAGCCGCTTGTTGAGAAAAGTGAGTTTTGCTTCGAGGTCCGCCAGCTCAGGCATCCTGCTTGTCCCAGGTGCTAACGAGAAGCGTCTGCCGCATCGAAGCGGGGATAGGAGCCGAACACTTTGAAGAAGTAGGCCTGCGCCTTCACCTTCCCCAACGCCTCGGCCACCTTGGCGTCGTTGCGGTGGCCCTCCAGGTCGACCAGAAAGACGTACCTGCCGAGCTCCTGCTTCGTTGGGCGCGATTCGATCTTCGTGAGGTTGATTTGCCGCTGCGAGAACTCGTGCAGAGCATCGACGAGGCTGCCCGGCCGGTCCTGGGCGACGGAGAAAGCGAAGGAGGTCTTGTCATGGCCAGTCTGCGGGCTGTCTTCCGCCGCCACGACGACGAACCGGGTCTCATTGTTCTCGTTGTCCTGGATTCCACGGGCCAAGATCTGCACGCCGTAGAGCTCGGCTGCTCTCACGCCGGCGATTGCCGCGCTTCTTTCTCGCTGCAGCATCTGCTCGACCGCGTCTGTGGTCGACAAGGAAGCCTCAACCGCAGCCTTCGGGAAGCAGCGCTCAAGAAAGCGGCGGCATTGCCCCAGCACCTGAGGATGAGAATAGATCAGGTCGATCTGCTCCGCGATCACGCCCGCCCTCGCCAGCAGACAATGCTCGATGGCAAGCACCAACTCCCGCCGGATCAACAACGTCGAATCGTGAATCAGCATATCCAGCGTGTCGGTGACGGAGCCTTCGAGGCTGTTCTCGATCGCCATCACGCCTTCGTCGGCCATGCCCGAGGCGACGGCCGTGGCGACGGCGGCGACTGTGGAGAAGGGGACCAGTTGCGCCTGAGCGTCGTAGAGGAGCGCGGCTTGCTCGCTGAATGTGCCGGGCGGTCCCAGATAGGCGACGCGTTTGACCATGTGAGGTGCGCCTAGAACGCCCGCAGGCTTGGGGCGCCGATGAGCGCGGAGCGCAGGGATTCTTCGCTATCCAGCATCGTCACCGCGACGACTTCGTCTCCAGCGTGAATGACAGTGTCGCTTGTCGGCAGGCGAACCTGGCCGTCAGGCCCGATGATCAGCGTGATCAGCGATTTCTGCGGTAGGAGAATTTGCTTGATAGGTTTGCCGACTACCTGGGACTCCGGCGGTATCTTTAGTTCGACGATCTCCAGACCGCCGCCCTTCAGCGTCAGCAACGGGATCATCGGGTGCGAAGGCAGCTCCTGCTCGATGTGCGCAAGGATGACGCTGGTGGAGCTGATAGTCGCGTTGATGCCGAGCATCTTGAAAATGCGCTGGTTCTTGGGGTTGTTTATCATGGCGATAGTGAAGGGCACGCTGAACTTGTGCTTTGCGACCTGACAAACGACCAGGTTGTCCTCGTCGTCGCCGGTCAAAGCGATTGCCATGTCCGCGCGCGCCATCCCTGCCCGCTCCATCGTCGAGGCTTCGCAACCGTCGCCGACCATGACGATTTCACCGAGATCCTCAGTGATCTGCGCCGCCTTGTCGGCGGCCCGCTCGACGATCAGCACCTCATGCTGGTCTTCGAGAAGCTGCCGCGCCAGGAAGTAGCCAATCTTTCCGCCGCCGACGATGATGATGTACACGCCGCTAGCCCTCACTCCCCGCTTGCGCCTCGCCCGGTTCTTCGCCCCTACCGTCCGCCAGGATAGCCTCTTTCAGCGATTCCGCAATGATGCGAGTTGGACTGACGGTGCGAAAGCCAAGAGAGCGGTACATCTCTTCGCGGATGGGATCGTGGACGAGCGTGATAACCCGAGAGACGCCGAAGATGTGCTTTGCCATCTGCGCAGCCATGACATTTCGATTGTCGCCGCGGGTGGTGGAGACGAACGCGTCCGCCTGCTCGATTCCCGCCCGCCGCAGTGAGTCTTCGTCGGTGCCGTTGCCCACGATCTCGGTCCCGGCGAAACTGTCGGGGAGGAAGCTGAAGGCAGCGGCCTCGACGTCGAGGACGGTGACGTCGTGGCCTTCGCCGTCGAGCAGGGTAGCAAGCGCGGCGCCGCGACGGCCGCAGCCCATTATGATCACTCTCATGACGTTCCTGCGGGCGTCGAGCGCCACAGCCATACGCGGCAGGGCGCATTCTTCAGCGCGTATTGGGGCAGCCGGCCCAAGTTCAACCCTCCGAACGCCCCTTCCGCTTCCATTCCTAGCAAGAGCACGTCCGCCCCCCGTTCCGCGGCCTCATCGACGACGGCGTGGCCGGCTTCACGCGCCTGCAGCAGCTCACCCTCGACCTCGAAATCCTGGCCTTGGGCGACCTTTTCCGCTTGAGCAAGGATCTCCTCGCCGCGAGCCGCTTCCTGGCTAAGGTCGGCGTCGAGGGGAAGAGAGCGTTTGACCTCGATCACGTGTACAACGAACACTTTGCCCTTGTTGCGTTTGGCCAGGGTACAAGCGACGGCAACGGCCTCCATGCTAGCGGGCGAACCGTCCGTCGGGACTACGAACGTCTTCAGCTTGGCCATCGGATCGTGCGATGCCAAAGTGTTGCCTCGAAGTAGCTGCCAGGGTGAAGTTGCCGATATCATTCCGCCTGGCAGATTATAAGTTGGCCTCGAGAAAAGCCGCAACACCGCTCAGATTCGGCCTTCCGAGCCCGCGGCACGCAAAAAGTTGAACCTCGCTTCCAACGAGGTTCCCAACGCCCTTGCTACCGTCCACTGATTGTAGGCTCTACCGTCGGCATCGTCAAATCGGAGAGAGGAGTCACGAGTCCTTTCCTTGCGTTCCTACACTTGTACGCACTATCAATCAAGTTGCGTCGCTCCTGATTCTGGTAGTACAATCAGACGTAGAACGTCCTGTTGACCAGGAGGTCGATTAAGTATGGCCGAAACCAAGGGAACCTGGGCGGTCAAGAAGGGTCTGGCCCAGATGCTCAAGGGCGGCGTGATCATGGACGTGGTGACGCCCGAGCAGGCCAAGATCGCTGAAGAGGCCGGCGCCTGCGCTGTGATGGCGCTGGAGCGCGTGCCGGCGGACATCAGGGCCGCGGGCGGCGTGGCGCGGATGGCTGACCCCTCCGTTATCGAACGAATCATCGCGGCCGTTACGATTCCCGTGATGGCAAAGTGCCGCATCGGTCATTTCGTCGAAGCGCGCGTGCTGGAGGCGCTTGGTGTCGACTACATCGATGAGTCCGAGGTGCTCACGCCCGCCGACGAAGCAAACCACGTGAACAAGAATGACTTCACCGTCCCCTTCGTTTGCGGCTGCCGCGACCTCGGCGAGGCGTTGCGGCGTATCGGCGAAGGCGCGGCGATGATCCGCACCAAGGGCGAAGCGGGAACGGGCAACGTCGTGGAAGCCGTTCGCCACATGCGGGCGGTAATGGATGAAGTCCGGCGCATCAAGAGCTTGCCCATCGACGAGCTCATGGCGGAGGCGAAGAAGCTTGCCGCCCCCTACGACCTCGTGAAGGAGATACACCAGACCGGCGTCCTACCGGTCGTGAACTTCGCCGCCGGCGGCGTGGCTACTCCCGCCGACGCTGCTTTGATGATGCACCTGGGCGCCGATGGCGTGTTCGTCGGCTCCGGCATCTTCAAGTCGGAGGACCCGGCGAGTCGCGCGGCGGCAATCGTGAAGGCCGTGACTCACTACAACGACCCCAAGATCATCGCCGAGGTCTCGAAAGGGCTGGGCGAGGCGATGGCGGGCATCGAGATAAGCGCGATACCGGAAAAGGAACTCCTCGCCGCCAGAGGCTGGTAGCTTTGCAGGCAGGGATGATGCGCGTTGGCGTGCTGGCCCTCCAAGGGTCCTTCGCAGAACATTGTCAATCGTTCCGCCGCCTTGACGTGTCCGCCTCTGAGGTCAGATTGCCGGATGAGTTGGCCGGACTTCACGGGCTGGTCATACCGGGCGGCGAGAGCACAACTATCTCCCACCTGTTGCAGGAATTCCGGCTGTTCTCGGCTCTGACGCGGATGATAGCGAAGGGCTTTCCGGTCTGGGGGACCTGCGCCGGCATGATAGTCCTCGCCCGCCGGTCAACGGATATGCCCTACCCGACGCTAGGCGGCTTGGACATCGGCATCGAGCGGAACGGCTGGGGGCGCCAGGTCGATAGCTACGAGGCGGATATCGACGTTCCGTCTCTGGGCACGGCACCATTCCGGGCGATCTTCATACGTCCGCCCGTCGTCGCAGACGTGGGGTCGGAGGTAACTTCCCTGGCGCGAATCGGAGACGCGATCGTCGCGGTCCGGCAGGGCAACGTCCTCGGCACAACGTTTCACCCCGAGCTCACGACCGATCTTCGTTTTCACCGCTACTTCGTCGATATCGTCGTGGCTGCGAGCGGCGCGACGAAACGAGACAGCGTGGCCACGACGCCATGACGACGTGCGCAAGAGCAGTGCGGCCAACCGATCTCGTGGCCCTCGTCTCCTTTGACGGACGGGTTTTTCCGAATGAGGCGAAGACGCGGGAGCGCATCGGCCGCACGGATTCGGCGCCTCATCCGCTTGAGCGCGCCCTAGAGCAGTGGTTCTCCTTCGCCACCGGCTGCCACACGTGGATCAGCATCAAAGGCGCGACTCTGCGCGGCCTGGTGTCGGCCAGACGGCGCGGGACGAACTCCGCCTGGGAGTTGGACTGCGTGATAAACGCCTGCGAAGATGATGACTCCGTCTGCGTGAGTTTGCTCGAACAGTCGCTCAAGGAGGCGGGGCACTGTGGCGTTGAGAAGGTGTTCCTGCGGCTTTCCGTCGACAGCCAGGTGCTGCCTCTGGCCCGCCGGCTCGGCTTCATCGAATACCAGCGGGAGATGCTCCTTGCCGCTTCATCGCCGACCACTCTCTCTCATAGTCACGAGGTCCTCCCGCCGTTCCGGAAGGCCCTGCGCTCCGATGCGTTCTCTCTGTTCGAGCTCTACCTGGCCTCGATGCCAGAGGCCGCCCGGCGCGCGGAGGCGGCGACGTTCAGCGATTGGAAGGCTTCGCAAGACCGAAGCTGGCTGGTCGGGCGTATCTCGCAGCAGGTGGCGCACCGCGATGGACAGCTTGTCGCCTGGCTCCGTTCGGCGAGCAACGGTGACTGCGTACACTTCGACCTCCTGGTGCGGCCGTCGGAGCCGAGCCACGAAGCTCTGCTCGACGTGGCGCTCGAGCATTCCGCCGGAAAGCGAGTCCTAACTCTCGTTCCAAAGTCCAGCGGCCATTTGAGCCACGCACTACTAAAGCGGGGGTTCGAGGCAGGGCCCGAGTATGCGGCGCTAGTCAAACGAACCGCGGTCACCGCGACCGCGCCGCAACTTGCTCCAGCCGTCTGAAATGGTACCGTCGACGGGAAAGGCGACGATGGAAAAGCAGATCACGGACGATCTCGACGCCTTTGTCGACGCGCTGCCTCCGCTCATAAGCACATCCCTCAGGCAACAACCCAACAACCATGAGCTGCTCGAAGTCGTACTCGACCTGGGCCGCCTGCCGGAGGCGCGCTATCCGGGCAGAGAAGTCATCCTCAGCAACATCGAGGTCAGCCAGGAGGACATTGACCATGTGGCGGCGCGGGTCGGCGCGTTCGGCGACGATAATCGCGCCGGAATCGAGCGGACGCTGCACCGCATCTCCGCGATTCGGAACCGGCGGGGGCGTATCGTCGGGCTGACCTGTCGCGTTGGGCGCGCCGTTTTTGGCACCATCCGCGTCATCGAAGACATCATTCGCGTCGGGAGGAGCACCTTGCTGCTCGGTCGGCCGGGCGTGGGCAAGACGACGATGCTTCGCGAGGTGGCGCGCGTTCTGGCCGATGACATGAACAAGCGGGTCATCATCGTCGACACGTCGAACGAGATCGCCGGCGACGGCGACATTCCGCATCCGGCCATCGGCAGCGCGCGTCGCATGCAGGTCACGACGCCGGACCGCCAGCATGCCGTGATGATCGAGGCGGTGGAGAACCATATGCCGGAGGTCATCGTCATCGATGAGATCGGCACGGAGCTGGAGGCCGCCGCCGCCCGCACCATTGCCGAAAGGGGCGTCCAACTCGTGGCTACGGCTCACGGCAACATGCTGGAGAACCTGATGATGAACCCCACGCTGTCAGACCTGATCGGCGGCATTCAGTCGGTGACCCTGGGAGACGAGGAGGCCAGGCGGCGCGGCACGAAGAAATCCATCCTCGAGCGCAAGGCGCCACCGACCTTCGACGTCCTTGTGGAAATCCAGACGTTCGACCGCGTGGCGGTGCATCAGAACGTCGCGGAAACGGTTGATGCGATCCTGCGCGGCTACCAGGTGCCGGCCGAGGTGAGGGAGATGGACTCGGAGGGCAGAGTGCGCCACCTGACCGCCGCTGACCTCCACGGTGAGGAGGGCGACCTCGAGACCTGGGGCGCGGCCCAGCCCAACCGTCCCGCCAGCATTACCCGGCGCGTCTACCCCTTCGGCATATCGAGAAGGCGTCTGGAGCAGGCGATTCGCCAGACAGCCTCGCCGGCGGTCGCCACGGATAGCCTCGGCGAGGCGGACGTTGTGATGACTCTTCGCACCTTCTATCGTCGCAAGCCGCAGGCGCTTCGAGAGGCGGAAGCGCGTGGTCTGCCGGTCTACGTCCTTAGAAGCAACACGATATCGCAAATGGAGCAAAGCCTTCTCTCGCTGCGCGGCGACCAGGGGCATTTCGATCCGGTTGCGGCGGCCCTCGAGGAGGCGGAGACGGCCATTTCGCAAGTAATGGCCAGTGACGGCGAGATCGAGCTCGCGCCGCAAAATTCTTATATTCGACGTCTTCAGCATCAGCTCGCGCAGAAGTACAGCCTCTCTTCTCGCAGCTCGGGTCGCGAGCCCCTGCGCAGGGTGAGCATCTTCCGCGAAGACGGTTCACCTTCCCCGGACGAGGAAGAGTGAGGTCCGCCTCCTGATGCCAGAGACAGCGCAAAAGGGGCTTTTCATCGCTTTCGAGGGCGGCGAGGGGGCCGGCAAAACCACTCAGGCCCGGCTGCTGCAGGAGCGCTTTCAGAGCCTCGGTAAGGCGGTTGTGCTGACGCGCGAGCCCGGCGGCACCGCTCTCGGCGAACATCTGCGGGAGATTATTCTTCGCCCGTCGGGAAGAGAGCGCTCCACGACAGGCGCCGTCTCCGGAGTGGCTTCCACCGCCGAGCTGTTCCTGTTCCTGACGGCGCGCTCTCAACTGGTGTCGGAGGTGATCCGTCCCGCGCTGGAGAGGGGCGCAACCGTTGTCTGTGACCGCTATGGCGCCTCCACGATTGCCTATCAAGGCTACGGGCGCGGGCTCGATGTCGAAGCGGTGCGGAGGGCCTGCGATCTCGCCGCCGGTGGACTGCAACCCGACCTTTCGATCCTGCTTGACATCCCGGTGAACGATGGACTGGGTCGAAAGGATGTGGAAGACGAGGCGCACGACGCCATCGGCGGAGAGACCAACGATTTCCATGAGCGCGTCCGGCGGGGCTTCCAAGAGTTAGTTGCCGCCGAACCCGAGCGCTGGCTGGTCGTCGATGCTGCGCTGTCGCCGGAAGAAGTCGCCCGCACCATCTGGCAGCGGGTGAACGAGCTACTGGGCCAGAACGTCTGATTCAACGAGGGGTTGAGATGGACCTGGGACTCGAGGGAAAGGTCGCGCTCGTCGGCGGAGCGAGCCGAGGTATCGGCAAGGCGATTGCGATGGGTCTTGCGAAAGAAGGTTGTCGCGTCGCGATTTGCGCCCGACACGAGCAGCCGCTGCTTGAGGCCGCGGAGGAGATTCGCACAGCTACCGAACAGGACGTCTTGCCCGTTATCTGCGACATGTCGCGGGCGGGAGACATCGAGCGCTTCGTGGCGGAGACCGTGGCGAGATTCGGCCGGCTGGACATCGTCGTGAACAATGCCGGCGGCCCGCCCTACGGTCCGTTCGAGCGTCACCCCGACGAGGCGTGGCAAGCAGCGCTGGACCAGAACTTTCTGAGCGCCGTGCGCACCGTTCGCGCCGCCCTGCCGCATTTGAGAAAACAAGGAGGCGGCAGGATCATCAACATCACGTCTTACGCCGTCAAGCAGCCCCTCGATGGCCTGATCCTCTCGAACTCGGCCCGCCTCGCCGTCGTCGGGCTGGCGAAGACGCTTTCGCGGGAGCTGGGGCCGGACAGTATAACGGTGAACACCGTTTGCCCGGGACCCACGCTCACGACACGAATGGAGTCGCTCATGCAGACGCGGGCGGAGGCTGAAGGGCGTCCCTATGAAGAGATTGCCGCCGAGGAGAACAGCCGCATTCCGCTGGGGCACATGGGCGCCGCCGAGGATGTTGCCGCTCTCGTCGTGTTCTTGGCCTCGGAGCCGGCGCGGCAGATCACAGGCACGACAATCCTGGTGGACGGCGGCGTTACCGCTTCGGTGATGTAGCTACGAGAAGCCATTAACAGAACGTGTAGGGTAGCAGCTAGAATGTCCCCCTTTGTGTTGCAGGTAGAATGTCCTCTAACACTTGCTCTACCGTCAGGGGCGCATCGCGCAATCGGCCTCTGTCCTCATGCGGCAATTCCGCAAC
>JBEKKV010000019.1:0-36669 GCA_050010555.1 Dehalococcoidia bacterium
AGCGGCTTGAGGTCGAAGATGTAGTGGCGCACCTCCAGCAGCGCTTCCTTCGCCAGCCCGACCAGCCCTCCCAGGCGCTGCCCCAATCGCTCGTCGTCGCGCGCGATTTCTGCCGCCTTCTCCAGGTTCAGCGACAGCATGTAGATCGACTGCGCTATCCCATCGTGGATCTCCCTGGCGATGCGGCTGCGTTCCTCCTGCGCCGCCAGTTCCTCCTTCTGCCGGCTCAGCGCGATCTTCGTCAGCCCGAGCGAGAGCTGCCCGGCGATAGTCTCCACCAGCCGCAGGTCAGCGGGCCCACCGTCGCGCCCGCTGAAGACAACAACGCCCCACAGCCGCTCCTGGACGTGCAGCGGTACGGCCAGCGCCGTCGCCGCGCCCCCACGCGTCTCCAGCCGTATGACGCCGTCCGTCGATGCCAGCGCCTGCTGCTCGTCCGCCGAAAGGGATGACTGCCTGACCTCCGCCTCGCCGAATCCCACCTCCTGCGAGAGGCGTCCGTCTTCCTGCACGGCGAAGACGGCCAGACCGCGCAATCTCCCCAGCCCGCGCAGGCTTTCGACGACTTGAGTGAGCAACGCCTCCGGCTCGTCCACGCCGGCGACGGTCTGCGCGACCTTGTATAGCGCCGACGTCTCCCGAAGCGCCGCCTGCGCTTGCTCGCGCCGCTCGTCGAGCCGGCGCACCAGTTGCGCCATGTACTGCACGACGACGACAACGAGCACCGGCGTCAAGATTATCGCGGCAATACTCTCGTTCACCCACGTTCCGTCGAGGCCTCTGCCGGCGGTCATCAGAATGCCGAAGTAGACGCCGAGAAAGGCGACCAGCAGCAGCGCGGAACGTCGCCAGCCGACGAGGAACGCCGGCACGAGCAGCGAAGCGAGCGCGTAGTGGTAGTAGGGGCTGCTCCAGCCACCGCTGAAGTAGATGACGACCAGCACCAGCGCGATGTCTGCTAGGCCGATGACCATGAGGTCGTCGCGCGGACCCCAGCGCTTGCCCCAGGCCTCCCTCACCCGCGAGCGCAGCAGCGGCACGTAGAGCGTCGCGGCCAGGATCTGTACAAACGTGACGCCTAACAGAACGGGCTCGTGGACGCTGTTCTCCTTCGGCAGGTGACCCACCCAGATGACGATCCAGGCTATCGCCCAGGCGCCCCAGCGCACTGCCTGGAGGAACGGCAGGACTCTGGCGAGCTCCTCGCGTTGCTCCTCCGGCGCGGCGGTAACATCGGCTGCGGAAGCGTATCCGTCTCGTATGCTGTCCATTTCCAAGCTATGAATTTATCACCGCCGTCGAGCCCCGTCAATTGTTCGGTTGGGTTGCTCCAATCATCTAGCCGACATACAGTAGAAGTGTGCCATGCACACTCGACGCATGGTATTTTTTGTTCGACGGCGCGTCTTAGGAGAGCGTCATGCGCCGGTAACAGAGCAACCGAAAATGAGCGACGAGTTTCAGCCCCCGACGCAGCTCTCGCGCCGCCAGATTCAGATCGTCTTCCTCGGTCTGATGGCCGGGATGCTGCTGTCCTCTCTCGACCAGACGGTCGTCTCCACCGCGCTTCCCACCATCACCGGCGAGCTTGGTGGGCTGGAGCACCTTTCCTGGGTCATCACCGCTTACCTCCTTTCCTCCACCGCCTCCATGCCGCTCTACGGCAAGCTGAGCGACCTGTACGGCCGCAAGATCCTCTTCCAGGCGGCGATAGTGGTCTTTCTCGTCGGCTCATTGCTATGCGGCCTGTCGCAGAACATGGCAGAGCTAATCGGCTTCCGTGGCATCCAGGGCCTTGGCGCCGGCGGCATCATGATCCTGTCGCAGACGATTGTCGGCGATATCATCGCCCCTCGGGAAAGGGGTCGCTACCAGGGCTACATGGGTTCGATATTCGCTATCGCTGCCGTCGCGGGACCGCTCATCGGCGGCTTTTTTACCGACAACCTCACGTGGCGCTGGGTGTTCTACGTAAACCTTCCCATCGGCATCATGGCGCTTATAGTAACGTCCTTCGTCCTGCGCATGCCAATCCGCCGCTTCGAGCAGCGCATCGACTATTCGGGCTCGCTGCTGATGGTTTCGGGTATCAGCGCCCTCTTGTTGCTCACGTCCCTGGGCGGCATCGAATACGCCTGGCTGTCGCCGATGATAATCGGCCTGGGAGTCGTGGGCGTCGTCCTTCTTGGATTCTTCCTTCTGAACGAAGCTCGCGTGTCGGAGCCCTTGCTGCCGCTGCGGCTCTTCCAGAACAAGGTCTTTGCCGTCGCGACCGCTCTCTCGTTCATCGTCGGCATCGGTTTTTTGGGATCAGTATCGTACCTGCCCATCTACTTCCAGGTCGTGCGCGGCACCAGCGCCACGATGTCCGGACTATCGATGCTGCCGTTGATGGCGACGGTCTTTCTCGCTGCGGTCGGCGGCGGACGGATCATCAGCAAGATCGGGCGCTACCGCATGTTCCCGATCATTGGCACCGCGATCATGATCGTCGGCATGTACCTGCTGTCCAGGATGAACGATGCGACTTCATCGCTTCAGGCCGCTCTCTTCATGGCCGTGCTCGGCATCGGCCTCGGAATGGTGATGCAGGTGCCCATCCTGGCCGTGCAGAACGCCGTGATGCACAAGGACTTGGGCGCGGGGACCGCCGGCGTAAACCTGTTCCGGTCGCTGGGCTCCGCCTTCGGCGTCGCCATCTTCGGCGCCATCCTCAGCAATCGAGTGACCTCCGAGCTGAAGCAGACCGTCCCGCCGCAGATGCTCGGGCAGCTCAATCCCAACATGCTGACGGCCAGCCCTGCGCAGCTAAGGGCCTTGCCGCCGGCGATCCATGCCGGCGTCATTCACGCCTTCTCCCTGTCGCTTGACTCGGTCTTCCTCTGGGCAGTCCCCATGATGGTCGTGGCGTTCCTCGTTTCGTTGCTGCTGCAGGACATCCCCCTTCGGGAGTACGCCCACGTCGGGAAAGAGGAGAAGCCGCCGCCCTTCGACGGGGAAGCCGCCGTCGAATAGACTATCCAGCCGCCCCGTCACTCCGCCGCGCGGACGTGGGGCAGCCACTCCAGCCACGTCGGCAAATACCAGTTGTAATCGCCCAGAAACTTCATGCCCGCCGGCAGCAAGATCGAGCGGACGACGGTCGCGTCGATAAGAATGGCAACCGCCAGCCCGAATCCGAACTGCTTGAGGCCGATGTAGCGTGTAAAGGCGAAGAACATCGCCACCGCCACCATTATGATCGCCGCGCTCGTGATCGTCCCCGCCGTCGCCTTGATGCCACGTCGACCTCTATCCAGCTTCTGTTGCTTAGATAATAGTACTTGCCGCCATTTCGGCGTTCAACCGGCTGACGAGATCTTCTTAGGGAGAACTGGGCGTACTGGTGGCTTTGTAAATCGGCTGGCCCTCGCCCGTGCAGGCGTACACGTCGCCGGGCGTCGACTCATAGTTCGAGGGCTCGCCGACGCGCACCCACTTGCCGTCGATGACCTTCTCCGGCCAGCCGCCCTCTGACACGCGATGGTCCGTCGGGCTAAGATTCACCGGGCCAAGGCCAAGGAGGCCGCAGTAGTTGCGAATATTCTCCGCCCCCGTGATCAGGCTGTCGCGGGTGAGATTCGGGCCCGCGTTCTTCAGCGCCTGGACCGTCAGCTCCGCGACGGCCATGCCGTACTCCGTCAGGCCGCTCGGCTGGACGCTTGGCTCGAACTCCTTCATCAGCTCAATGTGGCGTTGCACGCCGGCGTCGTTCGTCTCGGAGATCATCTTGCCGGTCGTCATGCTGATAGTCCCCTCGATGTTAGCCGGTCCCGCCAGCGCTATCGTCGCTTCGACAGCCGAGACCGCGCTGATTACGAAGGGCACGTTCCAGTTCAGCACCTCTCGGCTGACCTTGATAGCATTGGCAGCGGCAGCCACGTTCGCCATCAGCACGACGAAGTCCGGGTTATCCGCCTTCAGCCGCTCCATCTGAGCCGTCACGTCCGCCGCGGTAGGGTCGTACGCCTGCTTGGAGATGATCCGGATGTCGCTGTTCTTTTCTTTCAGCAGGTCCTCCACCGCCGACACGCCGGTAAGGCCAGCCTCGTCGTCTTCATAGAGAATGCCCTCGCGCTTGCCCGTGAGGTTCTTATCCACGAAATCGCCCATTATCTTCGTCTCTGTCACGTAGTCCGTCTCCATCGTGAAGCGCGTCCGCACTAGCGGATCGGTGAAGATCGGGAGGCCGCCGCCGACAAACATGTCCGGAACGCCCTGATCTTCCAGGTAGTTCATCACCGCCAGCTCCGTCTGGTCGCCCACGCCGCCGACGATAGCAAGCACGTGCTGCTGCTCCACCTCGTTCCGCACCACCTCCATGGCGTCCGGCGGGCTGTAGTGGTCATCCCCAATGATCAGCTTGATCTTCCGGCCGTATACGCCGCCCTGCGAGTTGACGTAGTCGAAGTAGGCGCTCATCCCGTCGGCGATGACGCCGTAGGCAGCCGCCGGCGAGCCGCTGAGCGGCAGGTGCGTGCCGAGAACGATCTGATTGTCGGTGACACCCGGCGCAGCGCTGCTGTCCGAGCCCGACGCCTCTTGACTTCCGCCGCAGCCCGCCACCAGCAGACCGGCGACCGAGAGTAGCGCCGTCAATCCGAATAACAAAGGCCGCTTCATCTCACCCGCCTCCAACGCGTAGCTCCCCCAAACAAATCTACGCTCTCGCGGCGGACGCGGTCAACGGACTGAACTCGCTCGTAACACTGGTGGCACGGTGTGGCGAAGCGCTCGGACGGCCGCAGCGTCGCGCTCATCTATGATGTCGCGGAGAAGCAATCGAGAGCATTGCGATGCCCGGCGCGAAGCCTGCTATCGCCGCCAGGATCACGACAGGCCACGGCGAGAGACCCGTAGACAGCCAGTAAAGCACAGAGATCAACGCTATTAGAACGCTGACCGCCACCGCCGCCACCAGCACTTCCTCGACCAGGGGGTCAATTCCGACCATCTCTCTCCACTTGCGATCATACGCCCGATCAACCGGCACAAGCTACCAGGCCGGCGCGCCGCCATACTCAACGCCCGCAGGATCCGACCGTCCGTCGTGCGGCGGAGAGCGACGCTTCAAATGCTGCGCCGCGCGGCCATCGGCGGCCCACCTTTGATATAA
Organism: Dehalococcoidia bacterium; assembly: GCA_050010555.1. Taxonomy (GTDB): domain Bacteria; phylum Chloroflexota; class Dehalococcoidia; order DSTF01; family JALHUB01; genus JALHUB01. The sequence goes on from JBEKKV010000019.1 coordinate 5,156, forward strand.
TCATTGAATGACGTGGACTCCCAGTCAAAGGAACTGTTCCCCGTCCGGACGCCATTTGTCCGTCCCCCCTGAGGATTACATCAGTCGACTCCAATCCCCCAGAGAATGAGGTCAGCCGATGTGCGCTAAGCAATCCGACCGCGACAAAGCACCAGGACGGCCCGCGAACAGCGCCCCAGCGCTGCGTGAGAGCGAGGAGCGCTACCGCTCGCTCATGGAATCGGCGCCCGACGCCATTCTCGTCCACCGCCAGGGCAAGCTGCTCTACGCCAACCCCGCGGCGCTCGAGCTCTACGGCGCCGCCAGCTTCGAGGAACTGGCAAAGCGCAACATAATGGACCTCGCCAACCCCAACCATGCGAACGAGCTCCACAAGCGCGTCCGCACTCTCATGGCCGGCCAGAAGGTGCCCCTGCGAGAAACTTCTATCATCCGGCTCGACGGGCGGCAGGTGCCTGTCGAGGTCATCTCCTCACCCATCGAATATGAAGGAGAGCCCGCCGTCCAGGCCATGATCCGCGACATCACAGACCGCAAGCGCGCTCAGGCCGAGATCGAGAGCATGGCCAGATTCCCAGCGGAGAACCCCAACCCCGTCCTGCGGGTCAGCCGCTACGGCATGCTCATGTACGCCAATCAGGCGAGCAACGTCTGGCTGGAGGATTGGGGCTGCGCCGTCGGTGAAATGGCGCCCGACACAGTGCGCTCCCTCGTAGCCGAGGTGCTCGGCAGGCGAAAACCAAAGCAAACCATCGTCGATATGGAGATGAACGGGCGGACCTGGTCCCTCAACGTCATACCGATTCCCAGCGCTGGCTACGCCAACATCTACGGCCGCGACATCACGGCGCGCAGGCTCGCGGAGCAGGAGCGGGAGGAGGCGAGAGAGCGCATAGAGGCGCAGCGCGGTCTCTTGGAGTCGGTGGTCGAGAACACTCATGCCGGCGTCCTGCTGGTAAGGGGTGAGGACCTGAAGATCGAGGTGGTCAATGCGACGTATCAGACGATTGCGCCCGGGAAGGAGATGCGGGGCAAGAAGTTCGAGGAGGTTTGGCCAGAAATCGACCCCGAAATCGCCGAACGGTTCAGGCGAGTGCTCAAGACGGGCAAGCCGTTCCGCGCAGTCGATGAGCTCGTCCCCGTGAGTGGTTCTCCAACGGGTGTGATTGAGCCGAAGTATTTCACCTGGTCACTTACCCGGGTTCGTATACCGGATGGAGACGAGTGGGGCGTTCTGAATACGGTCGTAGACACCACTGAACGCAAGCAAACGGAGGAGGCCCTGCGCGAGAGCGAGTCCAACTACAGGCGCATCGTCGAAACCGCGCAGGAAGGCATCATGACGACCGATACCGAGGGCGTCATCACCTTCGCCAATGCCAAGATGGCTGAGATGCTGGGCTACGGCGTCCAGGAGCTCATCGGCAAGCCCGGTGCCTCCCTCGTCGACCCCTCCGACACCGCCGCAGTTGCCGCGTTGGCCGCCAGAATCGAGAGGGGCAAGTCAGGCGAATCCGAGCGCTACGAAGCTAGATGGCTGCGCAAGGACGGCAGTGAGCTGTGGGTCTATGCCAGCGCCACCCCTATTTACGACTTCACCGGAAAGCACGTCGGCAATCTCGCCATGTGCGCCGACATCACGGAGCGCAAGCGGTCCGAAGAGGCGCTGCGTGAGAGCGAGGCGGACCTTGCCCGCGCGCAGGCGCTCGGTCACATCGGAAGCTGGCGGCTCGACGTTCGCCGCAACGAACTCACGTGGTCCGCCGAAAGCTACCGCATGTTCGGCATTCCTCCGGGGACACCGCTCACATATGAGGTGTTCCTGGAACACGTTCACCCCGAGGACCGCGAGGTGGTGGACCGCGCCTGGCAGGCAGGGCTCCGCGGCGAACGCTACAGCATCGATCACCGAATCACCGTCCGAGGCCAGGAGCGCTGGATCCACGAGCAGGCTGAGCTGGAGTTCGACGCAAGCGGCGCGCTGCTCGGCGGCTTCGGCACCTGCCAGGACGTAACGACGCGCAAGCGGTCCGAAGAGGCGCTTCAGCTACAGTCAAACGCCCTCCAGGCGGCCGCCAACGGCATCGTCATCACGGACAGCCACGGGACCATCCAGTGGGTCAATCCCGCCTTCACCCGCCTCACCGGCTACACCGCCGACGAAGCGATAGGCCAGAACCCGCGCGTCCTAAAATCCGGCCGGCACGACCGGGCATTCTACGACGACCTGTGGAACACCATCCTGGCCGGACGCGTCTGGCAGGGCGAAATCGTCAACAAGCGCAAGGACGGCACCTTCTACACCGAAGAGATGACGATCACGCCGGTGCTCGACGACAACGGCGTCATCAGCCGCTTCATCGCCATCAAGCAAGACATATCGGCGCGCAAGCGGCTCGAGGCCGAGCTGGAAAAGACGCGCAGCGAGTTCCTCGGCGAGGTCAGCCACGAGCTGAAGACCCCTCTCACGGCTATCAAAGGCTGCGCCTCCATGGCGCTCTCCTCGCCGATTCCGCCGGACGCCGCCGAGACGCGCGAGCTCTTCGACATCATCGACACCCAGGCGAATCGCCTCACGGACCTCGTCGCCAACCTGCTCGACGTGACGCGCATCGAAGCGGGGCGCCTTTCTATGGAGCCAGGACCGGCGGCCCTCGCGGATATCGTCGAAGAAGCGCGCGTTATCTTCGAGCACAGCCAGTACCCGCACCCGCTAGAAGTGATGCTGCCGTCCAGATTGCCGGCGCTCCGGGCCGACGGACGCCGCATCGTCCAGGTGCTGTCCAACCTCTTCACAAACGCGGCGAAATACTCCTCGCCGACTGCGCCGATCATCCTGACCGCGGAAAGCGCCAAGGGAGAGGTGACAGTCCACGTGCGCGACGCCGGCGTCGGCATTCCCGCCGACAAGATGCCGCTTCTCTTCCAGAAGTTCGTCCGGGTCCAGGAAAGAGGCGTTAAGGGCACTGGCCTGGGGCTCTTCATCTGCAAAGGCATCGTCGAGGCGCATGGCGGTCGCATCTGGGCGGAGAGCCCCGGCAAGGGGAAGGGAACGGTGTTCAGCTTCACCCTGCCCGCCATTGCCGGCCGGCCGAAGACAGCGCGCGACGAGAGGACGGCCGGGAGGCAGCGGGCCACCGGCGGCGCCGACGCCAAGCCCGCCCGCGTCGTCGCTGTCGACGACGAGCCGGATATCCTGCACTACATCGAGCACTGCCTGCGAAGCGCCGGCTGCGAGGTCGTCTCGACGACCGACCCGCTGGCGGCCGCGGAGTTGGTGCGCTTCCACACGCCCGACATCGTCCTCCTCGATATGCGGATGCCCGGCATGAGCGGCCTCGACGTGCTGGAGGAGATACGCAAGTTCTCCCAGACGCCCGTGACGTTCATCACCGCAACGCAGAACCGCGAGGACGTTGTGCGCGGCCGTGAGTTCGGCGGAACCACCTGGCTGGAGAAGCCGTTCTCGCCGCAGCAGTTGCTGGACCACGTCGGGCTCGTGCTGGCGCGCCGGCGGCGGTAGCGCGGGCTTTCAGGCGATAACGCCGTCCCAGCAGCGACGCTCCGCTTCGTGCGGGCAGCTCTCGACGCGGCATTCGCTGCCGAGGACCACCGTCCGACGCTCCTTTGCCTCGAAGGCTGGCCAGGGCAGCGACGCCGTGCTCGGGTCACCGCCGGACGCGAACGCTACCCAGGCGTCGCCGATCCTCGCCGCCAGAGCGTCCACCTCCTCGCCCCGCCCCACCCAGCGCCGCGCCAGTCGCTGCGTCCCGAAGACAAACGGCAAGTCGATTGCGTGGCACGCGCCCAGCGCGCCGTCTTCATAGGGCGATCGCCAGTCGAGCCGGTAGTGGAAGACGCGCCCGTTGTTCGCCGACTGCGCCTCGGCCAGCCGGTCGGCGGGCACGCGGAAGAGCCAGTCAGTCGCGATCGCGCAGAACAGATCGTATGGAGACACGTTTTCGCCGCGCGCGGACCGTTCGCGCCGATAGACGCCCACCAGCGAGCCGGCGCGCTCGATGTCGCCGTCCGGAACCAATTGCGAGACGCGTTTCACCAATCGGTCTTCCGATATCTCGCGTAGCCGCGGCGACATGGCGCCGAAAAGCCTGTACTCGTCGAGCGTCGTGCCGATGAGGATGGGAACGTTCCCGCAGCAGCCCCCTCGAATCGCCTCTATCGGCGGCCCGGGAAGGGCCCGCCCACCTATCACCGGCCGGTAGAACAGCTCAAGTCCCGCCGAGCGCCCGCTCGCCCAGCCTCCGCTTGCGGCCAGCTTCGCCTGCGCCGTCATCAGCTCCGCCGCCGGTCGAGAGCGCAGCGAAGCGTCGAGCGCCGAGCGCCCGAGCGCCTCACCGAAAGCAGCAGCGTTCGCGATGGCAACGTCCTCAGTCAACACCTGGTGCGCGGCGCCGCTCTGGAGGATCGCCTTGTCGAAAAGCCCCGCGGCAGGCGGCGAGGCCAGCAGCGCGCCGATGCTCATCGCCCCCGCCGACTCGCCGAAGACGGTAACGTTCTCCGGATCGCCGCCGAACGCCGCGATCTCCGACCGTACCCACCTCAGCGCCGCTATCTGGTCCAGGAGACCGAAGTTGCCACACGAGTCCTCCGGACTCGAAGCGAAATCCGGGGCGTACAGATAGCCGAACGGCCCGAGGCGATAATTGATCGTAACCAGCACAACGCCGCGGTCGACAAGGGCGCTGCCCTGGTACAGCGGGTCGGACCCGGCGCCGATGGCGAAGCCGCCGCCGTGCAGCCAGACCATGACCGGCCGGCGCACCCCGTCGAGGGCCGGCGTGCGAACGTTCAGATAGAGGCAGTCCTCATCCATCCGGGGCTGCCCCTCGGGGTTGCCGAGCAGCGCTTCCAGCGCCTCGCTGGCGACCTGCATCGCCCGCGGCCCGAACTCGCTGGCCTGCCGAACGCCCTGCCACGACGACGCCTCCTGCGGCGCACGGAAGCGGAGCTCGCCCACCGGCGGCGACGCGTAGGGGATGCCTTTGAAGACGAGGTTGTCGCCCTCCCGCACGCCCTGGAGCCGGCCCTTCGTCGTGGTCACAACCGCCGTCATCGTTCCTCCCGAATCGATTCTCACCGCCATATGGAACGCCTCGTCTGCGGCTGCAGTATAGCCCATCGCCACGACAACCGGCGAGCGCCTATCTGCCGGCCAAAGGCTCGCCTCCCGAGAGTAGGCAGGGTTGCGGCTGAGCGACGACATCCTGAAAGCGGCGACGTTTCTGCTGCGGGGGAGGGGCCGCTCGGGTTGCCGAGCGGCCCGCCTCAGGCGCAACTCCCTTCCTCTCATTGCCGTGTCGCGGCACCCGTGACTCGGCGACACCTATGTGGTATACTACTGTCGCAAAGCCAGTGTCCTTGTCCTCGATCTGCAAGCAGAGCTCCAATTTGCTTTTGCACTCGGCGGCTAAGGAATAGCAGACCTTAAGGAGGTCGTCGAGTGTCTTATACAGACAGAACCCTTACCTGCGTCGATTGCGGCGCCCAGTTCACGTTCTCTGCGGAGGACCAGGAGTACCACGCCAGCCGCGGCTTCACAAACGAGCCGAAGCGGTGTTCTTCCTGCCGATCAGCGCGAAAGTCAGAGCGCGGCGATAGTCGCGGCGGCGGAGGCGGCTACGGATCATCTCCACGACAGATGTTTACCGCCGTCTGCGCCCAGTGCGGCAAGACCGCGGAAGTCCCGTTCGAGCCGCGCGGAGACCGGCCCGTATACTGCCGCGACTGCTTCTCGCAGCGCGCGCCGCAGCGCGACCGCTACTAGGGCTGACCAACCGACTCGTACCTGCGCTCTGATTCGTTAGGGCGCAGGCGAGTCAAAACTGCCCGTTGGGGGCTGACAGGGCTGCGGAGGAAAACGTTTGACCACTCTGTACGTCGGTAATCTGTCCCCTGAAACCACCGCCAGCGACCTCCGTGCCGTTTTCTCCCCTTTCGGCGAAATCGGTTCACTCAGGGTCGCTCGCGACCGCGCCGGCCGGGCCCGCGGCTACGCCTTCGTCGAGCTCGACGAGGACGCTGCCGCCGAAGCGCTGAGCGGGCTCAGGGGCGTCGAGCTCAAGGGCCGGCAGATGGACGTGGTTGTGGACAGCCCATCGCCGGGCGGAAAGCGACACAGCAGCCGGGGCGGCAAGGGTTCACGACGGCGCTGATGAGAAGCGGCGCGTCCCGCCGGACAGGAGAGCGTTCATGAGGCTGGAATTGAGGCATCCCGGGACGTCCATCTCGTTCCTTGACGGACCGACAGGAGAGTTGATCCTGCGCATCGGTTCCGACGAAGAAGGCCGCCTTCGCATCGAATTCCACCTGTACGACTCCGCCGGCAGCCCCGTGGCTGAATCCGGCGAGGCCGTCGGCTTCCCTGAAGGCGTTCACGTCCAGGCTGCGGACGGTGAGCTTCTCCTCGATCTCCCCGCCGAGATGGGCGAGAACATCTGCTACCACCTCTACAATCGCAAGGGCGAGCTTCTCACCAGCTCCGACGGCGTTTCGACGAGGATCGGCCCCTGCCTGCGAATGGAAGCCTTGCCTCGCGGCGGGCGGCACTACTCTCCCCGTCAGCAGCCCGTCCAGCCCAGCGTCGATTCCTCGACAGCCTGAGCGCTAAGAACCCCCGGCTGATTCGTAGCTCACCACGTCGAACGGGACCGGCAGAGTCCCCGACTTGAGCACTTCAGCCAGATACTGCGCGTCCGCCAGCTTCATTCCCGTGACCTCGCCCTTGTCCCGGATAACAGCCTGGACGGCAGGCGCCATAATCCCACCATCCGCCATTCTCAACGGCTCGCCGTCCAGGAATATTGCTATCGGCGATTTGCTTTCTACCAGCCGCTCCGTTATCTGCTCCATTAGGCTAGCCCCTTCGTCATTGAAAGTGAAGTCAACGATGGGCATGTTGGCCTGATCCGCTGCCAGATATGCTTCGACAATATACCTTCCTGTCAGCGCCTCGTCGCTCCCGTCGCTGCTCTTGCCCCTGGCGGGCAGCCACACTGCATCCTGCAACACCTGCTCCATCGCGGAAAGTGGAGTGGCGGTTGCAGCCGGCTCTGAGGTCGTAGACGGTGCCGGAGCGAAATGGAAAGTGTCGGGCTCGGTGGGCGGAAAAGGAACGAACGTTGTTTCTCCGTTTCTCACCACCGCCACGTTCCCGCTCGCGTCGCGTTGCAGCTCGCGAAATTCCAGGAGGCCCGGCTTGACGAACTTTGCTGCCTCGTCGCGCCCAATGTCGGGAAGGTGGATCACGAGCTGATTGCCATCACGCTGAATGTCGACTCCATCGTATCCAAACGCGGTGGCCCGGCGTTCGAGCACCTGCTTGGCCACCTGAAGAGCGTCATCGAGATTGACGTCTGTACTGCCGGTCAGGTTGGGTTCGATGATGAGAGTCGCGGTTGATGCAGGCGTCCCCGTCGAAGTCGGCTGACCGTTTCCGTGGGAACAGGCCGCGGAAACAACCGCCAGCACGAAGATGGGCGTCAGAATCAGGCGTTTCATCGTCCTTCGACGCCGCTACATCCGCTCCGGCGCGCTGATCGACATCAGCGACAGCGTCCGACCCAGCGCCACCGCCGTCGCCTCCACCAGCTTCAGACGCGCCTTCGTCAAAGGAACGTCGTCCGTAACCACGCGGCACTTCTCGTAGAAGTCGTGGAAGACCGTCGCCAGCTCCAGAGCGTAGTGCGTCAGATGATGCGGCTCCCGCGTGCGCGCCATCAGCTCCACCAGCTCCGGCAGCCGCAGCATCTTGCGAATGAGCGCCAGCTCCGCCGGATGCGTCAGCAACGCGACGTCGCCGTCACCATATTCGATGCCGCGCTCCCGCCCCAGACCGAGGATGCCGCAGATGCGCGCGTGGGCGTACTGCACGTAGTAGACCGGGTTCTCGGCGCTCTGCTGCTTGGCCAGGTCGAGGTCGAAGTCGACGGTTGCGTCGGCGGACCTAGTTAGGAAGAAGAAGCGGCAGGCGTCGGCGCCCACCTCCTCCAGCACCTCCCGCAGAGTGATGATGTCGCCCGCCCGCTTCGAGATGCGAACAACCTCGCCGCCGCGCCTCAGCGTGACGAGCTGCCCGATAATGACGTCCAGCCGCGACGGCTCGACGTCCATGGCGGAAAGCGCCGCCTTCAGTCGCGAAACGTGCCCCTGGTGGTCGGCGCCCCAGATGTTGATCACCTCGTCGAAACGGCGGACGAGGAACTTATCGTAGTGATAAGCGATGTCGGAGGCGAAGTACGTCGGGTTGCCGGTCGAGCGAATGAGGACGTTGTCCTTGTCCTCGCCCAGGGCGCTGCTTGTGAACCACACAGCGCCTTCCTTCTGCGTCACGTAGCCCTTATCTCGCAGAAGCGCCATCGCCTTCTCGTAGCGACTGTCCGGGCCGTAAAGCGTCGATTCGCGGAACCAGGCATCGTAGTGGATGCGCATCTCGGCCAGGTCGGCGGAGATGGCGTCCAGCATCTTGTTCAGGCCGATGGTCCGGAACTCCGGCGGCGGGTCCGGTCCGAACTCCCGCGGCCCGAGGAACCGGTCGCCGTGCTCGTTGCGAATCTCCTCCGCCAGCTCGATGACGTACTCGCCGGGATAGCCGTCCGGCGGGATCTCCGCCTCGACGCCGAAGAGTTGCTGATAGCGGGCGTAGAGCGTCCTCGCGAACACCTCGACCTGCGTCAGCATGTCGTTGACGAAGTACTCCTGCTCCACGTTGTAGCCGGCGGCGGCTAAGACGTGGGCAAGCGTGCTGCCTATCGCCGCCCAGCGTCCGTTGCCGACGTGCAGCGGCCCTGTGGGATTGGCGCTCACGTATTCCACTTGCACCCGGCGCCCTTCGCCCAGCGGCAGCGAGCCGAAGCTCTGTCCGGCGGCGCGTATCTCGTCCACCTGGCCCGCGAGCCAGCTTTCGCTGAGACGGACGTTGATGAAGCCCGGCGGTGCGACGCTCACGTCGCCGATGGCCGCGTGCGGCTTGATGTGGCGGGCGATCTCCTGCGCCAGGTCCAGCGGCTTCGCGCCGGCGGCCCGCGCCAGACGAAGCGCCATGCTCGACGCGTAGTCGCCGTGGTCAGGGCGCTGCGGCCGCTCGATCTCCGCCTCCGGCAGCGCCACCGACGGCAGCTTGCCCTCCTCACGCGCCTCATGCGCCGCTTCGGAGACCAGCCTCTCGATTTCCTGACGGATCATGCCCTGGGGCATCGGCTCCCTCTTTCAAGTCAATTCGCGCCTCCCTGCCGGCAACTCCTTTTGGACGGCAGGCACGCGCGAACGTGCGACGGTGAATGCAACAGTCGCCTATTATACTCCGACCCGCTCCGACTGGCTAACGCTGCGCCTGGCCGGCCGTCGAACGGGCCGTCCCCTCCGACCCGCCCTCTTCGCCGCGCCCCCACACCGACTCCAGCACTATCCACTGCCCTGGGTCCTGCCGCACGCACCTCTCGATGGCCCCGATGATCTTCAGCGTGCAAGTCCGAACGTCTTCTTCGTCATTGCCGGTGGACACCGGCTCAAACACCGGTTCGGCGAAGATGTCAAAACGGCCGCCCTTCGTCCGGCGGCAGAACATCGGTATCACCAGCGCCCCCGTGCGCAGCGCCAGCTCCGCCGCCCCCGTGGGGACGCGCGTCTCCTCGCCGAAGAACGGGAGCATCATGCCGGAGTTCTGGATGTCGCGGTCGCACAGGAGCGGCAGGACCCCGCCGTCGCGCAGCCAGCGGATCGCTTCTCGCACCGCCGCAAGGCTAAGGGGACGGAACACCTGACCATGCGCGGAGCGAAGCTTGTGCACCAGATCGCTCAGACGCTGCGGCTGCAGGGGCTCCGTCAGCGCGAACGTCTGAACGTCGAAGGCGCTGGCGCACTGAAGAACGGTCTCCGGATTGCCGTAGTGGGCGCTGACGACGACGACGCCGCGCCCGGTCGCAATCGCCTGCTTCACCTCCTCGAAACCGGAAAGGAAGTTGATTCGCTCCTCGAAGAAGCGCTTCATGTCCAGGCGAGGGCTGCAGACGAGGTCGGCGTAGTAGCGGGCGGCGTTGCGCATGACGCGCCGAGAGGTCGCCCTCACGTCGCGGGCGGCAGCATCGGCGCCCATGACGTGGCGCATGTTGCTCTGCACGTTTCGTCGCAGGCCGGGGCGGAGGTAGTACATGGCCGTGCCGACCCCGTCGGCGATGAAATAGGCCGCGGGCGTCGGCAGCCAGCTCAGGAGCCTGTAGGAGAGAAGCAGAGCAAGATACTTGAACATGCGGCCTTCGTCCGCTCAGGGTCTGGAGGCGAGCGCCGTTTCTGCGTGCACGGCCTTTGAGTTACGGTCCCACATGTCGTGGAAGATGAACCACTGGTTCGGGTCCCGGCGGATCAGCCGCTCCAGCGATGTCATGATCGCTTGCGTCAGGCGGCGCACGTCTTCCTCCTCGTCACCTGACTTCTCGAAATGGAGATCGAAGTCGATGATAGGGCGAAGCAGCTTCTCTTTTCCCTTTACGCGCCACACGACGGCCGGCATCGGACGCGCGCCGGTCTTCAGGGCGAGGCGAGCCGGCCCCACCGGCACTTCCGTCGGCGCCCCGAAGAAGTTCACCCGCACGGTGCCGCCCGGCTCCGGCAGGTCGATGAGCAATGCCAGGATTTCGCCGTGGTGCAGCGCCCGGACGACGCTCGGCCCGACTTTCTCCATCGGCGTCACCTTCATGCCCAGATGACGGCGCGAGCTCTGCACCAGCGTGTTCATCGCCGGATGCGGAAACGTCTCGGCGATAACGTTTACCGGGAAGCCGTAGGCCGAAAGGCCGGCCGCGCCCATGTCCCAGTTCCCGTAGTGCAGGGTGATGAAGATCACGCCCTTCTTCTCGGCCACTACGGCGTTGATCCGGTCCAGCTCGTCGTCAAAGACGATGCGGCGGCGGACCTCCTCGGGCGTCGAATCGAGGAATTGGATGAAGTCGATAACATACTTGCCGAAGTTGCGGAAGGAGCTCCGCGCCGCCAGGCTTATCGCCGCCTCGTCGTCTGTATCAAGGACGCGGGCCATCGCCGCCTTGAGAGCGCGCCGCTTGCCGAAGAAGAAAAAGTAGCAAACGTCAGCGATGATGCGGGCGAAGAAGTATCCGACTTCAGGCGGGAGGGGACGCCCCAGCAGGATGATGAGGCGGAACAACCAGTAAACGATCATGCCTTGCTCTTGGCGATGAACTCCTCCACCATGACCCGCGCGCGGTCGTCCGTGAACTGCTTGGGCGGCGACTTCATGAAGTACGAAGATGGCCCCACCAGCGCTCCCGACATCCCGCGGTCGAGCGCAAGTTTGCAACAGCGAATAGCATCGATGACGACGCCGGCGGAGTTGGGGCTGTCCCACACCTCCAGCTTCAGCTCCAGATTGAGCGGCACGTTCCCGAAGGTCGTCCCCTCCATGCGAATGTGGCACCACTTGCGGTCCAGCAGCCAGGGAATGTAGTCGCTCGGGCCGACGTGAATGTCATCGGCCGGCATCTCGTAGTCTAGCTGCGACGTGACGGCGTTGGTCTTGGAGATCTTCTTCGACTCCAGTCGCTCGCGCTCCAGCATGTTGAGGAAGTCGGTGTTGCCGCCGAAGTTGAGCTGGTACATCCGATCGATGCGGACGCCGCGGTCGCGGAAGAGGCGTGTGAGCACCCGGTGCGTGATCGTCGCGCCCACCTGCGACTTCACGTCGTCGCCGATGACCGGAAGGTTTCGCTCCTTGAAGCGATTCTGCCAGTACGGCTCGCGGGCGATGAAGACGGGTATACAGTTGACCAGGCCGCAGCCGGCGGTGAGCACCTGCTCCACGTACCACTTCGTCGCCTCCTCGCTGCCGACCGGCAGGTAGTTGAGGACGACGTGAGTCTCGGTGTCCCGCAGGATACCGACGATGTCATCCGTCGGGCCCGGTGCCTTCTTGATGATCTGCGACAGGTACTTGCCTAGGCCGTCGTGCACCATTCCGCGATGAACTCGCACCCCCATCGAGGGCACGTCGGCGAACTTGAAAGTGTTGTTCGGCGCTGTGTAGATGGCCTCCGACACGTCCTTGCCGACCTTGTTGGCGTCGATGTCGAAGGCGGCGACGAAGTTCACGTCGCCGATGTGGTAGCCCCCGAGGACGGGGTGCATTATGCCCGGGATGCTCTTGTCTACAGGCGCGTCGCGGTAGAAATGGACACCTTGAACCAAAGAGGAGGCGCAATTGCCCACGCCGATGATGGCCACGTTTATCTTACCCACGTTGCACTCTCCAGGAATCAGCCGGCGTGCTTAGATCCTTCTCAGCCCATCCCTCGGCAACGCCGCTCCCGGTCGCCGGCAGAGGGGAATGCGGGACGGCTCGCTGCATTCTATCAATAGCGGCCGTTCACCCGCAAGCGAAAATAAGGCGAGGACTTCTGGCAAGGAATCGCTGCGAAGAAGCGGGCGCGAAGGAGGTGCGCGGTCAGATCGCCCAGCGCGAGCGCGCCATCGCGCGCTCCTCTTTCGCCAGCGTCAGGTTGTGCCGAGCGCGACCGACGAGCGCTTCCGCCCCCGGCTCGTGCTCCATGATAGCGGCGACGCCGATCGACACGCCGACGGGGAACGTTAGCGTCCGGCCGTCGACGACCAGCGTTGCGGAAGGGCCGTCGAGATACTGACGCACACGCTCGGCGAATGCGTCAGCGCCGTCGCGGTCGCAGTCCAGGAGAAGGATCGCAAACTCGTCATCGGCCACGCGCACCGCCACGTCCGAGGCGCGTTTGGCAGAGTTGACGACCTGGGCCACGCGACCGAGGGCAGCGTCACCCGCCGCCTCGCCGTAAGCATGGTTGATCATTCGCAGGCTGTTCACGTCCAGGATGGCGACGGAAAACGCCTCGCCGTAGCGCCGCGACCGCGAATACTCCTCGCGAAGTCGCAGCCAGAAGTACTGCTCATCCGGCAGCCCGGTAACAGCGTCGCGCGTCAGCGGCACGCCCGTCCGCACCAGCCCCTTCTTGGCGCTGCGCAGTCGCATGAGAGCGGTGGCGCACACGACGCATATAGCGAACGCCAGCGGAAATCGCACCCCTGTGAGATAGGCGTGAGACTGGACGTTATCCGCTAGCCCGACAAGCAGCGACGCGCTGACCAGCGCCAGCGCCAGCACGAGGTATCGCTCGAGCTCGCGCAGTTCCGGCGGCGCCTCTCGCACCGGCGCGACTCTGTTGTGCAGGTGCAGGGGTCGCAGGCTGGGACGGTGCCAGCCCGGCGCCTCCTCTAGGCGCGCGGCGCCGCTGGCGGACGGATCTTCTCCTGACAAAGTCTGCTGCTCCTCCGTCGGCTGCTTCATCGACCGGACGCTTCCAGGTTCCCCATCCGTTAGATCATCGGCTCATTGCCATTTACCTGATGGGCACCCGAAGACAACGTTGCTGCTTTGGCGAACTGCTCTTCCGCCACGGGGGGCCGCTCGGCCTGCCCGTCGGGGGTTGCCGAGCGGCCGGAAACGTCGGCCCCCGGTCAGGCCGTCCCGCGACCGCCGGCCTCCGCGTATCTCTCCATGATCTCGTCGTCGTCCTCGCCGAACACGACGACGTAGTCGAGATGCGGATCGTCGACCCGGAAGGAGACGCTTATCGGCGAAGCAGTGCCGGGCTCGAAGTCGGCCCGCGGATGGTGAAGGAAGACCCCGTACCCGCGACTGCTGTAGCAGGAGGGGCTCGTCACTCCCGCGGCCGCCGGATATCGAAGGCGCTCCTCCGGCTCCAGCTCGAAACTCTCGTGGAAGGCGATGCGGCCATGTGCGTCGCGCGAATAGCCAAGCGGCAGCGAGACCAGGCGCGTCGGCGTCACGTCGCCGATCTGCTGGACCAGTAGCTTTCGCCCGTCGAAGTCGAAGACGCCGTAGTGGAACGGGCTTCGCACCACCCGCAACTCCAGCGCCCCACTGCGCATCACGATTCGTCCATTGCGCGCCTCGACGCTGACTTCCGCCGCCTTCTCCGTCCCATCGACCGGAAGCGGCCCATCGGCGAGCCGACGGCAGCGCACGCGGATCGCTTGCGGCGCGACGAAGCGGATGTCCAGCGCCATCGCCTCGCCCTCGTTCGTCACCACCACGAACCGCGCCCCGCCGTGCACGCGCCGATAGCGCTGCACACGCGACAGGTAGCAATAGCTGCGAGTCGGATCGTCAAAGATCGTCGCGTCCGGCATAGCTCCTCCTCATCGCCCCATTCTAGGGACCGCGTAGCTTCCGGAGAACGGCAGCGTAAGGAAAGCGCAGGAAAAGCGCTGGCCAAGCGTCAAGCTTCAACGCTGCGGCAATTCTAGTATGACGACAGCAAAGGCGATGTGGCCGGGGGTTTCGAGCAGACGGTGGGGCGGTCAACCGGGCGGCGCCTGAGCGGGCCGCCGCTCGTTCACAGGTCGAGACGAAATCCCCGGCCTCTTACTGTCACAATGAAGACCTTCGCTGCCCCCGCCGCCCGCAGCCGGTCGCGCACTCGATGCACCAGCGCGTCAACCGCCTCGTCCGACACGCCGCCCAGCGCTTCCGGCCAGGCGCGATGAATAATGTCGTCGCGTAGGCAGAGCTTGCCGGCGTTGTCGAACAGATAGGCCAAAAGCGAGTACTGCTCGCGCGAGAGCGGCGGCATCATCTCCTTGCCCCTGACGAACACCTGCTGCGTCGTCGTGTTGACGTACAGCTCCCGCTCTTCCAGCGGCTCCGCGACCAGCACAGGCAGCGAGCCGGTCGCCATCGTTGCCGGTACCGCCTCCGACGCCGCCATCACGGCGACGCGACGACGACGTACGAGCACGACGCCGCCGACGCCCAGCGCCGCTACGGCCGCCAGCGAAGTCGACAGGACGATCGGCAGAAGAAGATTCCGGCTCCCCGGTCCGCCCGTCGCGACGTTCTGCACCGTCAGCGGTTCCGCGGACCACGCCAGGTCGCCGCTCTTCACCGTTAAACCAGCGCTCCCCGCCTGAGCGATTGTCCCCTGGACGTTCGCGAACCCGTCGACGGTCTGGGCCGCAAGGTCCTGAACGGTGCCGTCGGGCAGGTTGAGCAGGAAGTCCACCTTGGTGCCATTCGGCACGCGATGCCCGTTCTTCGCCTGCAGCGGCGAGGTCAGCGCTATGTTGAACGGCTCGCCCGCAAGCAGTTGCGGCGGATCGACGCTGAGGGCCGGCGTCTGCGATGGATCGGCCGTGACGCTGTCGCTGAGGTCGTTCACCACGTACCCTTCGTAGATGTAGTCGACGGGAAGCTTGCCGCTCGTGACGCCGTCGCGAAGGATCGTCGGGTCCTGGAAGAGGACCTTCAGCGTCGCTTCGAGCGAAGGTTCTATCTTGCTATAGGCCGCGACGAACAGGTTGACGTTGCGCAGCTCGCCGGAATCCAGATGATAGGGAGAGTTGTAGGCGAAGACGACGACCTTCTTCGCGCGCAGGTCGAACATCGCAGGGCCGCTGCGCAGGAAGTCCTTCACCACGCCCGACGACGGGTAGTTCGGGTCCGGCTCCAGGAAGGCGAAGACGATCCAGCTCGCGTCCTCCACCGCCTTCTTGACCGCCTCGTCGCCCTTGCCCGACAGCACCGCCCCGAGCTGGCTGAAGCTGATCGTGTTCAGATTCTCCTTCGGCACGCGGTCCGGGAACATCTGCTCCACCAGGCTCGCCAGCTTGCCGCGCGGCCAGAGCGGCGGATAGCTCGTATCGCTGCCGGGCGTCGCGCAGTCCGCATCATCCCAGCATTCGACGAACAGGATGTGGTCGGAGGCCGCCGGCACCGGCATTTGCCCCTGAAGCTCCTCGACCGTCGTCGGCCGGATAAGCGTGAGCGCGGCCTCAGCTATCGACGTCACCGTAGCGAGGCTGTCTGCCTGACCCACCTTCCCCTGGTAGTCCGGCATCTTCGTGATCGTCGCCGCGTCGAAGCCGCCGTACAGCCGCCACTTCAACGTCAGCACGCGTTTCGCCGCGTCGTCGATGCGCGCCTTCACCGCCGGGTCCGCGTCGTAGCGGCTGACCAGGTAGTCGACGGTTGCGCCCAGTTCCTCCCACTGCCAGGGACGGATCAGCGGCAGAAGATCGTTTCCGGCCATCAGCGCCTCCAGCGCCAGGTCCGCCTGCCGGTACGTGCCGAACTTCTCCTGCGCGTAGGCCTCGACGGCGCCGGTCGCCAGGTCGTCCGCCACGGTCACGCCGCCGGCCTGTCGCCACGCAGCGAAATACGGCAGGCCGAAGAACGACTGCATGCACGTCGGGCTGAACCCGACCGGCGTGCTCGCGTCGCAGCCGGCGACTTCGGAGTAGCTAATGTGCGAGATCATTATGCCGTCGGCCGTCCCTTGATCGCCGGGTTCCCCCTGCGAGACGTTGGCGAACGGAAGCAAATCGACCTGCGCCAGCATGTCAAGCGTCTTGCCCACCACCACCGGCACGTCCATCGAATCCACCGAGCGCGTGCTCTCCCCGTGCCCTGGGAAGTGCTTCACAATCGCCGCAAGCTTTCCGCCGCTGCATTGCTGCACGCCGCTCACGTACGCCGCGCCCATCTCGCCAACCCAGCGCGGATCGCCGCCGAAGACGCGGATCCCCTGATCGCCCGCGCCGCCGGAGCGCGGCAGGTCCAGCACATCCAGATCGGGGCCAAAGAGCATGTTGACGCCCACCGCCGATAGCTCCTGCCCGACGATGCAGCCGACCTTCTCCGCCTGGCTCGGGTCGAACGTCGCGCCGATGGTCATGTTGCTGGGAATGGGAGTGAAGCGATTGAGAAGCCGTGTTGTCGGCAGGTCGTCGCCCTCGTGGTCGATGCTCACCAGCAGCGGCAGGCAATACGACACGCCGTCAACCGTCACGCTCTCCGAAGTGCAGGCGGCCTTCTGCAGGTCATTCGTCAGTTGCGCAACCTGGGCCGGCGTATCCGGATTGGCTTCGGCCGGCAAGCCGCATCCCTGAGGATCGTGGTTCGTGCCGTTGAAAATGTTGCACGTCTCGCGGCTGAGGTAAACGCCGCCGATCTGGTTCGCGCCGATGAACTGCTGGACGTCGGGCGTCACCTGATCGCCCAGGAAGCCGCTGATGAAGAGCTGATCGACCTTCTGACGCGGCGTCATGGCCGCCAGCACTTTGTCGACGACGTCACTCGCCTGAGGCGTCTGCTCGTTCGAGCGGGCGAACGCCGTCGGCGCGTTAAGGAACACGCCGCAGAGAAGAAGCGCTAATAGGAGTCGTCGCCGCCACATGCTAGGCAGAGTATAGGCTGCGGCGACGCTGAAGCATAGAGGTCTAGGGATGCTTTTCCTGGCGGGCCCAGTGCTCGGCGCGCTCCACTGCGCGCTTCCAGCCGGCGTACATCTCCTCGCGCTGCGACGCCTCCATCTCCGGCTCGAACACGCGGTCGGCGTGCCACAGCTCGGCAAGCTCCTCGCGACTCGACCAGAAGCCCGCGCCCAGCCCGGCAAGGAATGCCGCGCCCAGGGCTGTGGTTTCGACGATGCCTGAGCGAAGAACGCGCCGCCCCAGCACGTCGGCCTGGATCTGCATCAGCAGGTTGTTGCGGGCCGCGCCGCCGTCAACGCGAAGCTCCGGCATGCTAACGCCCGACTCCCGCTCCATCGCCTCCACGACGTCCCGCGATTGGAAAGCTATCGCCTCCAGCGTCGCGCGGGCGATGTGCGCCGCCGTCGTGCCCCGCGTCATGCCGAGGATCGCGCCGCGGGCGTACTGGTCCCAGTGCGGCGCTCCGAGGCCGACGAACGCCGGCACAAAGTAGACGCCGTCGCTGGACTCGACGCCCGAAGCGAGCGGCTCGACTTCGTTCGACCTGCCGATCACACCCAGCCCATCCCGCAGCCAGGCCACAGCCGCGCCCGTGACGAAAATACTCCCTTCCAGCGCATAGCCAAGCTGGTTATCGAGCTGCGAGGCGACGGTCGCGAGCATCGTCTGCGACGGCGCGACGCGGTCGCCGGTGTGCATCAGCACAAACGAGCCGGTGCCGTAAGTGTTCTTCGCCATCCCCGGACTGAAGCAGCCCTGGCCGAAAAGCGAGGCCTGCTGGTCGCCCGCGATGCCGGCAATCGGCACTTCGATGCCCAGCAGCGACTTCTCGGTGGTCCCGACCGCGCCGCTGGAGGGACGGATCTCCGGCAGCACGCTTTCCGGTACGTCAAGCTCGCGCAGCAGTTCGGGGTCCCACGCGCCTTTGTGGAGGTTGTAGAGCATCGTCCGGGAGGCGTTCGTAGGGTCGGTGACGTGGGTGCTGCCGCCGGTCAGGCGATAGATGAGCCAGCTATCGACCGTGCCGAAGGCCAACTCGCCGCGTTCCGCCTTCTGGCGCGCGCCCTCGACGTTGTCCAGAATCCAGCGCAGCTTTGTCCCCGAGAAGTACGCGTCGATGACCAGCCCCGTGCGTTCGCGCACAAACGATTCCAGTCCCCGCGCGCGCATCTCGTCGCACATCGCAGCCGTGCGCCGGCACTGCCAGACGATGGCGTTGTACACCGGCCGGCCGCTGGCGCGCTCCCAGACCATCGTCGTCTCCCGCTGGTTCGTTATTCCGACTGCGGCGACGTCCGAGGCTTCGATGCCAGTCTGAGCGGCCTTGTGCAGCGTCTCTCTGGCCGCGTCGAGCTGAGAAGACCATATCTCCTCGGGGTCGTGCTCCACCCAGCCGGCCTGCGGGTAGATCTGCCGGAAAGGAAGATTAGCCTCGACGACCGGCTTTCCCGCCTCGTCGAAGAGCACGGCGCGGGAGCTCGAGGTCCCCTGATCGAGCGAAAGGATGTATTGCGACATTAGCCATCTCCTGGCGGCTTTCCGACAGTATAGGAAAGAAGGACGGATTGGGGCTATATCTGGGCAGCGTTCAGGGTAGAGATGCGACGGACCTAGTTCTCGCGCGCCGGAAGGTCGAGCTCAAACGTGGCCTTCGCGCCCGCAGCCTCCGCAAAGCCGGGCGACAGCGTGGGCTCCGGCGGGCTGTGTAATTCGGGAAAGCTCAGAACGAGCGTCAAGGTCACCTTCCCGGAAGTCGGCGGATACCGGATTTCGAAGGAGCGATCCCCATCTCCGAACCCTCCCCGGCAGCCCGTCCAGGGAACCGAAGCGCCGTCCGCCGTAACCAGCGGCTGAGCCATGCAGTCCATGTCCTGGATCGCGTCTGCCGTGAACCCGTCCAGCACGCCGCTTATGACCGTTTCGGTCGCCGCCTGCTGAATCGACGTCACCGTGATCGAGCCGGGCCCGAAAGGCTGCGGAGCGGCCGTCACTTCCACCGTCGGTCCCGGCGATGCGGGCTTGCCGTCCCAATCGAACTCGGCCTTCCACACCCCGGAAACCTGCGTCATCTCCCCTCCCACTTCTACGGGAAGGATCGTGAGGTCTTCCAACTGGAGAGCAAGCTTTCCCGCCTTTGCCGGGATGGCGGGGAATACCGCGGTCTCACGCCGGCGATCACTCGAATCAGTCGTCCCGCTCGAAAAGCGATAGCTGTTCCCGTCGGCATCGATGAGGAAGACACCCGAGCCGCTCTGGGCGATCCCTTCGCTTTCCCGACCAGTCAGGATGTAGGAAACCACCGTCTGCGTCTCATCAGCCACGAACCCCGTGACCTGAAGCGTGATCCCGTCGTGGCTGGGGGACGCATCGACGCGCTGAGCATGGTTGAAGTCAGTTGTGTCCTGTCCGCCTGGCTGCGGACCAGCAGGCTGCGCCGCCCGGCCGCCGCGAAGCACGCCTGAAGCAAGGAGAACCGTCACCACGAGCGCCGCAGCGCACAGCGCGGCAGCCAACCCCGCTGCTTTTCTGCCTGAAATCGCCTTCAGATCGACCTTCCTTTCGCGCTGCCGTGATGATCCCGGATGCAGGCGAAGCGGTCAAATATTAGCACATCTGGCAACCTTCGTCGGCCGATGGGACGGCGCCGCCAGCTTGGAGTATCATGCTGAGTGGAGGCGCAAGATGCCCGCATTCCGCAGGACGAAGATCGTCATCACCCTGGGCCCCGCGACAGACCACGGCGAAACGCTCCGCCACCTCCTCGAAGCCGGCGCTGACGTCGCCCGCCTCAACTTCTCCCACGACACCACCGACTCCCATGCCGCCCGCATCACGAGCGTCCGCCAGCTCGCCCACGCGACCGGCCGCGTCGTCGCCGTCATGCAGGACCTCCAGGGCCCGCGCATCCGCACCGGCCCCCTCGTCGACGGACACGCCGTCGTGCTGCACGAAGGCGCGTCGCTCATCCTGACCACCCAGCCCGTGGCCGGCACGGCGGAGCGCGTCTCGACGAACTTCGCGCAGTTGCCGCAGGCGGTGGCCGCCGGCGACCGCGTCCTCATCAACGACGGCCTTCTCGAGCTGCGGGTCGAGCGCGTAGCCGGCGACGAAGTGCGCTGCACGGTCGTCCACGGCGGCAGGCTGGCCGAGCACAAGGGCATCAACCTGCCCCAGGCCCGCATCGCCATCGCCGGCCTGACGGACAAGGACCGCGACGACCTCCGATTCGGCCTCTCGCACGGCGTAGACATGGTCGCGCTCAGCTTCGTCAGCGGCCCGGAGGACGCCCGCGAAGCCCGCCGGATCATCGCCGAAAGCGGCCAGAGGGTCCCCTTACTCGCGAAGATCGAACGGCCGCAGGCGCTGGGCCGCCTCGATGCCGTGCTCCGCGCCTTCGACGGCGTGATGGTTGCCCGCGGCGACTTGGCGATCGAGGTCTCGGCGGAGGTGGTGCCGGTCGCCCAGAAGCGCATCATCGAGCGCGCAAACTACTTCGGCAAGCCCGTCATCACCGCCACGCAGATGCTCGACTCCATGACCCGCAATCCTTCGCCCACGCGCGCCGAAGCCTCGGATGTCGCAAACGCGGTGCTCGACGGCACGGACGCGGTGATGCTCAGCGCCGAGACGGCGGTCGGCCGCTACCCCGTAGCGTCGGTGGAGGCGATGGACCGTATCATCCGCGAAGCCGAGACGCTGGCGATGCCGGTCATGTCCACAGGCGTGAGGTATCGCCGCACGCACGCCCACGCCGTCTGCGACGCCGCCGTCACGCTCGTCCGCGACATCGAGGCGAGCGCCCTCGCCGCGCACACCCGTTCCGGCCGGACAGCGCAGATCCTCTCCAAGCTGCGTCCGCCGTCGCCCATCTTCGCACTGACGGAGCGCGAGCCGATAGCCCGCAGGCTGGCGCTCTGGCGCGGCGTCGTGCCGCTGGTGATAGAGCAGCGCATTCGCGGCGAGGAGATGTTCAACTGCATCGCCCGCGAGCTCGGTGCGCGGCAGGTCGTCGCCGACGGTGGGATTGCGGTCGTCGTCGGTACGGCGCCGCAGGGTCCGCCCGGCCACACCAACTTCATCCGGCTTTTGCACGTCAACGGCGGCTGCTAGACAAGAATCCCATCTCCGCCGCGGAAACCCTCCTGCCGCTCTGCACACATCGTCCGTTCAGCCGATTATTCATTGGAGGCCATGGTTGCCTTTGTAGGGGAGGTCTTTAGACCTCCCGAGGAAACCCGTGAAACGTGGGAGAGGTCTTTACACCTCCCGATTGAAGAATCCGTGAAGAAGAGCGAAGCCTACAAAGTCCTCAATATCACTCCGCCCGCCCGCCCGCGCGAGGTCGAGGAAGCGTACTGGCAGCAGGCGCACGAATGCCGCGAGGTCTCCGGACAGAAGTCGAACGCGCGCGAGCGGCTGCTGGAGCTGAACGAAGCCTACTCGGTGCTGACGAGTCGCGAGCGGCTTGCTCCACTGGAGATCATCGAGTCGCGGCCGCAGCCCGACGCCTGGGCTCTAGGCTGGGAAGCGTTCGTCACGTGGGTACGAGCGCTGATTCGAAGCACCGCGGCTCGCTGGCCGGGACGCGGCGCAGAGATTGCCGCGCTCACCGCCTGTCTCCTCGCCCTGACGGGGCTGGCAATCGCGCAGGCCGCCGTCCCCTGGACGCTTCTCGTCCTGGCGGCAGGCCTCGTCGTCGTCCGCGCGCCCTGGCGACGCTCGCCCTAGAGGCTAGCAACCGTAGCCGGGTCTTTTCAACCGTAGCCGAGGGCTTTCCAGCCTCGGCGGCGACCCTACAGCGAGCCTAGTCACGCGCTCAAGAATCGACCCCGCATCAATCGACGGCGCAGGACCCCGGCGGCTATAAAGTAGACGCCGGAAACCACCAGCGACCCCAGCAGCGCCGCCACGAACCCATCGACGTGAAAGCCAATGCTAAGCTTGCCAGATATCCATGCCGTGAACGCGAAGACCAGCGCGTTTATGACGACGGTGAACAGGCCCAGCGTCAGGATCTCCAGCGGACACGTTAGAAGGATCAACAGTGGCCGCAGGATCGCCCGCGCGACCATGAAGATCGCCGCCGCCGGCAATAGCGCCTGCCAGCCGTCGACGTCCACGCCGCGGACCAGCGCGGCAGCGGCCAGCAGCGCCAGCATCGTGAAGCCCCAGCGCACCGCAAGCCGGAATATCCAGGGAACGTTGCCCCGCTCCCAGCGCGGCTCCGTCTCACCCCAGTAACGGACGATAATCATCCGCCTCATGGTCTGAGTATAGCAAATGGCGACGCGCCCCGCCGCCGCTACCTTCTTGATGGTGACTCCCGCCTCGGCTACCCTTGGAGAAACCGCCTGAAACAGGGAGATACCTTTGCATTACGTCCAACGGCGACTGGACCGCCTGGGTGCGCTGTCCGAGGGTCCCAACTACAAGTGGTGGGCCTTCACGGCCGTATCCATCGGCATTTTCATGTCGACGCTGGACGTCAGCATCGTCAACATCTCCCTGCCGCGCATCATGGCTGGCCTGAACACGAGCTTCGACGCCATCCAGTGGGTCGTGCTGGCTTATCTGCTGACGATAACCTCGCTGCTGCTGGCTTTCGGGCGCCTCGCCGACCTGACGAGCCGGAAGAAGGTCTATATAGCCGGATTCGTCGTCTTCGTGGTGGGCAACCTGGCCGCCGGCATGTCGCGCACCGTCATCGACCTCACGGCCGCGCGCGCCTTCGCCGGCATCGGCGGCGCCATGATCCAGGCGAACAGCGTCGCCATCACCGCGGCCGTCTTCCCGCCCCAAGAGCGCGGCACAGCGCTTGGCCTCAACGGCACAATCGTCGCCGCCGGCCTCGTCGCCGGCCCGACTCTCGGCGGCCTGATAACCGACGCGCTCGGCTGGCGCTGGGTCTTCTACATCGCTATCCCCGTGGGACTGCTTGCCATCCCGTTCGCGCTGGCGGTGCTCCAGGAGCGCCACATCGCGGTCGCGACCCGTGCCCGTGAGCCCTTCGACTGGCCGGGGTCGGTCCTCTGGGCCGTCTTCCTCTTCGCCCTCCTCTTCGCGCTCAACCAGGGCTCATCGATGGGCTGGGGCTCCCCGTTTATCGTTGCGATGTTCGTGGCCAGCGCCATCCTCGTCGTCGCCTTCGTCGCCGTTGAGCTTCGGGCCGCCTTCCCGACGATGCGCCTGAGTCTCTTCCGAATCTGGGGCTTCTCTGCGGGCTCGACCGCCCTGTTCTGCAGCTTCACGAGCCAGCAGATCCCCGTCTTCTTGCTGCCTTTCTACCTGCAGATCGTCCGCGGCATGAGCGCCAGGGGCGCCGGCGTGCTCCTGACTACCGTTCCGCTGGCGATGGCGCTGGTCGCGCCGATCAGCGGCCGTCTCTCAGACAGATACGGATCGCGGGGACTTTCCACCGCCGGTCTTCTGATCATCGTTGCCGGTTTCCTCTTCCTCGTGCGCACCACAACCGCCGGCCAAACCGACCTTCCGCTCATAGGAACGTTCATCCTCATCGGTCTCGGGCTGGGGCTCTTCCAATCGCCGAACAACAACTTCATCTTCGCCTCCGTGCCGCGCCACCAGTACGGCATCGCCTCCGGCTTCATCGCGACGATTCGCAACGCCGGCAGCTCGCTGGGTATCGCCGTCTGGGGCGCCATTATGGCCTCCAAGCTCACAAGCCACGGCTTCACCGGCGACCTCGAGGCCGCGGCTTACAACCCAACTCTTACCGGCAAGGTGACGCCCGTCTTCCTCGACGGCCTGCACATAGCGATCTATGCTGCGGTCGCGGTGCTCGTAGTCGGCATCATCTTCTCGGCGTTGCGCGGACCAAAGCCGTCGCAGGAGCTGGCGGCGGCTCCGGCGTCGGGAGAAGGGCGGCCGGAAGGACGAAATGTCCGCTGATCAGTCGATAGGCGTGATCTTCGGTGCCGGCATTCTCGCTGGCATGATGGGCTCGCTTACGGGCCTGGGCGGCGGCGCGCTCATCGTGCCGCTCCTGACGATCGGCTTCGGCCTGGACATCCGCGTCGCCATCGGCGCCAGCATCGTCTCTATAATCGCCACCTCCAGCGGTGCCGCGGCCGCCTACGTCCGTGACCACCTGACGAACATTCGCATCGGCATGCTGCTGGAGTTGGGGACCACCCTTGGCGGCCTGAGCGGCGCCTATCTCACGACGTACCTTCCCAGCGGCGCCCTTTACGTTCTGTTCGGCGTCGTGCTGCTCGTGTCGGCGGCGCCAACGGCGCGACGCATCGGCGAAGAGCTGCCGCACGGCGTCCTCAACGACCGGTGGGCGGGCGTCTTGCGGCTCGCCGGCAGCTATCCCGACCGCGTCATCGGCGAAGAGGTCGCCTACCAGGTGCGAGGCGTGCCCGCGGGCTTTTCGATGATGTACTTCGCCGGCGTCTTCTCCGGACTCTTGGGCATTGGCGCCGGCGCGCTGAAAGTGCTCGCCATGGACACGCTGATGCGCCTGCCGATGAAGGTCTCGACCGCGACGAGCAACTTCATGATCGGTGTCACGGCGGCCGCGAGCGCCGGCGTCTACTTCTGGCGCGGCGACGTCGTGCCGGCGGTGGCGGCGCCCGTGGCGCTGGGCGTGCTGATCGGCGCCTCGGGCGGCGCGCAACTGTTGGTGCGCTTCCCGAACGTCACGGTGCGTCTGATATTCATCCCCGTGCTAGTCGGCGTCGGCGTCGAAATGCTTTTGCGCGGCCTGGGGGTGGCGTAGATGAAAGACGTGCCCTCGACTCACGTTCGATACGGCGGCCGCCCGATGGAGCTGTGGATAAGCCGCGTCCTCCTCTTCGGCGTCCTGCTGGCGACGGCGATAATCCTCGCCGGGCTCACGCTCTTCTTGGCGAAGGGCGGCGGCAGCGGCCAATCCTTGAGCGGCCTCGTCGATCAGCAGCGCATGGCGGCGAACCTCGGCTCCATCCTGCACAGCGTCCTCCGCGCCGACGGCAAGTCGATCATCCGCCTGGGGCTGCTGGCGCTCATCCTGACACCGATCGCGCGGGTCGCGATGAGCCTGTTCCTCTTCCTCCGCGAAGGCGACCGTGTCTTCACGCTGATAACGGCGGCGGTCCTCTGCATCCTGCTGGGCGGCCTTATCGCCAGCGCCCTTACGTAGAGGGTGGTGAAGGCCCGCGACCCGCGTCGTCCGCGTCACTTCTCCGGCGTCGCCGGTTGCACCATCACTTCGAGTTCGCCCTCGATCCTGAGGACGTCCACCGCCACCCGCGTCTCCTCCGTCCGCTCGAAACGAAGGTCCGCGCGGGCGTCGCCGACGCGCAGGTCGTGCAACTCCAGGTCGTGAACGAAGTCCGGAAGCGTCGGCCGGACGATGCGCAGCCGCTTCTCGAACGCGTCGGGGACCAGGCCCAGCAGCGTCTCTACCAGGAAGGGGACAGATCCCGCCGCCCACGCCTGCGGATGACACGCAACCGGGTAGGCGACGGGCACCTCGTAGTCCTGCCGCGAGAATCCGGAGA
The DNA here is from genome assembly GCA_050010555.1 of Dehalococcoidia bacterium. Classification (GTDB taxonomy): domain Bacteria; phylum Chloroflexota; class Dehalococcoidia; order DSTF01; family JALHUB01; genus JALHUB01. The sequence continues at coordinate 30,946 of JBEKKV010000019.1, forward strand.
ACAGCTCAGGCAGGCGGTAGTGCGAGAAGTACGTCGCGGCCTCACAGACGCCCTTCATTACCCCTCGCGCCGCCTCGTCCAGGCCGTAGCGACGGAAACCGGCGACGATAATCGAGTTGTCGTGCGGCCAGACGGTCCCCAGGTGGTAGCCGACGGGGTTATAGCGGCGCGCTGCCTCCGAGAGAGTGCGTATCCCCCAGCCGCTGTACATGTCGGGCTGCATGAGCCGCTCGGCGACCTTCTTCGCCCTCTCCTCGCTCACAATGCCCGTCCACAGCGCCTGCCCCATGTTCGAGGCGACGACGCCGATGGGACGCATCCCCTCCTCCAGCGCGAAGGCGTAGAACCCCTTGTCCTCCAGCCAGAACCTCTCCTCGAAGCGATTCCGCAGCTCCTCCGCCTCGCGCTCCAGGCGATCGGCGACGCTCGGCTCGCCGGCGCGGCGGTACACCTCCGCCATCAGCCGCTTCGCGCGGTACACGTAGCCCTGCACCTCCACCAGGGCGATCGGCGGCTTCGCCAGTTCTCCGTTCTCGCGGAAGAGCGCGTCGCCGGAGTCCTTCCACCCCTGGTTAACCAGCCCGTCCCCTGAGGCCGACTCGTACTGCGTAAAGCCGTCGCCCGTGACGTCGCCGTAGCGGTCGATCCACTCCAGCGCCTTCTCCACGTTGCCGCGCAGATCGCGGAAGCAGTCCAGGCTGCCCGTCCATCTCGCGTGCAGCCCCACGAGGATGAGGAACAGCGGCGTCGCATCGACGGTGCCGTAGTAGCGGGAATGCGGTATCTCACCGAGGTTCGCCAGCTCGCCGACCCGCAGCTCGTGGATGATCTTGCCCGGCTGCTCGTCGCGCCAGCCGTCCACCTCTTTCCCCTGGTATGCGGCCAGAAGGCGCAGCACGTTCTCAGCGATGTCGGGGTCGTACGCGAGCGACTGGATGGCGGTAATCAGGCTGTCGCGGCCGAAGAGCGTCACGAACCAGGGGACGCCGGCGTCGAAGTACTCCCGCCCGTCCAGCGTATTGCGGAGCATCCGCAGGTCGCGGAACGACCGCTCGATGAGGCGGGTAAGCGCCAGGCTATCGCTGTTCACCGCCGTCTGCCGCTTCAGCCAGTCGCCGGCGGAGCGGTGCAGCAGCGCCTCGATGCGCTTCAGGTCGGGCATCTCCCACGGCCGCGGCTGTATCTCCTGCTTGTCCTTCGACTCAACGACGACTAGGGAAACTACCACTTCCTTCGTCTCTCCCGGCTGGAGCGAGATATCGAACTGCGCCTTGCCCCCAACCCTGCGGTCCGGCGTCGGCGAAAAGCGAACGTTCACGCCGCGATACACGCCGTCGGCGCCGTCGTATGAGAAGAAGAGGATGAACTTGTCCCAATGAGGTGGGTTGAGCTTTCCCGGCCGCTTCACCATCAGACTGCGGACCGAAAACATGTCCTCGAAGTCGGAGCTGAAACGAAAGGTGAGCGTGAAATCGAGCGGTGCCATCGCGAAGTTCTGCAGCGTGATGACGTCGCGCAGCGCCGAGCGCTCGCTGTCTATCATCCGCTCCCACTTGATGCCGATGCTCTCCTTCCCGACCGTCCCGCCGTCTTTCGTCTCGAAATCCGGGTTCGTCAGCTCGAACACCGCCTTGAAGCCCGCCGCCGCCGTGCCGACAAGAGCCGGTGCGTGGGCGTCGGCGATCAGCAGCTCGTAGCCGTTCAGAAAGCGGCAGTCGCGATAGTACAGCCCAAGGCCGTGGCCGTCGTTGATCGGAATGTTGCCGTCGGGATTGGTGAGCAAGAAGATGGGCCCGTCTTTGAGGACGATTGCGTCGGCGATTGCGGAGGTCGTGGACGGCGCCGCGTGCGACAGGACGCGCTGCTTGCGCTCCCGCCTCTCCTTCTCGCCCTGCGACGGCTGCTGCTCCCGAGACTCAGACCGCTTCACCCGCGGCGTTGCCACATTCCGACTCTCCGCTCGGTCCCCGTTAGGAGCGCGCGCTCATCACGGGCGACATCGCGCACGGTGCAAGGGAGGGATAGGCAGGGCCTCCCTGTCCTGACGACGGCTGCTGATAAGTCCTTGATAAGCCGCGCTGCCGCCACTCGGCGAAGCCGGTGCGCTCTAGCTCCCCACTTACGCCCGGCAAGACCTCGTAGTCTTACTCCAGGCAAGCGTGCCATCGGCTCCAGCGAGACCGTCGGGACGACCCGGCGGCAACCCCTATCCCTTCGATGCGGGCGTCCATTCCCGAATCGCTTCCCCCGTACAATACCGCCTTTATGTGAAGGAACCATGAATCGTAACAGCCAGCACGTAAACAGCCCGTGAAGAGCGAGCCCGGCGCGCCTGCGGCAATTCACAAGAATTGCTCTCGCCAGGCCCCGATGGCGTCAAGACATGCGCTGATCCGGCCGATACTTCATTGGCTGGGATCCTCCGCCGTCGATTCGCGTCTTCGCGACGCGCATGGCCTTGCGTCCCGTGCCGGGTGCCGGACCCAGAGCAGTTTGAGCAGTTCCGGGCGGGAGCGCCGTCTGAAAGGAGACCAATCCATGCGGAGGAACATCTCATTCATCTTCCTGACAGCGCTAGCTGCCTTCTTCTGCCTCGCGCTCGCCGCCTGCGGCGGAAGCGAAGCCAAGATGTCCCAGACGATCACCGTCGACAAGGCGGCGCCGGCGGACCAACAGGTGTTGGTCGCCCAGAGCAGTGAGCCCGAGTTCCTCGACCCGCAGCTCTCCAACTTCGAGGGCGACGTCGCCATCGAGCGAATGCTCTTCCGCGGCCTCTACGAGCTCCAACTCGACTCCAGCAACAACGTTGTCGCCGTGCCTGCCATGGCGGCCGACGAGCCCCAGGTGAACGGCAACGTCTACACAATCACCCTGAAAGACAACCTCGAGTGGTCCGATGGCCAGCCGCTGACGGCGCAGGACTTCGAGTACAGCCTCAAGCGCGAGTGCAGCCCCGACGTAGCGGCGCCGTACCAGTACCTGCTCGGCGCGGGCATGCTCGACCTGGTCGGCTGCGACGACTACTTCAACGGTCAGGGCACGGCCGATGGCGTCGGCGTCAAAGCGCTCGATGCCAAAACGCTCCAGATGACGCTGACGGCGCCGAAGCCCACCTTCACGACAATCATGTCGCTATGGCCCACCTACCCGCTGCGGAAGGACGTCATCGATAAGTACGGCGCCAACTGGACGGACCCGGCGAACATAGTCGTCGACGGCCCCTACACGCTGACGGAGTTCGTCGCGAAAGACCACGCGACCCTCGCGCCAAACCCGAACTGGGCGCTCGATCCCAAGCCGCAGCTTCAGAAGGTGACGATCAAGTTCATCGACGACATGGAAGTGGCGTTCAACGCCTTCCAGACCGGCGAGTTGGATATGACGCAGGTGGCCGCCACCGACATCCCGACCATCCAGAACGATTCGACGCTGAAGTCCGAATACCTGCAGGTCGGCTCCCTGCGAATTAGCGCCGTCGAAATGCAGATGCAGAACCCGGTGCTGGCCAATCCAAACGTCCGGCTGGCGCTCTCCCGCGCCATCGACCGCGACGCGCTAGTCAACGTTGTCTACAATGGCGCCTACCTGCCCGCCACCTACTGGCTCGCGCAGGGCCTGCCCGGCTACCAGGGCAACGACGCCTTCCAGAGCATCATCGGCTACGACCCCGACGCCGCGAAACAGGCGCTCGCCGACGCCGGCTATCCCAACGGCCAGGGCTTCCCGAAGCTGACGCTGACGGTCGCCGATGACCCCGTCCGCCAGGCCGAAGGCCAGTTCCTGCAGCAGGCCTGGAAGCAGGTCCTGGGCATCGACGTTGACATCCAGGCCGCCGACCGCGCGACCGGCGCCGACCTCTACAACTCGGGCAACTTCGAGCTGTTCCAGGGCGGCTGGCAGAACGACTACCCTGATCCCGAGAACTCGCTCATCGGCGTCTTCAACACCGACGGCGCCAACAACCAGCACGCCTGCAACGACCCGGACATCGACGCCAAGCTCGCCGCCGCCGGCGCCGAGACCGACAACGCAACCCGGATCAAAGACCTGCAGGAGGCGGAGACGCTGGTCGTGACCAGGCTTTGCGGCGTGGCGCCGCTCTGGCAGGGCGCAGTCCTGTACCTGGTGAACTCCAAGGTCGGCGGCGTCCGCCCCAACGGCGCCATCGACGCAGCGATGCCGGGCAACTGGTGTCCGGAGTGCTGGTTCATCAAGGCGCAGTAGAAGATGCCGTAAGCAAGGAAAAGGCGTGGGGTCCCGGAACGGGCCCCATGCTGGCTTGAGATGGCCGGCTACATCATCAGGAGAGTTCTCCAGCTCATCCCCGTCCTCTGGGCCGTGGCCACCATCACGTTCCTCCTGATGCACCTCGTCCCGGGCGGCCCGTTCACCCAGGACAAGGCCCTGCCCGCGAACATCGTCGACGCCCTCAACCGCCGCTATCACCTCGACCAGCCGCTCTGGAAGCAGTACTTGCTCTATCTCTGGAACCTGCTGCACCTCGACCTCGGCCTGTCCTTCCGCGGCGACCGCGACGTCTCGCAGCTTATCCGCGATGGCTTCTTCGTCAGCGCGCAACTCGGCGTGCTGGCCTTTGTCGTCGCTTCGGTCGTCGGCCTGGCGCTGGGCGTCCTGTCGGCGCTCAACCACAACCGCTTTCTCGATTACTTCGGCGTCTTCTTCGCGACGGCCGGCGCCGCGCTGCCGAGCTTCGTGCTGGCGTCGTTCCTGGTCGTCGTCTTCGGCGTCAAGCTCGGCTGGTTCGAGATCCTCGGCTGGGGAGGGCCCATCCAGTTCAGCCATACGCTCGACCCCTCCGCCTGGGAGTGGCGGAAGCTAGTGCTGCCCGTCCTTGCGCTGAGCATGCTTCCGGCTGCGTTCATCGCTCGGGTGACGCGCGCGAGCATGCTCGAGGTGCTCAACCAGGACTACATGCGGACGGCGCGCGCGAAAGGCCTCTCGAAGCTGACGGTCGTCTGGCGACACGGCCTCAAGAACGCGATGGTCCCCGTGCTCACGGTGATGGGCCCGTGCGCCGCCATGCTCGTAACCGGGTCGTTCATCATCGAGCGCGTGTTCTCCATTCCCGGCGTCGGCCGCGCCTTCGTCGAAGCCGTTGCCGACCGCGACTACGCGATGATCATGGGCTCGACGCTCTTCTACGCCGCCGTCATCGCGGTCGCGAACCTCATCGTCGACGTGCTGTATGCGGCGGTAGACCCGCGCATTCGCTACAGGTAGGAGCCGTGCAGGAAGTCGCCTATCAGACAGGAACGTTCGAAGACGCCAACGGCCCGCCGATGAGAGCCCGCGGCCTCTGGAGCGACGCCTTTCGTGCTCTGCGCCGCAACCGCATGGCGATGCTCGCCGTCGTCATCCTGCTACTGCTTGCGCTTCTGTCGGCCAGCACCGCCTTCACCCAGGCGATCGCTCGCTACAGCTACAGCGACCAGCTCTATCAGCACGTCATGGAAGGCCCGTCCTGGTCGCACTTCTTCGGCACCGACTACCTGGGCCGCGACAACTGGAGCCGTGTCCTGACCGGCGTCTCCATCTCGCTGGAGATCGGCGTTGGCGCCCAGATAATCGTCCTCGCCATCGGCGTCTCCGTCGGCGTTGCCGCGGCGCTTGGCGGACGCGTCGGCGACAGCGCCCTCATGCGCCTCACCGACGTCACCTACGCCTTCCCCGACCTCCTGTTCATCATCCTCCTGCGCTCCGTCC
>JBEKKV010000020.1:0-35939 GCA_050010555.1 Dehalococcoidia bacterium
GATGACCCCCGCTCTGCAACGGTCTCTGGTGGACCAGAGGGCAATCGGTCTATCGCACTCCGGATCGGGAGGCATGCCTCCCGATCCCCACAAAGAATACAACGACCGTAAAGATACAAGGGAGACTTCCCTCTGCCGGGGTTCAAGGGGTGTCCCTTTGATTCCTAATAGCCTTTCTGGGCGGGAGGGTGGGAAGATCGGCGTTGATGTGCCCGGAAGGGGGCGTGGGAGTCGATTGGGGAATCCCGACCAATCGGGTAAACTAGACATGCAATGCCCGACTTCAAGCTCGTCTCCGACTTCGCGCCCACCGGCGACCAGCCCCAGGCCATCGACGGCCTCGTCGACGGCCTGACCCGCGGCATCAAGCATCAGACGCTACTCGGCGTCACCGGCAGCGGCAAGACCTTCACCATGGCTTCCGTCGTCGCCCGCGTCCAGCGCCCGACGCTCGTCCTCGCGCCCAACCGTACGCTTGCCGCCCAGCTCGCCTCCGAGTTCAAGGACTTCTTCCCCGAGAGCTCCGTCGAGTACTTCGTCAGCTACTACGACTACTATCAGCCGGAAGCCTACGTCCCGCGCACCGACACCTACATCGCCAAGGACGCGGACATCAACGACGAGATCGACAAGCTGCGCCACGCCGCCACCCGCGCCCTCTTCGAGCGCCGCGACGTGCTCATCGTCGCCTCGGTCTCCTGCATCTACGGCCTCGGCGAGCCGGAGGAGTACCACGCTTTCACCCTCACCTTCCGCGCCGGCGAAGCCTTCAACCGCGGCCGCGCCGTCCGCCGCCTCGTCGACATGCAGTACGATCGCAACGACATGACGCTCACCCGCGGCCACTTCCGACTTCGCGGCGACTCCCTGACGGTCATGCCCGCCTACGAAGAGACCGCCGTTCGCATCGACTTCCTCGGCGACACAGTCGAGCGCATCATCGAGCTCGACCCGCTGACCGGCGAGCTCCTGGCCGAGCGAGACAGCATCGACATCTACCCCGCGAAGCACTTCGTGACCTCGCAGGACAAGCTCAACGCCGCGATCGTCGACATCCAGGCCGAGCTGACGGAGCGCGTCGCCGAGCTGCGGGCGCAGGACAAGTTGCTGGAGGCGGCGCGCCTTGAGGAGCGCACCAACTACGACCTGGAAAGCCTGCGCGAGGCCGGCTACTGCTCCGGCATCGAGAACTACTCCCGCCACCTGGCCCGCCGTCCCGCCGGCAGCACCCCCTGGACGCTGCTCGACTACTTCCCCGACGACTTCCTGATGTTCATCGACGAATCGCACATCAGCATTCCGCAGGTGCGCGGCATGTTCTTCGGCGACCTTTCCCGCAAGCAGACGCTCGTCGACTACGGCTTCCGGCTGCCCTCGGCGTTGGACAACAGGCCGCTCAACTTCCACGAGTTCCAAGACCACATCAGCCAGGTCGTCTACGTTTCCGCCACGCCCGGGCCGTTCGAGAAGCAGCACAGCGCCCAGGTCGTCGAGCAGATCGTCCGGCCCACCGGCCTCATCGACCCTTCAGTCGAAGTGAAGCCGACCGCCGGCCAGATCGACGACCTCCTCGACCAGATACGCCTCCGCGTGGAGCGTGACCAGCGCGTCCTGGTGACCACCCTGACGAAGAAGATGGCGGAAGACCTCGCCGACTACCTCATCGAGATGGGCGTCCGCACTCACTACCTCCACTCCGAGATCGACACCCTCGAGCGCGTCGAGATCCTACGCGACCTGCGCGCCGGCGTCCACGATGTCGTCGTCGGCATCAACCTCCTGCGCGAAGGACTCGACCTGCCGGAGGTCAGCCTCGTCGCCATCCTCGACGCCGACAAGGAGGGCTACCTGCGTTCCCGCGACTCCCTCATCCAGACCATCGGCCGCGCCTCACGCCACATCGATGGCGCCGTCATCATGTACGCCGACACCGTCACGGAGTCGATGCGCCAGGCCATCGACGAGACCTACCGCCGCCGCAGCATCCAGATCGCCTACAACGAAGAGCGCGGCATAACGCCGCAGGGCATCCGCAAGGCGATACGTGACATAACTGATCGCGTGAAGAAGGTCGCCGAAGAGCGGGCGCCGTACGCCACCGGCGCGCTGCCCAAAGAGGAGTTGCCGCGCGTCATCGCCGACCTGGAGAGCCAGATGAAAGCGGCGGCAAAGCAGTTGGAGTTCGAGCGCGCGGCCCTCCTGCGCGACGAGATCGTGGAGCTACGCAAGCAGTTGATCGGCGAGCCCGACGCCCTCCACGAGTTCGCGAAGGCCGAGGGCCGTCCCGGGCCGCTCTTCCGCGGCAATGGCGGTGGCCGTCGCGGCCGCTACCGCCGCTGACGCCCGAACCGCCTCCTCGCGTACCATCCGCCCGCACTCCCCGCGACAACAGCGACGCCCGCCAACATCGCGATTGCGCCAATCGGCAGTCCGCCGCCCCCGTGTGTTCCACCAAAGTCCTCCGGCGGCTCCGCAATCCCGCCGACGCCGGCCGGATCCGGCGTGCCGACGGGGATCGGCGTGGCAGTCGCCGTTGGCGTTACCGGAGGAGTCGCCGTGCAAGTTGGCAACGTGATTAGGTAGACGTCCTTTGTCAGGGAGTTGTTGCTCTCGTCGCTCTCGTGCACGATGTTGTCGTAGTCGGCCATAGCCGTGAGGGTGCCACTGCCCTTGTAAGCGAACAGTGCGACGGACTGGCCGGGACCGAGGGCAGGAGTGTACAGATACACGGGATAGCCATCCATGCCACCTGTGACGGCGGTAGTCGAAATGCCCGCCGCCGATGTGCCGTCGTTCTTGACAACCACGATCAGACCCGCCGGCGTGTTGCAGTAGTTCTCCATCGTCTGGGCCGAGTACATGTCTTCGACCATCAGGTCCGGCCCAATCCCACCCGGAGTCTTGGTCGCCGTCGGCGTGCTTGTCGGAGTGGCAGTTGGCGTCGGTGTATACGTAGGAAGAGGTGTGAATGTCGGCCATGGCGGAGAGGTCTGACTGTACTTGACGGTCGCGTAGTCATTGTCTGAGAACCCAGTTACATAGACATCGCCTGACGCGATCACGCCCAACGCCGTAGCGAAATCGTGGTGCCCCGCAGGGTCGTCGTAGCGGGCTACCCAAACCTCATTTCCGTTGGCGTCATACTTGATAGTGGCGTAATCGGCGCCTCCAGTCGCGCCGTTGGAAAAGCCCTGCGAGTATCCTGTGACGTAAACGTTGCCAGCGCTGTCCATGGCTATGGCTCTCGCGTAGTCCTGACCGTTCCAGATGTCGTTGTAGCTGGCGACCCACGCCTCCGACCCGTCAGTGTTGAATTTGAGGGTTGTGAAATCCGTGTCCGTGCCCACCCCGACTGTTCCACCTGCCACATACGCGTTTCCAGAGGAGTCTACGGTCGCTGCGTATGCGTTATCGCTGCCGGTGAAAGCGTCAGTGCGCGTGGCGGTCCATACCTCATCGCCGTTCGGACTGTACTTGATTGTCATGAAGTCCACGCCGGTCACGTATACATACCCGGAACCATCGAGGCTCAAAGCGATAGCGCCGCTGCCCCAGCCTGAATGTCTCATTGCCCACAGCTGGTTTCCCGCGCTGTCGTATTTGATAGTCGCATAGGTGCCGTCAGAGCCGATTGAGAAGCCCGTCACGTATACATCGCCTTCGCCATCGATGGCTATCGCGTCTGCGGAATCGAAGTCACCATTGTCATACCGGGCCTCCCACCTCTGGTTACCATCGGCGTCGTAAGCGATGGTGGCATAGTCGGCAGTCGTGCTCGAATACGACCGCCCTGTCACATAAACGTCTTCTCCCGAGGGATCCACTGCCAACGCAAGCGCACTATCATGTCCCTGCCCGGGGCCGTGATAGCGCTCCACCCATTTCTGATTGCCATCGCTGTCATATTTGACAGTCGCGTAGTCCCACCCCGCGCCTGAGCTTGAGGAGCCCGTCACGTACACATTCTCCGACGCGTCGAGAGCTATCGCGGTGGGAACATCGCTGCCCCCGCCATTGTAGGTTCTGACCCATTGTTGATTGCCGCTAGCGTCGTACTTGACCAGAAGATAATCGTCATTAGACGAGGAACCCGCAACGTATACGTTTCCCGAGTCGCTTGCCGCCAATAGCGGCGATAGCCCGGCCCCGCCATCGTAGCGCGCTGCCCACTCCTGACACACGTAACCTGAGCACCACTCGCTGCCGTACACGGCCTTGTTGCCAGGCCCCCTCATCAGCAGCAGGGCGCAAACCGACAGAAAAAGGAGAAGACGGAGCAGACGTGAGGAGCGCATCATGCACCTCCCGAGGATACTAACGACCACCAGCGGTTCTAAGCATACTCCTCGCACGACGATTGTCAAGACCCTGGTTCGCGCAAGCACTGTCCCGTATTCGACGACCCTTGCGGCCTCTCGACGCCGCTATTCTCCCTCGTTTGACGAGCCTGCGACGCCATGCTAACGTGAAATGTTAGGCAACCGTGCGCCTTCGACGAGGAACGTCATGCCGTCATCCGACCCCGTCCGCCCGCCCGAAGGCATGGAGGACATCGACCACCACGCCGGCTCCCTCCTGCCCGCCGACCGCTACAGCGCCACGCCGCCCGCGCCTGTCACCTGCGCCAACTGCGGCGCCACCAGCCCCGAGGGCTCGCGCTTCTGCGCCAACTGCGGCCGCCCCCTCGGCCTCACCCTCCAGGCCACCGTCGAAGCCACCGTCACTGTCCTCTTCACCGACATCCAGGGCTTCTCCGACCTCACCGCCTCCGTCGGCGACCAGCAGGCCCTCGACGCCCTCAAGCGCCACAACCAGATCGTCCGCGCCCAGATTCAGAACCATGGCGGCACCGAGGTCAAGTACCAGGGCGACGGCTTCATGGTCTCCTTCGGCAGCGCCCGCCGCGCCGTCCTCTGCGCCATCGACATCCAGCGCAAGATCGCCGAGCAGAACCGCGACAACCCTGACAGACCGCTCGTCCTGCGCATGGGACTCAACTCTGGAGACGTCCTCCGCGACCAGCAGGACCTCTTCGGCGCCGCCGTCAACCTCGCGGCCCGCATCGCCGAGATGGCGAAAGGCAATCAGATACTGATGTCGGAGCTGGTGAAAGAGCTGGCGGGTCCGTACCCGGGGTTCAAGTTCGTCGACCGGGGAAAGCACAGCATAAAGGGATTCCCCGGCCGCTACAAGATCTACGAAGTCGCCTGGTAGACTTGGCCGCTACCCCGCGCGGCGACGCCTCCTGACGTACCACGCCTGGACGCCCAGCGCCGCGGCCGTTGCAGTTAGGCCAAGGGCGAGCGCGGCATAGGCGCCGGCCCACCACCATGAGGTCTCTACCCATCCAGGCTCAGCAGCAACGCCGGTGGCGGGGAGCATGACCTCGCGCCCAGCACCCGGCAGATTGAGGGGTGTGGGTGTAGCTGGGGGTGGCGTGGGCGTGAAAGCGCCGGCCGGTGCGGGAGAGGCGGTGTCCTCAATAACCGATACCGTGTCATCGCGGCTGTCCGCCACGTAGATGCGGTTGGTGTTGGGGTTGACGGCCACGCCCAAGGGGTTACTCCCGACCGCTACGGTGGCGGCGACCGTGTTGGCGGCGCCGTCGATGACGGAGACGCTGTCGCTACCACCGTTCGCCACGTAGATGCGGTTCGTGCTGGGGTTGACGGCTACGCCTCCCGGAAAACTCCCGACCGCTACGGTGGCGACGACCGTGTTGCTGCCGCCGTCGATGACGGAGACGTTGTTGCCAACGTTGGCCACGTAGATGCGGTTCGTGCTGGGGTTGACGGCTACGCCTCGCGGAAAACTCCCGACCGCTACGGTGGCGACGACTGTGTTGCTGGCGGCGTCGATGACGGAGACGTTCTTGCTGCCAAAGCTCGCCACGTAGATGCGGTTCGTGCTGGGGTTGACGGCCACGCCACCAGGCCAACTCCCGGCCGCTACGGTGGCGACGACCGCGTTGCTGCCTCCGTCGATGACTGAGACGTTGTTGGTGTCATGGTTCGTCACATAGATGCGGTTCGTGTTGGGATTGACGGTCACCTCCTCGGGACTACTGCCAACCGCTACCGTAGCGGCAACTGTGTTGCTGGCGGCGTTGATGACGGAGACGTTGTCGCCGAATTCGTTTGCCACGTAGATGCGGTTCGTGTTGGGGTTGACGGCCACGCCCCGGGGCCCACTGCCGACCGCTACGGTGGCGACGACGGTCTTGCTGGCGCCGTCGATGACGGAGACGTTGTTGCTCGACTCGTTTGCGACGTAGATGCGGTTCCTGTTGGCGGGGACGGTTACACTTGACGGGTTAGTCCCGACCGCTACGGTGGTGACGACGGTGTTGCTGGCGCCGTCGATGACGGAGACGTTGTTGCTGTAGTAGTTCGCCACGTAGATGCGGTTCGTGCTGGGGTTGACGGCCACGCCCAAGGGACCGTCCCCGACCGCCACGGTGGCGATGACTGCGTTGCTGGGGCCGTCGATGACGGAGACGCTGTTGGTCCTAAAGCTCGCCACGTAGATGCGGTTCGTGTTCGCGTTGACGGCCACGCCTTTGGGGGAAGTCCCGACCGCTACGGTGGTGACGACGGTGTTGGCGGCGCCGTCGATGACGGAGACGTTGTCGCTACCATCGTTCGCCACGTAGATGCGGTTCGTGCTGGGGTTGACGGCCACGGCCTCGGGGCCACTGCCGACTGCTACGGTGGCGACGACCGCGTTGCTCGCGCCGTTGATGACGGAGACGTTGTCGCTGAGCCAGTTCGTCACGTAGATGTGGTTCGTCTTGGGGTTGACGGCTATAGCGTAAGTGGGAGTCCCAACCGCCACGGTGGCGACGACCGTGTTGCTGGCGCCGTTGATGACGGAGACGTTGTCGCTGAGATTGTTCGCCACATAGATGCGGTTCGTGTTCGCGTTGACGGCCACGCCCAAGGGGTCGTGTCCGCCCCAGCCCGTTTTGATGGTGGCGATGACGGAAGGGCCGTCAGCGGCTTGAGCGCCGGGCGCTGGGGAAAGAACACCGACCACTAATGGGAAGATTGAGGACCCCGCCAGTAATACAAGCAACAGCCGAGGAATCGTTCCAGCGCGCATCATGCACCTCCGGAAAGTTATCAGCGCCACCAGGCTGGTGGGGATGCCGCAACAATAGGCCGTCGGCGAACGTTTGTCAAGCGCTAGTCCAGTCTCCGTTCATTCCGGCATCCCAGAGTGCCACGTCTCCCTTTCCGTCCGCCCTCTCGCCTGCTATCCTGGACACACCAGAGCAGCCGCCGCGACTGCCCTTAACATCGCCCTCCTGCGCCCGTCAGATCGCCGCCGATTTGCGGTCAATTACACAAAAACGCGCTTCCCAGATTCGGAAAGCGCGAACTTTTCAAAAACAATAACAATCAGTCGTCCTCTTCGTCCTCCTCCTCCCGCACCAGCACCCGCCGCGAGCTCCCGCCCTCCGACTCCGCCACAACCCCCTTCTCCTCCAGCATGTCCATTAGACGCGCCGCCCGCGGATAGCCCACGCGCAGCCGCCGCTGCAGCATCGATGTCGACACCCGCGTGTGCTCCGCCGCCAGCGTCCGCGCTCGCTCGTACAGCGGGTCGTCCGCCCCGAATAGCTCGTCCACCTCCGGCCGGGCCTCAGTCAGCAGGTCGTCGTAGACCTGACGCTGCACCTCGCGGAATCGCTCCTGCGTCCAGAACGCCACCAGCCGCTCGATCTCCTGGTCCGACACGTACACGCCCTGCAATCGCTTCGGCTTGGCCGCGTCCGTCGGCTGGTACAGCATGTCGCCGCGACCCAGCAGCTTCTCGGCGCCGCCGCCGTCGAGAATCGTTCGCGAGTCCACCTGCGACGACACCGCAAAGGCGATGCGCGTCGGGAAGTTCGCCTTGATCAGCCCCGTCACCACGTCCACCGACGGCCGCTGCGTCGCGATGATCAGGTGAATCCCCGTCGCGCGCGCCAGTTGCGCCAGCCGGCACACCTGACGCTCCACCTCGTAGGGCGCCGCCATCATCAGGTCCGCCAGCTCGTCGATGATCACGACCCAGTACGGCAGCCGCAGGCGCGCCTTCGGATGGCGGTTGAACGCCTCGATGTTACGCACCGCCAGCGACGCGAACCGCCGGTAGCGGCTCTCCATCTCGTGGATCACCGCCTGCAGCGTCCCCACAACCTTGTCGACGTCGATGACGATCGACGAGAACGCCAGGTGCGGTATCGGCGCGAACGCCGCCAGCTCCACGCGCTTCGGGTCGATCATGATGAGCCGCACGTCGTCCGGCGACGACTGCATCAGCAGGCAGGTGATGATGGAGTTGATGCAGACGCTCTTGCCGCTGCCCGTCGCCCCGGCGATTAGCAGGTGCGGCATCTTTGCCAGGTCCGCCACCACCGGCTCGCCCGACACGCTCTTGCCCAGCGCCAGCGCCAGCTTCGTGCGACCCGCCAGCCGCTGGAACGCCGGGCTCTCAACGACGCTTCGCAGCGTCACCAGCGATGTCGTGACGTTCGGCACCTCGATGCCGACTACCGGCTTCCCGGGCACCGGCGCTTCGATGCGCAGCGACGGCGTCGCCAGCGCCAGCGCCAGGTCGTTGGCCAGCGACGTTATCTGGCTCACCCGCACCCGCGTCCGCGACACCTCTTCCGTCCGCATCTTCGGATGGCCGTTTCTGTCGAAGACCGGCCGGCCGGCGCTGTCGCGCTCCTGCACGGTGCGTGTCTTTACCTCCCAGCCCGGCTCGACGCCGAACTGCGTCACCGTCGGGCCCTCGTTGATCTGAACCACTTCCGCGTCAACCCCAAAGCTCGCCAGCGTGTCGACGATGAGCCGCGAGCGAGCGGCGCTATCGGGACGTTCCCCGGATTCGCTGCCGGCAGGAAGGAGCGTCTCCAGCGGTGGCATATCCCAGCGCCCGTTGCCGCCCGGCTGCGTCTGCGGTGCGTCGCCCTCACCTCCTTCGACGGCGAGTGGCAGCGCCGGCTGCCAAGGCTCCGCGACCTGCTGCGCGGCCGGCGCCTCCGTCCCGGTCGCCGTCGCTTCCGCCGTCCCCGGCTCGGCCACCGCCGATGCGTTGGTTCGCGCCCACATCAGCGTCTCCATCGCGACAGGCTCCGTGGGCTCCGGCTCGACTGCCGTCGGGAAGATCGCGTCGCCCGCGCGTCGCGCCAATCGGTACGTCCGTTGTGGCAGTTGCAGCCGCCAGAGGGCCACGCCCAGCCGCGGACTTCGCTGCAGCAGGCGCAACGACCCCCTCGGCCACACGACGGCCACTGCCGCGACAGCCAGCGCCAGCCAGGCAAGCACGCCGACGGGCGCCGAGACCAGCGAATGTCCCCAATCGCCGCCGGCCGTCACGTCGGACAGCGCCGTGCCGCCGAGCTTCCAGTCGGGGCGGAAGAGCGCCAGCAAGCCCAGGCCGAACCCGGCGACGAGGAGCGAGACCAGCCACGTGCGCCAGTACACATAGAACGTGGAGAAGAGCGTCCGGCGGATTATCAGCCAGCCCACGACGCCCAGGAGGAGGATGAGCAGGAACACGCCCGCGCCCAGCGCCTTGACAAGCGAATCGCGCGCGTCGGCGAGGTTAGTGGTCACCGGGACAAGCCAAAGGATTGCGCCAACAGCGGCGACCACGAGCGCTACCCCCAGCGCCTCCCAGCGGAAGAGCACCGGCCGCAGCGTCGAGAAGAACGTCTGGCCGCGACGTCCTCTTCCCGCCGAGCGACGTCGCGAAAGCGGCTTGCCCGTCGTCCGGCGCGACGTAAGACTGGACGGCTTGCCGCCGCCCGGCCGTGACCTCATCGTTGCCTTGGCCAACTTATCGTCCTTGACGGCCGCCCCCGGCGACCTTCCATCTCCTTATGCTAGAACAACTTCATCTGCTGCACCTCGGGCTCAGCAGACGTCTCCTCCGCCAGCGCCGTCTTGAGCACCGGCGGCAGCTTCTTGAAATCGTCCTCAATCGTCCGGCGCAGGCTTCCCTGATGCAGCGCCGCCGCCGGATGGTACATGGGCACCACCAGCAACTCGCCGATTCGTCGCGGCTGACCGTGGATTCGGCTTATCGACTGCCCCGGAAAGAACTTGGCCATCGAGTACCGGCCAAGCGTTATCACCAGCTTCGGCTCGATGGCCGCCAACTGGCGCTGCAGCCAAGCCTCGCAGGCCGCGATCTGATGCGGCAGCGGGTCCTGGTTTTGCGGCGGTCGGCACTTGATGACGTTGGCGATGAACACGTCGGCGCGTCGCAGCCCGATCGAGCCGAGAAGTTGCTCCAGGAACTGTCCCGCCGGCCCGACGAACGGCCGGCCCTGCTGGTCCTCGTAGAAGCCCGGCGCCTCCCCTATAAAGAGGATGTCGGCGTCCGCGCGGCCCTCGCCGGGCACTGTGCGACTGCGCGTCGCCGCCAGCTCGCACTGAGTGCACTGCGCTATCTCGGCATTGAGCTCCGTCAGCGCGGACTTCTTGTCAACTTCGATCATGTCTACTCCTAGAAAATGCGGCAGGCGAGGGAAGCCCAGGCCCCCCGAAGCTCAGCGGCTTCTTTTTGGGGGACCGGAGGTCGCATCTCCAAACAACGTCCCATTCTCGCACCGCGACCTCAGCGCATCACCTCGCCACTCGGCGGATAATAGCATGACCGAAGCGGAAAGTCAATGAGAAAGCGACAAGGCGCGTTAGCTATTCGCCGGCGCCCGCGACCGTTCGACCAGCTTCGCCAGGATAATGCCGGCGAAGTAGAGGACAATCATGGGCATCGCGACCACAGTCTGGGTCACAGGGTCGATTGTCGGCGTCACGATCGCCGACACGATGAACGCGAGAACGATTGCGTACCGCCACCAGCCCAGCAGTTTCCGCGACGACACGACCCCCAGCTTCGCCAGCCCCATAACGACCAGCGGCAGCTCGAATACGAGACCTGTCACCAGCATCAGCCGCGTCACGAAGTCGACATAACCGCTGACGTTGATCATCGGCTTTATGTTGTTGCTGGCGTGGAGCAGGAACCCCAGCGCCGGCGGCAGCTCGAAGTAGTAGGCGAAGAGCACCCCGGCCACAAACAAGACGGTCGCTCCGATGGCGATGGGGAACACCCACCGCTTCTCCCGCTTCGTCAGCGCCGGTCCCACGAAGGCCAGCGCCTCGTAGACAAGCACCGGCATTGAGACGGCGATTGCCGCCAGAATCGCGACGCGGAAATACGCGCCCCAGTAGCCCATGACGTCGGTGAAGACGATGGATACGTCCCCGCGGCTGTTCTTCGCCGGCGCTGTGATCCACTCCAGGAAGCGCTTGGTAAAGAACATCGAGCCGCAGAAAGCCACAACGATAGTGATGGCGCAAACGATGAGCCGCCGCCGCAATTCCTGGAGATGTTCCAGGATGGTCAGCTCTTTGCTGCTGCTTGTGCTACTGGCGCTCGTCTCGGCTGTCGCCACCTCTAGTCACCCTCCCTACATCTGCCAACTCATGGACGCCTCGTAGGGGAGGACTTTAGTCCTCCCGCGGCTCAAGGGCAACGTCATTGCGGATCTCGTCCGTTGTCGTTTGGATGGGAGGGGCCGCGCCGCTGTCGTGGGATGCGCCGTTGCCGCCGGCCTGTGTCGGCTCCGCGGCTGCCCTCGCCTGCGGCTCCTCGATCTTCAGCGTCCTTCGCACCTCGTCCGAAACGTCGGTCAAGTCGCGTCCCAGCGACTCCGCCTTTTGAAGCAGCTCCCCACTGACCGAGCGCAACTCTCCCTTAAGCTCCTTGTACTCGCGCTCCAGCTCCTGAACGGCATCCAGGAGGTCTTTGTTGATGCCGGAGGTGTAGCGTCGGAGATCGCGCATCGCTTTGCCGAGTTGCGCGGCAACTTCAGGCAAGCGCTGCGGCCCCACAACGATAAGCGTGAGGACGAGGATCAGCACGAGCTCCGGCAGCCCTACTCCGAAAAACTCCATATCAAACCAAGAGAGTGAAGCCGACCGCTATACCAATTATGCTCTTCAGAGGGAGAACGTGCCACACCGCGAACGAGAGAGGCTGGTCTCGGGCAGTGTGGCCGGGGAGTCTCTACTTGTCCTCTATGCCGAGGTCCTTCAGATAGTCGATCGCGTCCTGCACGGTCACGATCTTCTCCGCGTCCTCGTCGGAGATCTCCAGGGCCTTGCCGTCCTTGCTGAACTCCTCCTCCATCGACATGATCAGCTCGACGAGGTCCAGGGAATCGGCGTTCAGGTCGTCGACGAACGAAGCGCTGGGCACTACCTGATCTTCCTCGACTCCCAACTGGTCTACGATAATCTTGCGTACCCGCTCGAAAACTGTCGCCACCTACCACTCCTTTCTTCGACTAACGCGTCGCCATCGCGCTCACCGATCCAAGCACACCGTTGACAAACTTCGCTGAATTGTCGCTGCCGAAGGTCTTGGCAAGCTCGACGGCCTCGTTGATTGCCGCCTTCACTGGCGTCCTATTATTCAGCAAAATCTCCAGGATTGCAAGCCTCAGGATATTCCGGTCTATCGTCGCCATCTGTTCGAGCGGCCAGGCCGGTGCCACCCGCGCTATCACCTCGTCGAGTTCCGCGCGCCGTTCCACCGCGCCCGTCACCAGCTCCCGCGCGAAGACCTCGCTCTCCTCCGGCACGTTCGCTTCGACAAGCAACCGTTCCAGCGCCGAGTGAGGGTCATGGCCCGTTGTGTCCCCCTCGTAGAGCGCCTGGAGCGCCAGAGTGCGCGCCTGCCGTCGTCTGGTGGGCATCTCTTACGCGACGCCGCTTCCGCTCGGCGTGGACAGCGACGCTGCCTTCTCCAGAAGCTCCCGCTCGCCTACCGTCCGCACGGCAGCCGAAGGCTCGATTCGTTTCACCAGCCCCGACAGCACTTGCCCGGGCCCGAACTCGACGAATGCCGTCACGCCCAGCGCCAGCATCCGTTCCACCGACTGCCGCCACAGAACCGCGTGCGTAAGCTGGTAAGACAGCTCCTCGCGCAGCAGCGACGCCTCGCTGATTGCCGTCGCCGTCCCGTTGGTCACCAGCGGCACGTCCAGATCGCGGAAGGACGCTCGCGCCAGAGCCGCCGCCATACCGACCGCCGCCGGCTGCATCAGCTCCGTGTGGAAGGCGCCGCTGACGGCAAGGGGAACGGCCCGTCGTGCCCCGAACGAGCGCGCGAGGCCCATCGCTCTGGCAACCGCTTCGACGCTGCCGCCGATGACGGTCTGTTCCGGCGAGTTGACGTTGCATATCTGGGCGCCGCTCTCCGCGCACAGCTTCTCCGCCGCCGCTTCGTCCAGACCGAGTACTGCGATCATGCCGCCGGGGGTTTCTTCGCCCGCCGCCTGCATCAGACGACCACGTTCCTGCACAAGCAGCAGCCCGTCCTCGAAAGAAAGCGCGCCGCCGGCTACCGCCGCGGTATACTCGCCCAGGCTGTGCCCGGCGACGTAGCTTGGCTGCTCGCGGAGATCGCCGGCCTCCTGCGCCGTCGCCAGGCAGGCGAGGCTGACGGTCATGATCGCCGGCTGCGTGTTGACGGTCTGGCGCAGCAAATCTTCCGGCCCGTCGAAGCAGATATCGGAGAGGCGCCGGCTCAGAACCGCGTCCGCCCGCTCGAACACCTCTCGCGCCGCCGGCGATTGCTGTGCCAGCGCGTGGCCCATGCCGACCTGCTGCGCGCCCTGTCCGGGGAAGAGCCAAGCAGTGCTAATCGTTGAGGGTCCCACCTCTGGCTATGCCTCCATTCGACTGCACGGGAGACGCAAAGCGGTGTGGCGCTATTCGCCGAGGCCCGCTTGCTCGATCTTGATCGCCTCTCGCCCCTTGTACGTCCCGCAAACGGGACAGGCGTGATGAGGCAGGCGTGGCGTGTGGCACTGAGGGCAGTCCGTCAGCCGCGGCCTATCGATCCGCAGGTGGCTGCGGCGCTTCCCCTGCCGCGACTTCGGGTATTTCCGCTTTGGTAGTGGTGGCAAGTCCTAGCTACCCCTTTCCTTGTTGCTGATCTGCGCCTTTATCTCCTGTAGCGCCGCCAAAGGTTGATCGACGGTGTCCTCGCCCTTGACCGAGCATGCGCACGGTGCCAGGTTCAAATTCGCGCCGCACTCCGGGCAGAGCCCCTTGCAGTCCGAGCGGCACAGCGGTTTCATCGATTGCCAGGCCAGGCGATATTGCCGGATCGCCTCGTTCAAGTCCAGCGTCTGCCGCTCGTCTATCTCGAACATATCGTCCGGCGGTGCTAGGCGCAGCCCCGTCTCAATGTCGACGGTCGGCCCGAACTCCTCCTGGAATTCGATAGCGTACGAAGTACGCAGCGGCTCCAGACAGCGACTGCACTGGTCGCTGCTGCTCACCGACAGGCAGGCGCTGACCAGGATACTCCGCTGCGTCCGCAAGAATTGCACGGTCCCCCGCACGTCCGCCGCTGCCATGCCGTCCAACTCCTCCTGGCGTTCGCTCAGGCGATAGGCCCGCGTGGTTCCGGCAGGCTGGCGAAGAAAAGGGCCAACATCGAAAAGCATTATTGAATCACAACCTTCCGAGGAACAAGTCCAGATTCCATTATAGAGAGCGCCGTTTGCGCGGGTCAAACCGAAGAACCGCCCCTGCGTCGTCTTGCGGCTGTTTCGCTCCTCGCCGTATAATCCTGCTTGCGGCCAACAGAGAGCCCTCCCACCATTCGATCTGACACGCGATAGCAATTCCCGCCCGTTGTGATTGCATGACAAGAATATCCGACCTCTATGAGCTTCAGGAGACCGACCTGGAGATCGACAGCCGTCGCGCCGCCCTGGAGGAGATCGAAGGGCAGCTCGGCGACTCAGAAGAGGTGGCAGCAGCGGCGGCATCAATCGAGGAGCGGGACGCCGAGGTGCAGGAGATTCAGAAACGCCTCCGCGCCGCCGAGCGCGAAGTTGAAGACCTGACGGCTAAGATAAAGCCTCTGGAGAAGAAGCTTTATGCCGGCACCCTCAACAACCCGAAAGAGCTCGCGAGCCTGCAGGAGGACATCCAATCCATCCAGGCCCACAAGCGAGTCCTCGAAGACAGCGAACTGGAAGTGATGTCGCAGCTTGAAGAGGCGGATCGGGCCCGCGCTTCCGCCCGCCGCGAGCACGCCTCGCTTCTCGGTGCCTGGGAGCAAGAGCAGCGCGAGCTCCGTCAGAAGCAAGCCGAGTTGACGGCGGAGATCGAGGAACTGGAGGGCCGCCGGGCGCAGCAGCGCGCAGGCATCGACGCGGCTGGCCTGTCGCAATACGACGTCCTCCGCTCGAAGCACCAGGGGCGCGCCGTCGCCAAAGTCGAGCGCGGCACCTGCGGCGGCTGCCGGATCTCCCTACCCATGTCGCTTCTCCAGAAAGCCCGTGGCGGCTCCGACGTAATCGTGCAGTGCAGCAGTTGCGAGCGCATACTCTACGTGAGCTGACGGATGAAGGCGGTAGGCTACTTCAAAGAGGCGACAGGGGAGCGCGGCGAACCGCTCGCGGCGCAGAGCACGGCCTTCCTCGAGTTCTGCCGCGATCGCGGCTACGAGGCCGTCGCCTCCTTCGTCGAGGGCGCTGCAGTCGATGCCGAAAGGCGTCCCGGCTACCAGCAGCTCGTCGAATTCCTGAAGCGCCCCGAGAAGGGCTTCCTGATGGTCGTCACGCCTTCAATCGACTGTCTCGGTCGCGACGTTAAGGAGGCCGCGCGGAGCTGGTTCGAGCTGCAGGGCCTCGGCGCCCAGGTGCTCGTCATGAACGGCGACGACGCTGGCGGCCGCCTCCTCGAAGCATGGACGAAGAACAACCAGAGCCGTGTCGGCGATAAGGTCCGCTCCGCCATGCGACGCAAGGCCGTCAAAGGCGAAGTGCTCGGCCGCCCTCCCTACGGCTATCGCGTCGGCAATCGCCATCGCCTCGACCTCGTGCCGGAGGAAGCCGTCGTCGTCCGCTACATCTTCCGGCTCTATCTCCAAGAGGGGCTCGGCATCCGACGCATCGCCCGCTGCCTCAACCAGGAGGCCGTCAAGACCCGACGCGGTGGCAATTGGAGCATGGTGAGCATCCGCGACATCCTGCGCAATCGCACCTACCTGGGCACCTACAGCCGCTTCGGCGTCCGCGTGCCCGGCAGTCACCCCGCCCTCATCTCCAACGAAGACTTCCGCCGCGTGCAGGAGTGCCTCATGGCGCGTCGCAGCAGCTACTCGGCGCCGCAGGCCACGCCCTTCCTGCTCTCCGGCCTTGTCTACTGTGGCTACTGCAACAACAAGTTGATAGGCGTCAGCCGCCGCCAGAGCTGGAAGCGACAACGCGATGGCTCTGTCGCCGAAGCATCCTATCGCTACTACCAGTGCCAGTCGCGCACGAACCAGAGCCTCTGCGATTACCACACGCATCGCGCCGACGACCTCGAAAACGAAGTGCGCCAGCGGCTCTCGACGCTCGATTTCGATGGCGGGCACGCCTTCCGCCAGGCCGGCGACGAAGAAGCCGTTCTCGCCGAATCGAAAGAAGAGTGCGACGAGATGCGCCGTCGCTTGGCCCAACTGGACAAGCGCTTGGAGCGGCACATGGACGCCGCCGCCCGCGGACGTCTCAGCCGCGAGAAGCTGCAGTCGCTTGGTTTGGCGCTCTCTGCCGAGCGTCTGGAGATAGAAGGGCGCCTGGTCGCGGCGGAACGGCGCGTCGAGGAGCAGGCTTCCGTGGCCGCTCGACGCCGGGCGCAGGAGCAGGCGCTGCTTCGGCTTTTAGATCGCTGGGACTCACTCGATTTCGCCTCGCGACGCTCTCTCCTGCGTGACGTTGTCGACCGCGTCATCGTTGTCGATGACGGCATAGAGGTGCTGCTGCGGCCGTGAACGATGCGCAGCGAGCGGTCTACGTCGCCTACGCCGATGGCGCCTCTCGCGGCAACCCGGGTCCGTCCGCTGTCGGCGTCGTCATCTTCGATCCCGCCGGCCGCGAGGTCCATCGCGAGTCGCGACGCATCGGCGTTGGTACCAACAACGAGGCGGAGTACCGCGCCGCCATCGCTGCTCTGGAAGCTGCGTTGGGCCTGGCCGCTGCCCACGTCGAGTTGCGCATGGACTCCGAGCTCGTCGTCCGCCAGCTCACAGGCCGCTACCGTGTGCGCAACCCGCGCCTCATCCCCCTCTACAAGCGTCTCCTCGACCTGCGCGGTCGCTTCCAGTCGGTCACCTTCCGGAACGTTCCGCGTACCGGCAATCGCCTCGCCGACGCCCTCGCCAACCAGGCGCTGGACAGCTCGACATAACGTGCTCCCGGCTGCTGATAGCGATGCCTCAGACACGCGCTCGCGGGCCGGCAGACATGCGGCGGTCTTCCGATGCTGCTATACTTGACCCGCCAGCAGACCGGGTGACCGCTCTCGACTCGTCGAGGGAGGAAAGTCCGAGCTCCACCGGGCGAGGGTGCTGGGTAACACCCAGGAGGGGCGACCCTACGGATAGCGCCACAGAAACATACCTCCTGTCTCGGGCGGCCTGTCCGCCTCAGGCGGGAAAGGGTGAAATGGCGAGGTAAGAGCTCACCGGCAGTCGGGCGACCGGCTGGCCGGGCAAGCCCCACCCGGAGCAAGACCGAATAGGAGGACTATGGGTCGCCCGGCCCGTCCTCGGGTTGGTCGCAAGAGGTGGCGGGCAACCGTCATCCCAGATAGATGGTCACCGCTTCCGTCTTAGGCGGCCTGTCCGACTCAGGCGGAAGACACAGAACTCGGCTTACAGGCCCGCTGGCGCTTACGTGGCCCGTCCGCCTCAGGCGGACGGGCCTCCCCTTTCTCGCCGCCGCCTGATGCTGGCGCTATAATGACGGAAATCGACTCGCGAGGTGACATGACCCGTATCGACTGGCCCCTGCTTCTGCCCGACGCCCGCTTCGTGGGAAAGCCGCCGTCGGACGTCGCGACAATCTGCTACGACTCACGACTCGTCACGCCGGGCTCCGTCTTCGTCGCCGTGCCCGGCGCCCTGCCGCCGCAAAGCCGCGATGGCCACGACTTCATAGCGATGGCGCTGGACAAGGGCGCCGCCGCAATCGTCGTTCAGGCCGACCGTCAGGCCAAATGGCAGTCCCTGGCAAACAGCGGTAGCCCGGCCTTCATTGTCGTCTCCGACAGCCGGCGGGCGCTGGCGCGCATCGCTGCCGCCTTCTGGGGCTTCCCGGCCCGTCGACTCGTCACAATCGGCGTCACCGGCACCGACGGCAAGACAACCACCGTCCACCTCATCGCCGCGCTCCTGGAAGCGGCCGGCCGGCCCGTTGGCTACCTCGGCAGCGTCGCCTTCCAGACCGCCGCGCGCCCCGAGCTCAACGCCACCCACATGACCACGCTCCAGTCGCCGGAGGTGCAAGAGATGCTGGCGCGCATGGTCGAAGGCGGGCGGCGTTACGCCGTCATCGAGGCGTCCTCGCACGGCCTGGCGCTCAACCGCGTCGACGAGTGCGAGTTCGACGTCGCCGTCTTCACGACCCTCAGCAGCGACCACCTCGACTTCCACGGCGACGCGGCCGGCTACCTCGCCGCGAAGGGCCGCCTGTTCGAGATGCTGGATCAAAGCGTCGACAAGGGCGTGCCCAAGACCGCCGTCCTCAACGCCGATGACCCCGCTAGCGCAAGCCTCCGCGCGTGCACGCGCGGCCGCGCCGTCACCTACGCCATCGACGCTGCAGCCGACCTCCGCGCCGAGTCGCTTCACCTGGAGGCGCTCGCCTCCTCCTTTGATCTGGTCGGTGCGTTTGGCCGCTTGCCCGTCCGGGGCCTGCCCGTCAGCCTGCCGCTGCCCGGCCGCCACAACGTCTACGATGCCCTCGCCGCGAGCGCCGTCGCGCTCTCGCTCGGCGTTGCTCCGCAAGCCGTATCCGACGGTCTCGCTGCCTTCAACGGCGTCCCCGGCCGCATGGAGATGATCGACTGCGGCCAGCCGTTCGCCGTCGTCGTCGACATCGCCTCCACGCCCGAAGCCCTGCGCCGCGTTCTCCAGGTGCTCCGTTCGACGACGAAAGGCCGGCTCATCGCCGTCTTCGGCTGCGCTGGCGAGCGCGACCCCAATCGCCGCGACGGCATGGGGCGCGCCGCCGCCGAGCTCGCTGACCTCGCCGTCCTCACTAACGAGGACCCGCGCTCCGAGGACCCCGACGCCATCATCGACGAGATCGCCCGCGCCGTCGTCACCGCCGGCCGCCGCGAAGGCCGCGACTTCGTGCGCGTCCCGGACCGCCGCGCCGCCGTCCGCCGCGCCTTCGAGCTCGCGCGCCCCGGCGACGTCGTGCTCCTCGCTGGCAAAGGGACCGAGCAGTCGATGGTGATCGGCGACACGCACATTCCCTGGGACGAGCGCGTCGTCGCCCGCGAGCTCCTGCAAGAGACGGACTCGGTGGCGAAATGAGCGACGACTTCTCCCTGACCACGCTGCAGTCGCTCCTCGAGACCGACTCGCTCGGCCGGTTCGCCCTGCACCAGCGTTCCGTTCCTTCGACCATGGACGTCGCCCGCGAAGAGGCAGAATCGGGCGCGCCTCACGGCCTCATCGTCCTTGCCGACGAGCAGACCGCCGGTCGTGGGCGCCGCGGCCGCGCGTGGGTCTCGCCGCCCGGCGGGCTGTACGTCACGATCGTCCTGCGCCCTGAGCCCGACGCTGTCCGCCGGCTCGCCATGGTCGCGCCGCTAGCCGTCTGCGAAGCAATCGACGCGGTGGCCGCCGTGCGAAGCGCCGTCAAGTGGCCCAACGACGTCCTGATTGAGGGGCGAAAGGTGGCCGGCTTCCTGATCGACTCCCGCACCAGCGCCGGCGACGTCGAGTACGCCCTCGTCGGTATCGGCGTTAATATCGGCCTCGATCCGCTGCGACATGCGGAGATTCGGGACCTCGCTACAAGCCTGGCGCTGGAGTCCGAGCGAAAGGTCTCGCGGGAGAAGCTGCTCGCCGCCGTCCTCAACCGGTTCGAGAAACTGCTAGCCGCCTCTCGCGTCGACGGCGACGTCTACGAGGCCTGGCGCGCGCGACTGGAGACGCTCGGCCGTCAGGTGCGCGCCCGATCCGTGGATGACGTGGAGGAAGGGGTCGCCGAGGACGTGGACACAGACGGCAACCTGCTGCTACGTCGCCCCGACGGCAGCATCGCCATCATCTCCGCCGCCGACGTGACGCTAGCGGCAGACGGTTAGCCTCCCTGCCCTACTCCGGTGGGGGCTCCTGCTCCGCTGGCGGCTTCATCTCCGCCGGCGGCTGCGCCTGCAGCGCCCTCATCGTCTCCATCGTATCCACCGGATTGGGCGTCACGATAGCGCCGCCCTTCTCAATGAAGGCCCGGATTATATCGATCGGCACCGGGAAGACGATCGTGCTGTTCTTCTCCGTCGCAATCTCCGCCAGCGTCTGCAAGAAGCGCAACTGCAGAGTCGTCGGCGTCGCCGCGATAATCGCGCCCGCCTGCGCCAGCCGCTCCGCCGCCTGGAACTCGCCCTCAGCGTTGATGATCTTCGCCCGCCGCTCTCGTTCCGCCTCCGCCTGACGCGCCATCGCCCGCTGCATCCCCTGCGGCAGCTCAACGTCCTTCACCTCGACGGTGCTGACTTTGACGCCCCACGGCTCCGTCTGCTCGTCGATGATCTGCTGAAGACGCTGGTTGATCTTCTCTCGGTCGGCCAGCAGCTCATCCAGCGACGACTGCCCCAGCACGCTTCGCAGCGTCGTCTGCGCTATCTGGAACGTCGCGCGAATGTGGTCCAGCACTTTGAGGACCGCTTCCCATGGCCGCACGATTCGGAAGTAGACGACGGCGTTCACCTTGACGGTCACGTTGTCCTTCGTGATCGCCTCCTGGCTCGGCACGTCCATCGTCACGATGCGCAGGTCCCGCTTCACCAGCCGCTCGAAGCCGGGTATTACGAGGAACGGCCCGGGCGGCGTCACCCCCATCGCGTGGCCAAGACGGAACAGTACCCCTCGCTCGTACTCCTGGACGATCCGCAGCGATCCGATGATCGCCAGCGGCAGCAGGAGCCACCGCATTGCGGTGTTGGTGATCATTCGCTCTTCGGCCTGCTCCTCAGGCTGTATTTCCATTCGTGCCACCTTCGTCCTCCTTTTCGAGTGGCCGCACCTGCAGCTTGATACCGTCGACGCCGGTTATCTCCACCGGCTCACCCTGTTTCACCGATCGACCTGTCGAAGTGGCCGTCCAGCGCTCGCCGTTGATGAAGACCATGCCCGTCGGCTCCAGCGGCGTCCGCGCGACGGCCCGCTTTCCGACGAGATTGTACGTCCCCAGCGCCGCCGGCAACCGGCGGGCGCGAATCATCGAGTTGACAATCGAGAATACGAAAAATGCCACGACTGCCGCAAGGCCGATGATCAGCCACCGCGACACCTGGAACTGCGGGTTGCTCGTGCTCGTCAGGAGCAGCCCTCCCAGGATCAAGGATATCACGGCGCCGATACCAAGTGCGCCATGGGCCCCCACCACCAATTCCGCTCCTAACAACACGAACGCCAGGATGATGAGAAAGACGCCGGCCCAGTTCACCGGCAGGGTCCCGACCGAGAAGAAACCGATGAGAAGCGCTACCGCCCCGAAGATGCCGGGGAAGGCGATGCCCGGATGGATCAGCTCAATGAGGATGCCCAGGCTGCCCAGGCTGATGAGCAGGAACGCGATGTTCGGGTCGCTGATGATGATGAGGAAGCGCTCGATCAGCGTCATGCCGTTTGTTACTACCGGCGCATCCTTCGTCTGCAGCGTAACCGTGCCGGAGGAGAGCGTCACCGATCGCCCGTTTGCCTGGCTCAGCAGGTCGTCCAGGCTGCCCGAGACGAAGTCGACGACGTTCTGACTGACCGCCTCATCCTGGTCGCTGGCGATGCTCTGCCTCACTGCCTGCTCTGCCCAGTCGGCGTTCTTGCCGCGCAGGCCGGCGATTCCGCGCGCGTATTCCGCCGCCTCGTTCGTCACCTTGTCGCCGAGCGTGCCCGTGATGTCGCCGCCCGTCGCGCTGACGGGATGCGCCGCGCCGATCGTCGTGTTGGGCGCCATCGCCGCCACATTGCCCGCCATGACGATGAACGTTCCCGCCGAAGCCGCCCGCGCGCCGCTCGGCGACACATACGTAATTACCGGCACCCTCGACGCCTCGATTCGCTGGACGATGTCGCGCATCGAATCTTCCAGCCCGCCCGGCGTATCGACGCGAATGACAACCGCCGCCGCGCCGGCGTCCTCCGCGTTCGCGATCCCCCGTTCAATGTAGCGCGCCATCACCGGATTGATGTCCCCGTCGACGGTTAGCACGTTGACGGCGCCGCGCTCGTGCACCGGATTGCCGCACGCCGACCCAATCGTGCCGGCACCTAGCACCAGACAGGCCGTCAGGAGACGGGCACCCTTTATCGTGATGCGTGTCAGCTTCGGAATCCTCACGCAAACCATTATACGCTCGCGACACGCGAAGGTAGCGAGAACGTAGTGAAGCTCGTAGGGGAGGACGTAGGGGAGGACTTCATTCCTCCCGCCTGCCGTCCCACAGGCCTTAGTCCTCCCGCCAGTCCCATCCCAAGTTGAATCCCGCAGAACCCTATTGTAGACTACCGACAGGCGGGCCCTGGTGGCCGGCCTTGGGGTGCTATGCCCGAAGAAACCGATTCCCTTCGTTGCCACGGCATGCGCGACCTGCTGCCCCAGCAGATGCTCCTCTATCGACGCGTCGAAGAGGACTTTGCCCGCGTTTGCGCCTCCTGGGGCTACTCCGAGGTCCGCACCCCGACCATCGAATACCTGCATCTCTTCACCGCCGCCGGCACCCTCTCGCCGCAGATGCTCGGACGTGTCTATTCCTTCCTCGACTGGGACGGTTGGAGCGGCGAGCGCGTCGTTCTCCGGCCCGACGCCACTATCCCCGCCGCGCGCCTCTACGTCGAGAACCTGCCACAGGGAGCGCCCGCGCGTTTCTTCTACGTTCAGAACGTCTTCCGATTCGCCGTCGGCGACGAGTCGCGCGAGGACTGGCAGTGCGGCGTCGAGCTCATCGGCAACCCGAGCCCGACCGGCGACGTCGAGCTCATCCTCCTCGGCAAGGCAGTACTGGAAAGCTTTGGCCTGGGCGACGTCCAAGTCGGCCTCTCGCACGCCGGCCTCGTGCGAGCCGTGCTCGCTGAGACCGGCCTCAAGCCCGAAGAGCAGGCGCTAAGCTACGATCGTCTCCTCGATGGCGACCTGACCGTGCTGGAGGAGATCGAAGCCCGCCTGCCGCAGCTTCGCGCGCCGCTCCACCTGCTATTCGACGTCAAGGGCGGCGCCGAACCCTACCTCCGCGGCCTCCGCGATGCCTTCGGCGCGACCGTGCCCGCAATCGCCGCTGCCCTCGACGAGCTGATCACCGTCAGCGCCACGCTGAACCGCCTCGGCTGCCCGCACGAGATACAGACCACGCTCGTCCGCAACTTCGAGTACTACACCGGCCCCGTTTTTGAGTTCCGCGCCGCCGGCTGCCGCATGGGAAGCGGCGGCCGCTACGACCAGCTCGTCGCCCTCGTCGGCAGTGACGCAGGCGTGCCGGCGTCCGGTTTCGCCCTCTCTATCGAAGAGATCGTCTCGCACCTTCAGAGTTCGCCGATCGCGGAAGCGCGCTCGCAGCGCTGGTTCGTCGAGACCGACGGTCGTGATGCCGCCGCTCTCGCCGAGGCATTCGCCGCCGCTGGCGGATTGCGCGCTCTCGGCAAATCTGTCGCCATTGCGCTCGCAGGTGCCTCGTCGGGGCGACGGGTCCTGGCCGTTCGGCGCCGCGACGACGCTTTCGCATACGTCCTGCGCATCGCCGACACTGCCGACGCGACCTTCGACACCCTCGATGCCGCCCTCTCGGCCTTGAAGGTGGCCGCGCCATGATTCGGCTCGCCTTGCCCACCGGCGATCTGCGCGAGCCCGTCGGCGCGCTCCTTTCCGCCGCCGGCTTCGACGTCCGCCAGTACACCGGCGTCTCTCGCTCGTACATCCTCGGCCCCGAGAGCAACGGCGGCATTCAGATGCGCGTCTTCCGAGAGAAGGATATCCCCATCCAGATCGCCCTCGGCAACTATGACTTCGGCATCTGCCGCCTGGAGTGGGTCGAAGACCTGGCGCAGCGCTTCCCGACGAACGCCATCGTTCCATTGCGCGATCTCGACGTCGGCCGGCGCGCCCTCTTCGTCGCTGCCGCCGCCGGACGGAACGGCGACGTGCGCGACTGGGCGGCTGTCAGCGGCCTGCGCATCGTGAGCGAATACGCCAACATCGCCGAGGCCTTCGCGATGGGCCTCCGGCTTTCCTCCTATCGCGTCTTCCCCGTCTGGGGCGCCGCCGAAGTCTACCCGCCCGAGGACGCCGACCTCGCCCTCATCTCCGCGAACGACGCCGGCGAAGTCCGACGCCGCGGCCTCGCTCCCCTGCACGAGCTCCTCGACAGCTCCGTCTGGCTCATCGCCAACCGACGCAACCTCGCCGAGAAGGACCTGCGCGCCGTGCTCGACTCGCCGCTCGCCGCCGGAAGCAACGGCGACGGGACTCCCTCGCTGCTCCTCCCGCTTGCTCCTGCAACGGTCTCCCGCCGTCCCCGCGACGCCGCCGCATCTGCGAGAAACGGCGCTGTGCGCATTGCTCTGCCCGACGGCCACCAGTTGAAGCACGCCGTCGCCGCCCTCGATGCCGCCGGCCTGCGCTTCGACGGCTACGGCATCGATGAGTACGTCGCGCGCCCGCGCTCCGAGCTTCCCGGCCTGGAGGCGAAGGTGGTCCGGCCGCAGGACATGCCGCAGCAGGTCGCCCTCGGGCATTTCGATCTCGCTATCGCCGGCCGCGACTGGCTCTTCGACCACCTTTGCCGTTTCCCGGGCAGCCCGGTCATGGAGGCGGTCGACCTGGGCCTCGGCCGCTACAACGTCGCCGCCGTCGTCTCCGAGGAACTCCCCGCGACCAGCATCGACGAGGCCGTCGCCCTCTGGCAGGACGAAGGCAAGAAGACGGTCAGGGTCGCCTCCGAGTACGCCAATATCGCCGACGACTGCGCCCGCAGCCACCACCTGCCGCGCTACAAGGTCATCCCGATCGGCGGCGCCTCCGAGGGCTTCGTGCCGGAGGACGCCGAGTTGCTGATCGAAGGCACGGACACCGGCGCAACGCTCGCGGCCAACCGACTAAAGACGATAGAAGCGCTGCTGGAGTCCACCGCTTGCGTCATCACCTCGCGCCGCCCGGTCGACGAAAGGAAGCAGCCGCTGCTGGACCACGTCCTGCGGCTGCTCAGGGAGGCGTAGGCGTGCCGCATCTCGCATTCCACATGTCCGTCGCGCGTGACCTGGCCAACGCCCTGGACAACATGCTGATCGACGCCGACCGGGGCGCCTACTACCTCGGCTCGACCGGCCCGGACATGCACGTCCTCTCCCGCAGCCAGCGCATCTCGTCGCACTACTTCGATCTCGACTGCCTCGATGAGCAGGACAGCGTCGAGTCGTTCCTCAATGCCCACCGCGACCTCCGGGACGTCTGGAAGCTCGGCGATTCCACCGCCGCCTTCGTCTCCGGCTACCTGACGCATCTGGTCATGGACGTCGTCTGGATAACCGATATCTACCGGCCGTTCTTCGGCCCCGATTCGGCGCTCGGCGGCGGTCCGCGCGCCAACGTCCTGGACCGCGTCCTCCAGTACGAGATGGACCTCCAGCGACGCTTGGACCGCGCGGCGATGGACGAGATCCGCGATGCCCTCGTCGCCAGCCCCCGCACCGTCGACGTTGACTTCGCGCAGCCGGAGATCATCGCCCGCTGGCACGATCTCGCCGTCATGACCGCTTCCCTGCCGCCGACGTGGGACCGGTTCCCGAGGACGGCCAGCCGCTATCTCAGCCTCCTCGGCGTCTCCACGCCCGAAGAGGTCGACGAGTTCATGAAGACTCTGCCCCAGCTTCTGGACGAGACGCACGAGCACGTCAGCAAGCGGCAGACGGAGGCATTCGTGGCGAAAGCCCAGGCGTTCGCCCTGAACACGCTCAAGGAGTACCTGCAATGAGAATCGTCGATGGCGCGGACGAAGGACGCCGGACTGTCCTTCTGCGACGCCCGCTATCCGAAATGCAAGTTCCCGCGCGCGTCCGCGAGATGACGCGAGACGTCTTCGACGACGACCTGACGCCTGACGTGGCCGTGGCACGCATCATCGCCGACGTTGGTGTCGAAGGCGACACAGCCGTCATCCGCTACAGCCAGGCCTTCGATGGCATTGCTCCAATGACGCTTACCGTCCCGCCCGACGAGCGCGAGGCCGCCTATCAAGCCGTTGATCCCGCCCTCGTCCAACACCTGCGCTTCGCCGCCAACCGCATCCGCTCGTTCCACGAGCTGCAGATGCAGAACTGTCAGCGCAGCTTCCTGCAAGACGGTCTCGGCATGCGCGTCCGCCCCATCGAGCGCATCGGCATGTATGCTGCCGGCAGCGCAATCGTCTACCCGTCATCGATCCTGATGACGGTCATTCCCGCCAGAGTCGCCGGCGTTCCCGAAGTCATCGTCACTACGCCTCCTGGCCCGGATGGCCGCGTCTCGCCGCTCAAGCTCGTCGCCGCGGACATCGCCGGCGTCGACCAGGTGTTCTGCGCGAGTGGCGCCCAGGCCGTGGCCGCCATGGCCTTCGGCACGCAGACCATCCCTCGGGTCGACAAGATCTGCGGCCCCGGCAACCTGTTCGTCACCCTCGCCAAGCAGCAGCTCTTCGGCAGCGTCGGTATCGACGCCATGTACGGCCCGACCGAGACGGTCATCGTCGCCGACGACTCCGCCGATCCCGCGCTGTGCGCCGCCGATCTCTTGGCGCAAGCTGAGCACGACGAGCTCGCCCGCCCGATCCTGCTGACGCCTTCCCTGGCGCTGGCGAAAGCCGTCGACCAGGAGGTCGAGCGGCAATTGATGGAGATCGAACGCAGTGAAGTGGCCCGTGTGGCGCTGGCGAACGGCGGCATCGTCGTCACGTCCGACCTCGGCGAGGCACTCCTGCTGGCAAACGAGTTCGCGCCGGAGCACCTCTGCTTGCTCGTCCGCGACGCTGCCCGCTGGGTCGAGAGCGTCCTTAACGCCGGCGGTCTGTTCGTCGGCGAGTCGTCTCCGGAAGCGATGGGCGACTACACCGCCGGCCCCAGCCACGTGATGCCCACCGGCGGCAGCGCCCGTTACTCGTCGCCGCTCAACGTGCTGGATTTCCTGAAGATAACCAACGTCGTCGACGTCGGTGAGGACGGCCTGCGCGCGCTCGGCCCTGCCGCAGCGGCTATCGCCCGCGCCGAAGGACTCACCGCCCACGCCCGCGCCATCGAGATGCGCCTCGAGAAGCGAAACTCTTAGGCGGCGATTCTCTAGATCGTGGAATGTAGGGGAGGCCTGTCCGCCTCAGGAGGAACTTTAGTCCTCCCGTGATCTCTTGCCGGTCTTCCTCAACGTCCTGTAGAGTGAGCATCGTGAGCAAAGAAAGCGACCTCAACAAACGCATTCGGCCTGAGTTGGCCGCCATGCCCGGCTACGAGGCCATCGAGCCCATCGACGAGCTGGGCCGTCGCCTCTGCATCCCGCCGGAGCGCATCGTCAAGCTCGACGGCAACGAGAACCCGTATGGCCCGTCGCCGAAAGCCCTGGAAGCGCTCGCCGGCTATCGCCAGTACCACATCTACCCCGACCCGCTTCAGCGCGAGGCCCGTCGTGCCCTTTCGCGCTACCTTGACGTCCCATTCGAGCAGATCGTATTCGGCGCCGGCAGCGACGAGATAATGGACCTCATCCTGCGCGCCTTCCTTCGCCCCGGCGACGCCGTCGTCAACTGCCCGCCGACCTTTGGCATGTACCCCTTCCTGACGCGCGTGCTCGGAGCGCGAATCATCGACGTCCCCCGGCGTGGCGACGGCTTCGCGCTCGACCTGGCGGCGATTCGCGCTGTCGCGAGCGAAGCGAAAGTCATCTTCGTCGCCTCGCCCAACAACCCGACCGGCAACGTCATCTCCGAGGCCGATCTCGACGACCTTCTCGCCAGCGGCCTCGTCGTCGTCCTAGACGAAGCCTACGTCGAGTTCGCCGGCCGCAGCTTCGCCGATCGCGTCGCGGGAGGCGCCAACCTCATCGTCCTCCGCACCTTCAGCAAGTGGGCGGGTCTTGCCGGCCTGCGCATCGGCTACGGCATCTTCCCGCCGTCCGTCGCCGAGGTCATCTTCAAGATCAAGCAGCCCTATAACCTGAACGTCGCCGCGCAGGCTGCCATGCTTGCCTCGCTGGAGGACGTGGGCGTGCTGCGCGAGCGCGTACGCCTGCTCGTGGCGGAGCGCGAAGAGCTGTTCCGTGCCCTGGCCGGCGTCCCGTACCTGCAGCCGATTCCTTCGCAGGCCAACTTCATCCTCTGTCGAATCGACGGCGTCGACGCCGGTGGGTTGAAAGCCGAGCTGCGAAAGCGCGGCATCATGGTGCGCCGTCCGAATGCGCCCTCGCTGTGCAACTGCCTGCGCATCAGCGTCGGTCTGCCGGAGCACCGCCGCGCCCTTATCGACGCGCTGAAAGAGATAGGAGGGAGCCGTGGAACGTCGCGGTAAAGAAGAGCGCGAAACGAAAGAGACGAAAGTTTCCGTCGAAATCGACCTCGACGGCAGCGGGCGTGCCGCCATCGAGACCGGCGTTGGTATGCTCGACCACCTGCTCGAGCAGATAGCGCGTCACGGGCGCATTGACATAACTATCACCGCCAGGGGCGACCTCCAGATCGACCCCCATCACACGGCGGAGGACGTCGCCATCTGCCTCGGCCGCGCCCTCAAGAAGGCGCTTGGGAAGCGCGAGGGCATCGTGCGCTTCGGCCACGCCGTCGTCCCCCTCGACGAAGCGCTCGCGCTCGTCGCCCTCGACCTCAGCGGGCGCGGCTACGCGGCGCTGGACCTGTCGTGGACGGGCGAGAAGGTGGGTGAGCTTCCGACCGACCTCATCGGCCACATGCTCTGGTCGATTGCCACCGAGAGCCAGATGACGCTGCACGCCCGCATCCTTGCCGGTGCCAGCGACCATCACAAGGCGGAGGCTGTCTTCAAAGCGCTTGCCCGCGCCCTCGGAGCGGCCACGCGGCTCGACCCGCGCCTCGGCAACGAAGTCCCCAGCACCAAAGGCACCCTCTAGCGCACACGAATGAGGGGGAGGGTGAAATGTAGGGGAGGACTTCAGTCCTCCCGTGGGCTGTGCCAGACTCTCTAGCCCGCCACTTCCTCCAGCTCGAACCGATACTCCTCGATGATCGGGTTCGCCAGGAGCTGACGGCACATCTCGTGCACCTGCGACTCCGCTTGCCCCCGGTCCGACCCCGCGACGCGTATCTCCAGGTACTTCCCGGCTCGCACCGCCTCCACGCTGTCGAACCCTAGCGAATGCAGCCCGCCGCGGATCGTCAGCCCCTGCGGATCGTTCACCGTCGGCTTCAACGTCACGTACACCTTCGCAAGAAACACCTGAAACTCCTTGCTAGAACAGCTCATGCCCCGTCAAACGGTGGAACGCCTCTCGGTACCGCGCCGACGTGCCTTCCACGACCTCGTCCGGCAGGTCCGGCGGCGGCGGCTCGCGGTTCCATCCCGACGCCGTCAGCCAATCGCGTACCGGCTGCTTGTCGAAGCTCGGCTGCGACTTGCCGGGCTCGTACGTCGCCGCGTCCCAGAAGCGGCTCGAGTCCGGCGTCAGCATCTCGTCGATGACGATCAGCCGCCCATCGTGCCGTCCCAACTCGATCTTCGTGTCCGCGATGATGATCCCCCGCTCGAGCGCGTAGTCCGCAGCGAAACGATAGATCGACAGCGTCGCGTCGCGCATGCCGGCCGCCGTCTCCGCGCCGACCATGTCCGCCACCCGCGCGAAGTCGATGTTCAGGTCGTGGCCGCTCTCCGCCTTCGTCGACGGCGTGAATATCGGCTCGGGCAGCTTGTCGCTCTCGCGCAGCCCCGCCGGCAACCGGATCCCGCACACCGAGCCCGACTCCCGATATTCCGCCCAGCCGGAGCCCGACAGGTAGCCGCGCGCCACGCACTCAATGTCGAGCCGCTTCGCCTTCTTCACCACCATCGACCGCCCGGCGATATCGTGGGAGCAGGGGAACGGCAGGTCTGCGTTGTCGCAGTTGCTTATCAGGCGCAGGAAGTGGTTGGGCATCACGTCCGCAGTCATCTCGAACCAGAACGCCGAAAGCTGCGTCAGCACCGCGCCCTTGTCCGGCACCCCCTGCGGCAGCACGACGTCGAACGCCGAGATGCGGTCCGTCGCGACGATGAGCAGCCGCCCGTCGCCGAGGTCGTACGTATCGCGCACCTTGCCGCGCGCGAAGAGGTTGGGCAGATTCGTCTCAAGCAATACTGGCACGTTCGCGCTCCCTGCTTTGAAGATCGAAGAATAACAACGTCAAGGCAATGCCGAAGAAGGGCACGGTTATCGTACCGGCGACAAGACCCAGCGAGCTACCAAGCGGACGGGAAACCACGAAGGAGATGATATTTGAAGGGACCGCATTGATGAAGAACACAGGAAGCGAGATGCTTATCAGGGCGCCGAACGTGCGCCACCAGTTCCGGTCGACCGCCTTGCCGCTGAGTCTCGCGGCAGCGGGCGCCAGGCGCTCTATGGCCGTTACTATGCGGTTCCTCCGCGACGCGGCCACAAAGGGACTATCCAACCTAACCATTTCGCGCTCCACCGAAAGGCTGTCGATCGCAATCACTTGCGGGACGAACGCCCAACGCACGAGGAGATAGACGGCCAGCGGTATCCCGATGACAGTGAGAACCAGCACAAATGCAGCTATAACAATTTGTGCGCCGGTTGCCAACAGGAGGCCCAGCTGCCCAAGGACCCGCCGGTACACGTGTCTAAAGCTCAACCGCATGCCTTCGGCAACGTCCGCGACGGCGCGGGCCTGGGCCGCCATCAGAACAAGGCTGACGGCCAGGCCTATGAAGGACGCCGCTACGCGTAGCAGGGGATCGCCACGCAGTCCGAGGTCAACGAATAGTGTCGCGGCATTGAAAGGGACGGCAGCGAGGGAGACCGCGAAGAACGTGACAAAGTGCTTGCGGTACAATGCCAATGCTACGCCCAAGATCTCGCCCAGCGTCCTCTGCCTGCGCAATTCCCCGGCTGCAACCGTCATCGCTCCGAATCATCCCTTTCGGCCCACGCCTAAGATTAGTCGCCTGGGAGCCCAGCGTCACCAACACTGGCAAGCGCGGCCTTCCTGCTTTGCAGATCGAAGAACAGCAGCGTCGACGCTGTGGCGCTGAACGGCAACACAACCGCTCCCACGACGACGCTCGCCAGGCTGCCGGCAATCGGCGCCGCCGCCGAGAAGATCAAGCTGACAATCCCCGTCGGAAGGCTAGCCAGCAGTCCAAGTATCAACAAGATCCCTAGGGTGCGCCACCATCGGTCCTGCACCGCGCTCGCGCTGAGCGACATCGCGCCACTCGGCGATTCCCCCTCGATAATGATCGCCTGCGTGAAGAAGGCCCAGCGCACAGTCAGATAGATGGCAAATGGAATGCCAACCACCGTGATGCAGAGCGCTACAAAGATGACCAGTATCCGCAGGAGGGTCAGGAAAAGCGTGCCCAACCGCTTCAACACGCGCGAATACACGTAGTTGAAGTCCGGCGGTACGCCCTCGGCGACGTCAGCGATGCCCCGGACAATCGCCGCGACCGCGACGAGCGAAATCACCGCGCTGGGGACGCTGAACGCGACCGTCACGATGACTGAAACGACCTTATCCGAGATCAAGCTTCCGACTACGGCGCCGATAGCCCCGATAGGCACGGTGACGGCAGCAATCGCCAGGAACTCGCCGAAATTCTGCCGGTAGACCTTGAGCGCCGTGTCGACGATCTGCCCCAGGTCTCTCGTGTGTCTCAGGTCGCCGCCGGGAGGCGCGTTGTTCAAAGCAGGTCCACCCTCCGGAAGGAGTCGTCGACGTACTTCGTGTAGACGCTGTAGTCGAATATCGCGTCCAGCTCCGCCGCCGACAGCAGGCTCGACACCTCGGCGTCACGTTCGAGCAGCCCCCGCAACGGCACCCGTTCCTTCCACGCCCGCATAGAGCACGACTGAATCAGCTTGTACGCCTTCTCGCGGCTCAGCCCCTTGTTCACCAGCGCCACCAGCGCCCGCGACGTGAACACCAGCCCTTGAGTTAACTCTAGGTTCTCGCGCATTCGCTCCGGATAGACCTGCAGGCCGCGCATGACGTAAGTGAACAGGTCGAGGATGTAGTCGACGACGAGGCAGGCGTCGGGCAGAATGATGCGCTCCGGCGCCGAGTCCGTCAGGTCGCGTTCGTGCCACAGCGACACGTTCTCCAGCGCCGTGACTGAATACCCACGCACGACCCGCGCCAGCCCGCAGACGCGCTCGCACTTCTCCGGGTTGCGCTTGTGCGGCATCGCGCTCGATCCCGCCTGGCCCTCCTCGAATGGCTCCTCGACTTCGAGCACCTCCGTTCGCTGCAGATGGCGGACCTCCGTCGCAAACTTCTCCAGCGACGACGCCAGGATCGCCAGCGTCGTGACGAAGCGGGCGTGGCGGTCGCGCTGCACGATCTGCGTGCTTATCGGTTCGATTCCCAGGCCCAGCCGTGTACACACCGTCTCCTCGATTTCCGGCGGCACGGTCGCGTGGCTGCCGACGGCGCCGCTCACCTTCCCGATCGCTACTTCCGCGCGCGCGTCGACAAGACGGCGGGCGTTGCGGCGCAGCTCGTCGACCCAGCCCGCAAGCTTTAGCCCGAACGTTATCGGCTCCGCGTGGACGCCGTGCGTTCGGCCCATCATCAGCGTGTCCTTGTAGCGCCGCGCCTTCTCCTCGACGACGACGGTCAGTGCCTCCAGGTCGCGCAGGAGAATGTCGCTGGCGTCGCGGAGCTGCATGCCCAGCGCCGTGTCGACGACGTCGTACGACGTCAGACCCATATGCACGAAGCGCGACTCCTCGCCCAGGCTATCGGCGACCGACCGCAGGAAGGAGATAACGTCGTGGTGGATCTCCTTCAGATAGCGATTGAAGTCGTCGAGGTCGTAGCGGGCGCTGCGGATCAACTCCGCCGCCTCCATCGGGATGTCGCCGCGCTCGGCCCAGGCGTCGCAAACTGCGATCTCGACCTGCAGCCAGCGGTCGTACTTCCCCTTGTCCGACCAGATGGCCGCCATTTCCGGCCGCGAGTATTTCGGTATCACAGGTACTCCTTGCGCGGCGGCGAAAACACGTCGATAGCGATGCTGTCCTCCAGTGCCGTCACCGCGTGCTCGACGCCGCTTGGTATCACGTAGCCGTCGCCCGCGACCAGCTCCCGCTCCTCGTCGGCGATGCTGAACAGCAGGCGACCGCGCGCCACATAGCCGGTCTGCTCGTGCTCGTGGCTGTGCGCCGGCAGCACCGACCCCTTCGTCAGCGTGAACTCACACAGCATCGTCCGCTCGCCGCACGCTAATGTCCGCCGCACAATCCCCGGCAGCATCTCGACGAGCGTGGCTTCGCTATTCGCCCTGAACACTTCGATCTCCGGCATCACAGGTACTCCTTGCGCGGCGGCGAGAAGACCTCGACGATCAGGCTGTCCTCCAGCACCGTCAGCGCGTGGGCGACGCCGCCCGGCGCCAGGTAGCCGCAGCCCGCGCTTATCTCGCGCTCCTCCTCCCCGATCTTGAAGAGGATGCGGCCCTGAATCACGTAGCCGCCCTGCTCGTCATCGTGGCTGTGCAGCGGCACCGTGGCGCCCTTGCGCAGCGTGATCTCGCACACAGTCATCCGCTCGCCGCCGCAGAGTGCGCGACGCACAATGCCGGGGAACATTTCGAAGGGCGTGGACTCGCTGTTCGTCTTGAACATGGGCTTTCCAGTCTCGGCGGCGAAGCAGTTCGCGGCCGATCCCCAGTCTACCCCGACGCCAATCCCTGGCGATAGACCTCGTACGCCTTCCGCACCGACTCGTCGCAGGCCGCCAGTATCTCCGCCGCCAGCAGCGCCGCGTTGAGCGCGCCCCACTTGCCGACTGCGACCGTCGCGACCGGCACCCCCGGCGGCATTTGCGCCATCGCCATGAGCGCGTCGACGCCCTTGAGGTCGCTCGACGCCAGCGGCACGCCGATCACCGGCAGCGCCGTGTACGCCTTGATGACGCCCGGCAGCGCCGCCGATCCGCCCGCGCCCGCGATGATGACGCGTATGCCTCGCTCGGCCGCCGCCTGTGCGAACTCACGCACCTTGTCCGGGGTCCTGTGCGCCGACATCACGGCCGTCTCATAAGCAATGCCGAGCTTGTCGAGCGTATCGAGGCACTCCTGCATCGTCGGCGCATCCGACTTCGACCCCATGACGACCGCAACGATGGGTTGACTCATGGTATCTCCAGCCATTCCGGCCGCGGACGCTGCCGCCGCCCGCCGACATCCGTCCGAAAGTGCACGCCCGGCCAGCGGATGCGCGCTACGTTCGCGTACGCCTTCCGACGCGCTTCCTCCAGCGTCGCGCCCACCGCCGACACGGTCAGCACGCGACCGCCGTTCGTCAAAATCCGACCGTCGTCGTCCGTCTTCGTGCCGGCGTGAAACAGCATAACATCGTTATCGATATCGTCCAGCCCCTCGATGGGGAAGCCCGTCTCGTACTTGCCGGGATAGCCGCCGGAGGCCAGCACCACCGCCACGCACGCCTCGTCGCGCCATTCGACGCTGGCCTCGTGCAGCCGTCCGGTCGCGACCGCCCATAGCACGTCGAGCAGGTCGCTCTTCAGACGCGGCAGTATCGCCTGCGTCTCCGGGTCGCCGAAGCGACAGTTGTACTCCAGGACGTTCGGCCCGCTTTCCGTCACCAGCAGCCCGGGGTAGATGACGCCGCGGTATAGCCGTCCCTCCTCCGCCATCGCCCGAACGGTGGCGCGAGTAATGTGCTCGTCTATCCAGTCGACCGCCTCGCGCGCGAGCCAGCCGGGCGGGCTGTAGGCGCCCATGCCGCCGGTGTTCGGCCCCTCGTCGTAGTCGAAGACGGCCTTGTGGTCGCACGACAGCGGCATCGAGACGACGCTGCTGCCGTCGCTGAACGCCTGCGCCGACGTCTCGCGCCCGCTCAGCCGCTCCTCGACGACGATGCGTGCGCCGGCGTCGCCGAAGACGCGGTCGCAGAGCAGCGCGTCGGCCACCTCCAGCGCTTCGGCGGAGTCGCGCGTCAGGATGGCCCCCTTGCCGGCGGCCAGCCCGTCCGCCTTGATGACCAGCGGCTCGCGGTGCTCAGCGATATACGTGCCCGCCTCCAGAATCGAATCGAAGCTGCCGTGTTTCGCCGTGGGAATGCCGTGGCGCACCATCAGGTCCTTGGCGAACACCTTGCTCGCCTCGATCTCCGCCGCGGCCTTGCTCGGCCCGAAAGCGGCGATGCCCGCGCCCTCCAGCCGGTCGACGAGCCCGAGCGTCAGCGGCTCCTCCGGCCCGACGACGACGAGGTCGATTGCCTGCTCCTGCGCGGTCCGCACGATGCCCTCGACGTTGTTCGCCTTTACCGAGAGGTTGTCCGCTATTTGGGCTGTGCCGGCGTTACCGGGGGAGACGTAGAGGGCGTCGAGGCGCGGCGACTGGCGCAGCTTCCAGGCGAGGGCGTGCTCACGCGCGCCGGAGCCGACGATGAGAACTCGCAACCGCTTCCTCTGCCGATTGGGGTACTAGCGTCCTGCCGTCATGATGGTAGCGGCTCTCCACACGATGGGCAATACCGTTCAAATCGTGAGGCGGGTGAGCGGTGGAAAAGGGAGTGCAGAGCAACTGTCTTGATACTCAAGCGGGAATAGCATGAGAAGCCGGAACCTGCTGCCAGGCCGTGCCATCCCGCAGCATGGCATTCAAGATCGTGAGCAGTTTGCGCATGC
>JBEKKV010000021.1:0-35895 GCA_050010555.1 Dehalococcoidia bacterium
ATCCTAGTTGGTTGGTGTTGGTCTCATGGACTGGGCTATGCCCTGCGGCGCGTACCCCGGTTGCTTGCTCGCGTCGGCCGGCTCGGTTGGCGCCGTGCAGTTTTGGGTCGTCTCGAAGTCAATGACATCGCCGAAAGGAACCCACTTGAAGTCGTCGGCCGAGGTTCCAGTGGCCTTCACGAGCACCTCCGACTCGTTCCAGTCGTGGTCCGTTGGCGACAGGCTCTTGGGCGTCCACACCGCTCCGTTATCCCACCTACAGATCGACTGAGCAGCCTTCAGGAAGTTGGTCCGGGTGAGGTCCGGCCCTGTCTGGATTAGGACCGCCGTCATCGCCTGCGCGAGCGCGTAGGCGGAGAAGGCAATGCTGTTGATCGCCGCGTCGGGTTGGTACTTCTTCATGTTGTTCACGAAGTCCTGGACTCCCGCAATATCTGTCTCGTCGGACTGCGGGCCGAAGGAGACTGTGACCGCACCCTGGATGTTGTTGTAACCGGCGAGCGCGCCCATGATCTGGGCTGCGTTGACGCCCGTCATGAAGAAGGGGACGTCCCAGCTGAGCGTCGTCCGGGCATCGGTTATCGCTCCGGCCGCCTGCCCGGGCTGGGCGTAGAGCGCGATCACCTGCGCACCATCAGCCTTCAGCCGCTGCATCTGGGCAGTAACATCGCTTTGCGTGGCGTCGTAGTACTGAGTCGTAGTCTCAGAGTTAGAGCCAGCGTCGCTTAGACCCTGCTTCACGCCCGCCTCACCGGCCTTGCCGAACGAGTCGTTCTGGGCGAGGATGCCGACCTTCTGGTCCTTGTAGTTCTCACCGATGTACTTACCGATGATATCGCCCTCTTTAGTGTAGTCAGGGAGCCAGCGGTAGCGCTGATAGGAGATGGGGTCAACAGTCGCGCTCTCAGACGCCTGGATGAACATGTCCGGGATGCCCTTGTCCTGCAGATAGGGCATGACGCCCAGTTCAACTTCGATGCCAATCGTGCCCATCATGGCGAATATGCCGTCTTGCTCCACCAGCTTCCTTGCCGTCTCGGTTCCTACCGTCCCTGTGTACTGGCTGTCGCCGATATCCAGGTCGATCTTCCGGCCGTAGATACCGCCGTTGTCGTTAACGTACTGGAACCAGGCCTTCATGGCGGCCTCTTCCGGCACACCCCAGGCAGCAGCGGTCGTGTTGCTGATGGGCAGAAGGGTCCCGATCTTTACCGACGTGTCGGTCACGCCAATGGTGTCGCCGACGCCCGGCCCGGGAACAGGCGTAGGGAATGCCCCGGAGCTAGGAGTCCCGCCACCAGTGCTGGCCGTGTTGTTGCTGCTCCCCCCACAGGCAACAAACGACAGCCCAAAGACCATGAATGCCGCAATCACAAGGAGGACCAAACGACTAGACTTGAACATTCCTTTCACCTCCGTCTAATCTGGAGCGTCAGCGGCGATTTCCCCGCCTTGCCTGATTGATTTGGCAAGCTTCAGCGATCTCGGTGGATTGCTCTCTGAAGCACGCCAGCCGAAACACGGATGGCCCCGTGGTCTGCCCAAGCTCGGCGCTGCCTGCGCCCTTATAGAAGTCTCCCGCTTCAATCGCTTGATGCTTCAGCGTCTTTCTGCTGCGACAATCGGTCCGATCGTTTATGCAGCCCCGCGAACTTGCCACCTATATTCGCGTGCTTCAGTTTCTCGATGTTCCCGGAGATGCCTCGCGGCGTGAAGATGACCGATATGATGAGGAGGACTCCAAAGACGGCGCCGCGGAGAGGATCGATGCCGACCCTCGAACCGTAGGGTATGTGGTTGACAACGAAGTTGGTGATGTCGACGCGGAAGGTAAGTATCAGCGCCGCAAAGATGGTGCCGGTGATAGAGGCCAGCCCGCCGATAACGATCATCACCAGGAGCGTCAGCGAAAAGATGATGTCGAATGAGGTGGGACCGAGGTACGCGGCCTGGTAAACGTAAAGGGCACCCCCGGCGCCCGCATACAGAGAAGAGATGCCGAAAGCGGTCATCTTGTAGAGCGAAACGTTGATCCCCATTTGCTCAGCGCCGATCTCTGAGTCGCGCAGGGCAACGAAGGCGCGTCCAAACCGGCTCCGCGTCAGGCTCCACGCCATCGCCGTCATGATGACGGCAGCAGCCATGCAATTGTAGTAGAGCCATTGATCGCTGTTCATCTTCAGATTGTTGGCGAGACTGGCGGGCACCTGAGGAAAGCTCACACGGATACCGTTCACACCGCCGGTCCACTGGTCGATAGAAGGATGTTTCAGGATCTGCGGCAGGACGATGATGAGGGCAAGAGTAGCGATCGCCAGATAGGGACCGGAAAGCCTGAGCGCCGGGACGCCGATGAGAAAGCCCAGGAGCCCCGTCAGCAGGGCAGCCCCCAGCACCGCCAGGAACACGGGAGCGCCCGATTCCTTCATCAGGATGGCCGCGAAGTAGGCGCCCACCGCAACAAACGCGGCGTGGCCGAGGGATATCTGACCGCTATAGCCGGTTAGCAGGTTCAGCCCCATGAGGACAATGAGCCAGATGGCAAATCGCGTTGCCTGGAAGTTCCGGAAGCTGCTGAGGAAAGGCATACCCGGGACCCTGTACAGATAGGGGAACACTACTAGCAGCGCCAGGGCGAGGACCACGAAGAGCAGCTTTGGACGAAGAATCGTTCGGACCATTAGACTCTCTGGACGACCTTTCGGCCAAATATCCCGTGCGGGCGGACCAGTAGAACGGCAATGATTACGACGAATGCGACAGTGATGTCGATGCTGGACCCGTTGGGAATGTAGGTCCCGGCCATATTCTGGACGACGCCAATCGTTAGTCCGCCTACGATCGCGCCCGCCGAGCTATCCAGCCCCCCGAGCACGGCTGCAGCGAAAGCGAAAAGCAGCACGCCATCCATCATGCTAGGCGACAAGAAGAGCACCGGCGCCAGCAGTATGCCGGCCACCGCGCCGACCATCGTAGAAAGGGCCCAGCCCGTCGCCAGCATCCGGCCCGTGCGTATGCCGACTAGCCTCCCGGCGGTCCGGTTCTGCGCCGTCGCTCGCATGGCCAGTCCCAGTTTCGTGTAGTTGAAGAAGAAATAGATGAGCAACATTAT
This sequence comes from Dehalococcoidia bacterium, assembly GCA_050010555.1. Classification (GTDB taxonomy): domain Bacteria; phylum Chloroflexota; class Dehalococcoidia; order DSTF01; family JALHUB01; genus JALHUB01. Next base: position 3,113 of record JBEKKV010000021.1, read on the forward strand.
GACTATCGCCATGCAGAACACGCCGACGTTAGTGCGGCTGATAGCAGCCGGCCCGAGCTTCAAGGGGGCTCCCTTGAATACGCTCGGCGTGGGGAAGAACTTCGGCTCACCCTGCCAGACGCGCAAGGCCGCGCTTTGGAGGACCGTGAAGAGCCCCACGGTAACGATGACGGGATTGAGCACAGGGCCAATTTCGACCGGCCGGATGATGGTCATCTCTGTCAGCGCCCCAAACGCGCCGGCGATTACAAGGGCAATGAAGAATGCTAGCCAGAAATTCGAGTTCGAATTCCAGATGGACCAGGCAACGAAGGTCATGAACATCGCCATCTCGCCCTGGGCAAAGTTCACGATGCCGGTCGACCGATAGATTAGCACCAGGGCGAGGGCGATGATTGCGTAGAGGCTGCCGGTCGAGAGACCGGTCGCAAACTGCTGTATGAACTGGTCCATGGAGCCGACCTCTGAGAACGCCAGGTGTGTTCGGCGAAATACGCTTCTTGCGTCAGGCGTACCGGCCGCCACAGAACGCCGCTAGGCCGTAGCAAGGGCCGGCGGCGTATCTGCTCCGACGTGACCTGAAGTCTACTACCTGCTTTCCCTTAACACAAGAAAACCCGCCGATCAGTTACCAGAAACGGACATCATGTGGCAGGGTATCATCCGGCCGCACTTGAGTAAAGCCATTTTGCGATTTAAGGCGATTTCCCAGGCGAATTCGTGCCTCTATCTGCCGAAATAGGCGCTCCCCCTATGCCTCCACGTAGTGCGCGACACCGATAATCGGAGGGCTGCGAGAGGAGTATTGCGCTCAAGACCCCCTATTCGGTCGGCGCGCAGGAGGCAAGGATGGCCGGAATCACTAACTCAGCCCGACTTCAAGGCCGCGCCACCGGCCGCCTCGACAAGCCGCCTTTCGGACGGCGATTCCCCGTCGTCCGCTGGGAGCTTGTCGCCCTCGTCACCATCCTCGCCATCGCGGCGCTGCTCCGTTTCTGGGACCTGGGCGCCCGCACCTTCCACGGCGACGAAGCGATCACCGCTGGCTTTTCCTGGCAACTCGCCGACGGTCGCGGCTACATCCACAATCCCCTGACGCACGGCCCCTTCCAGTTCCTGGGCACCGCGGGGGTGTTCATGCTCCTTGGCGACAGCGATTACACGGCCCGAGTGCTGCCCGCTCTGTTCGGCACGGCGCTCGTGGGCCTGCCGTTCTTCCTTCGCGGCCATCTTGGCCGAACGGGCGCCATCGTCTCCGCGCTGCTGCTGGCGGTCTCGCCGACGCTCCTCTACTTCAGTCGCTTCGCCCGAGAGGATATCTACGTCGCCTTCTTCACCTTGGCCATGTTCATCTGCATCTGGCGCTATCTTCAGCAGCCGCGACGCCTCTATCTATATGTGATTGCGGCGCTCCTGGCGCTCACCTTCGCTACCAAGGAAGTCGCCTACATCATCGTCGCGCTGCTGATGGTCTACCTCAACCTGCTGGCCGCGCGCGCGCTGGCGGCGCAGACCCTCGGCGAAGCAACTCCCGACGAGCTTGAAGACGCCGCGCCCGACGCCAGCCAGCCGAGCCACTACGAGCTGCTCGGCCTGGCAAACGATGCGTCAACCAAAGACATCCGGCGCGCCTATCGCCGCCTCGCGAAGGGGCAGCACGGCGAGGGCGCCCGCAGCATCGAGCAGGCGTTCTCTGTGCTTTCCGACGCCGGCAAGCGACAATCGTACAACCGGCGTCTGGCAAAGATACGAGAGGCTGTCGGGCGACCCGTCGCACCGGCGCCGACGACCGGCCTCGTTCCCCAACTGCGGCGCTTCGCCATTTACACGGCCTTCTTGGCGGCAACGCCCCTGTTGCTGCCTTTCTGGCCGTTTCTCGGCTCGCTGCGCCGTCGCCTGCGGCTAGAGGTCTTCCCGCGCGCCGGCCACCTGATGATGCTCGTCGGCTGCCTGACGCTGCCGCTCTTTGCCGCCGCCGTTGAGAAGCTGCCCTTCGTCGGCGACCGCGGCGCATCCAATCCGGCCGCCGAAGTGCCTGTCATGCACGCGACCGTGCTGACTCTGCTGGCCATCGCCTTCTTCTTCGGCCTCCTCTGGCGTCGACAGGTTTGGCTGGCCGCCGCCGTCATATTCTGGGCTATCTTCATCCTCTTCTTCACCACGTTCTTCACCAACGCCAACGGTTTCTGGACCGGCACCTGGGGCTCGCTCGATTACTGGTTGGGGCAACAGGGAGTTGGCCTGGGCAGCGAGCCCGGCTACTACTATTTCATGCTGTTGCCCGTCTACGAGTTCCTGCCGCTGGTCTTCGCGCTGGGGACCGTCATCTTCTACTTCCTGCGAGGCAAGCGCTCGCAGAAACTGATTGCGCTGGCCGCCCTGGGCATCGTCTTCGCGCTGGCCATGGTCGGCGCTCACATTCCGCTCATCGGCCCCTACCGCACGGAAGCCGGCTTCGTGACCATAATCGCCGCCATGCTCGTGCTGCCCATGGACCCGCTGACCCGTTTCCTCCTCTACTGGACGCTTTCCGCGCTCTTCGCCTTCACCGTCGCCGGCGAGAAGATGCCCTGGCTGAACGTCCACATCGCCTTGCCGATGGCGTTGCTTGCCGGACGGTCCATCGGTCGCCTTGTCAGCGGGCTCGAGCTGCGGGTCGGGATGCCGCCGCTGCGACGCTGGGCGCCGCTGGCCCTTGCGGCGCTCTCGACAGCGCTTGCCGCCGGCCTGTTCGTGCTCGCCGGCGCTGAGAGCGGGCCCGCCATAGCCGGCTGGCTGCTCGTCGCCGCGGCTTTGCTGACGGTCCTCTGGTCAGGACGCTCCTTCAGCGCTCAGGCCGGCCTTCGGATCGCCGGAACGGCCCTTGGCGCGGCGCTCCTGGTCTTCACCGTGCGCGCCTCTGTGCTTTCGAGCTGGGGCCACCCGGACGTGCTCAACAACGCGAACATGCTCGCTTCCCGCGACCGCGGCGATACCCCGGTCGAGATGCTCGACTACGTGCAGACGTCGCCGGACGTTCCGGTTGTGCGAGACGCCATCGACAAGGTGGCGGCTGCCTCCGGCGAAGGCACCCACCTGCCGATCGTGATCGACTCAACCGACGATTTCTCCTGGCCCTGGGCCTGGTACCTGCGCAAGTACGATCACCTGACGATCCAGGACATCAACAAAGACTCCACGCCGCCACCTGGCAGCGTCGTGCTGGCGAAATGGCAGGACAATTCCTATCTCAAGATCGATCCGGCCATCTTCACGGAAGGAACGCGCTACCATCATCGCTGGTGGTTCCCGGTCGACTACGAGGGGCTGAGCTCGTCGCAAGTCCTGCGCGAGCTGGTGGACACAAGCGCCTGGGAGAAGTGGGGCCGCTATCTGGCCGACCGTTCTCTGCCGGAGGGCCTGCCGGCGCTGGACGCCGTAGTCTACTTCCCCCGCGACCCTCGCTACAGCGAAGTCCTCTCTTCGACGCTGCACAAGAAGTCGCAGTAACGGAAACTCCGCCCGTCGCGAATTCCCCGCCCAGTTTCCTTTCAGGAAAGTACTTGCAATTTCTTTTTCAATGTTCTAGTCTGTCGGGGTCTAAACATCCGGTACTGCTGTTTGGCCTCGGCTCATCGTCGAGGCGGGCCGATGACCGAGCCGCGCCGGCTTGTCAAGGAGGTCATCGCGTGCCATACGAAGAAAAGACTCTCACGTGCCAGGGTTGTGGATCGGAATTCATCTTCTCGGCGGAAGAGCAGGAGTTCTTCGCCAGCAGATCCTACACAGAGCCGAAGCGCTGCCCGACCTGTCGCGCGGCGCGACGCAGCGAGCGGGCGGCAGGCGGCAGCTCTGTGCGAACGCGGGAGATGTTTCCGGCCGTGTGCGCCTCTTGCGGCAAAGAGACGACAGTCCCCTTCGAGCCCAAGGAGGGAAGGCCGGTCTACTGCCGCGATTGCTACATGACACGCGGCTCGGACAGCCCGCGAGCCCAAATGTAGCTCGTCGCACCCGGGAACGAGCATCCCTCTGGATGCCGCGCGATGACGACATCGCAGACAGCTCGCCCTACACGTAGCCGATTTCAGCCGACAGCGGAATATCGCTGCGCATGAAAGTAGCGCTCGCCCGGGCAAGCTCCTTGCCCGCAGAGTCGGAAAGCTTCGACTCAGCGACAAACAGTCGCCGCGAACGGTGGACAACCTCGCCTACAGCCGTGATCTCTCCCCCTGAAACCGGACGCAGCAAGTTGGCGTTCAGCGACGCGGTCAGCATGAATACGTCGGGCACCAGCGAACTGACGGCGAAGAACGCGGCGTCATCCAGCGCCTTGAAATAGAAGGCTGCGTGGACAGCGTTTGCCGCGTGGAAGAAGTCGCGCCGCACCTCTACCGTTATGACGGCACGTCCTTCCGAGACGCGCATCGTCGGCCGAAAGTACTCGTTGATCGGAGCGGAGGCGAACATTCGCTCCAGCCGCCGGAAGTGTTCCTCATCACTCAAGAGTGCACCTTCCTCGTCGCCAGCCCGTCAGCCGATGACGCCTTCGCGCTCAAGTCGCTCGATCTCCGGCGGCGTCAGCCCCAGTACCTTCTCCAGCACGTGGGTATTGTGCTCGCCAAGCGTGGGCGCGCGTTTCAATCGCGGTTCGCAGCTCGACATCTTCCACGGCATCCCAACCAGTTCGTACTTCCCGCTGCCGTCGGGGCGCTCCACCTCTACGAAGGCACCTCGTTCGCGCAGATGCGGATCGTGGAAGAGGTCCTGTCCATCGCGGGCGGGCGCGGCCGCGATGCCGGCGGCCCCGAGGCGATTCGCCGCGTGGTCGCGGTCCTGACGTCTCGTCCAGGCAGCGACGATCTCGTCCAGCTTCGCTTCATTGCGCTTGCGAGACGCCGCGTCGGCGAAGCGAGCGTCGCCAGCAAGCTGCGGCATCTCCATCACCCCGCAAAGAGCCGCGAACTCCGCGTCGGTCTCAACAGCGACGGCCAGCCAGCGGTCGATTCCCCAGCAGGGGTAGACGTTGTGCGGCGCCATGAGCTCGTCGCTGTTGCCTTTGCGCCCCGGGATGCGACCGGTCATCTGAAAGTCCAGCAGCACCTCGCCGAGTAAGGAGGTGACGCCTTCGCATTGCGAGTAGTCGATGAACTGCCCTTCGCCCGTCTGCCGCCGATGATGAAGCGCTGCGACAATGGCGAAAGCGGCTGCCGTCGCGTTCATAATATCGACGTCGCCGACGGCGTGAGCGGGCGGACCGTCGGGATAGCCGGTTATATAGGTGCCGCCCCCCACGGCGTGATTAACGGCAGCATAGCCGGCGTAGCTACTCTCCGGGCCTTCGCCGCCGCGGGCGCTGGAGGAGAGCATAATGATTCCCGGCCTGATTCGGGACAGCGCTTCGTAGCCGAGCCCCATGCGCTCCATAGCGCCTGGCCGCATGTTCTCGACGACCACGTCGCTGACGGCTATCAAGCGCCTCAGCAAGTCCATGCCTTCGGGTCGCGCCAGGTTGAGGGTAACGCTGAGCTTGCTCTGGTTGGCGACGAGGAACATCATCGATTCTTCGGTGCCCAAATCGGTCGGCGCGGCGTCGGCGAGAGGCCAAATGACATAGCGACGGAAGAAGTCGAGGCGGTCGCGGCTCTCGATCTTAATGACTTCGGCGCCAAGCGCGCCAAGCAGCATGCTGCAGAAGGGACCTGCCCACACCCAGGTCATATCGACGACGCGGACGCCTTCGAGCGGCAGGCGTTGTTTGCTCACGGGGCGGCGTCCTTCCAGACTGCACCGGAGCGTCGCAGCGCCGCGCACTCAGCCTCTGGGCAGCCGAGGACATCGCGGAGGACTTCGTCGTTGTGCTGGCCGAGCAACGGAGCAGGACGGCTGACCGTCGGTGGTGAGGCAGTCATCTTGTACGGCCAGCCGGCGTATTGGAGCTTGCCGGCCTGGGGGTGTTCCACGTCGACGAAGTAGTCGCGGGCGAGGTACTGGCGGTTGTTGAGCACCTCCTCGGCGTTGTATACCGTGCCGACGGAGAAGCCCCTGGCGGAGCCCTGATGGTGAAAGTCTTCTTTCTTCTGGGTCTTCGCCCACTCGTCCATCTTCTCGCCGATTTCGAACAGGTGACCCATCCGGTAGGGGAAGCTGTTCCACTCTTCGCCGGAGGCCCAGTCCGGGTTACCCATCAGATCGACGAGGCCACGCCAGTGCGAGTCCTCGACGATGAACAGGACGACGTAGCCATCGGCGCACTCCATGCGTCCCATGTAGGGTGGGCGGTCGGTGACACGACTCCAACTGACGCGCTGGTGGACGTTGTTGGCAAGGACGCCACGGATGAGGGAGAGGATGCTTTCCTGCTCGGAGACGTCGATCAGGCTGCCGTCGCCGTCGTCGCAGCCGAGCAGCGCAGCTGCGGTCGCCAGCGCCGCGGTCAGTCCCGCGTGGTAGCCGGTCGGGTAGCCGCCGGCCTTGACGGGCGGGCGGCTAATATCCGGCGAGCGCGGCGGCAGCAGCGTGCCCACGCCGCCGCTATGGTAGCCGGTGAGATCGGTCCCCTTCCAGCCGGAGCGCGGGCCGGTTCGCCCATAAGGCGTGATGGAGGTGACTATGAGCTTGGGGTGACGCCCGTGCAGCGTCTCCCAGTCGAGCCCGACCGATTCGAGCCACCCGACAGGGTGATTATCGATAAGTACGTCCGCCCAGGCGACGAGTCGGGTCAAAACCTCGCGACCTGCCGGAGTAGCGAGATGGAGAGCAATGCCGCGTTTGCTCGTGTTGAGGTTCAGGAACAGGCCGCTGCGTTCGGGGTCCGGCGTATCGTCCGGAAACGGGCCGCGCCGTCGAGCGGGATCGCCGTCGGGAGGCTCCTCGACCTTGACGACGTCGGCGCCCATGTCGGCGAGCAGCTTGCCGCAGTAGGGCCCGGAGACCATGCCGCCAAGCTCCACAACTTTGACGCTCTGGAACGCGCCTCGCGCCATCGTCCGCCCCCTACGTCGGAATCGAGGGAATCATACCGCGAGTCGAAGGCAGAGCGCTAACGGGGGGTCGAAGCGAAGGGGTGGATTTCGGCGAGACGAGCGAAGCGAGGAGCGCACCCGGAACGCGATCATCGGACCTAGCACTGCCGTCTCGCAGGGTCAATGGGACCGCGACGTGACATGAGGGTTGATTACTTATAGCGGCGTGGGTTCTGCGTCCGCCGGAGGCGGACGCACCTCCGAACGGATCAGGGAGCGACCGCAGCCATTCCCCTTCGGAACGCTTCCAGGTTCATCGCCAGACGGTCCGCCGACGAACCGTCTCTACCCGCAGGCAGGCTCTCCCGCAGTTCCGTCTCGAACGCCTCCGCACCGACCGGCAGAATCCCGCTGCCAACCAGCGTGCCCATCATTACCACGTTCGCCAGAATCGGCGGCCCCAGTTCCAGCGCGATGTCCGTCGCGTCGACCACCCAGGAGCGAGCCGACAGCCCGGCCATCGCCGACGCGATCTCGTCCGCCGTCGGGTACTTCGCGCCTCCGCTGCTCACCGCCGCCGGGAACACCGGCCGCGAGTTCGTGATCACCGTGACATCCGCATTCCCGTATTGCGCCAGCACCCGCAGCGTCTCTATCGGCTCCAGCCCGACGATCACGTCCGCCTGACCTTCGCCGATGAGCGGCCCGTACTGCATCTGGCGCGACACCCGCAGATGGCTCATCACCGCGCCGCCGCGCTGCGACGCACCGTAAGTCTCGCCTATCGTCACATGGAAACCGCCGCGCACCAGCACCTTGCCGACGAGCTGCGACAGGAGAACGTTCCCCTGCCCACCAACGCCGGTGATGATTATGTTAAGCGGCTCCTTCTCCATCATTCCGCGGGCTCCCTGATGATTGCCCCCGCCGGGCAAATGTCCGCGCAAACGCCGCAGCCGGCGCAAAGCACCTCGTCGATGCCCGCGACGCCTTGAGATACGTCCCAGGTCAGCGCAGGACACTGGAACACGCGCACACACAACCGCGAGCAGCCGCAGCTTTCGCCGAGGCAGCGCTCGCTGTCGACGCGCATCTTGAAGGCCGGCTTCTCCTTGCGGGCGCGGACCAGCGCGCACTCCCGCTTGACGATGAGCACGCGGACGCCTTTGTCGCGCATAAGGTCGAGCACCTTTTCCGTCGTGCCCTGCAGGTCAAACGGATCGGTCTCTTCGACGCGCACGCCCAGGGCGCGACAGATCATCGCAATGTCGACGGTGGGCGTATTCTCGCCCGTCGCGCTGCGACCCGTGCCCGGATGCGGCTGAAAACCCGTCATCGCAGTCGCGCTATTGTCGAGGATCAGAAGCGTGAAGTCGGCGCGATTGTAGATGCCGCTGATAATCGCCGGTATGGTCGCGTGATAGAACGTGGAATCGCCGCAGACCGTCAGCACCGGCTGCGTGAAGCCAAACTCCGCCAGCTTCCCGAAGCCGCAGGCCATCCCCGTGCCGGAGCCCATCGCCTGCATCGTCTTGACCTGGAAATAGCCGGCCGGACCGACCGCCATCGAGTAGCAGCCGATGTCGCCGCTCACGAAGCCGTCGCGCCCGTCCAGCTTGAGTGCGTTCTTGATGGACCAGAACGTCGCGCGATGCGGACAGCCCGCGCAGAAGCCGACGATCCGCCCGTGAGTGAACGGCGAAGTGAGCGCCAGCGCCTTCTGCGAGTAATCGGGCTCGACCGCGCGATATTCGATGCCCAGGATTCGCGCCAGCGCCGCCGTGACGATATCCGGGTTGATCTCGCCGAACGCGGGAATGTGGCCGCTCCGTTTGCCATAGAATCGGACCGGCCCCACGCCCGCCGGGTCCTCGCCGACGAGCTCCTTCAGGTTGCCCTCCAGGAACGGGTCGATTTCTTCGACGACAAGCACCTCGGCTGCCCGCGACAGGTGCTCGCGCACGAGCTTCTCGGGAAGCGGCCACGTCGTCGCCAGCTTGAGGATACCGACGCTCTTCTCCAGCTCCAGCGCCCTCACGGCCTCCAGCGCGTAGAACCAGCCGCTGCCGCTCGTCACTATCAGAAGATCAGGCTTCACCGGCCCCTCGTAGCGGTTGAACGGCGAGCTCTCGAAGATCTCGCGCACGCGCTCCATCTTCCTGTTCGCCAGCATGTGCTTGAACGGCGCCGGCACCGAAGTGAACTCGACCGGGTTCGACGGCGCAAAGCGGGCGTCGCGCGCCGGCGGCAGGCGCTCGCCGATCTCCACGTCGCCGCGGGCGTGCGAGGTGCGCGTCACGCCGCGGATCAGCACCACGCTCTTCATCTCCTCCGACAGCTCGTACGCCCAGCGCGTCATGTCTTTCTCTTCCTGGAAGGTGCCTGGCTCCAGCAGCGGCAGGTTCGCCCACTTGGCGACGATGCGCGAGTCCTCTTCTTCGGTGCTGGAGAGCGCGCCTGGATCGTCGCAGGTGACGAGGACGATGCCCGCCTTCGTGCCGGTCAGCGCCAGCCCCATCAGATAGTCGAGGACGACGTTGAGGCCGTTGTGCTTCATGGCGACCAGCGACCGAACGCCGGAGAATGCGGCAGCCGCGGCGGCTTCGAGCGCGACCTTCTCGTTGACCGACCACTCAACGTAGATGCCGGCATCCCTCGCCACGTCCGCCAGCGATCCGATGATCTCCGACGACGGGTTGCCCGGATAAGCGGCGGCAAAGCCGATGCCCGCCTCCAGCGCCCCGCGGGCAATCGCCTCGTTGCCCATCAAGAGCTGTCGCGTCCCCTCTTCGAATGTCGCTAGGTTTGCCATGCTACTTGCTCTCCGACGGCCCGTGCGCGAGAAGCTTCCGTCGCGTCTCCGGACGTAGCTCCAGATACAGCAGGTCGTCGTCGCTACCCGTCATCGCGCGGATATTCGCCAGCGCCCGCCTCCGTTTGCCCAGCGATGCGCCCTTCAGGTGACTCAGGTTTCCCTCGGGCAACGCGTCGGTCTCGATGGCGCCGGCCGCCCGTGCCGCCTCCACCAGCTCGCGCCCGCGCCCGCTGCGGACGATGACCGTGTTCCAGCCGTCGATGCCCTCCGCGGCGCCGACCGCCACGTCGGCGAACTCCGCCGTCATGTCCAGGCAGACGTTGCAAGAGGGACGGATGAAGCGGCGCACTTCGTCGAGCGAAATAGAGAGCTTCTCGGCGCCGGCGATGACCTGGAGAACGTTGGCCGGCGGCGGCGGGATATCCAGCTTTGAAATGCGCTCCAGCGGCGTCCTTTCGGCAAGGAAAGCGGCGAAGGCGCTGTAATCGAGCGCCCACGTGCAGAACAGACCGACGACGAGCGAAAGCTTTTCAATATGATTACGGTTCTCCATCGGCGAGGCGCGCATCTTCGCCAGCGCCAGCGCCTGGCACGGCGTGGCCACGACGCCGACGCGTCGCACGTCCTCGCGCTGCACCTCCCGGTTGAAGGCGGCGAGCGTCGGCGCGGCGACATAGTTGGAGCCGGCGTGCGAGAGCACTTCCGACGCGTCGCGGGCCAACACGCCCGCCGGCAGCAGCGACGCATCGCTCCCCGTGAGGACGGCGCTTTCGATGATCCCGCGCTCGATGGCGAAAGCAACGAGGGCGCTGACGGTGCCGCCGTACTGCGCCTTCTCGCGCACGTTTTCGCGGGCAGCGCGCGCCATGAGCACCTCCGCGACTCGCCCGATCGGCGCGTCGTCGTAAGCGGCGCCGAAGGCCGCTTCGCTCGCCTCGTCGAGGTCCGTTGCCGTGCGCGGACAGAAGCCGTAGCAGCGCCCCTGCTCGACGGCGCAGTCGTCGAGCGCGACGATCCGGCCGCGATAGGCGACCAGGTACGGGCACATGCCGACGCAGGCGCCGCAGCCGGCGCAGAGCCCGCGGTCGATGACGTCAGCGCGGAGGCTGAGTCCGCCCTTCACCTCTGTTGTCACTCCCCACTCCCTTCGACGCTTTGACGAAGACGACAAATAGCAGCTAGATGCTTTCTAAATTGTACCATGGCGCAGCATCCGGCCGCCACGACGGTCGAACGGCAGGCTTGAGAGGAATGATACGCCGATGCCTCCTCACGGCAAAGGCGTGGCCGCAGGCCAACAGGGAAACTCGGGAGGAACGCGGCGGTCCAGGCGGCAGGCATATTGACAAATCGTGTAGAGGTGGTAGGCTTAGGCACGAAACGACCCCGCCTCACCAACTCCTACAGACAACCTCGCCCGTGGAGGGAAGACCATGATCAGTCGCCTCACTTCCAGACGGATTGCTATTGCCCTCCTCACACTCGTCTCGTTCATCCTCATCGCAACTGTGGCCCTGGAAGACGGGCATGCGCCGCTGGCCTCTGCGAACCCGGGCGGACCGGTCAGGGGTCAGGCAGGCGACCTCTGGGCGGACGCGGTCCTGGGCCAACCCGATTTCAGTGAAATCAACCCTGGCCCGATTGTGCCGGACAAGGTGGCCATCGCCCATGGGGTTATCATGGATAGGGCGCAGAACAAGTTCTACGTCTACGACGGCGGCGACAATCGCATCCTCGGTTTCGATGCCGCCTGCCTGAATCGAGACCCCAATCACGACCCGCCGTGCTCTGCCAACAAGGTTCTCGGTCAGCCCGACCTGAACTCCGCAGCTTGCAGCGGCGACTCTGGATACCAGAGCTTCCCCGATAGAGCGCCGCCATCTGCCAGCTCCCTCTGCAGCCTTCAGGAATGGCCGATAAGCCCTGGCGAGAGCGGTTCCGGCTCCAGCATGGCGATCAACAGCCAGGGTGACCTCTTCGTTACCGACTTCTGGAACAACCGCGTCCTCAGATACAACAACCCCTACGGCACCAACACCGCCCGCGGCGAAGGCGACAGCGTTGCCGACGACGTGTGGGGCCAAAACGACTTCACCCACAACTCGCCCAACAAGGGCAACTCGACGCCGGACGCGACGTCGTTTCACTTCAATTGGGGCGATTCCAACAACTGGACCGCCGGCGTGGACATCGGACCGGACGGCTCCCTGTGGGTGGTCGACAATGGCAACAACCGCGTGTTGCGTTTCCCCGTGGGCACCGATGGCAACCCTTCCCATACCGCCGACCTTGTCCTCGGCCAGCCCGGTTTCACCTCAAGCGCCCCAGGGACGGCCCTAAACCAAATGCATGATCCCAACGCCGTACGCGTAATGCTGGTCAACGGCGAGCAGTGGGTCTACGTGGGCGAACACAACAATGCCCGCGTCGATATCTTCAAGCCGTCGTTCTACAACGGCAAATCCGCGAGCGTCACGAAGTCCATCGGCCCGCAAGCCCTTGCTGTTACGGGCGTGGAAATCGACCCGGCTGGGCAGGGCATCTGGGTCATCGACCAGGGAGACGAAACGCTCCAACTCTGGGACAAAGACCTGAGCAGCGCTCAGCCAATCACATCGATCACCGATGCAGCCTTGCATGACCCCTCGGGCTCACTCGGCTTCGACAATCAGGGGGACATCTTCGTCTCAGTACGAGGTGGCTATATTCCCGGGCACGATTGGGTGGAGGATGTGGTGGTGTTCCGCAAGCAGACAGATGGCACATACTCTCAGCCGCCGGTGCGCCTGTTCGACAACGATACGCCACGAGCCACCGCGCGAGACTCTACGGGCTGGGTTGACGGCGTCCAGTGGACCAAGAGCCCTTCGAATAGTCTCGGCGTCAGCAGCCAGCTCTTCTCGGCCGAACATGGGCGTCTCATATTCTGGAACAACCCCAACCCGGCAACGATTCAGAACTACCAGGCTGCAAATGGCTATCTCAACTGGCGCGTAAACAACAATTCGCAGAATGCTATTGACCCCGCTGGCGGATTCTCCAGTTTCAACTACGAATGCTGTACCGCGGTTGCCGCGAGTGGGGGCTACCTCTGGGTCGGCCTGTATACGGGTGGTGATGATCGCCAGCGCGTCCTCGTCTATGCGCTGCCCGTCAAAAGCGGGGACTTTCCGGTCAGGGAGATTACTTTCCCCATAGGCCTCGTCTCTGGAAGCGGAAACATCGACAATCCTAGCTTTTACGGCGAGCTCTGGGGCCTCGCGCCCACCAGCGATAGTCAGTTTCTCTGGATCAGCCAGGTCGATGGCAGTCGCGTCTTCCGTGTGCGAAACCCGCTGACGGCTCCGCTCGTCGATGTCGTTCTCGGCCAGACGAGCTCGACCGGTACTCAGTGCAACCGCGGCCTCAAGAACGCCCAGGACCCCGGCGTAACCGGAAACATGCTCTGCGATCCGGGTTCGCTTGCGCTCGACGGGTTTGGCGATCTGTACGTCTCGGACGACGCGCTTGAAATCGTCGGCAACATGCGGCTGCTCGAGTTCGACGCCGCCAACTTCCCGTCCGATAACAGCCAGGTCATCTACGCAAGTGACAGCGATCCGCGGACCTTCGCGTCAAAGGTGTTCTGGACCGCGACCACGTCACCGGCAGGGTTCAGGCCGGCATTCGACTCCCAGAACGAGATGGTGCTCGGCTACGACCCTTATTGGGGGAAGAACCCCGGTGCGCACGGAGTCGTCGCGGAACCCTGGGCGTGGGGGCCCGGCTGGTTCCCGGGCATTTATCGCAATCCGCTCGACCCGTCATCAACCACGCCCGACGATTTTCTCAAGGACTACTACTCCCTCGCAATGTCCGCTTCCTTCGACGATCAAGACAACCTGTACGTCGGCGACAACAACCGGGCCCGGATACTGGTTTACAAGAAACCGTTGGCCACCCCCCTTGCGGTCGGTGGCGTAGCCGAGCTGCAACCCTCCGATCTTGAGCCGCAAGGCAACAAAACCAACGCCCACCCGGGGAACGCGCTCGTTTTCGGCGGGCTGGCGGTAGCAGGAGCACTGCTCGCGGCGGCGACCGATCGATTCATCCACAAGCGCTCAAAAGAACAGAGCCGATAAGAAGACCGGCGCAAGTGTCGCAACCAACGTCGCTTGCCAGCCCATTCCCTCCAGCGCGCCCGCCTCGAACGATACGCCGATGCCCGTTCGCGGCAAAGGCGATGTCCCCAAGCACGCGGGTGCCCCCGTCAGATTGACAAATAGCGTGAATGAAGTAGACTATCGGCAAGACAGAGTGCCCGCCTCCCTCTGGATTCCCCGGCAATGATCGGCAAACCGAGGCCGTTGATGGACGAACACCGCGGTTCGAGTCCGTTCACCATTCTTGTCGTGCTGGCGCTTGCAGCGTGTATCGTTGCTCTCGGGCTCTTCCATACGAAGTCGACCTCAGGTGCCATCGCTGACCCGGCGCCTCAGCCATCACCCGTATCCACTGACGGCACACCCACGCCTAATCCGCCATCGCCTGTAGCCGCTGACGGCACATCCACACCTAATCCGCCGCCCGCAGATAACAAGACCCTTGCTCCACCCGGCCTTTCCCGTCACCCCAAGCTTCAGTCCGCCCTGGGACGCCTGTCCGACGTTGCCATCGGCGCGGGCGGGCCCGTGCAGCCTGCCGATTTGCCGTCCGACCTTGGCGGCCTCGTTCGCGGCGGCCTGATGCACCTCGACTCGGAAGGCAAGCAGGTCCAGGTGTACGTCGAAGCAGACCGGGTAGACCTTCCCTTCCTTAAGACTCTGCAAGATTCAGGCGTCACGGTGCAAACGGTCGAAAGCAAGTCAGGGATCGTCCAGGGAATGGCCCCGGTTGACAAACTGGACGCCATCGCTGGCCTCGGAGCGGTCAACGACGTGAGACTGCCTGACTACGGGTTTGTGGAGAGCGGCTCGGCGATGACGCAGGGGGACGCCGTCGTCAGGGCTAACTGGGTAAGGGATGTTCTTGGTGTCACCGGCGCCGGAGTGCGTGTGGGCGTGATCTCGGACGGCGTGAACGGCATGACCGACGCCCAGGCCAGCGGCGATCTTCCGCCGTCCGTCGAAATCAAGACCTGCAACGCGCTCACCAAGGGCGGCGATTGGTGGATATTCGGCTATCCCGGTCAAGGCGGGTCCGAGGGTACCGCAATGATGGAGATCATCCATGACATCGCCCCTGACGCCGAGCTGTGGTTCGGGTACTTCTGCGGCCCGGGGGGAGGGTGCACGGGATTGGACTTCGACTGGACCGTGAACTGCCTTGCACAACACACCGACGTCGTTGTCGACGACATAGGTTTCTTCAATGCCGGCCCCTACGACGGAAGCAGCTACATCTCAACCAACACGTCGACTGCCTTGAGCGATCCCCTGAATCCCATCCGGCAGTACTCGACGGCCGCGGGGAACATGGCTCTGCAGCACTACGAGGGCGAGTTCACGGACTTCGGCGGGGCTTATACCGGCTGGCACGAGTTTCAGATGACAGGCGACACTACCGAGGCTCGCGGCACACAGCCGTCTCCCTTTGATTCGATCTGGATGGAAACGGACGATACGACTACGATCGCGCTTGAGTGGGACGACCCCTGGGGAGCGTCTTCTAACGACTATAACCTCTATTTATATTCAGAGGGGCCCGATGGTCAACCAGCCGGCACACCGGTCGCCTCAAGCGAGCAGGTCCAGGACGGCAACGCCAATCCAGAGGAGCATTTAGGATACGAAAACATCGGTCCAGCCGGCTACTTCGATATCGCAGTAGTGAAGCGCTCCGGATTACCCCGTAATCTCGACCTGTTCATTAACCCAACGGTCCGTCGTTTGCTGCCAGGAACCAGCGCGTATCACAACTTCAACACCACTCAGAGCAGCATAGTATGCGAGAACGACGCTGGAGGCGGCGTGATTTCTGTCGGCGCGATTGCCGCCTCTGATCCCGGGAACGACACGATCGAAACGTTCAGCAGCCGCGGACCGACGGAAGATGGCCGTACGAAGCCAGACGTCACCGGCATCGATGGTGTGAACGTTACAGGCGACGGCGGCTTCGGGAAGACGTTCTTCGGGACGTCTGCCGCCGCGCCCCACGTCGCCGGTGTCGCCGCGCTGCTGCTGCAATGCAGGCCGGACCTTAAGGCGGGCGAGCCGGGCGATAACCCGCTGGCGGATCGCCTGACGCTTCGCAACCTCATCCTGAACAATGCGGTCGATCTCGGTGACCCCGGCATGGATAACACCTTCGGCGCCGGCCGTCTCGACGCCTACGCCGCCGCCGTCGCCGCGGGAGGCATATGCCAGCCTCCGGATACCGATCACGACGGTGTGCCCGACATATCCGACAACTGTCCGAACGTCTACAACCCGGACCAGCTCAACACGGACGCCAAACCGATAGACAACGGCCCATACGTCCCGGGCGACGACGCGACTGTCCCCAATGGAGATGGGCTCGGCGACGCCTGCGACCCGGACATAGACAATGACATGATGCTAAACACCGGTACGAGCCCGCTGGGTGTACCGGGCGAGGACATCGGCTGTGGTTCCGGGCCGACAGATCCGACGAAGATGGACACCGACGGCGACACGGTAGTCGACGGCTACGAATGCCTCGTCGGCACCGACCCCAACAACGCGGCGAGCAAGCCGAAGCTTGGCGTGAATGACAGCGACAAGGACGGCCTGCCCGACAACATCGAGGCGCTCCTCGGCACCGACCCCCACAATCCGGACACGGACGGTGACGGCATCACCGACGGCGTCGAGGTCAAGGGTTGGGGCACGTCGCCTCTGATGAAGGACACAGACTCAGACGGCTGCCCTGACAACGTCGAGATCGCAGACGTCAACGGCGACAAGCGTGTCAACGTGATCGACCTGCTAATCGAAGCCAAGGCAGCCTTTCATCTGATACCCTACAACGCTGACCTCGACCTCAACAAAGACGGGAAGTTGAACAATACTGACATGCTAATCGTCTCCAGACAGTCGGGCCAGGCGTGCAACTGACTGTTAAGGGGGAGGCGGGTACTGGGCCGTGCCGTCCGGGTAGACGGCCACGCGGGCCTCGCGCGGAAAGCGCTCCCGCAGGTGCGACATCACTTGAGCCCAGTCCTTCGCCCAGATCACGGCACCCGGGTCGAGGACCAGGTCCGTGCACGTCAGGTCCGGCTGCGGGTTGAGGACGATGACGCGGAACTGCTGAGGAAGGCCGCCGTGCGTCGTGTACTGCCTGCCGCCGTACTCCTTGCCGAAGCGACGCATCAGGTAGTGCACGACCTGTCCCCGCGGACAGTCCATGATGAGGACGATGTCGCTGCCGGAGGCCTTCACGGAGCGCAGCGCAATCGCCAGCGCGATCATCGCCTCGTTCGGCTTGGCGTGAGCGTTGGTGACGACGATATCGGCCTCGCGCACGACCTCAGTCGCGTAGACCTCCTTCGCCCGGCCCACGCCCTCATGATGCGCTAGCACGGGGTCGCCGACCATCAGGTCCGTGACCTTGCAGCGGCCGTTGAAGAGTGCGTCGACCGTTATGTCTAGCCCGACCAGTCGCGCGGCATCCTCCGTCTCCTGTCGCATCGGATTTTCGTCCCAGTTGCCCAGGCCGATCGTCTCCTGCGCTCTGCCGTCAATCGAGTGATGGAAGCGATCGACGCTGTCTATATGAGCGATGCCCGGCAGGATGAGCTTGCCGCCGCCGCCGAAGCCGGCCTGCGGGTGCGGCAGGATGCAGCCGATGCCAATCTTCAGGTCGCACGACATGACCTCCCGGTTGACGGCGAGCGCCGAGCCCAGCCGCGTCGCGCCGACCGAAACGCAGTTCTCGTAAGGGTTGTGCTGGAAGACGAAGTAGCTCTCCAGTATCTCCTGGCCCAGCTTCGCGCGCAGCGCGGCGTTGTCGTGCGCCCCGTGCGTGCCGGAGGCGACGACAAAGCGCACCTGCTCGTCGGCGATCCCCGCCTGACGCAACTCTTCCAGGACGTAGGGCGCAATCTGGTAGACCGGCGTCGGTCGCGTGATGTCGTCGAAGATGATGACGACTTCCTTCTTCCCGCGCGCAAGATCGCGGATGCGCGGCGCGCCGATAGGCTTGGCGAAGGCTTTGCGGATCGCCCTCTCGTTCATCGCCGGGCGCTCCCAGCCGCGCGAGGGGCAAAAGTGGACGTCCCAGTCGTCGGGAAAGTCCAGCTCGCGCTCGCCGCCGCCGTCCCAGATTAGTCTTGGCACTTCCAGCTTCATCCGTGGGTCCTCCGGCATCGATTTTCTGAATTAATAGTACACGGGGCAGCGATCAGTACGGAAGATGACAGGAAAGCGGCCGCGACGCGAAGAGGTCAGCGCCCCTTGAACTCGTACGGCTGTCCCTTGAGATAGGCCTTCATCGCCTCGCGGGCGTCCTCGCTGCGAAGCGCCTTGTTGAAGGCTTCCCACTCGATCTGGAGGCCGTCTTCCAGCGGCACGTCACGGCCTTCATAGACGCAGCGCTTGATCAGCCCCTGCGCGATAGGCGAGCCGCGTGCAAGCCTCTGCGCCAGCGCCATCACGGCCGGCATGAAGTCGGCGGCGGGCACCGCCTTGTGGACGAGCCCGATTCGCTCCGCCTCCTCAGCCCCGACGACTTTGCCCAGCAGCATCATCTCCAGCGCCTTCGCCCCGCCGACTGTCCGGGGCAGTCGCTGCGTGCCGCCGCCTCCGGGGATTATGCCCACGTTCACCTCCGGCTGCCCGATGCCGAAGTCGCCGATGGCCATGATGCGCAGGTCGCAGGCAAGAGCGAACTCGCATCCGCCGCCTCCACACTGCCCGTTGATGGCGGCTATGATCGGCTTCGGCAGCCCTTGCAGGCGTAGCATCAGATGATGAAACGGCATATCCGGGGCTCTCACAGGCTCCGCGGGCGCCTTCCTGCCGGGAATCGCCGACAGCTCAGAAACGTCGTAGTGGGTGATGAAGATGCCATCGATGCCGCCGGTGAAGACGACGGCGCGCACCGAATCGTCTACCTCCAGCTCCTGTACGAGGGCTTCGAGCTCTTGCACCGTGCGGCTGTTCATCAGGTTGCGCGGCGGATTACGAATCGCGCAGACAGCGACCTTGTTCTCCCTGCGGACCTCGAGCTGCTCGAATTCCATCGTTGGCTCCTTCCGAATTCGTCGCGTTATCAGCCGCGCCTCAGTATAGTGCATTTGGCCCTACGAGGCGCGACGAAAGTTCTGCCGGGCGGGTTGCCGGATGCGCCGCCTCCGGCTAGAATGGCCTGCAGATGCGGAAGCGGAGGTGCAGGGATGCGAAACAGCGTGAGCGGTAGTTCGTCCCCTCCGAGGCAGACCGGCCATGTCGGCTTCTTCCTGCGTTTTCCACGGTGCGTCGCGTTGCCCCTCATTGGCGTTGCGCTTGCTTTCGCGCTTCTCAGCAGCGGCTGCACCGTTCAGACGCAGGTCGAGAACGCCATCGGTCAGGGCGTCAACCAGATTCGCGCCCAGGCGGGCCTTCCGCCGCTGACCGCCGACCCGCAGCTCGCCGCCATCGCCCGCGACCGCGCGCAGGACATGGCGACCCTCAACTACTTCTCCCATTCGCCGCCGGACGGTTGCCCCGCACGCTGTCTGATGCAGCGGGCTGGCATCACTCCCGGCTGGACCGGCGAGATAATGGCCTGGGACGATGCCCCATCAGCTTCGACGGCGGGCATGGCCCTTTCCATGTGGCGCAACAGCCCGACGCACATGACAGTCATCACCGGTCGCTGCTTCACGCGGATGGGCGCGGGCGCGGCATTCACCCAGGACGGCAAGAGCTACTTCGTCGTCGTCTTCGAAGGCGATTTGCCCGGTTGCACCCAATAGCGGCGCCCGACTACGGGAATGAACCTCCATGTTCTGTCCACAGTGCGCCATCCAGATGGCGGATAGCGCCACCTTCTGTCGAAAGTGCGGCGCGGTTGCCGAGGCTGCGGCGTTCTTCGGCCTCAAGCGGAGCGCATACTAGAGGAGCGACGTGGTGCCGGCGCGATGCGCAGAGCGCATCGCGCAACCTGAACGCGACTAGCGCACCTCGCACTGCCGTCACGAAGGCGACATGGAGAATCGACATAACACCACGCGTCGCTGCCAGTAGCTGCGTGGTTTCGTGGCCGTTCGGGTTGCCGAACGGCCCAATCCAACCCGTCATCCGCAAACGCTGCAGGTTTCAACCTGCAGAATTGTGAACTTCTCCCCTCACGCAGATAGGAGCCAGGAACAACCCCGGGAGCAAGCGACTACGAGCCGGACTCCGCCTTCAGGTCCGACTCCACCATCATCTCCACCAGCCCCTCGAACGACACCGCCGGCGTCCAGCCCAGCTTCGTCCGCGCCTTCGTCGAGTCGGCGCAGAGGTGGTCCACCTCCGCCGGCCGGATGAACTTCGGGTCGCTGCGCACGTAGTCGCGCCACTCCAGGCCGAGGCGCTTGAACGCCAGCTCCGCGAACTCGCTGATCCGGTGGCACCCCCCGCTGCCGATGACGTAGTCGTCCGCTTCCGGCGCCCCCAGCATCATGTGCATCGCGCGGACGTAGTCGCCGGCGTAGCCCCAGTCGCGCTCGGCGTCGAGGTTGCCGAGGAGGAGCTCGTGCTGCTTGCCAAGCTTGATGCGGACCGCCGCCTGCGTGATCTTCCGCGTCACGAACTCCGGCCCGCGTCGCGGCGATTCGTGGTTGAAGAGGATGCCGCTGCAGGCGAAGATGCCGTAGCTCTCGCGATAGTTGACCGTTATGTAATGTCCGTAGACCTTCGCGACGCCGTAGGGGCTGCGCGGCCGGAATGCCGTCTGCTCGTTCTGCGGCGTCTCCGCAACGCGGCCGAACATCTCGCTGCTCGACGCCTGGTAGAATCTGATGCCGCTGGCGCTGCCCGTGCGCGACGGGCTGGCGCCGGTGACGATGCGGATCGCCTCCAGCATGCGCAGCACGCCGAGGCCCGTTATCTCGCCGGTGAGCTCAGGCTGGTTCCAGGAGAGAGGCACGAAGCTTATCGCCGCCAGGTTATAGATCTCGTCCGGCTGCACCTTCTGCACGGCGCTGATTAGCGACGTCTGGTCCAGCAGATCGCCGAGCTCGATCTCCACGTCCGGCAGCGTCTGCTCCACGACGAGGCGTTTAGGGTTGTTCTGCCCGCGGATGACACCGTAGACCTGATAGCCCTGGGAGAGCAGGTGCTCGGCGAGATAGTAGCCGTCCTGGCCGGTAATGCCTGTGATGAGCGCTGTTGGCACGGAGCAACCTCCTTGCGGCGGCGTGCCTCTCCGCGCTGCGAGATTAGCGGGAGGCCTGCCTTATTCTAGCGGCGCTCGCCCGAGGTGTCGAGGTTCTGACCGATCGGTCCAAGTCGGCTAGAGGCCGAAGACGCGTCGCGCGTTGCCGGAGAGGAACAGCTCCGTCGCCTCCTCGTCCAGTTCCAGCCCGTCCAGCCCTTCCAGCGCCCGCGACGCCGTGATCATCGGGTAGTTCGTGGCGAACATCACCTTCCGCCGGCCGTTCGCCCGCACGTACGCTACGAGCTCCGATGGAAAGCGCCTCGCCGTGTAGGCCGAAGTGTCGATATAGACGTTCGGGTACTTCGTGGCCAGCGCGATCATCTCGTCGGTCCACGGATAGCCGATGTGCCCGCCGACGATGACCAGGTCCGGGAATTCCAGAGCAACGTCGTCGATGTAAGGGATCGGCCTCCCCGTCTCCGACGTGCGCAGCGGACCAGTGTGGCCAACCTGCGTGCAGAAGGGTATGCCAAGCTCCACGCATTCGGCGTAGAGCGGGTAGTACCGCCGGTCGTTGGGCGGCAGCCCCCACAGCCAGGGCACGATGCGCAGCGCCCGCATGCCCAGCTCGCGCACGGCGCGTCGCAGCTCATGCACCGCGGCCACGGGGCGTCGCAGATCCACGGAGGCGACGCCGACCAGCCGCTCCGGGTACTGCGCGACGAAGGCCGCCACCTCGTCGTTGGAAATCAGCGCGCCCTCCGGCCCGTACCAGGCGGCGATCAGGCCGCGCTCCACGCCGGCGGCGTCCATCGCAGCCATGGTCAAGCTGAGAGGTATCTCTTCGCCGGAAGGCTCCATCGCCTGGTTCGGTTGGGCCCGGGTCCAGCGGCGGAGCGAGTCGAACATGTCATGCTGGATGAACCGCGCCGTCGGGTGCTGCATCCAAACGTCGATTGTGCCCGTCATGGCGCCCTCCCTTTCGGCCGTGCGTGCTGGCAGGATGCGCCGAAACCGTTCTTTCAGTCAACGCCGTTCCGCTGGAAGCCGAAGACTCGAAGGCGTATCATCCGTAAGGAAGGCGCAGGGGAAACGTCAGCCAAGCGTCCGGCATCGGCAGCAGCGAAGTCCTATCCTGGGCGTCGAGGAGGCACGCAATGACAAGGCCGTTCTTGCTTCTCGCCGCGCTCGCATCTCTAACGTTTGTTGGCTGTGGCCACACAAGCCATCCGACACCAACGCCGCCAGCGACGGAGAACGCCAACGAGGCGGAGGCGGTAGCTCGCACACTGGTCGAGGTATGGGGCACGTATGACTACCGCGACCAAGAATCCCGCTACGAACGTGTCCTCCCCCTCTTGGCGAGCGAAAGGCGCGCACAATGGCCGGCCTTCCAGGTCGATCAATCCGCTGTTGCTTGGCAGATAATCGGCAACACCACCGTGACGGCGGCTCGAGTCGATAGCGAGTCTGACGATCGCGCAGTTGTCATTGTGACTGCCGAGGATTACAGCCGCTACGTCCCCTATGAATCGTCAAGAGTGGTTGAGAAGTGGATATTGCAGCAGGTCGAGGTCTCCCTTGTCCTGGAGGATGGACATTGGCTGGTGACCGAATGGCGGGCCTTGTCGGAGCAGCCGCTCAATCAGAGTGGAACTCCAACCGGCGCAGTAACCCCAATTGCGCCGACAACGCCAACGCCAAACTAGGCACAGGCGAGGAGAAAGTCGCCGACATCCGCGTGGACATCCTCTACGGCTTCGTTCCCTGACGCCGCCGCGACCGCGACCCGTTTGACAGGCAAGCCGATTGCTGCTATAAATACGTCTGCATCGAAATAAAGACTTCTCTTCCCCTCAGTTCGACAGCGGAGGCTTTACCGTGGAATGGAATAGCTACCGGGAGCGGTCTCAGATGTATGGAGCGGCGATCTGCGGCGGCAGCATCATCGCCGGGCTCGTCTTCCTCGTCGGCGTCCTGCGCAAGAGCTACTGGGCTCTGGCGATGCCCGTAATCGTTGGCTTCCTGGGAGCGCTCTACGTGGCCTTCTGGATCGGCCGCGCCCTCATCACAACGCCGCTGGAGCCGCCTGCGCCGGAGTAACCGACGTCCGGTTCGCCAGCACCTCTTCGTATAGCGCCACCGTCTTGCGGGCGGTCTCCCGCCACGTGAAGCGCTGCACCATTCGTTGTCTTCCCGCCGCGCCCATTCGGGCCCGCATCTCCGCGTCCGCCATCACCCGTCGAATCGCCTCGGCCAGCGCGTGCGCGTCTGCGGGCGGCACCAGCCAGCCCGTCTCGCCGTGCTCGACGACCTCCGGCAGCGCCCCCGCCGTCGTGGAGACGACCGCCGTACCGCAGGCCTGCGCTTCCGCCGCCGGCAGCCCGAACCCCTCGTATACCGACGGCGACACGAGTATCTGCGCCCGGTTGTACAGTCGCACCAACTGCTCCGTGCTCACGCGGCCGGTGAACGTCACCTTCGCTCCAAGCCCGTAGCGCCGCACGAGCCGCGGCACGAGCTCCAGCGCGCCCTTCGCCTTGTCGACGAACGTCAGGTGAAGGTCGTCGTCGCGCAGCAGGCGCATCGCTTCGATGAGGTAGCGCGCTCCCTTGTTGCGGTCGTCGGAGTTGCCGACGAACAGGATCTCGTTCGGGTTCTTCTCGACGTCGTCCAGCGGTCGGAAGACCTCGGTGTCGACGCCGTCGTGGATCACCTCAATTTGCTGCGCCGGCAGCCCGAACGCCTCCCGCACCGACGCCGCCGACTTGTGCGAGCCGGTGATGATGCGGTCCAGCCGCCGCGCTACGACGTGCTGCATCCAGAACGGGTAGAAGATAATCCAGCGGATCTTCTCGCGCGGGCTTCTCGCCTGGATGACGGCGTTGCGACGGTCAAGGTCCAGCGGGTGGTGCACGTTCGCGACGACGGGCAGGCCGCACATGTGCGTGAGAAGCGTGCCATACCCCAGCACCTGCACGTCGTGGATGATGTCGAAGCGGCGCTCCGGCTGGATCTCCCGCAGCCGGTCGAAGGCGCGGATGCTGAACGCGGACATGCCGGAGAACATTCCCGCGCGAGAGGTGACCATCTCGTAGAAGTTGAGCGGGCGCAGGAAGTCGCGCGGATGGCTGCGACGTCGGAAGTGGTCACCGAACGTGCCGTACACATCGAACAGGCTGAACGTCTCGATCCCCTCCATCGTGATGCCGGGCGCGATGTCCGGGTACGGCGGCCCCACCATCACGTGCACCTCGTGACCCAGCGCCGCCACTTCCCTCGTGACGTTGGAGAGATAGACGCCCTGGCCGCCGGAGCTCATCTTGCCCTGGTGGAGAAGGAAGCAGACCCTCATGCCCGCTTCCTCTCCGCCGCCTCGCGACGGACGTCCTCGTAGACCTGCGCCATGCGCTCCGCGGTCCGGCGCCAGGTGAAGTTCTTCAGCACCCGCTCGCGGCCCGCCTCTCCCATCCGACGGCAAAGCTCCGGGTCGGCGAGAAGGCGGCGCAACGCCTGCGCAAGAGCGTCGGCGTCGGCCGGCGGCACCAGAACGCCCGTAACGCCGTCTTCGATAATCTCGGAAAGAGCGCCGGCGCGCGTCGCGACCACCGGGACGCCGCAGGCCATCGCCTCCACGGCGGGAAGCCCGAAGCCTTCGTGCAGAGATGGCGAGACAAGTATCTGATTGCGGTTGTAGAGCCGCACGAGCTCCTCTATCGATACCCGCGGCAGGATCTGGATGTGACCGTAGAGCCGGTACTGCTTCATCGCTCGCTGGACTGTCTTCAGGTGCGACGCCGGCCGGTGGTCGACGAACGTCACCTTGAACTCCTGACGGTGCCGGAGCGTGTGCAGCGCGTCGAGGAGATAGCGCGCCCCCTTGTTGCGGTCCTCGGAGTCGCCGACGAAGAGGATGCTGTTCGGCTCCTTCTCCACGTTCTCCAGCGGCCGGAAAGCGTCGGTGTCGGCGCCGTAGTGGATGACCTGCAGCTTGCCGGGCGCCAGGTGGACCTCGTTCTGGATGGTCACGGCTGAGTTCTCGGAGCAGGTGATAATCCGGTCCAGGCGGCGGGCCGTGAAGTCCTGCATCACCCAGGGGTACCAGAGGAAAGCCAGCGCCTTCTCGTAAACGTTCTTCACCTGCAGCAGCCGGTTACGACGGTCAATGGTCAGCGGGTGGTGAATGCTTGCGACAACCGGCAGTCCTCTCGCCTTCATCAGGAGGATGCCGTAGCTGAGCGTCTGGTTGTCGTGCACCATGTCGAACGGCTGCTCCCGCGACAGCTCGTTCAGCTTCTTGTAAGCGCGCAGGCTGAAGGTGAACAGCAACGAGCCGAGAGAAATCCGCGTCGAGGCCATCTCGTAGAAGTTGAAGGGATTGAAGAACAGGGCCGGGTTGGTGCGAAAGCGGTACTCGTTGACGTCGTCCATCAGGTCCCAGACGCGGAACGTCTTCAGGCGGTGCATGTGGACCGCCGGGTCCGCCTCCGGGTACGGCCGCCCGGCGATCACGTGCACCTCGTGGCCGAGGCGCGTCAGCTCGCGGCCCAGGTAGTAGGTGAACACGCCCTGGCCGCCGGATGATGGGTTGCCCTGGTAGACGATGAATGCTATCCGCATCGTGTCGCCTCCCTGCGGGGTTTTCGCGCATATACTACGGCGCTCTTCGGCAGGAAGAGGTTGCCGGCGCTCTCCAGGCGCGCCAGCATCCGCGAGCCGCCGGCAGACCTGGCGTCGAGAAAGCCTTTCCAGGCCGCCGAGGCGCTGCGTCGCGCCCCTCCTTCGCCCGCGCCCAGCCGGAGCAGCCAGTACGGCGTCTCCAGCGAGTGGCGAAAGCGCTCCGCGTATACTTCGAAGCCGTTTTCTCGCAGAACTTGCGCCATCTCGCCGCGGCGGTAGCGACGCACGTGCTCGCCAGCGGGCATCCTCTGGAGCGATGCGACTGACCAGACGAGCCACTCCGAACGCCCGTCGGGCACGCTGACGGCGATGGTGCCGCCGGGCCGCAGGACGCGACTGAGCTCACCGATGAGCGCGCGGTCGTCGGGAACGTGCTCGAACACCTCCGTGCAGATGATGCGGTCGACCGATTCGTCCGCCAGCGGCAGCCGGGTGCCGTCGCCGATGACGGCGTTGGCGCGGGCGCGCAGCTTCCCCTCGCAGGCAAGGCAGTAACCGAAGAACTTGAGCGCCATCAGCTCGTCGACGTCGCGGTCGACGCCGACGACCATGCATCGCGTCTGGCAGGCGCGCACGACGTGGCGGCCGGTGCCGCAGCCGACGTCGAGAAGGCGGTCGCCGGCGCGCAGGCCCAACAAATCGAGGTCGACGGTGTCGAGTCGCGACATAGCGCCGTTGCCGCTGTGGCCGTTCGCACGATAGCGATAGGCCGGCGGGCGTGGCAGGCGCGGCGTCCTGTCAGAGAGCGCCTTCAGCTTAGTCGAGAGGCTTTCTTGCATAGAATACAAGGTCCTTGCCCAACACCGGGTTGACGAGCGCCTCCAGCGACTCCAGCAGACGCAGGCGGCGCCGGTACTGCCACTGCATCAGCTTCTGCAGGCTCCTGGTGAACACGAAGTTCTCGTTGCGGATGCCGAAGGCGCAGCGGAAGAACCAGTAGACGGTCTGGACCGTGTGTCGCAGGCGCTGCGCGTAGATGTCGAGGCCGTTCTCCGTGAGCGCCGCCGCCATCTCTCCCGGGCGATAGAAGCGGATGTGCCCGCCCAGCGAGTGCCAGTAACCCCATGAAATGGTCCAGAAGACTATCTCCGGCCAGTAGTTCGGAATGCTGATGGCGATGAGTCCGCCCGGCTTCAGAACGCGCACCAGCTCGCGGATGCCCGCCTTGTCGTCCGGGATGTGCTCCAGCACCTCCGTGCAGACGATCTTGTCGAAGACTCCGTCGCGGAACGGCAGGTTCTGCGCGTCCACGGCGATGAGGTCGGGCCGCCCGACGATCTCGTGCGCCGCCGTCTGATACTTGAGCAGGCTCTGCGCTTTCCGGAGGTCGCTCATGCTAAGGTCGACGCCGACAGCGCGACAGGGCCAGTGGCAGGCTTCGCTCGTATGACGCCCCTCGCCGCACCCGACGTCGAGGACGAGGTCGCCGGCGTGGATCGGGAGGTGCCGGCGGAAGTCAACGCTGACGATGTTGTCCGACGTGGCTCATCCCCTCCGCTTGGCGATTGCCTCCTCGTACACCGCGAGGACCTGCTCCGCGTTCGTACGCCAGTTGAAACGCTCAATGATGCTCTGGCGGGCCGCCTTCCCCAGCCGGCGCCTCAGTTCCTCGTCCCCGAGGAGCAGGCGAATGCCCTCGGCCAGCGCCGGTCCGTCGGCGGGAGCTACCAGCCAGCCGGTCTTGCCGTGCTCCATCACCTCCGGGAACGCCGGAGCCGTCGTCGCGATAACTGCTTTCTCGCAGGCCATCGCCTCGGCGGCAGGCAGGCCGAACCCCTCGTACAGCGACGGCGAGGTGAGGATGGTGGCGCGATTGTAGAGCTCCAGCAGCTCTTCGTTGGAGACGCGCCCGATGAAGGTAACCTGGGTGCTGAGGCCGTAGCGCCGCACGAGCTCCGGCGCCAGCTTCAGGCTCTTGCGGTCGTTGTCAACGATTATCAGGTGGAAGGGCACCTGCTGGTCGCGCAAGATGCGTAACGCGTCGAAAAGGTAGACGGCGCCCTTGTTGCGGTCCTCGGAGTTCGTGTTGAAGAGAATGGTGTTCGGCGATTCGGGAATCTCCGGCAGGGGACGAAAGCGCTCGGTGTCGATGCCGTTGTAGACGCACGTCATGAGGTCGCGCGGCACGTGGAACATGCGCTCGATCGCGCGCGTCGTGTTCTGCGAGACCGTGATGATGCGGTCCATGCGTCGCGCCGTCACCTCCTGCATGATCCAGGGGAACCACAGGTAGCGACGCGCCATCTCGTAGATGGAGTGCGACTGCAGGATGCTGTTGCGCAGGTCGACGGAAAGCGGGTGGTGGATGGTCGCGACGGTCGGCAGGCCCAGCGACTTCATCATGAGAATGCCGTAGCTAAGCGTCTGATTGTCGTGGACGATGTCGAACTGCGTCTCCGGCATGAGCTCTTTGATCTTGACGTAGGCGCGCACGCTGAAGGTGAGGAGGAGCGAGGAGAGGGCGATGCGCGTCGAGGCGAACTCATAGAAGTTGACGGGATGGAAGTGAGTGAGCGGATGCCGCTCGTGCATGAAGTCGCGGCGATTGTGGTAGAGGCTCCAGTAGCTCTCGGTCTTGACGTTGTGAAGAGTGACGGCGTCGTCGACTTGCGGGTACGGCGGCCCGGCGATGACGTGCACTTCGTGCCCCATCCGCGCCAGCTCGCGCGTGAGGTAGTAGGTATAGATCCCCTGCCCGCCGGAGAACATATTCCCCTGGTACATGATGAAAGCAATCTTCATCCGTTGCTCCTGGGCTTCGCGCCAAGGGGATATTCGGGCGAATCAGGCGCGGGGAAGCCGCACTCCCGTATCTTACAGGACGGCGTTGCGCCCAGTCCAGCTTGCGAAAGGGGCGGTTCTAGCTGCCTGAGGCGGGGGCCTTGGCGTCGCTTGGGGCGGCAGCCGTCTGACCGGCGAGGGCGCGGACGTACTGCAGCTCGTTGAAGGCGCGGTCCGCGAGATCGGGGTCGCCGCTCAGGATGAGCCCAGCGATGCGCTGTCGAAAGGCGTTGGCGTCTGCGGTCTTCGTTTCGTCGTCCACGTTCGTATCGTCCTTTCCGGGGAGATCGACGGCGGCGATGGCGTCCCAGAGCACCGGGCAATCGCTCTCGATGTGCTCGAAGCTCCACCACGAAAACATCGTTGCGCCGCGTTCGATGGCGGCCTTCGCCCAGCGCGCCAGCTCGTCCGGCGTCACCGAGCCGTACGCCCCGCCGGCAGGCGCCAGCGGCAGCTCGACAAGTCCTTCGGCGGCGAAAGCGTCGTAGCAGAGCGCGATGGCCTGTTCCGGCGACACCTGCATCGCGTTGTGATACGCCTGCGGCATGACGGCCTGGCAGTGCCGCTGGAACGCGCGATACGGCAGGCCGCGGTGGTAGTTCGGCTGCGGCAGCGGCGCGTAGAAAAGCGGAAAGTCGGGCCCGACGGCAGCGCGGAGCTGCGACAGGTAGCGCTCGGCCGTAGCCGCGGGATCGGCGGGCTGGCGTTCGTACTCCGCTTCGACGTCGATCACGTAGAGGTCGGGCCCGCGATACGCCGCGATCGGCCGCTCCGTGATGAAGCGCGCCGCGACGGCCGCCTCCTCGGTCGCCGTGTACTTGAGGTCGCCGTAGAGAACCGTCGGGCTATCGCAGCCGTAGACGTAGCCCCACAGGCCGGCCATGAGGCCTTCCTCCTGCAGCGACTGGACGATCTCCGAGACGGGACGCCCCTGGTCGAACGGGTGACCGCCGTCGTCGCTCTTGACGATGGCGCCGCGGCAGCCAGCGTCCTTCAGCCGTCGCGCGACAGCGATGGCGTCGCCGTTGAGGCAGCATCGCCAGTTCCAGACCCACACCCACTTGCCGGAAAGCATGTCGGCGATTGTAGCGCCGTCGACGTCGGATTGCGACGACTTGGCGTCACCCAGCGTCGATCTTCCATGTTACCTACGTGACGGCAGTGCAATGCGCGATGATCGCGTTCTCGTTGCGCTCCTCGTCCGCCTGGGCGGACTCGTCGCGCCGACCCCGCGCAGGTGCAGTTCGGGTCGAGGAGAGCGTACACTAAAGACAGTACTCGCCTATCAAGCGGGAGATGCGTCGGGTGAAAATCGCTTTCCTCGTCACTTTCGTCCTCGTCTTCCTCACCGCCTCGATCGCGGTAGCCGTTTTTCATTTTGAGCGCAAAGCGAGCCCCGTGCAGCTGCCGTCATCTGAGGTGCGCGAATACCAGGGCGAGAAGCTGTCATCGATAAACGACTTCGCCGAGATTAACTCAATCGCTGGCATCCAGTACGTGGACAAGGACACGTACCGGCTAGAGATCAGCGGACTCGTCGCAAACCCGGGTAGCTACACGTACGACCAGGTTGTAGACAACCACACAGCCTACCAGAAAGTGGTTACACTGAACTGCGTCGACGGGTGGAGCGTGACCTTACTGTGGGAGGGCGTACGTGTGCAGGATCTGATCGACGAGGCGCAGCCCTCGCCGGACGCTCGCGTGCTTATATTCCACGCGGCCGACGGTTACACCACTTCCCTCCCTATCGAGTACTTCCGCGACAACAACATCATCATGGCCTACAAGATGAACGGCGTGACCATCCCGCCCGAGCGTGGATTCCCGTTCATGCTCGTGGCTGAAAGCAAGTGGGGCTACAAGTGGGCGAAGTGGATCACGGGGATCGAATTCTCCAGTGACACCTCGTACAAGGGCTACTGGGAAGACCGTGGCTACTCGAACATCGGCGACCTCAACCAACCCTTCCTCCAGTAAGCGGGACATCGAAATCTACATCCTGCTCAAGAAGGCGGTACGCTGGCTGCTGCTCGCCACGGTGGCGCTCTACCTTGTCAGCGGTCTCGGCATCACTGAGTACGGGACGGTCGAGAATCTCACCTTCGGCCTGCTAACGAAAGACCTTGCTTTCCGCCTTCACGATTCGCTGCTGGCGCCATTCATCGCCCTGCTCGTTCTCCACGTAGGCCTCCCACCGTTTATGCGCCTTCTCCGCCGGCTTTAGCGCTGGCCCGAGGACGAGAAGCGTCGCCGTCGAAGCAGCGTCGCCGGTTCCAGACCCACACCCACTTGCCGGACAGCATGTTGGGGATTTTAGCGCCGTTGCGCCCCGTTTCCAAGGCAGAAGTGACACCCCGACGCGACTGCCGCATGGCGGCGCTACACCGTGCGATCTGGGACACAGAGATGAATGTCATCTACTGCAGCCACAAACGCGAGGGCCGCGGGGGAGCTAACCCTCGACCCCCGGAGCAGAAGTCACGCGAGTTGAGCGGGTTCTCTCAGGAGAGACCGCGTCCAAATCATCTGAGCCGCATTTCTGGCGAACGCCAATTGAAAACCATCTCGATACTTTCGGAACTCGGCCTCCTCCAATTCTTCCCCAACCATACCTTCAAAAAGAGCAGCCATTTCCTGCTCTTTCGGCAGATCTTTGAACAAGGCATATAGTCGCGTACATGCGTTTGCCCAGTCAGAAGCGGAGTTTGCTTGAAGAAGGATGATTAGGGCCTCCCTTTGCGCGGCTAGTGCGGAAGCCACAAACGAAAGAGCCTCAGGACTGACGATGTGTTTCCATTGGATAGGCGACTTCTGGTCAGGCAACAGTTCATCTCCAAGAGCCAAGGCCATTTCGCGGGACGATTCCAGATCGGATTCCGCAAGCCGCGACGCCCCACGAAACTCTCCCTTGTTAAATCGTTCGAGAAGCGGGGCATATCGCTTCTGTAACCACTCCAGATAATGGACCGAAATCCAAGCATCAGCCACGAGTTCCGCCTCCTTTTGACCCACGTGGCCACGCTCCAAGAATCTCGTTGCGGTTGGCAGTCTATCCTGGATTCCCGCCAAGATGGTTACTAGTCCGACAACCATCATCGCTAAAGCCGACACGAATACTTCCTTGGCGGCATGACAGTCAGGATCAACCTCTAGAGCCTTTGTGGCCCACCATAATGCAGATTGCCAAGAATGCTCAGCCACCATCGCCTCTGCTTGTTGGAGTTCCTTTTGGCACGTCTGCCTATCAGCGCGGAGGGAGAAAGCTCTGCCTATCCTAGAGAACAATCCAGGACCACCTGGACGTGCTTCAGTCACGCTCTCTCTTTCTGTAGGCCAGATTCCTTCAAGGTCTCCTATGCGCTCTTGGCAAACACGCTTTACTTCCTCATCCTTAGTTGCGCTCAAGTATTGCTTAAGCGCAACTAGAGTCTTTGGGCCTGCCTCGACAAGGGCCTGCCTAGTGACATGGGTGAACTCTTCATCCCAAGGCAGGAAAGCATTGGGTCGCGTACGCATGAGGAATTCGGCCGCGAATGCGCCGAGCCGATCATCCGAAGGAACGTACTTCCACCCACACTTGGCGGCAACCCGAAACAGCCATAGATAATCCGCGACGACCAATCGTCCCCGAGCATCAATGCGGCCGGCAATGGGCAAGAAGTAACGGTGGCTCACCTGACCTTCAACGAATCGTCGTTCGCGGGGCAGAAGTCCTTTGGCATTGCGTGCCGTAAGTACTTCCCTGAAATGTTCTACCTTCTCTCCGGCTAACGCATCTATCCCTATACAAAATGAGTAGGGGCGACTCACTGCTGGAAGGTCGGTATCTCCAGAGAAGAAGGTGCAGCTCGACAGGTTGACAGGGTTGAATGCACCCATGATGATGGCCCATGCAGTCTCGCCATAGGATCCTCCGCCAAGATCGTCGATATCGAAAAGAACTCCTATTTCCATACAGACACCCCCTCTGCGACTTACCTAGCTATGCACAACTTACGCAGTCCACCCTCTTGCTATTCGTGCGGGAATGCAGTGGCGACGCTCATCGCACAACTTCCCTGTCGGCGCGGGGATGAATCAGCGGGGACAACCACTTACAAGTTGTCAACGCGCCGATCATAGCACCGGGGTCGCGGTTGTCAACCTAGGTGTAGGGTAGCAGCTAGAATGTCCTAGTTACGTCGCAGCTAGAATGTCCTCCGGTGGCGGGGTACTTCCGAGATAGGAGGTGCCCATGCATAGAGGATGGCTGCGGGTCATGATTCGGTATCCATTGATGG
>JBEKKV010000022.1:0-34173 GCA_050010555.1 Dehalococcoidia bacterium
CGGCCTCCGCGCCGACCCGGCATACGTCCGCGAGGCCTGCGAAGCTTCCCTGCGACGCCTCTCCACCGATCACATCGACCTGTACTACATGCATCGCGCCGACCCCAAAGTCCCCATCGAGGACACGGTCGGCGCCATGGCGGAGCTGGTTGCGGAGGGCAAGGTGCGCTTCCTCGGCCTGTCCGAGGTTGCGCCCGAGACGCTGCGCCGCGCTCAGGCGATGGCTCCCATTAGCGCCCTCCAGAGCGAGTGGTCGCTATGGACCCGCGACATCGAGGACGCGGTGCTGCCGGCCGCGCGCGAGCTAGGGATCGGCATCGTTCCCTACAGTCCGCTCGGCCGTGGCTTCTTCAGCGACCATTTCTCGCGCCCCGAAGACCTTCCCGGCGACTTTCGCCACGTGTTGCCGCGCTTCCAGGGTGAGAACTTCCGGCACAACGTGGAGATTCTCGAGCGATTGCGCGAGCTGGCGGCGGAGAGGGGCGTAACCGCGGCGCAACTTGCCCTCGCCTGGGTGCACTCGCGCGGCGAAGACGTGGTGCCGATTCCGGGCACGAAGAAGCGTCGCTATCTGGAGGAGAACGTCACGGCGCTTGACATAAAGCTGTCCGAATCGGACCTGCGACGCATCGAAGAAGTTGCGCCGAAGGGCGCTTTCGTCGGCGACCGCTATCCGAGCATGGCGTACCTTCGTGGCGTCACGCCGCCGAGGACGAGCTGAACCGCTCCCGCGCT
Source organism: Dehalococcoidia bacterium (assembly GCA_050010555.1). Classification (GTDB taxonomy): domain Bacteria; phylum Chloroflexota; class Dehalococcoidia; order DSTF01; family JALHUB01; genus JALHUB01. The sequence continues at coordinate 736 of JBEKKV010000022.1, forward strand.
GGCCCGCCATCGACCCTTCGTGACGGCCGTGCCGCGTGCGCTGATCGCGCTCTTGTTGCGCTCGTCGCTTTGCTCCTCGCGCCGTCGAGAAAGCCCCGCGACGCATCTGTTCACTCGCCGAGCGCCGCGTGAAACAGCAGGCTCGCGACCTCATTCCGGCGGAATCGCAGCCGCACCCAACCGTCCTCGACCGTCGCGTCGCTCATCGGCTCTTCATTCAGGTTCACCACGTCCACGCGACCGTGCGGTTCGACGAATCGCACCCTGCCGCGCACTGCCCTGTCCGTGGCGTTGTATACGCGGACAAGCATGCCGCTGCCGTCCTCCGCCGCCTTGATCGCCGAGACGACGAGTCCGACCGGCTTCACTTCGACAAGGCTTGCCGGCGCTGGCAGAACGCCTCGTCCCGACGAGACGGCAGCCTGGAGCGGCCGCGCGAAGCGGTGCGCCTCTGGCATCGCGCGCTCCCAGCCGCCCTCGTGCGGCACCACGGCGTACTCGAAGACGTGCCGACCCGGGCACTGGGCGTCCGGCGTTTCCATCGTCGGTCCGGCGGGCCCCGTCCGCGGCGACAGGTCGGGCCGCGACAACCAGCCGACGCAGCGCAGCAGAGTGAGAGCAAGCGTCACGCCGTCCGCGCTCGGCAACGCCTCGTACTCCGGCAGGCCGCGGTTCGCCAGCAGCAGGCCGCTCGCGCCGTCGTTCACGTCGACGAACGTCTTCTGAGGCTGCGTGCCCGCGGGCTGCTCCACCCAGCTCTCATCCGCTTCCGGCACGCCGATGGGCCGGCTGACGGCGCCGAAGTGCTGCTCGGCGTGGGAGACCGCGCTCCGCACGCCGGTCGGGAAGCGCACGCGCAGGCGGTGGTCACGCGCCTGGTTGTCGATCTGCGTCTCGAACTCAACACGCGCTACTCCCGGGTACAGCCGGACCAGGCTGCGAATGCGGCAGACCACGCTCCTCCGCGCTCTCGACTTCCTGTTCTTGGTCAGCCCGTCCGGCAGCCTGTACGCCATGTCGACGGCCAGCGTCCAGCGCGCAGGGCCCCTCTCGGCGACCGCGATTGCCGGCGGCGCGACAGGCCGGTCCATGATACTGTCCCGCTGTGGCGAGCAGTGATTGTACTCGTCGCCGCAGTCGCCGCCATCGACGAAGCGATTGAGCCCGCGATAGACTCGTCCGCTTCGCTTGTTCCGCAGCGTAATGCAGCCGTCGACCGCGTCCGCCGAAACGGCGAAGATCTCGTTTTCGATGGCATTTCCGCCCGCAACTGCCGCGGCACCGGATGCCGAACCTAACTCCAGCCGGAAACACCGGTAGCCGTAAGCCGGGATGTCCCTCGCCAGGAAGCCGACCTTCAGCGACCGCGGCGGCGAAAAAGGTAGCGCCTCACCATCCGGCCCCGAGACGATCTGGCAGGCGTGCCGGCGCCCCTTCGCGTCCACGACGGTCTGTGGCACTTCCTCGCCGTCCTCCAGCCGCCAATCGAACGTGACGAAGTCGTTGCGCGGGCCGTTCAGCGGGTTGAAGACGACGACGCTCTGCCCCCCGCCCGCGTCCACCTGCGCCGCAAGGCACGTGAGCATCCGGCGCGCCAGGTCGCCCGCAATCTGCTCGCAGGCGTCGAAGCGATGCGCCACCTCGCCGTAGATCGAATCGGCACCGGCCCCGTACAAGGGGTCGTGCTGCTGGTTCATCAGCAACTGTCGCCACGCCTCCCGCAGAAGCCCGGCGACCGACGGCCAGGCGACGGGATAGCCGGTAATCGGGCCCCACGGAAGCGACGGCTCGCGCCACTTGTCGACAAGCCTCGCCCGCAGCAGAGCGCACCAGGCGGAAAGCGGCTCCGCGGCCGCGATGAGCGTCTCCTCGCAGCGCTGGCTGCGCTGCTTCACCCACATTCGCGCCGAAATCGAGCCTGGCAGAAGCGGCGAGCGCTGGCTGCTCCGCATCTCGCCGTCGTAGACCGGAAGCCGCAGCCGCTTCTCCTCTACCTCGGCCGCGATCTCCGCCAGCAATTGCGGCAGACTGCTCTGGACAATCCGGCCACCCCGCAGGTCCGCGTTCGCCCCGTCGAGGAGCGCCGGCAGGTCCGGCTGCGGCGGCGCGTGGTCGTTGCCGTTCATGATGGCGAGGTAGCGCGTTGCGGCCGGTGGCGCCAGCGACCGTCGAAAGAAATCGAGTCGCTCCGCAACCTGCTGCGGTTCCGGCGGCAGCGGCCAGGCGAACCCGTAGCCGAGCGGGAGGTAGAGCGCGAGGACGCTGCTCCCGTCCGGCGAGCGCCACCGAAACTCCGTCTTGCGCGCCCGCTCGTCGACGCCGCGCCAGACAACCGCCGACTCGAAGCCGAAGCCGCGCAGGATCGCTGGCAGATGTGCGCTGTGCCCGAAGGCGTCGGGCTGGTAGCCGACGCGCATGACCCCGCCGAGGTCCCGCGCGACGCGAATGCCGCGCTGCAGATTGCGGATCAGCGATTCAGCATGCGGGAGGAACTCGTCCGGCGCGACGTACCACGGCCCGATAAGCAGGCGCCCCTCGCGGACCAATCGCTCGACAAGCTTTCGCCGGTCGGGCCGGATCGCCAGGTAGTCCTCCACCGGCGCCGTCTGCCCGTCGGTCATGAAGTGCTTGTAGTCGGGATTCGCGGTCAGGATCTCAAGGACGGCGTCCATCAACCGCGCGAGGCGGATGCGGTACGACTGGAACGGCACGTACCACTCGCGGTCCCAGTGGCTGTGCGAGATAACGACGTACTCCCAGCCGGAGTCGCCTCGGTCGGCCATCTGCCGCCTCCCTGCGGTTCGCTGAAAGACGTAGCCGGCGACAGGAACTGCCACCGGCTACATGATAACTGCTTTTGCCGCAGTCTAGAAATTTGTGTCGCCGCGGGCGAGCTGACGGAAGATGGTGCGTCGCTGAATCTCCGACGTCCCGTCCGGTATGCGCGCCTCGCGAGCGATGCGGAATCCTTCCTCGAGCGCCAACTCGCTGGAGAGGCCCATCCCACCGTGGATCTGGATCGCCTTGTCGAAGGCGCGCTGGCACATCTCGATTGCAAGCGCCTTCGTTATGCACACTTCCTTGACCGGAAGCTCGTTCGCGTCAAGCATCCTCGCTGTCTGGATCATGGCGTACTTGGTGGCGAAGATTTCAATCGCCATGTCGGCCATCATGAACTGGAGCGCCTCGTGCTCCGCCAGCGGCACGCCGAACGTCTTGCGCTCCTTCGAGTACGAAAGCGCCTGGTCCAGCGCCCACTCGGCCAGACCCAGGCAGACGCCCGCCATGCCCATGCGGCCCTCGGAGATGCCGAACATCGCTATCTGGAAAGCGCCGTTCTCGTTGCCGATCATGAAGTCACTTCGAACGCGGACATCCTCCATCGTGAAGCCGCCGCAGTCGCTGGAGAGGTGGCCCATGATGCGCTCCGGCCGGTCCTTCGTGAACCCCGGGCCCTTGGCGTCGAGCATGAAGGCCGTGAGACCACCCTTGTGCGCCGCGAACGCCGCTTCGTCCGTGATAGCGAAGACAGCCGCGTAGTCGCAGTAAGGAGCGTTCGTTATCCACGCCTTACTGCCGTTGACAACCCATTCGTCGCCGTCCCGGCGCGCCTTCGTCCTTAGCCCCCACAGGTCGGAGCCGGCGCCCGGCTCGGTGGCGCCGAAGCAGACCGTCTTCTCGCCGGCCAGGACCGCCGGCAGCACCTCGGAACGAATCGCCGGGCCCGCCTGCAAGAACAGGTGCGAAGGACCATCGACGAAGCTGGCCATTACCGGCGTGCTCAGGAAACCGTTCGCCCAACTGATGAAGATGCGCCCCGGCCCGTACTTGCGGTTAATGGCCTCCAGCAGGAACGGTCCGACCGACCAGGGCAGGCCGCCGCCGCCGACGCTCTCCGGCGCCATCATGCTGTAGAATCCGGCCTTCGCTGACTTGCGACGGATCTCGTCACGCGCCTCGCGTACCGGCGGGGCTAGCAGCCCGTCCTCGCCGAAAAGCTTTCGCTCGTCGTGCAAGTACTCCTTAAGCTGTTCTTCCAGTGGCAGGACATCACTCTCGATGAAGCCGATGACCCCTCCGACAGCTCCCTTGATGATGTCCTTGTATTCCTCAGGAATCCCTACGTCTGTCATAGACCAGCCCCCTTCTTGATTATTGTGAGCGTTGTCACGCAGTCCTTTACGGAGTTCCCCTAGTTTAGCTATCTCTGCCCGAAGAACGCAACTTCCTGTCCTGTGGAATGTGCCGCACTTGACAGGTTAGCGTCGCTGGCCCAACATTGCCGGAGAGGCGCGCGTTCATTTCGCCCGCGTGGCGACTGGTCAGGAGACCCCATGCACTGCCCCCAATGCCATCACGAACTCGAAGCCGTCGACGTCGGCGGCATCCGCATCGACCGCTGCCCTAACTGCGAGGGCATGTGGTTTGATAAGGGCGAGCTGCGCGTGCTCAAAGACCGGCAGGCCGGCCGCGACTACGAATGGATTCACCTCGACCTCTGGCGAGACATGGAGAAGTTCCGCGCCGCGCAACAGGACCGCTACTCCTGCCCCCGAGACGGCGCTTCCATGACTACCGTACACTACGACAAATCGAACGTCGCCATCGACGTCTGCCCCTCCTGCGACGGCATCTGGCTCGACAAAGAGGGGTATCAGGAACTCCTCAGCCTTCTCGAAGAGACGGTCAACGCCAGCTCGGAGGAAGACTACCTGAAGGATGTGCGGGAAGAGCTTGCGCGGACGTTCGAAGGGCGCGAGAATCCGATAGAGGCGCTCCGCGATATCGGCAAGATCCTCTACCTCCTGGAGCTGCGCTTCACGGTGGACCATCCGACGCTGGCGAAGCTCTCCGTTGCCTTCCCGCGCTTCTGACCGCCGGCCTTCTCCAGGATGCGAGCTCGGCTTGGCGTCCTTCGTCCGACGCTGCTAGAATCGATGAAAGCGGGCGCTTCAAGCGGAGGCGGACAGCGATGGCGACAGGAAAGTCCCGCGAAGCCGACGACCAGCCTGTAGTGCTCCTCGTCGACGACGACGAGAGGCTGCTGGGCGCTCTGCGCCGCGGCTTGGCCCTGCGCTCCTTCCAGGTCGAAGCCGCCTCGAATGCCGACGAAGCTCTCTCCCGGCTCCAGTCGCGCCGCCCGGACGTCATCGTCCTCGATATCGTCATGCCTGGAATGGATGGCCTCAGCCTCTGCCGCCTCGTCCGCGACCGCTACACCTGCCCGATCCTCATGCTGACCGCCCGTGACGCCGTCCCCGACCGCGTCGCCGGCCTCGACGCGGGCGCCGACGACTACCTCGTGAAGCCGTTCGATCTCCAGGAGCTCGTGGCCCGTCTGCGCGCCCTGCTGCGGCGGACGACCCCCGAAAGCGAGCCGCAACACATCGTCTTCGGCGATCTAGTGCTCGAGCCCCGGCGCTGGTTGGCTCAGCGCGCCGGCGACCCCCTGCCTCTCACCGCTACCGAGTTCCGTCTGCTGGAGCTCTTCATGCGCTCTCCCGGCCACGTCCTGACGCGCGAGGACATCCTCGCCAGCCTCCGCGGCGAAGAATGGCTGGGCGCCGAGTCCAACATCGTCGACGTGCACGTCGGTAACCTGCGCGAGAAGCTGGAGGCCGGTGGGCGTCCGCGCATCATCAAGACAATCCGCGGCGTGGGCTACGCGCTTGGAGATTAGATGTCCCTTCGCCTGCGTCTGACCCTGGCATACGGCTTCCTGCTCGTCTTGGCGCTGGCAGCCTTCGGCTTCACTGCCTATCTGATATCCGCCCGCCGCATCTACGACGGCGTCGACGACACGCTTACCGCCCAGGCCGCGCTCGTCACGCCCAACCTGCAGTCGCTCTCCGCTCCCCTGACCGCTCAGGACGTCGACGCGAATCGGACGCAACTGGCCGAAGCCGCCTCACTCGATGCAGTCGTGCAACTGCGACAGCCGGATGGCAACATTCTCTATAACTCCGAAAGCGCCGGCACGACCTTGCCGCCGGCCCGTCGCCTCTCGACGAGCCCGCGCTACGTGTCGCGCCGCGCCCAGAATCAGCGGATGCGCATCCTCTATCAGCCGCTCTACAATAACGGCCAGTTCCTGGGCACCGTCGAGATCGGCCAGTCGCTGAAAGAGGTTGACGGCGCCCTCGACGAGATCCGCAACGTCTCCATCTTCGGCGGCCTGGCCGTCTCGCTCGGCGGCATCGTTCTCGTCTATTTTCTATCCGGTCGCTCCCTGCTTGGCGTGCGGCGCGTTTCGCAGCTCGCGCGCGACATCGAGCGAACAGCCGATTTCAGCCGTCGTCTTCCCGAAAAAGGCGCCAGCGAGATAAAGGAGCTGACCTCCACCTTTAACGCCATGATCACGCGCGTCGAACGAACGCTCGAAGGTCAACTGGCCTTTCTCGCCGACTCCTCTCACGAGCTGCGTCGCCCCCTGACTGTTCTGCGCACCAACCTCGACGTCCTCAACGAGCCCGCCCTTTCCGACGAGGACCGCGCCGCCTGCCTGGCCGAGATGCACGCCGAGGCGGAGTCCATGAGCGGCCTAATCGCCGACCTGCTACTGCTCTCCCGCGACAAGAAACAGGCCATGACCGTCGCCCCGGTCGATCTCTCCACCCTTTGCGAAGACGCGGCGACGCGACTCCGCGCAACCGACGCCGGCGTCCATCAGCTATCGATCGACGTGGCGGCGGGCGTGCAGGTCAGCGGCGACCGCGAGCGGCTGGCGCAGATGCTCTGGAACCTCCTTGAGAATGCCTCCGACTACACCCCCGCCGGCGGCGAGATCGACCTGCGGCTGGAGCAGTGCGAAAAGCGGGCGCGGCTGACGATCAAGGACAGCGGCATCGGCGTCAGCGAAGCCGACCTGCCGAACGTCTTCGAGCGCTTCTACCGCGGCGAATCAGCGCGCTCCGTCCGCTCCGAAGGCTCCGGCCTCGGCCTGGCAATCGCCCGCTACGTGGCGGAGGCGCACGGCGGCGAGGTCACGCTCTCCAGCCGCCCCGGCGAGGGCACCACCGTCGTCGCGGAGCTTCCGACAGTCTAGCCCGGCACATCGCTCCGATTTCTTCATCTTCCCTTCATGAAACGGCCGTGGTTGGCGGCTATTCTCGTCCTGATGGAACTGAAAGTCCCACCCGCGTCGGTCTATGTCCCGCCTGAAGACCGCGAGTGGATCCTGGCGCGGATAGACGAGTGCCTCGCGAGCGGTCGCCTCACCCTAGGCCCCCACGGCGCCGAGCTTGAGAAGCAGTTCGCCGAGCGCTGCGGTGTCCGATACGCCGTCGCCGTCAACAGTGGCACCAGCGCCCTTGAGATCATCCTCCGCGCCATCGGCGTCGAAGGGCGCGAAGTCATCATTCCCACCAACACCTTCTATGCCACCGCCGGCGCTGCGCTGCATGCCGGGGCCCGCATCCGCTTCGCCGACTGCGAGCCCGAATCGTTCGCCCTCGACGTCGACGACTTGCGGAAGCTGATCGGCCCGCAGACCGTCGCCGTCGTCGTTGTGCATATCGGCGGTGTCATAACGCCGAAGATCGACGAGATCGCTCGTGTCTGCCAGCAGGCCGGCGTTCCTTTGGTCGAAGACGCCGCGCACGCGCACGGCTGCAAGCTCAACGGCAGGCCCGCCGGCTCCTTCGGCCGCGCCGCCGCCTTCTCCTTCTATCCGACGAAGGTCATGACCAGCGGCGAAGGCGGCATTCTCGTCACGGACGACGAGGCGATTCAGCGCGAAGCGCTCATCTACCGCGACCAGGGCAAGGAAGGCTTCACTACCAACTTCCACGTCCGCCTCGGCTACAACTGGCGTATGAGCGAGCCCCATGCCGTCATCGGCCTGGCGCAGCTCCGTCGCCTCGACGAGTTCATCCAGCGTCGCAACGCCGTCGCAGCAATCTACGACGAAGGGCTGAAAGCGCTGGCGCCGGTCGTGACTCCGGTGCGACCGCCCGACGGCGCTCTCTGCAACTACTACAAGCACCTCGCCCTCCTCGACGGCGTCGACCGTACGGAGTTGAAGAAGCTGATGCGCGGGGAGTACGGCGTCGGCCTCAGCGGCGAGGTCTACGACACACCCTGCCATAAGCAGCCCGTCTTCGCCGCCTTTGCCGACCGGCCGCTGTCGAAGGCGGAAGACCTCTGCGCCCGCCACATCTGTCTGCCTGTCTCCGCGAAGATGACCGACGACGACGCTCGCTACGTCCTCCAATCGCTTGAGGCTGCTGTCTCGCGCCTGGCGACGGAGAAGGTGGTCTAACATGCGCGCGGCCGTTACTGGTGGCTCCGGCTTTATCGGCTCCCACGTCATCGACGCCCTGATCGCCGCCGGCCACGATGTCGTCTCGCTCGACCCCCGGCGGCCGCACCGTCCCGACGCTGCCCACGCGCCCGCCGACATCCGCGATTTGCCGTCGCTCATCGAGGCGACCGCCGGCTGCAACGTCATCTTCCATCTCGCCGCCGTCGCCGACGTGAACGACGTCGCCCGCGACCCCGTCGGCGCGATAGAGCTGAACGTCGGCGGCACCGCGAACGTCCTCGAAGCCGCGCGACGGAACGGCGTGAAGCGCGTCGTCCTGGCGAGCACGGTCTGGGTCTACTCCTCGGCCGCGGCGCCCGAAAACGCTGTCGTCGACGAAGCGACGCCTTTCGCCGTCGACGCCAACCGCCACGTCTACACGTCGTCGAAGCTGGCGGCGGAGATGCTCTGCCACGACTGCTGGAACGCCTACCAGGTGCCGTTCACCGTCCTGCGCTACGGAATTCCCTATGGCCCTCGAATGCGCCCCGCGCTCGTCATCCCGATCTTTGTGCGCAAGGCGCTGGCCGGCGAAGCTCTGACGGTCGCCGGCGACGGCAGCCAGCACCGCAAGTTCGTCTACGTCGAGGACCTGGCGCGTGCCCATGTCCTCGCCCTCGACGAGAAGGCCGCGAACCAGACCTACAACGTCGACGGCACCGAGAAGATAACCATCTTGCAGATCGCCGAGACGGTCCTGCACTTGACCGGCTCCGAGCGGCCCATCGAGTTCATGCCCGCCCGCGGCGGCGACTACGCTGGTAGGGAGGTATCGAGCGAAAAGGCCCGCCGCGAGCTTGGCTGGCAGCCGGAGATAAACTTCGAGGAGGGCATGCGGCGGACCGTGCCCTGGATCATCGATAGTCTTGCCGAAGGGGCAGAGCTCTCCGCCCGAAGCTGATGAGAGACGTCGCCGTCTCCGAGACCGCGCTCCCCGAAGGGATGCGGCAGCCGCGTCTCATTGCGGTCATGCCCGCCTATAACGAAGAAGCCACCATAACCTCCGTCCTCGACCGCCTGGAACCCCTTGTCGACGAAATCCTCGTCGTCGACGACGGCTCCAGCGACCACACCCGCGAGATCGTCTTCAACTGGACTCGAACGCGCGAAAACGCCCACGCCGTTTTCCTCAAAGAGAACCAGGGCATGTCCGAGGCCTACTACGTCGCGTTCCGACGCCTCGGGCAGCGGCTGGCGGCCGGCGAACTGCGTGCCGACGACGTGGTCCTGACAATCGACGCCGACGGCCAGCACGAGCCCGCGGAGATCGAAGCGCTCCTCATCCGACTCGACGAGGGCTTCGACGCTGTCATCGCCCGCCGCGACCTCTCCACCTACACCCGCTACAAGCGATTGGGCAACTGGCTCATGTCGCTCTGGGCCTCGGCGTGGGCCGGCAAGCGGCTCTACGACGTCGAATCCGGCTTCCGAGTGTTTCGCCTCGGCGCCCTCCTGGCGGCGCTGGAGTACTATCGCGGCTACAAGTACAGCGAGACCGTCGAGGTAGCCGTCATACTGCCGCGCCTCGGCTACCGCGTCGCCAACGACGTGCTCGTGCCCGTGCCGCTGTTCCGCTCCCGCACCCGCATCAAAGACCTCGCCATCGACATCGCGGCCATCCCATGGGCTTGGTGGCGCCTCATGGCTTGGCGCACCCTGCCGAAGGACATGCCGCGCTGGTCCTACGTCGTCACGTTGTTCGCGCCGCTCGCCCTGCTCTTCATGACGGGCGATCTGCTGATCAACCGTATCTTCCTCGGCGACGACTCCGTCCATAACTACGCGCACGTCTGGTACATCAGCGACCAGATCTTCAACCACGCCCGACTGCCGCTGCACATCGCCCTGCTCGACGGCGGGCGCGCGGTTACCTTCCCTTACGGTTTCGTGCCCTTCCTGGCCGGCGCCGTCGGCTTCCGCATCTTCGGCGACTGGGCGGTCACGGCGATGATGGCCGTCGCCGTGCTCGGCACGGTTTGGGCGGTGGGCAAGGCCCATCCGATCATGCGAAACCCGTGGTTCATGCTCCTCTTCGTCTTGAACCCCTTCCTCATCGACGCCGTCTATACGTTCCAGTTCGCGACGCTCTGGAGCGCGCTCTTCTTCTTCCTGTTCATGTGGTCGATGGACCAGCGACGCCACCTGCTGTCGGCCCTTTTCTTCTGGCTGACAATCAGCACTCATCCGATAATGGGCGCATTCGCCGTCGGCGGCTACGTGCTCTGGTACCTCATCATCGACCGGGCGAAGCTGCGACCCCTGGTGCTCATGTCCGTTCCGGTTGGCCTCGCGCTCATCCCCATCTTCTGGATGACGCTGCAGACGCCCTCCGTCGGCGAGAACTCCCTCAAGACGGTCACGCTCTCCGTCATGGACGTCCTCCCCCGTCGCGGCACGATATTCTGGGCGCCGTTCCTCTTCGCCACTTTCGCGCCGTTGCTCCGCAGCTATTTCCGGCCGACGATGCTGGTTTTCGCCGCCTCCATCGCTCTTGTCGTCATGATAGCGACCGGCCCGCTGCGCATCAGCTACGGCAGCTATTATGGCGCCCTTCACTTCAGCGACGACATCTACGCTGCTTACTTCCAGTCGCCGCAGTTCCATCCCGGCGCGACTTATCGTGTCGTCGAGCCGAACGGCCGCGAGGATGGCATGTACTACTTCATCCGGCATGGCGCCGTGCTCTCCAACGAGTTCTTCAGCGAGAGCGAATTCTTCCATAGCTTCCCCAAGAACGCGTACCCCTGCTTCCTCTCCTTCAGAAGAGTCGACTACGTGGTGATGGAGAGGGCCTACATGGCCAACTCACCCTCGAACGAGCAAAGCCTTCTCCAGGGCTACGTCGCGTCCGGCCAGGCGCAGGTGGCCTATGTCGATCCGGAAGGGAAGTTCACCGTCTACGACGTCCGGCCTTTCGTCGCGGCTCAGCCGAAGCCGTCCAGCCTCGATCAGTGCGGGATGTGGTGAGATGAAAACGCTGAAGACGCTGCTCTTTGACTGGTGGCAGCTCGCGCGGTCGAGCCGGGCGCGGCCCTATCTGCTTATAACGCTCCTCGTCGACGGCGCCTTCGCCTTCGTCTTCCTCGTCGCCATCCAATCGTACCTGCCCGAACAGCATGGCGTCAGCGCCGCCTGGCCCGGCTACGCCCTGGCCGCCTATGGCGCCGCCAAGCTGGCCGCCCAGCTATTCGCCGGCCGCCTGATCGACCACGCCGGTCGCAAGCAGGGTCTTCTCTTTGGACTCATCCTTATTCTCGCCGGCCAGGCGCTGCTCCTGCCGGCCGCGTCGATGCCGTTCGCCGTCTTTCCGGCCGCCGCTGTCTACGGGACGGGCGCCGCTGTTCTCTGGCCCGCCCTCTTCGCCTTGGCCAGCGGCTCCTTCGACGAGTCGGAGCGCGCGCGCCTCACCTCGGCGATGATGCTGACCACCGGCCTCGCCCTGGCGGCGGGCCTTGGCCTCGGCTTCCTGCTGCCGCCCGGCTTCCCCTACGTCGCGGCTGCGGCGCTCGCGTTCGGCGTCATCGGCGTCGCCTTCGTCTTCGCGATGCGTAGTCGCCCCGAACAAGCGAAGGCTGACGCGGCGACGGCCCCCGCGAAGGGTTCGTTGCGAACGGTCGCCCGCGACGTGCTGCAGCCGCAGCGACTGACCTTCTCGCTGATCGTCCTCCTCCAGGCGGTTGCCGCCGGCGCGCTGCTGGCCGTCTTCCGCTCCTATGGCCGCGACTTCCTCGGCGTATCGCTGCGCTCCGAGGCGCTGATCCTGGGGCCGGGCGCGCTCACCGCAGCGGCCTCCGTTGCCGTCGGCGGCGTGCTCGCGGATCGGTTCGGGCGCGGACGCGTGCTGACCGCAGGCTATCTCGTCGCCGCGCCGGCCTTCCTCGTCCTTGCCAGCGCAAAGACGCCCGCCGTCGTGGCCGTCGTTGCGATGGTTGCCGGCCTGGGGCTCGGCGTCGCCCTCCCTTCGATAACCGCCACCTCGATGGACCTGTCACACAAGGCTGGTCAGGGCACCCTGCTCTCCTGGTTCATGGCCGTCGAGGGACTCGGGCATGCCATCGGCCCGGCGCTCGGCGGCTACGTGTCTGACGCTGGCGACGTCGAGGCAGTGCTTCGCCTGGCGGGCGCCCTTTTCGCCCTGCTGGCGCTGGCGGCGCTGGCTCTCTCGCTGGCGCTTGCGCCGCGGCGGGCCGGCGCGCCGCAGGAAGTGGAGCGAGTCCTTGCGGAGGACGGTCTGTGAATGAGAGCGATGCTTTGGAAAGTCGGCCTGCCGCTGGTTCTCGTCGTCGGACTTGCCGTCCTGTCCTACTACTGGGCCATCTCCCCGTCGTCGCAGGTCTACGGGTCGATAACGACGCACGGTCCGCGACAGGAAAAGCTGGTCGCCCTCACGTTCGACGACGGCCCGAATCCGCCCTGGACGAACCAGATCCTCGACGTGCTGGCGCAGTACGACGTCAAAGCGACCTTCTTCGTCGTCGGCGCCAACGCCGATGCCACGCCCGACGTGGTGCGAACGGAAGTGCAGGAGGGGCATCTCGTGGGTAACCACTCGTACGAGCACCGCAAGCGTGACGCCCTCCTTGAGCTGCGCTACGGTGAGCTGTCCAAAGCTGAGACGGCCATCGCGAAGGCGGCCGGCGTCTGTCCGGCGCTGTTCCGTCCGCCGAACGGCTTCCACACGCCCTGGCAGTTGCATGCCGTCGCGTCGAAGGGGATGCGCGCGGTCGATTGGGATGTGCAGCCCGCCGACTGGGAGAACCCGGCGCCGGAGACCATCGTCAAGCGCGTCCTCGACGGCGTGAAACCCGGCTCCATCGTCCTCCTCCACGATGGCAACGACACGAACCAGGACGTCGACCGTTCAGCGACTCTCCAGGCCTTGCCCGGCATCATCCAGGGGCTCCGCGACGAAGGCTACACCTTCGTCCGCCTCGATCAGCTCCTTTCCGTCCAGCCTTATCTTTCCCAGTGTCCAGAAGCGGAGGTCAGCACGCCATGAACAGAAGGCAATTCAGCCACGAGCCACAGAGCGTCCTGGTCACCGGTGGCGCCGGCTTCATCGGCTCCAATATCGCCACCGCCCTTCTCGCCTCCGGCCGCCGCGTTGAGGTGCTGGACAACCTGAGCGTCGGCAATCCGGCTCGCGTTCCCGCCGGCGCCCGCTTCCACCTCGGCGACGTGCGCTCCGAATCGGACCTGCGGCGCGTCTTTGGCCGGAACCAGTTCGACGCCGTAGTCCACTGCGCTGCCCAGACAAGCGTAGAGCGCTCCATGAAAGAGCCGCGCCTGGACCGCGAGATAAACATCCTTGGCACGAAGCGCCTTGCGAGCGCAGCGGAGGCGTCGGGTGTGAGGCAGATCGTCTTCGCCTCCTCCGGCGGCGCCATCTACGGCGAATCGACTGCTGCCGCAACCGAAGAGACGCCACCTGCCCCGCGCAGCTTCTACGGGCGCCACAAGCATGAGGCGGAACGCCTTCTCCTCTCCGGCGGCATCCCCTGTGCCGTCCTTCGCCTGTCAAACGTCTATGGCCCCGGCCAGCGCTCCGACGCGGAGGGCGGCGTCGTCGCCATCTTTCGCGAGAGGCTTGCCGCCGGCGCGCCGCTGGACGTGCATGGGGGCGGCAGCCAGGTGCGCGACTTCGTCCACGTCGCCGACGTTGTGAAGGCGGCTATCCTGGCGCTGGAACACGGCCTGACCGGCGTCTGGAACGTCGCCGGCGGCCGGGCAACGAGCATCATCGGCCTCGTCGAGGAACTGGCCGCGCTGACGGGCCGAGCCGCTGGCCTGAACCATCTGCCGCGTCGCGCCGGCGACGTCGATTGCTCACTCATCGACTCGACGAAGCTTCAGGCGACCGGCTGGGGCCCGCCGCTGTCGCTCGCCGAGGGGCTCCGCCTGATGCTGGCAGATTCTGGCGTTGCCGTCGGGACCGAAATCGCCAGCACGACCCTCCAGCCTGCCTAGTCGCTAGCTCTGACTGCAGGCGCGGCCTTCAGCTTGAAAGGCGCGCCGCCCCATGCTAACATCGACTTCGCGGAGGGATCGCATAGTGGTCTAGTGCGGCCGCCTGCTAAGCGGTTACCCTGGGAAACTGGGGTCATGGGTTCGAATCCCATTCCCTCCGCCAGCCGGTCATCTGTGGAAGACAGGGGTCGTGGGTTTCCGCCTCGGTGGACCCGTTCGGGCGAATCCCATTCCCTCCGCCAGCACTCAGACCGCCCGCCTCTGGCGGGTATCTTTTTCAGGAACCGACATGCGCTATCACATCTGGACCTTCGGCTGTCAGATGAACAAGGCCGACTCCGCCAAGCTCGCCGCCGGCCTCGACCGTCTTGGCCACGAGGTCGCGGTTTCGCCCGAGGACGCCGACTTGCTCGTCGTCAACACCTGCGCCGTCCGCGAGCACGCCGAGCAGCGCGCCGCGAACAGGCTCGTTGAGGCGAAGCGATTGAAGGCGAAGAACACCGCCGTCAAGATCGTCCTCACCGGCTGCATGGTCGGGCCGCAACTGGACGACCTGCGACGCCGCTTCCCCTATGTCGACGCCTTCGCCATGCCGCAGGCCTTCGCCGACATCGCCGCCGCCGGCATCGACGGTCTGCCGGAGGGATGCGCGCCGTCGCAGTTCTGGGACGGCGTCTTTCCCTTCGCCGGCGGCCCCACCGCCTTTGTGCCCGTCGTCTACGGCTGCAACAAGTTCTGCACCTACTGCATCGTCCCCTATCGCCGCGGTCGCGAGCGCAGCCGTTCGATTGAAGAAGTCCGCGCCGAAGGGCGCCACCTGGTCGACGGCGGCGTCCGCGAGGTGACGCTCCTGGGGCAGTCAGTCGAGGCGTACGGCCGCGACCTGCCGGATTCGCCCGACCTCGCCGACCTCATGCGCGACCTCCACGCCGTCGAAGGGCTGATGCGCATCCGCTTCCTGACCTCCTACCCAACCGACATCACGGACCGCATCGTCGACGCCGTTGCTGGCCTGCCGAAGGTCTGTGAATCCTTCAGCCTCCCGCTCCAGTCCGGCGACGACGCTATCCTCACCCGCATGCGACGCGGCTACACCGCTGACGAGTACGAGGCTGTCGTCGATCGCATCCGGCGGCGCATTCCCGACGCCTCGATCTCCACTGACGTCATCGTCGGCTTCTGCGGCGAGAGCGATGCCCAGTTCCAGCGCACCTACGACCTGCTGGACCGCCTGCGCTTCGATAAGGTGCACGTCGCTGCCTACTCGCCGCGGCCCGTTACCGTCGCCGCGCGCCGCCTGGAAGACGACGTTCCCGCCGCGACTAAGCATGCGCGACTCCAGGCCGTCGAGGCGTTGCAGCGGCGCATCGCCGGCGAGACCAACGCCGCGCTCGTCGGCCGCATCGAGGAGGTCCTCGTCGAAGCGGAGGACAAGGGGCGTTGGAGCGGCCGGACCCGCGGCGACAAGCTGGTGCACTTCGGCGGCGACTTCCACCCCGGCGACCTCGTGCGCGTGCGCATCGAGCGGGCCGGTCCGTGGTCGCTGTCCGGCAGCGTTTGCTCGGGGGTGGGCTGATGGACAGGAAGCGCGAGGGGCCAACGTCGGCTCCCGCACTGACGCCAAAGCGAACGCCAATAGTCGCCGTCTTCGTCGTCATCTTCACCGTCGTCGAGAGCGACCTCAAGGTGCTGCTCATCCGTCGCGGCGTGCCACCTTACGAGGGGCAATGGGCCATTCCGGGCGGTCGCCTGGAGGCTGGCGAGACGCTGGACGAGGCGGCGACACGCAAGCTGGTCGGAGAGACGGGCGTCCGCGACGTCTACCTGGAGCAGCTATACACCTTCGGCGACCTCGACCCCTCGGCGGAAGGCGGCGCCGTCGCCATCGGCTACTTCGCCCTCGTCGACCACGACAGCGTCAGCCTGCCCCGTCGCCAGGAGTGGCCGACCGCCTGGTTCCCGCTCAACGACCTGCCGCCGCTTGCCTTCGACAACGAATCGGTGCTCGACTACGCGCTCCGCCGCCTGCGCAGCAAGATGGAGTACACCAACGTCGCCTACAGCCTGCTGCCGCAGTACTTCACGCTCAGCCAGCTTCAGGCCGTCCACGAGTCGATCCTGGGGAAGGAAGTGGATAAGCGGAACTTCCGGAAACGGGTGCTCGCCCTGGGCATCGTGCAGCCGACCGGGCGAACGGTGGTGCTGGGCGCGCACCGGCCGGCGAAGCTCTACACCTTCTCGTCGCGCCAGCCGACGGCTATCTAGCGAGCTACCGGTCCGCTCGCTGAAGAGCGATGCAGCAGGCCTAGCCCATCGCTATCGTCATGGCGTTGACCAGGTCTTGGGCATCGAATCGCAGCGACACCGTCACCTTCTGCGTCTTGCGCAGCGCCATCGCCACCAGGCGCAGCAGCCCCCCCGGCGCGATTCCCGCCACGATGATCTCGCCCTCCGGCCCTGGCTTCGGAGCGCTGAACCCCACCCGGTCCAGGCCGCGGCCGCTGTCGGCGCCGATGCGCATCGCCGCCACGATCGTCTCCCTCCCCTGTAGCTGCGCCATCTCGGGGACGCTCAGGATCGCGTTGTCGGAAAGCATCGTCGCCGCCTCGCCGTAACGCTTGTTCTGAAGGTGGGCGATGAATCTGGCCGCGAGCTCCTCTCGCTTGTCCATGATCGGCTCCTTCCTCTGGCCTGCCATCGTCAGCGACGCCGGCGAAGCACCTTCTCCGCCGTCCAGCCGATCTCCGCAGGGCTCTCGCAGATAATAGCGCCCGCCGCCGCAAGCGCTTCCTTTTTCGCCTGCGCCGTGCCCGTGTTGCCGGCTATTATCGCTCCGGCGTGTCCCATACGACGCCCCGGCGGCGCGGTGCTCCCCGCGATAAACGCGATGACCGGCTTGCCACCCCGTCCGGGCGTCATATCCGACTTGATGTACGCCGCCGCCTCCTGCTCGAACCCGCCGCCGATCTCGCCGATGAGCACAACCGCGGATGTGTCCTCGTCCGCCTGGAACGCCGTCAGCACGTCCTTCAGGCTCGTGCCGACGATCGGGTCGCCGCCGATGCCCACGCAGGTCGACTGGCCGATCCCGCGCTCGCTCAATTGCGCCACCGCCTCGTACACCAGCGTGCCGCTACGAGAGACGACGCCGACGTTGCCGGGCATGAAGACGTCCCCGGGCATGATACCGACCTTGCACTGGCCGGGCGTAATCACTCCCGGGCAGTTCGGGCCGATGAGTCGCACCTTGCTGCCGCGAAGCTGCCGTCTCACCGTCACCATGTCCAGCGTTGGTACGCCCTCCGTGATGCAGACGATGACCGCCATTCCCGCGTCGTTCGCCTCCAGGATAGCGTCGGCCGCGCCCGGCGCCGGAACGAAGATGAGGCTGCAGTTGGCGCCCGTCTCCGCCACCGCATCGCGCACCGTGTTGAAGACGCGCACGCCTTCCGCCGTCTCGCCGCCGCGACCCGGAGTGACGCCGGCAACCACCTTCGTCCCGTAGTCGATGCAGCGACGTGTCTGGAAGCTGCCCTCCCGGCCCGTAATGCCTTGGACGAGCACGCGTGTCTTAGAGTTGACCAGAATCGACATAAGCTACATTTCTATAGCGACTAAATCTCAGTTCTCCGGGATGAATCCCGCAGGCTTCGTCCGGCTCACTAATGCTAAGGCTGAACCTGCCCGCCGGCAGGCAGGGGTTTCAACCCTCAGAATTGTCCAAAAGCCCATCCGCCGGCGCCAAATGCTCACAGCCTCGCTGTCTCCACATTGCCCCGGCCTTCAGGCCGCGGTGCTGCCACTACCCAAGCCAAAACCGCTCTCATTGTCCTCTTCACTGTGCCAACAGCCTTCAGGCCTTATCGCCTCGCTGCCGCCACCGCCTTCTCCGCCGCTTCGCCGAGGCCTTGCGCGCGGATAAGCTCGCCCCCGTTCGCCGCCAGAATCCGCTCGCCGTCCTCGACGTTCGTGCCCGCCAGCCGCACGACGACCGGCACGCTGATCTTCATCTGCTTCTGCGCGTCGACGACGCCCTGCGCAATCACGTCCACCCGCGCCATCCCGCCGAAAATGTTTATGAGAATCGCCTTCACGTTGGCGTCCGTCGTTAGTATCTTGAAGGCGTTCACCACCCGCGCCACGTCGTTCACCGTTCCGATGTCGAGGAAGTTGGCCGGCTCGCCGCCAGCCAGCTTGATAGCGTCCATCGTCGACATCGCCAGGCCGGCGCCGTTCACGACGCAGCCGATGTTGCCGGTAAGCTTGACATAATTGTTGACGCCCAGCTC
Organism: Dehalococcoidia bacterium; assembly: GCA_050010555.1. Lineage (GTDB taxonomy): Bacteria > Chloroflexota > Dehalococcoidia > DSTF01 > JALHUB01 > JALHUB01. The sequence continues at coordinate 19,294 of JBEKKV010000022.1, forward strand.
CTGCGCCTGCACCTCCAGCGGGTCCTCCTCGCCGAGGTCGCGTAACTCGACGATCTCCGGATGCCGGAACAAGGCGTTGTCGTCGAAGTTCAGCTTCGCGTCCAGCGCAACGACGCGCCTGTCAGCAGTGACGACGAGCGGGTTGATCTCCGCCAGCGAGCAGTCGCAGGCGGCAAACGCCTTGTAGAGGCCGGACATAAGCGCCGTCGACGGCCGCAGCAAATCGCCGGCGAGTCCGAGGGCGAACGCAAGCTGCCGCGCCTGGAACGGCTGAAGCCCGACCGCGGCGTCGACTCGCACTCGCTGGATGAGCTGCGGTGAGCTCGACGCCACCTCCTCGATCTCCATCCCGCCGGCCGAGCTGGCCATCACGACCGGGCTGGCCGTGGCGTTGTCGATGATGACGCTCAGGTAGAGCTCGCGCTCCGCCTTCATCTGCTCTTCGACGAGGACGCTTCGCACCAGCCGCCCTTCGGCGCCCGTCTGCGGCGTCACCAGCGTCATGCCGATAATGCGCGCTGCCGCTGCTTCCGCCTGTTTCGGCGTCTCGGCGAGAGCGATTCCGCCGCCTTTGCCGCGTCCGCCGGCATGCACCTGCGCCTTGACGACGACCGGCCCGGCCAGCTCCTCGGCGACACGTCGCGCCTCAGCCGGCGTCGTCGCAACGCCGCCGCGCGGCACCGAAACGCCGAAATCGGCAAGGATGCGCTTCGCCTGGTACTCGTGGACCTTCATCTGTGTCGACTCGTTCCGTGGTCGGAGGGCGCGAATTCCGTTTCACGGCCAATTGGCGGAGGGGGAGGGATTCTTGGCCGTCTGGCCGAGCCCCAGCCTCCATTTCCATTGCGTATCCTGGCGGAGGGGGAGGGATTCTTGGCCGTCTGGCCGAACCCCAGCCTCCATTTCCGTTGCATATCCTGGCGGAGGGGGAGGGATTCGAACCCCCGGTCGCCCTGAGGCGACAGCGGTTTTCAAGACCGCCGCCTTAAGCCGCTCGGCCACCCCTCCCGGCGCCAGTCGCCAGTATAAGGCAACGCCGAAATCGAGGTCAACGAATACAAACAAATGCCCCCGCTCAACGACGAGGGCATTTGATACACGTTGTCAGCGTTTAGTGGCTGGGATGACGGAACGGATGCGGCTCTACCGGCACCTTGCTCGCGTCTTCGACCGGGTGCGGCTCCACCGGCACCCCGTTCGTGTTTTCGACGCTTCGTCGCGTCAGCTCATCCCGCAGGATGATCAGGGACTCCGGCGCCTCGATCATGAACTTGATGTGACGGCCTTCCTTCGTCACGTCCACCACCAACTCTTCACCAATCTTAAACCTGACAACGCAGGCCTCTCGGCCCGTTCCGTGCGCAGAGACCACCTGAATGTTGATGTCATCGCCTACAGACAGGCTCTCGCCGGTTCTCCTTCTTAGAATCAGCCTACCCACAGCAGCACCTCTTCCTCCGGCTGAACCTGTGGAAACGGCCCGGCTAGCCGGCTCCACTGACCACTACCACTATTATAGTCCACAGGCCAATTAAATTATAAATCCAAGCATAAAAAGTAGCAAGCAAAGAAAAACAAGGGTAGTGGGTCAGTTTGGAAACTGACCCACTACCAAAACAAGGTATCGAGGAGCATTCTTGCGGGGCAGGAATAGATAAAGGGCCTTCGCTATTGCTCTTTCTGCGTTCAGGGGCTATCATCCCGCACAGAACCCATCCCATGTGGGAGGTAAAGCGCAAAGAAGCGCCGACTTACCGTCGAACCGCGGGACAAGGAGGTCAACGTGATACCAAAGAAACCCCTCACCGTTCTAGCTCTGCTGATTCTCGGGTCGGTCGCTACGATCAGCGCCACCGTCGGCCGTTCTGCAACCGCTGCCTCGCTCTTTTCAGCGCTCCCAGACGAACAACCGACCGTTGCTGCCACGCCCCAGGGCCCACTACACCATCGCCACACAGCGACACCTATCGCGACGGTCACCCCCACGGTGACCACGACACCAACTGCCGCACCCAGCACCGCTCCATCGCCCACGGCGACGGCTATGCCCAGCGGCGGCGCTGGCCCACAAATACTCGCCCCGACCACCGGCGACGCATCGAGCGATGGCGACAGCCTGCCTTTGGCGCCAATAGCGCTGACTTGCTTGCTCGGCGCGACTGCACTAACCGGCGCGGCCTACGTAAGCCGCACGAGCAGACGCCGTAGATAGTAAGAAGCACTTTCGACCACATATGAGGGGCGGCCACGCGGTCGCCCCTCTTGGCATCTGTCGCTCGACGCGCATCACCCGACCCGCAGCGAAGTGCGGAAGTCGCCTTAGCGGGCCTTGTAGAGGCGATTCGCTGCAACTATGATGAAGACAAGACAGCGCGAGAACCTGGCCAGGGAAGGAGAGGACAAATGGCGCTCTACATAATGCTCAGCAACCTCACGGATGAGGGCCGCAAGACCATAAAGGCACGCCCCGAACGCATCAAAGAAGTCAACAAAGAGGTCGAGTCCATGGGTGGCAAAGTGCTCGCCCAGTACGCTACCCTCGGCCCCTACGACTTCGTAAACGTCATCGAAGCGCCGAACATTGACGTGGTCGTCAAGATCTCGGTCGAGCTCGGCTCCCGCGGCACGCTCCACTTGATGACGCTTCCCGCGATGACCATCGACCAGTTCATGATAAAGTAGCGCGTCACCCGGCTGGCCCAATGACGCCGACCCCGCCCATATACGGTCTCAGCGTCTCCGGCACGACGACCGACCCGTCGCGCTGCTGATAGCTTTCCAGCACCGCCGCAAGCGTCCGCGGCAGCCCGAGCCCGGAGCCGTTCAGCGTATGCACGTACTCAGCCTTCGCGCCCCGCTCGCGGCGGAAGCGCAGCCCCGTGCGACGCGCCTGGAAATCGCCGCAGTTAGAACACGTGCTCACCTCCAGCCATTCGCCGCAACCCGGCGCCCACACCTCGACGTCGTACGCCTTCGTCGCCGAGAAGCCCAGGTCGCCGGTGCATAGCATCTTCACGCGGTGCGCCAGCCCCAGCCGGCGACAAGTCTCCTCCGCATCGCCGAGCAGCCGCTCCAGCTCCCCATCCGACTCTCCGGGCGCGCACAGCTTATACATCTCCACCTTGTCGAACTGGTGGCCGCGCTTGATGCCGCGCACGTCGCGGCCGGCGCTCATCTTCTCGCGCCGAAAGCACGGCGTGTAAGCGACGTAACGGAGCGGCAGGGCGTCCGGCTCCAGGATCTCGTCGCGGTGCAGGTTCGTCAGCGGCACCTCCGCCGTCGGCACCAGCCAGAGATCGTCCTCCGCGTCGTGGTAAAGGTTGTCGCGGAACTTCGGTAGCTGCCCGGCGCCCCAGAGGCACTCCTCCTTGACGACGAAGGGCGGATAGACCTCCGTGTAGCCCTGCTCGGTGTGCAGGTCCAGCATCCAGGCGATGAGCGCCCTCTCCAGCCGCGCGCCGGCGCTCTTGAGCACGTAGAACCGCGATCCCGACAGCTTTACGCCGCGCTCGAAGTCGATGATGCCCAGCCGCTCGCCGATCTCCCAGTGTGGCCGCGGCTCGAAGTCGAATTCGAACGGTTGCCGCTCCTCCGTCCGGATGACGACGTTCTCCTCTTCGCCGCCGCCGACGGGCGTGTCGGGATGCGGGATGTTCGGCAGCTCCAGCAGCAGCCCGCGCGTCCGCTCCTCCGCCGCCTTCAGCCGCGGCTCCAGCGCGTCGATCCGCTCCGACTTCGTCCGCATTTCGTCGATGAGCTGCTGGCGCTCCGCAGCGTCCCTGGTCGCGCCGATGCGCTTGCCCAACTCGTTACGCTCTGCTCGCAGCGCCTCCGACTCCACGAGCAGCTCCCGGCGCTCGGCGTCCAGGCGCAGCAGTCCGTTCAGGACCGCCTCTTCGCTGCCGCGGTCTCGCAGCGCCTTGCGAACGGCGTCCGGGTTCTCGCGCACGAACTGAAGGCTCAGCAATGCGTCATCCTCCTGACCGACGGCCCCGCTCGATCGCCCGCAGCGCCAGCAGACGCACGTCTTCCGGCACCGTAGCGCTGACGCCGGCGACGGCGTTCAGCGCCGCGGTGCGGCGTAGTTGCGACTCGTCCACCCACGTCAGGTGGCTCTCGTCCCGTCGCAGCTCCGGCGGCTCACCGACGATAGTGCAGAAGTAGATGAGGTCGATGTGCTGGTGCGGCCTGTCCGGCTCCGGGCTGTCTTCGACCAGTATCGTCTCCGGCGCCGCCAACTCACGCGGATACGGCACGCCCAGCCGCTCATCGCCGGTGATCGGACGCGCGTCTAGGCCCGTCTCCTCGCGGATCTCGCGCAATACCGCCTCCTGCGGGTCCTCGTTCGGCTCGACGTGGCCGCCGGGCGGCACCCACATCTTCAGCAACGGATGCCAGAGGAGAAGCGTTTTGTTCCCGTGGACGACGAAGCCGGTGACGGTGAAGTGCTTCTCCATCAAGAGGCGATTCTAGCAGCCGGAGCGCCATCGCGTCGAGTCGGTTCAAGGGGGTCGGCGAACAACGTGGCGGTGACGGTGCCGCAAGCTGCCGCTGCCACGCTGCTTAACATAAACGCTATTCTTCCCACCCACCCGCCCGCAATGCGTCTTTCCGATGGATCGGGAAGAGATGCTGACGGATCAGCCAATAAGTGACAGCGGAAAATCCGACAGCCTCTCCAGCACCAGGTCCGCCTCCGGCAGCGGCGGCAGCGCCGTCGAAGCCGCGCGTACCTGCACCGCGAACGTCCCCGCCGACTTCGCCGCCAGGACGCCGGTCCGGCTGTCCTCCAGCACCACGCAGCGCTCCGGCGCGACGCCTAGCTTCGCCGCCGTGTAGAGGAAGATGTCCGGCGCCGGCTTTCCGTTTTCGACGGCCGTGCTCGAAACCAGGACGTCGAAACAGCCATCGAGGCCCGTCGACTTCAGCAGCGCCTCCACCCAGTTCGGCAGCGACGATGACGCCAGCGCGCGCGGAATGCCGCGCCGCTTCAGCTCCGACAGCAGCTCGCGCACGCCGGGCAGCGGCGACCGCGGTTGGCTTAGGAGCCGCACCATCGCTTTGTCGTAGCGGTCCACGCACTCATCGTAGCCGGCCGGCGGCGAATACCACTCGAATATCGCGTCCCACGTCGCCGGCACCGTCATGCCCAGCAGGGCGTTGTGCTGCTCTTCGGTAATCGACAGGCCGAACTCCCGCAGCACCTCGTTCAGGCCCCGATGATAAAGCGGCTCGCTGTCCGCGAGCACGCCGTCCATGTCGAAGATGACCGCTTCGAACCTGCCCACCGCTACTCTTTGCTCCGAAGCTGTGGGAAGAGGATGACCTCGCGTATCGAGCGACGGCCGCTCAGTAGCATCACCAGCCGGTCGATGCCGATGCCTAGTCCACCCGCCGGCGGCATCCCGTGCTCCAGCGCCAGCAGGAAGTCTTCGTCCAGCATCTCCACCTCGCTCTCGCCGGCCGCCTTCCGGCGCGCCTGCTCCAGGAAGCGTTGCCGCTGATCGAGCGGGTCGTTCAGCTCCGTGTAGGCGTTGCCCATCTCCAGCCCCGCGGCGAACGGCTCGAAGCGCTCCACCAGCTCCGGGTTGTCCGGCTTGCGCTTGGCCAACGGCGACAGCGGCGCCGGGTAGTCCATCAGGAACGTCGGCTGGATTAGCTGCGGCTCAACCCGCGCGGACAGCAGCTCGTCGACAAGCTTCGCCCAGCTTGCGTCCGGCGCCGTCTCGATGCCCATTCGACGGATCAGGTCGCGCAGGCCCGCCTCGTCGCGACGGTAGTGCTCCAGGTCGACCTCCGCGTACTGCTTGAGGGCGTCATGCGCCGTCAGCCGGCGCCAGGGCGGCTTCAGCTCTATCGTCTCCTCTTCGAACGGGACTTGCGTCGTCCCTAGTGTCTCCATCGCCACCCGGGAGACCAGCTCTTCGACCATCGCCGCCACGTCGTTGTAGTCGGCGTAGGCCTCGTACGACTCCATCATCGTGAACTCGGGGTTGTGCCTTGTCGAAATCCCCTCGTTGCGGAAAACGCGCCCGATCTCGAACACGCGGTCGAAGCCGCCGACGATGAGTCGCTTGAGGTGCAGCTCCATGGCGATGCGCAGGTACAGGTCGCGGTCCAGCGCCTCGTGATGCGTGACGAAGGGATTCGCCGCCGCGCCGCCGGCTTCCGCCATTAGCACCGGCGTCTCGACCTCCATGAAGCCACGCCCGACCATGAAGCGGCGGATAGCGTCGATGATGGCGCTTCGCAGCGCGAACAGCCGTCGCACGTCCTCGTTCGCGATGAGATCGAGGTAGCGCTGGCGATAGCGCGTCTCCGTATCGACCAGCCCGTGGAACTTCTCCGGCAGCGGTTGAAGCGACTTCGCGAGGAGTTGGTACTCCGCCGCCTCGACGCTTATCTCGCCGGCGCGGGTGCGAAAGAGACGCCCGCTCACGCCGACGAAATCGCCCAGGTCGAGGTCGTGCAGCACGCCGTACGCCTTCTCGCCGACGACGTTGCTCTTCAGATAGACCTGCATCTTGCCGGAGCCGTCGCGCAGGTCAACGAAGGTCGCCTTTCCCATGTCCCGCAGCGCCGTCATGCGCCCGGCGATGGTGACGGCAGGCGCCTGGCCTTTTCGCTTAGCCTTCTCCCATTTCAGGAACGCCTGCGACGCGGCCTCGGCGGTGTGCGTGCGATGAAACCGAGGCGGATAGGGGTCGATTCCGCGGACCCGCAGCCGGTCCAGCTTCTCGCGCCGCAGCTCAAAGCTTTGCTCATCCCGAAGAGACATCATCTTCCCCCGAAGTGGGCATATCAAGAGGCGGGCGGCCCCTGCTTTCGGCTCCGCCCGCCGTGTCCGGCATTCGCCTGATGGTTCAGGATATGCCGGTGATGGTGAGCCGAATTGCGCCGGCCGGCGCCTCCACATGCACCGCGTCGCCGACGCCCTTGCCGATAAGCGCGCGCCCCACCGGCGATTCGTTGCTGATGCGGCCTTCCTTGGGCTCCGCCTCCGCGCTCCCGACGATGACGTACGTCTCCTTCGTCCCCTTCGCGGTTTGGACGGTCACATGAGAGCCCAGCCGTACTTTCTTGGAGCGATGCGCCTGCTCCTCGTCGATGAGCTCAGCGTTCTGAATGATCTTCTCGAGCGTCAGGATGCGTCCCTCGACGAACGCCTGCTCATTCTTAGCGTCCTCGTACTCGGCGTTGTTCTGGGTGCTGGCCAGCTCCTTGGCGGCGTGAATGCGCTCCGCCACCTCCTGGCGGCGGACCGTCCGCAGGTGTTCGAGCTCTTTCTCCAGCTTGGCCAGACCTTCTCTCGTCAAAGGAACTGGCTTATCGGGCATCTTTACGCTCCTGAAACAGATTCAAAAAAGAGACTGAGAGGCATCGCCCTCAGTCGTTATCCCCCCTGTGCTGGCAATCATTATAGGAGAAGCCGTTCCTCTTTGTAAAGCTTCCCCTTCCGACTGTGGTTGAGAGGGGGAAGGCGTCGTGTTAGAATGACCAGAGTCAACCCTGGACGCAACCGTTAAGCAGGCTTCATGGAGCAAGACAGCCATCCCCCCGGAGCGCCGGCCGTGGACGCCCGCACACAGCAGGGCGACATAATACTGCGAATGGGCGACACCCCCGTGAACCAGGACATGCCGTCCATCAACGCCCTCAGCCGGCTGACGCCCGGGCAGACCATCCCCGTTGTGCTCGATCGGGACGGCAAGTAAATGACAGTTGAAGTGACGCCGCAAGAGCGCCAGAGAGCTACGCAATGAACGAAAGCAATCAAGGGGGGCCTTTCGGCGCGCCGCCGGACGACCGCGGCCCCTTCGACGACCTGTTGCGCCCGCATTCGACGCCCGGCCCGACCGTCCCTGGCATCCCCGGCAGAGGCCGCGTCGTACTCCTGGCGATACTCGCGCTGGGAGCGCTACTCCTCGTGCTGGTCTTGCCTCCCATCTCGCTGCTCGGTCGCGGCGGCGGTGGTGGCGGCAGCGGCAGCACACCCAACATAAAGACCACAGCCCGAAAGAGCATGCCCCAACTGCCGGACGGCCTCGAGGCTGTGAGCGCCTTCTACGATGTCTCCGTCTCCGGCAAAATCGAGGGGCCGGCAACGATCACCCTGCAGCTTCCGGATACGATGACCGACGGCCGCAACCTCTCCGCCTACACTCAGCAGAAGGGCGCATGGCAGCGGCTGGGCGACGCGACCCTCGGCCCCAATGGCAACGTCGTCGAAGCCAAGGTGAACGATATCCCCGCCAACATCGTGATCCTGCGACGTGGCGATTCCGCGCGTCAGCTCATCGGCTACCTGCCCGCCGGCGGCCAGCTCAGCGTTCCCGCCGCGCAGGACCTCTCCGTCGTCGACCCGGTCGACTTCTCGCCCCAGGCCGACGGCTCGCTCTCCGGCGGCCCAACCACCGCGTCGCTGCCGGCCGGCCTGCCCGTGCGCCCGTGCATTCGCGCCAGCGGCTCCGACGGTGCGGCTGCCGTCGACGCTATCATGGCTTCGCCCGACCTCCGCGCCTCGCACGTCGACGCCATCCTCGCGATGGTGGAGGCAGGCCATTACGACGGCGTCGAGATCGATTACGGCTCCATCGACTCGCTGCGAAAGGACGCCTTCAGCGAGTTCCTCAGCAATCTCTCCGATCAGCTCCACCTGCGGAAACTCACTCTCACGGTGACGGCGCCCATGCCCGAGCAGCAGGGAGCGGACTGGGACACCGGCGCCTACGACTGGACGCGCCTCTCGCAGGTTGCCGACCTGATCGAGCTCAGCCCGGAGACGGACCCATCCGTGTACTACAAGAACACCCAACAGGCGCTCCAGTATCTGATCGACGACAGCAAGGTCGCGCCGGCGAAGCTCGTTCTACGGATCAGCCCCTACAGCGTCGAAAAGGGCGGCGAAGGCATCAGTTCCCTCACGGGACTGGAAGCGCTGGCGACCGGCAGCGTCCTGTCGGCGGACAAGACCGACTCCATTAGCCCCGGCGAATCGGTCGATGTGAAGGCCACGAACATCGACACCGCGGACGGCGCAACCGGCATCGGTTGGGACGCCCAGGCCGAAGCCGTTTCCTTCGTCTACCCGGGACTGGGCGGCGCGCGCACTGTCTGGCTGGAGAACGCGTTCAGCATCGCCTTTAAGCTGGAACTGGCGCAGAGCTTTAACCTCGGCGGCATCGCCATCGAAGACGTTTCCGACTCCGTCGGCGGCGCAGACATCTGGCCGGTCATCGGCGACTTCCTCGATAGCGGCAAGGCATCGCTGGCCAAGCCGAACGGTTCACTCCTCGTCCCTCAGTGGGAAGCCGATGGCGGCCAGTTGGAGGACAAGGCGACGGGCGAGGTCACCTGGGTGGCGCCCGACCAGCCCGGCCAGTACCATCTCACTCTCATCATCAGCGACGGCGTGGCCCGCATCGGCCAGCGCCTCGTCCTTACGGTCGGGCCCTGATTGCGACCGCGACCTCTGATTCTCCGTTCGAAGGCAGCGTTAGGAGAAAGAGCGCAGCCGTGCGTGTGATTGCCGGTGCGGCCAGGGGCAGGCGGCTGAAAGGCGGCAGCGAGCGCGGCCTCCGTGCAACCTCCGACCTGGTGCGCGGCGCCATGTTCGACATCGTGCAGTCCATGGGCGCCGACCTAACGCGCGTGCTCGACCTCTACGCCGGCACCGGCGCGCTTGGCGTCGAGGCGCTGAGTCGAGGCGCCGGCTGGTGCGACTTCATCGAGAAGGAGCCGCGTTTCTGCCGCCTCATCCACGAGAACCTGGAAGCGTCGGGCTTCGCCGAGAAGGCAGCCGTTTTCTGCCTGCCGGCGGAAAAGGTCTTGACGAAACTGAGCAGCGAGTATAGCCTCATTTTGGCTGATCCGCCCTACCAGGACGAGAAGGCAGACAGCGTGCTGGAAAGCATCGCTGCCTCTCCACTGGTGGGACAGAGAACGGTCATCGTGTTGGAGCATTCAAAGCGCAAGACGCCGCCCGCCGCCCTCGGCAGCCTTACCCTGGCGACGAGCCGGCGGCATGGAGATACGGTAATCTCCATCTATCGTTCAGGAGGCAGCTAGTGGTTATCGCCATGTACCCGGGCCGGTTCGATCCCGTCACGAACGGCCACCTCGATATCGTGCGCCGCGCGGCGTCCATGTTCGACCGTGTCGTCGTGGCAGTTTTCGACATGAAAGACCACGACGTTCTTTTCTCTACCGCTGAGCGGGTGGAGCTGTTCCGACAGGCAGTGCGCGAACTGCCGTCCGTCAGCGTCGAGCTGTTCAGCGGGCTGACGGTCGCGTTTGCCCGCGAGCAGGGCGCAACGGTGCTGGTGCGGGGGATCCGCGCCGTGACCGGCTTCGAGACTGAGTTCGACATGGCCCTGATGAACAAGAAGATCGCACCGGAGATTGAATCGATCTATCTCATGGCCAGCCTCGACCACCTGTTCATTAGCGGCACGCGTATTCGAGAGGTCGCGCGCCTCGGCTACAACGTTGCGGACTTGGTGCCGGCGCACGTGTGCCAGGCGCTGACCGAGAAGATCTTCGGCATAGCAAGGCCTGTTTCGCGCGGAGGTTGACCCATCGACATCCTCTATCTCATCGACCGTCTGGAAGAGCTCGTTGCCGAAGGCACGAAGCTGCCCATCGGCGGCCGTGTTGCCATCGACCGACGCCGGCTGCTTGATTTGATCGACCAGATGCGTGTGGCCGCCCCGATGGAGCTGCAGGAGGCGCAGGAGCTCCTTGCGCAGAAGGACGAGCTGCTGCTGAAGGCGCGAGAAGAGTCGCAGCATCTGGTGACGCAGGCGCAGCAGGACGTCGAATCGCGCCTGACGGACAACGGGCTGGTCAAAGCGGCAGAGGCGAAGGCGGCGGAGATCATCCAGGAAGCGGAGCGCCAGGCGGAGTCGATGCTGCACGACACTGAGGACCGGATCCGCACACGGTTCGGTGCGGCGGAAACCGTGGCGGCTCAGCAGATGGAGGAGGCGGACCGCTATACGCTGGAGATGCTGAAGAAGCTGGAGTCGCAGCTATCAGCGTTCCTGGGCAGCGTGCGCGCCGGCGTCGACAGCATGGAGAACAAGGCGCAGGAGCGCGTCCGCTAGGCCCTCACGACGCCACGTCGAGATCCATGAGCCGTTCGATTCCACGCAGCCCCGTGCGCTGATCGCGTTCTCGTTGCGCTCCTCACTTCGTTCGTCGCGCCGAAGACCTTTCCAAATAAAACGCGTAGCGCGGGCATCTTGCCCGCGCTGTTTCGCGCCCTGGGCTAGCCAAGGTCCTATTAGCTGCTGCCAATCTCGATGACGACATTCACGAGACCCGGCCTCACAATCACCCGCTTAACCACGCCTCGTTTTGAATACGCTTGCACCTTTTCGCTGGACAGTGTCACCTGTTCCAGAAACGCCTCGGTTGCCTCCGCGGGCACCAGGATGCGGTCGCGCACCTTCCCGTTTACCTGCACCACCAGCGTTATCTCCTCCTCCGCCGCCAGCTCCGCGTCCCACTCCGGCCAGCGTTGATTATGGATGCTGTACGCGTTGCCCGTGCGCTCCCACAGCTCCTCCGCCAGATGCGGCGCCGACGGCGCGAGCAGAAGCATCAACGACGTCATCGCTTCCCGCCAGCCCGCCTCGTCGACAGGACCGCTCTCCTTGAGCCGCGCCAGGTAGTTCGTGTACTCCATCATCGCCGCGACCATGGTGTTGAAGCGGAATCGCTCCACATCCTCTGTCACCCGACGTATCGTCTTGTGCGTCATCCGACGCAGCTCTCGCACCTGCGACGCTCTGCCCGTCTGGGCATCCGCCTCCCGCGTCGTCTCCGTCGGCGACAGCGCCAGGTTCCAGACGCGATTCAGCCAGCGAGAGATGCCCGCCAGGCCGGAGTCGTCCCATTCACCGCCCTGGTCCCACGGCCCGATGAACATCAGGTAGACGCGCACCGCGTCGGCGCCCTGCCGCGACACGTAGTCGTCCGGCGCCACAACGTTGCCGCGCGATTTGCTCATCTTCGCCTTGCCTGCGATTATCGTCCCCTGGTTGAACAGGCGCGTGAACGGCTCCCGAAAGTCGATGACGCCCAGGTCGCGCGCCGCCCGAGCGAAGAACCGCGAGTAGAGCAGGTGCATGACCGCGTGCTCCGCGCCGCCCGTGTACTGGTCGACCGGCAGCCACTTGCGCGCCAGCTCCGCCGACACGACCTCCTCGCGATTGTGTGGATCGGCGTAGCGATACATATACCAGCTCGAGCAGACGAACGTGTCCATCGTGTCCGTCTCCCGACGCGACGGCTCGCCGCAGATCGGGCAGGCCACGTTCACGAAGCCCTGGTGACGCGCCAGCGGCGACTCCCCTGTCGGTTTGAACTCGGCGTCCTGCGGCAGGAGCACCGGCAAATCCTTCTCCGGCACCGGCACCTCGCCGTGCTTCTCGCAGTGGATGATTGGGATCGGCGCGCCCCAGTAGCGCTGCCGCGAAAGCAGCCAGTCCCGAATTCGATAGTTGACGGTCGGGCCGCCCAGGCCGCGCTCCTGCAGGTGCTTCGTTACCGCCGCCTTCCCTTCCTCGTTCGGCAGGCCGTCGAAAGGTCCCGAGTTCACCATCGCGCCGGGCTCGATGTACGCCTCCGACAGCGCCTCGCCGTTCCACTCGGGCGGAGCGATGACGACGCGGATGGGAATGTCGTACTTCTGCGCGAACTCGAAGTCGCGCTGGTCGTGCGCCGGTACACCCATCACGATGCCCGTGCCGTAGGTCAGCAGCACGTAGTCGGCGATGAGGATCGGCACCTTCTCGCCGTTCAGCAGGTTCCTGCAGTACGCGCCGGTGAAGACGCCGGTCTTCTCGCGCTCCGTCGACAGCCGCTCGATCTCCGTGGCCCGACGGCTCCGCTCGGCGTATTCGTTCACCTCCGCGCGATGCTCCGGCGTCGTGATGTGCGGCACCAGCGGATGCTCCGGCGCCATGACCATGAAGGTGACGCCGTAGATGGTGTCCGGTCGCGTCGTGAAGACGCGGATCTGGTTATCGTCGACCTCCGGCGATTCCAGCCCGAACGCGATCGTCGTCCCCTCGCTGCGTCCGATCCAGTTCCGCTGCATCGCCTCGATCCGCTCCGGCCACTCGATCTCGCTGAAATCCAGCAGATCGTCGGCGTAGCGCGTGATGCGGAAGAACCACTGCGCCAGGTTCCGACGCGTCACCGGCGTGTGGCAGCGCTCGCACGTCCCGTCCGGCAGGACCTGCTCGTTGGCGAGCACGGTCTGACAGGAGGGACACCAGTTGGCCGGCGCCTCCGCTCGATACGCCAGGCCGTTCTTGTAGAGTTGCAAGAACCACCACTGCGTCCACTTGTAGTACTCGGGGTCTGAAGTGACGACCTCGCGCGACCAGTCGAATATCGCCCCCATCGACTTGAGTTGCCGCCGCATGTTCTCGATGTTGCGGGCCGTCCAGGTGTAGGGGTGGATCTGCAGCTTGATTGCGGCGTTCTCCGCTGGCAGCCCGAACGAGTCGAAGCCCATCGGGAAGAGAACGTTGTAGCCGCGCATTCGCTTGTAGCGCGCCTGAACGTCGGAGGGCGCCATCGCGTACCAGTGGCCGACGTGCAGGTCGCCGGACGTGTAGGGGAACATGGTAAGCGCGTACCACTTGGGGCGCGGGTCATCGTCCGGCGTGCGATAGAGATCGTCGGCTTCCCAGCGCGCCTGCCACTTCCCTTCGATATCCGGCGGATTGTACCTATCTTCCGTCATTATGGTTCCTCTTCGGCTCTTCTTCGGGCTCGTGCTCAATCAGCAGCGGAACGTGCCTCTGCAGGAAGTCGTCTATCGCCTTCACGACCGGTCGCGCCTCCAGCAGCAGGAAGATGAGCACCGATCCGAGGACCGCTGCCCAGTAGAGGTGCCTTCCCACCGCCATTCCAATCGCCGCCGCCGACCAGACCGTTGCCGCCGTCGTGATGCCCTTAATAGTATAGCCTTCGCGGAAAATGACGCCCGCGCCCAGGAAGCCCACGCCTGTCACGATGCCGGCCGCGATGCGGTCCTCGCCGCTGGTTACTATCGATATCTCCGTGAACAGCGACGCGCCCAGCGCGACGAGTGCCATCGTTCGGACGCCGGCCGGATACCCGCGCAACTCCCGCTCGATGCCGATGAACCCGCCGAGCCCCGCTGCCAGCACCATTCTCAGGAAGATCGCCAGTTGGTCGGTAACGTCCATGAGCCTCTCCCGCGATTGATCACCGAAAACCCCCCGTCCAGGAGGGACGGAGGGCTGCTCCGTTCGCGGCACTTCGCAGATATGAATCTGGTGGAGCTGGGGGGATTCGAACCCCCTACCTATTGCCTGCCAGGCAATCGCTCTCCCGATTGAGCTACAGCCCCACTCCCGAACACCCAGTTTATCGAAGAACCGCCCGCATCGCAAGCACAGCCTTCTGGCGGGAGTCCAGAGGGCGCGGCCCTCTGGAGGGGGTTTCAGGGGGTGTCCCCCTGAGTTTCCTTATTGAACTTTCCTGGGCGGGCGGCCGCAGGCCCGCCTCTGGAGGGGTGGGAGAGAAGAACGGTTTTCGCCATCGGCGGCAGCGACATGTTGGGGGAGGATTCGACAGTGGTATACTTGGCGCGTCCTGGAGGTCGAGGAACATGAGGCTGGCCGGGATCTTCCGCAAACGAGATCGCCTCTCCGCTCGGAGCTGGCTCGTCCTGACCGGAATTCTGCTTCTCTGCCTCCTCGCCGTCGGATGCCACAACAACGACGCCGCGTCTGACAGACCCGCCTCGCCAACCGCAGGTCCGACTCCGTATGATCATCGGTCAAGCGAGAGTATTCAAGACATAGACAAAGAGGTAGAATTCCGTATCTCTCTCCC
>JBEKKV010000023.1:0-33258 GCA_050010555.1 Dehalococcoidia bacterium
CATAGCCTCGGGTCGTCCCTCGGCTGGCCCGCCCGTGAACCTCTACCAAGCCCCTAGCGGACGATGCTTCAGGTCAAGGAAGGACCGTGCGGCGGACCGATCTCTTCTGTCCCCGGCGGCGAGGCTACAGCGCGTTTCCCACGATCCTGATGATGGGAACTCGCGAATCTGTGGCACCCCTGCAACTGCCGCGCGGCGGTGAGGCAGTGTATAATCCGGCCCATCCATTCGTTTGTGAGGCCAGTCGATGAGCGAGCTGAGCGAGAAGAAGAATTCGCCCATGGTCCTGGTTCGTCCAGACCACCAGCAAACTCTCCGAGCGAGACTACAAACTGCTGATCGGCCAGTCATCCCCTGGTTTGCCAGGTGAGTAGACCTCGTTTCCTAGCGTACCAGTCCCCTGCCGCCAGTAGGACGACGCTTGCCACCGCTGATGGGAGCATGGGTGTTCTTCTTACTACCCTCCCGCCCAGGGATGTTTATCGGGAATCAGGGGGACACCCCCTGAACCCCCGACAGGAAGGGCTCTGCACTCTCCCGGGCCGGATGCCGAGTGAGACGTTGAAGCCCGGGGGCAGCGGTGCAATAATGCATTCAGCCCTTTAGGGAGGTGTCCTATGCAATGGTACGAAGGTCTTTCACATGAGCAGCGTGCGGTGGCTGAACATCTTGGCTCCCATGCGGTCCTAATAGCAGGACCGGGAACAGGGAAGACGAGGACGTTGACGGCGCGGATCATCAGGCTGTGCAAAGACCACCAAGTCAAGCCGTCGGATATCCTTATGCTCACCTTTACGCGCGCCGCCGCTGCCCTGCTGAGACGACACGCCCGGGAGGCCCTTGGGGACACCGCTGAACTGCCCGAGGCGTCGACCCTCCACTCGTACTCCCTTTCTCAACTCGTACTGTCGGGCAGCGAACTCTCGATCCTGCCAACCCCTATCCGAATGGCGGACAATTGGGAGGAGAGAAACATCATCTGGGAGGATCTAAAGCGTACTCTCAACATGGGCCGGATCAAGGACGTCAAAGAGCTGTTTGGCAAATTGTCAGCGGACTGGCAGACGCTCGCCGCTGACCAAGAGGGGTGGGAGCAGACCTTTCCAAACCCCCATTTTGTCGCAGCTTGGCGAAACCATCGGCAAATATATGGATACACGCTGCGGGATGAGTTGGTTTATCAGCTCAAGCGGGCAACAGAACAGGTACCAGGTTTCACGTTGCCACGGCGTCCCCGCTACCTTCTTGTAGACGAGTACCAGGACTTGAATCGATGCGACCTCGCGGTGGTGAGAGCGACGTGCGATCAGGGCGCCGAGCTTTTCGCCGCTGGGGACGACGATCAGAGCATCTACGGGTTCAGGCACGCGTTTCCGCTCGGGATCAGGCGGTTCGACGACGACTACCCTCTCGCAACCCACCTGGAGCTTTCTGAATGTTACCGTTGCCAGAGCCCCATCCTCGATTTCGCCCAGTTCGTTGCCGATCTGGACATAAGACGGCTACAGAAGAGCACCCACTCGGCTTGTGCCAGCGCCCCGTCCGAGGTGCGGCTCTTGGCTTTCCCCAACGAAACGGCAGAGGCGGCGGCCGTGGCACGAATCTGCCAGCACCTGCTCAGTGCCCATGGCATCTTGCCGGGGGAAGTGCTGATTCTACTTCGATCCGACCACAACCAAGCCTTTTCGAGCGTATTGGCGCAGGCAATTCGTGACAGGAATCTCCCGGTAAGTGTCAGGCTTGTCCCAGAGCGGCCCACCGATCATGATTCGGGCCGCATTCTCTTGGCGTTCATGAGGTTGGCGACCAGCACTGAGGAATCCCTAAGTTGGCGTACTCTGATAAAGCTTCGCAACAATGGAATTGGCGACGAAACCATCGAAAGACTCCACGAGATTGCCGATCAGCAGCACAGGAACCTCTACGCTATTCTCCAGATGGTCAAGCGGTCGCCGGACATCCTCGGGTCGTCAGGAGGACGAGTGGCAGCAGAGGTCGTCAGCATCGAGACTGCATTGAATGAAGTTGGAAGGCCCCCGGATACTGGCGAAGTGCCGCCAGTTGTTGAGTGGGTTGCGAGGCTTGGCAAGCTTGTTCTGACTGACCTGGCGGAGCAGGAGCGGATCGCGGGATTCTTGGGGGACGTCATCGCGGGCACTGACTGCTCAAGTATTCCCCGCCTTCTCGGCGTGCTCTCGCTGCCGGACGAGACGATTGAACAAGAGACTGATCCTGACGCGATAAACATCATGACCATGCACAAGGCAAAAGGGCTAAGCGCGGAGGTCGTTTTTGTCGTGGGTGCCGAAGACGAGTACGTGCCGGGCCGGAACGTTGAGGGGCCGCTGATGCTCGATGAGCTCAGGTTGCTCTATGTTTCGCTGACAAGAACGCGCAACCGGTTGTACGTTACGTACTGTGGCCAACGTAGAGGGCAGCAGATGAGAACCGGCCGAACCCCCAGCACTCCTAGGAGGACCCTGACGCGATTCTTGCAGGATGGACCAATTCATGCAGAAAACGGAATCGAATTCGCGAGCACATTGCCGACCTAGAGGCGGGGTGCCCCGCCAGGCTTGGTTACGTTTTCGGTTTCGGGACGCCGTCGCCGAAGCCGACGGGTGCATACTAATCGGCACAAGACCGATTGTCAACGAGACTTGTAGCCGGGGCGGGGCGCGTTCAGGGGGTCGGCGGTTTGGAAACGCCTTCGCCGCCCGGCATGTCGTTTGGCGAGGCTCGCCAGGATCTCCCTCTCTCTTAGAGCAAGTATTCATCCTCACGCTAGTTATAGTACTATGGCTTGCCGTCTGGCGGTTCCGAATCTGATTCGTCCAGCGACCAGTCAGCCGGTGTCAGTAGATACAGCTTGACGCCAAATCGCGTGTTAAACAGCACCGTGGGCCACCGGTTCTGGCCAATCTGAGGCGGACGCTCGGCGAAGGCTCCGGCTAACGGATCACCGGCACTGCTGGAGCCATAGCCGACGTTAGCAGCCATCTTCTACTCCCGCCGCCGACTCGTGACTTGTCGCCAGGTGAGTTTGAAGTGCGTAGAGCCTATGCCACGAATCATTGACTAGGATTGGGCTCCGGCATTCTTCAACCTGTTTCTCAATCCCGATCGCTTCCTTGATAAGAAGTTCTGGCATGGCAGAGAAGCCAGCCGCCCTGTCTTGCTCTGCCTCGGCGCGAAGCATCTTGGCGATTGACTCCGCCTCGGCTGGGCCAACGGCGACCTGATCTACAGTGGTGGTAGTTGTCATCGGGCATACCTCCTTTAGGCCATTGTTGCGCCGGTTTCATCCGACCACTGAATCTTGTTGCCGATCCTTATGCCAGTTCGGAGACGGGAAGGTGGGAGTTTGCCCTCTAATCGCTGCTCGTCGATGTGGGCGATGTTTGTGCTCTCAACTCTGCCGCCGAAGGCTGAGGTCTTGGGAGAACTACTCGCGGGGGCTTGGGAGCGGGTAACGTAGAAGAAGAACGCGCCTAGGCCTATCAGGGCAAGGACGGGGTAGAACATGTCACCCTTTTCTTCCTCTGCTGCTGCTTTCGAGTCGCTGCTGCTACTACTGCTATCAGACCGTTCTTGTTTCTCTTCTTCAGGCATCGTAGATTCCTCCTCGTCTAGCGTGGGAACGTTGGGCGGTCGCCGATGTTGGGCAGTACTAAGGCCGGAGTTGTCGGCTTCTTCTGCTGGGAGAGGATGTAGACGGCGAGGGCAGCAACGCCCAACAGGAGGAGGGCTGCTGTGCCATCATCACCGCCTGCCGATTGCTTCTCCGGGCTGTCGGCTTCGTGCTTCAGGCTCTTGGCTGTCTCAGGATCGCCGGCTTTCTCCGTGTCCTCTGCCCGCTTCTCCAGTGGCACCTCCCGTGTGGGAGCCTCGTCGTCCGTGGCAGTGCTGCTTGAAACCTCTGGCACCGGACTGGGGGCTTCGGGCTTGACTTCAGTTGTTAACTTCTCCTGTCCGTCGTTGTTGTTGTCGTCCATGTTGCTGAACCTCCCTCTTCATTTCACTGCCGGTTAACTTCAATCACAGCTTCAAAAGGGGGGAGAGTCCTTCCCCCGTGCAACTGTTGCCGAAACTACTGCCGCTACTCGGATTCGTATCTGGCTGCCAGTCTATGCAGTTGACTTGCCAAGCTTAGCTCTTAAGACTGTCCTCTATAGGATAATAGTTAGTTGCTCTTTTTTGCCCCCGATTGTCCCGCTGAACGCCTGCGTCGTTGGCGTCAGCCCTCATCGGGGGCGGTCTTGCCTCGCCGTCTCCGCTACTGTTGTCTAGCTGCCACTCGCCATCGCCTTCATCTTCTTCTCTGGCCTTTGGGATGCCTCAGCACCGGATACCCGTCCCCTTGCTATCCGCACACTTTCCTCGTTCACATCACATCCGATGAATGACCGACCCAGTTCTTGGCAGACGAGCGCCGTGGTGCCTGACCCGACAAACGGATCGACCACGAGGTCACCCCGATTGGTCAAATGCTCGGCAAGGTACTTGAAAGGCTCGGCGCATTGCTGCATGGGGTCGTGGGTCTTGTCCTTACCGTCGCTCGTGTAGGCGTCCCGAAACCAGTGCTTAGACTCGTACGCCCCATTTGAGTAGAAGAGGACGGGTCGCCAGCCGGAACGAATACGACGCGAGTATATCCTCGCGTTTGGGCCGGGTTCCCCGACTGACCCAATCCATAAATACTCAATATGACCGGCGAGGGCAGTCATGACCCTTGGAAGGTGGTAGTGGCCCGCATAGGCAACCAGTAGATGGCCAGGTTTGAGCGTCCGCTTGGCGAACAGCGCCAAATCCTCCCAGGCGGGCAGATACTCTTCAGCATACGGAGGATCGGTGAGAATCAAGTCTACCGAACCGTCGGGTATATCCTGCAGTACATCACGCAAATCCCCGTGCCGGAGGTCGATGTCTGCGGGCAAGTCTCCCTCCGGCTTCTGAATCCTTCGACGGCGCCGGAGCAGGAACTCATGGTAGATGCCGTCGACCTTGCCTGTTCTGTCCATTCGGTCGACGAGCTCTTGGTAGTCGCTCGGACTTTCCTCCGCAGCCTCGACGACCGCCACAATCTTCTGCATTGTGACGCCGCTGAAACCTAGGCCGTTAGCAGCCTTGTCGCGCGAACGGCCAAGCTCAAGCTCGGAAAAGTTTGCCGGGCTGCCCATTCTCTCCCTTGCCTTTTCTCGTTCCTGGGACACAAGCGTCCGATAGATCGCGGCCGCCTCGCTAAGTGTGAAACCCTTGCGGACGGCGTTTTCTGCTGCCTCCGCCTCCACCAGGTTGTCGATGTCTACAACATGGACGGGTATCTTCTGCCAGCCGAGCAGCCTAGCCGCCTCTAGCCGGCGTTTGCCCGCGATAAGCGTCCCATCTGGGCGAACGACAACTGGATGCAGGAGGCCCACGGCGCGGATCGAGCGGGCGAGGACTTTGATATCACCCAGGTCTCGTCGGTGCCTGCCATTCTCCACGATATCGACCAGCGCGATTTCGTCGGTCATCGGCGTACTACCCTTTCTCTGCAACTCACCTGCTAGGCGTTTTGACCTGGGACGGCTCTTCCTCGTCATCTTCCGAGCGATCTAGCTCCCACTCTTCGCTGCGGTCTAGCTCCCGCTCGTCGCGGTAATTATCAGCAGGTGGTGTGTCCACTGTGTCCCGCTCACTTCTTTTCTGTGTGATGGCAACCATCTCTCTGCCGCTTTCTTCGAGGCAACCAGCGTTAATGGGCAGCCCGGCTTGTTTGGAGTGCCAGCATGGGGCCGTCTCTTTGACCGGCCCCGCTGTGCTCCAACGGAGCCGCCTTGCATTCTTTCTTTGCTCTCGAACAGTGCAGCAGAGTCTCTTTCTTAGAGCTTGCACTCTGCACTCGAATCTGATCGTTCAATGCAAGCATCTCTGCACTCTTCGTTGCACTCTTGCACTCCAGCATCACTCAAACGACTCCGTAGATAGCGGGGTTGGTGTTCCCGCGCTTTTGAATCAGGGTTTCGCGAGCAAGGCGGCTAATCGCCTCGGCTGCCGTGCGGTAGCTGCACTGCACCTGTGACATGACATGCTGAATAATGGCAGACCTCTCTGTGTCTCCCGCCTGCTGTAGGAGGCCCAATACCGCCTGCTTAGCCTGGTCGATGAGTTTGCCTGCGACCCCGACACCCAGGTACTCTAATTTGACACCGCCCCCAGGTTCGTCTACGAGCTGAATCTGGAAGGGGTCAACCTTTTCCACGTACCTGTTCTTGACGCTCATCACTGTGACGCGACCCTGGTGGCCTGGATCAGGGACTACGCCGAGGATTGATTCGACTGTAGCTCTGAAATGGCCCGATCCTCGGATGGCATCTCCAATATCGCCTGCGTCCTTCCTCAGATGGTGGATGATAAGGATCGCAGCGTCAGACTCTTCGGCTAGGGCTTTGAGCCCCCGCATTACGGGCAGCATAAAGGTAGATGAGTTCTCCTCGGCGCTGTGAAACTCGCGTAGGGAATCAATGATTATCAGCACCGGCTTGACCTCATCGACGATGGCCCGTAGTGCCGCAAAGTCGGCCTCCTGGGTGAAGTCCAGGTCTGTACTGCCGAGGTCGTCGCGGGTAAGCAGGTGGACGTTGCTACCAGAAGGGGGGAAGCCTCGTACTTCTCTCAACTGTGAGAGACGCCGCATCACAACGCTTCGGCTGTTTTCTTGATCAAGACACAGCACTGGCCCCTGCTTAGTTGGGAAGACACCGAGCCAGTCTGCGCCGGAGCCAACCGCCAAGGCCAGGTCGAGCGCATCCCATGTCTTGATACTTCCAGGACTACCGGCCATCATTCCTATTGCACCTTTGATGAAGAATGGGTCGACAACGAAATTATATTTAGGAATACCGGCGCTCAGGTAGTCCTCGGCACGGGTCGCTCTAAGTGACATAGCTGTCGTTTTTCCTGTGGCGATAGCGGGTTGGGCGACCTGGAGTGCCGATACGGAGGTGACGACCTTGGCTGTCGGTGGGGAGACGGCTGGTAAGAGGGCAACCGATGGAGGCTGGACTACCGGCTTTGGAAGCAGCGCCCCACGTAGGAGCGTCACCCCTTCCGGATCACAAATGACTGTCGCAGTCGGCCTCCTGCAATTGCCGTCTGGTTTGGTCCTGGACACTACCCGCCCCTCATGCGTAGACACAATCTCGGCTTCATCTAAATAGAGGTTAGTCCGCAGTGTAGGTGCAGATTCCGTGTCCCAATCGGCCCTTGCCATAGCCTGGCTTCCCTTCTATTTCGTCACGCCCGCCGTGTTCCGTCTCTGAGCCCGCCGTTCTCTACGCCACCTCGCCAAATCCTCAGCCTTCTCCTTAGAAAAGTCATGGGCTAGGAACTCGTCAATGTTCATACATTCTTTCCTGTTGATGGGTATGGGCTCGTCGGGAAGTTCATCTTCCTCGATATGCTCTTGCATGATTGCCCTCCTGCCAAGGCATTTACTTCTTCGTCATCCTCAGACCAGGCGCCGCTTCTCCGAGAAGTTCTCCTAACGCCCGCCCACTCGTGTTGTCTCCCAGGAGAGCTTCGATCTGTTCGGCAATCATTGGCCCTAACTGTTGAAGTATGGAGTCGAAGGAGCCCGATGTTGCCTCAACGCCGAGGGTGTCGGAGATGTAGTGCAACAGGTACTCCGCAGGGGTGGGCGGCAGGGGGACGCCGAGCCCTTCACAGATATCGGGCAAATCCGCCTCCTCCCAGTATCGAAACCCCCCAGGGGTTCGATGCGCCCGCGGGATGAACCCGTCGCGTTCGGCACGACGAACAGCCTCGGTAGTTCTGCCGGTCAGTCTGTTGATGTCACCGATTCGTAGTTCGTGCATGATAGACATCATAATCTAGATTCAACACTTTGTCAAGCGTTAAGGCATAACTCTTATACTGGTATGATACCAACCTCAAGTATGTCACCATGATCCTCAAAAACTTGTGCGGCAGGCCTTGCGGATTGCAGGTGGTACACCACCCTTCCGGTGTCAGTGTCCCCCAAGAAATGGTGTGTTAGTCCTCAAGGATTGCATCATCAACTGTTGTGGGTATGAAGAGAGGAGGCCAAAGCATGACCTCCCCTCTTGTGGTAGCCCTACGCGCTAGTTGACGGCAAATAGCCTTCTGGCGGGTGAGAATCGCCGTTGGGCCCCCACTGCATCGCTCGCGTTGAGGGCTTCGGCGTAATGTCTCGACATCTCAAGGCGCTCATGCCCGAGCAGGATTTGCAGTGTGAACGGATCGCCACCTGCCCTCAAGTAGTCCACGCTGAACGACCGCCTCAGCATGTGAGGTGAACAGGACTTGGCAGGCCACCCCGCTCTCTTCGCGAGCTTGGCGAGGCACTGGGTGATCGACGTTCGCAACATCCGCCGCCCCGTTTTTCCCTGAATAAATGGACCTGGCGCTTCTCCTCGTACTGTTGCCACGTATCGCCACGCCATGATGCAAGTCTTGCCCTCCAAGCCCAGAACGCGCTCCTTGCGACCTTTGCCCCTCACGAAGACCATTTTCTCGTCCAAATCAACGTCTTCCATGTTCAGCCCGGCGAGTTCGCTGGCCCTAATCCCCGTATCGTAGAACATCAGGATGATGAGTTGATCTCGGAGAGACTTCTTCAGGGGTTGATTCCTGGCGACTTCCAGCAGTTTCTTTACTTGCTCCCCCGTCAGCGTCTTCATCGCCTTTCGGTCGGGTCGAGGCAACTTCACCCCGTCGCAGGGGTTGCTCGCGATGATACCCTCGCCAACAAGCCAGGTGAGCCACAAGCGCAAACCGACGAGGTAATCTCGCACTGTAGCTACGGCGAGACCCTGATGCCTAAGCTCGATAACGTAGGCGCGAATGTGATCCCGTGTGATGTGCGTCACGTCCTGAGGGATGCCAAGTTCTTTGGAAATAGCAACGAATCGCCCGACGCAATCCCCATAAGCTGTTATTGTCGCCGGTGATTTTCCTTCCGCCTCGCTGGAAAGCAGAAAACCCCGCAAGAGGGTCTCAAAAGATGTCGGACTGCGTCTAGCAATTATGTGTTCTTTAAGCTTCGTATACGCCATTTCAACCCAACTTTCTCAAATCTGGGGGGAATCTGTTGGTCGGGGCGGTGGGATTCGAACCCACGACCTCCTGAACCCCATTCAGGTGCGCTACCGGGCTGCGCTACACCCCGACCCTATTGACAATTAGGTGCACTTGTGCGAAGCTAGCGACGGAAAGAAGGAGGTGTCTCATTGAGTACCCGCTTGCATACAGTGCACCTAAAAACCACTCCGGCTATTACGACTAACTCCGATGGTATCCGAAGCGCTGACAGGGAAGATATTACCGCATTTCTCGACCGCCTGCAACTCAAGAAGCCGAAGACGCGGGCAACCTACCGGGAGTCGGCAGAATCGTTCGCAAGGTTCATCGCCTCTAGGGGAATGCCGCTGCTAGAGAACGTCGAGCGCGAGCATATCGAGGCTTGGTGCGACTTCCTTAACGCGAACGGCAACAAGCCAGCCACCATCCGCAACCGCCAGGCCGGGCTCCGGGCGCTCTACAACTGGATGCTAGACCGCGAGCGCCGCAAAACGCACCCTATGGCAAAGATCAAGTTCGTGTCCATCCCTGACACCTTGCAACCGCATTATGAGATCGCCGACCTCCTGGCGGTGCTCGACAAGATTCCCGCGAAAAAGGCCAACTACATGGACCTGCGGGATCGTGCGATAATCCTCTTCCTCGTTGATACCGGCGTCCGGGCTCAAGAGCTCTGCGATCTGCGAATCAAAGACCTGGACCGGCAGGCACACCGAGCCGAGATCGTGAGCGGGAAGGGCGGCAAGGGAAGGCGGGTGCACTACAACGCGGACGTCGCCGGCGCGATCTACGACTACATCAAGCGACGCGGCGGCGGCTTTGAGAAGCTCGACCCCGTCGCGCCGCTGTTCGCTGCAAAGGACAAGGGGCCGCTGGCCTTCAACGGGCTGCGCATGATCATGCAGCGCCGCTTCGCGGCCGCTGGCGTTGAGTTTCGCGGGTTGCATGGCTTCCGGCGAACGGCGGGCATTATGTATCTGGGCAACAAAGGCGATCCAGCAGCCTTGAAAGAGATGATGGGCTGGAACTCTTGGTCGATGCTCGCCAAGTACACCAAGGCGACGGCGGTAGAGAGGGCACTTGAAGATCATGAAACACACTCGCCGGTTGATACGCTGCTGAAGGGGCGGAAGTCATGACAGCGCCTACGCCGCCTCTCGGCGGCTATTCGCGCTTCCGATTGAAGAAGTTGCACCTTAGTTGCCCGGACGTGCGACGGGAGCTTGAGCAAGTGAACCTCCCGGCATTCTATGAGCCGGACGGTTCAGGCGGCTTCGTGTTGGGCGCGAGCCCGCCGTCTACCGCCGAAGCCGTTGATAAGGTCGTCCACAGCCTAGTTGATTACTTCCGCCCATTGATGGGGACTCGCATCGGCACTAGCCTTGAAATCACGTCTGAGGAGTTTAGCTCAGCTACAGGCGGATCAGGTTCCGAGCGGTTGGCCGATGCCACCTTTGAGCAGTTGAGCGAATGTACTGCCGTCGAGTTCTGGGGCTTCTCCGCCGAAGGCGGGTGCGAAAGGCTCTCCGTATGGCAGCCCGTTGGGCTACTGGCCGAACCGAGCAACGACGTGACGCCGGAACTGCGTGACCTTCAGAACGAGTACCGCCGACTCCTCGGGCAATATCAGGGGGACGAACTGCCCCGAAGGCCGACGTTAGAAGGCTTCGCCGAGCATCGCTTCATGTCCAAGAGCGCTCTAAAGCGGTTCCTGAGGGGAATAGGCGCTGACTGGAGGCGCGATTTCGGGAGCCTTGCCCCGCTGCCCGAAGCTGAGGACGACCCCCTGCTCTAAGAACGGCCCCTTTTGGCCCCTTTTGGCCCCTTCTGAACCCTAGTCAGGAGGGGCCTTTTGGTACGCTCGTTGACGAAAGGGCCAACTGATATGCCACGCGGAATCTTCATTGACCTAGCCCCGGAGACGCTAGAACAAATTCGGCGACTAGCCCGACAGGAGCGCCGGCGCCCACGGGATCAGGTTGCGATCCTAGTAGAGCGAGGCTTGCGACGCGCATGTGAGGAGCAACGTGAGCCGCGCACTTGACCCCCAGCAGGAGCATGTCGCGAACCTGAAGCGTCGCGCCGCTAAGCTCGAACAGGACGCCCGCGCCCGCGATCCACTGACCGGCAAGTCCGCCCTAGCCGTCGCTGGAGGCCGGGCTGCGGGTGCGATAAATGCCGAGCGCTACGGTTGCAGCTCCGCCTGGGGCCTGAGAATGGCGTTAAAGAGGTACTTCGGCGTTGAACTTCCGAAGAAGGGGCGTGACACATGACAGCCTGGCGCTTTCGTCGCTGTCCTAAGTGTCGGACGACTTTCCCAGCGGGAGAACTCCGACCCCTACGACTCGGCTCCGGCCACTGGCATCAGAATGGCGGGAGCCTCAGGCGATGCCCTAACTGCGGCCAGGTGGGGTTCACTCAGGCGTTCGTCGTCGTCAGCGACAAGAGAATGGCAGGGCGGGAAGCATGATGGAGCGCGGCTTGCTTGTTGGGAGCTGGCGACTCCGAAGCGGGAATGCAGTCGATTGCTACCTACTCGACCGCAATCACGCTCGATGCGTCTGGGAGCGGCTCCCCCCTTCAAAGCGCGACAAGCGGGAGTACATAGGCCGGATCATGCCTGAAATCAACGAAGAGTTACGCCGGATGTTAAAGGTCGATCCGGCGGGACGGACTTTGTGGGTGCTGACATGACGCTCGACGAAGTCCTTCCCCTGCTCGATTCCCCCGCCGGCGATCCCTACGGCAGGAAGCCGATTGCGCCCGACCGTCACGTCTGGTTTTTCTGCCCGTGTCACGTAGACGGAAGCAAATACGGCAAGCGCTCGGCGACATTTCACCCGCGCTATGGCCTAACCTGCTTCGCCGGTTGCGACCGCCGCGATATCCTTGCCGAGCTCAAGAAATGCAACAACGTTCACCCCCTTCATTCGGTCAACAGCCACCCCGATCATCGCTCTAGGTCCAAATCCGTCCCTGGCCGGATTGTCGCCTGCTATCCCTACCCGGACGAAAGCGGGCGACTGCTCTATCAAGCCCTCCGCAAAGAGATGGCTCAGGGCAAGACGTTCCTTGTCCGGCGGCCTGATGGTAAAAGCGGCTGGATTTGGGAGCTCGGCGATACTCGCCGTGTCCTCTATCGCCTGCCCGAACTATTGGCGGCGGACCCGGCGGATTTCGTCTTCATCGTTGAAGGCGAGAAATGCGCCGATGCCCTAGCCGCGCTTGGCCTTGTAGCAACAACGAGCGTCTTCGGCGCTAGGGCGAAGTGGGAGCCGGAATACGCCGAGTGTCTTCGCAGACGCCGCGTCTGCATCTTGCCCGATAACGATCCCCCCGGCGCCGCGCACGCCGACGACGTTGCGCGCTCCCTTGTGGGAGTCGCGGCTGAAGTTCGCATTATTATCCTGCCCGGCTTGCCTTTCAAGGGCGACGTCGTTGATTGGCTCGATATGGGCGGCAGTCGCGAAAAACTCCTGGCCCTGGCAGAGCGCTCTAATTCGCCACAACAGGTTGGCGAAGTCCTTTCAGCCGTAGGAATTGCCTGATGACTGAAGCTAGCGTGCGCGAGGAAATTGGTAGCGTCGCCTTGGGCGACGAATCGCACATCGATCGCGAGCAAGTCTTGGAGGTTGTGAGTCGTTGGCTCCAGATCGGCGACCTCGAGGCGGTCGATGTCATCATGGCGACGGCCATCGCGATCTACCTGCCCGGAGATCCCCTTTGGCTTCATGTTGTCGCGCCGCCTGGAGGGACGAAGAGCGAGTTACTGAGGGCGCTTCAGGGGCCGAAGGTCGTCAGCATTTCGACGATGACGCCGCAGACGCTTATCTCCGGCCTCAAAGGACACGGCTACGATATCGACCTGCTGCCGAAGCTCGACGGAAAGCTGCTTATCATCAAGGACTTCACGAGTATCCTCTCGAAGAAGCCGGAGGACCAGGCGGCCATCTTCGCCGACCTGCGCGAAGCCTATGACGGCTACTTGGAGAAGTCCTTCGGCTCCGGCGTAGGGATCAAGGGCTATAAAGCGTCCTTCGGCCTCATTGCCGGAGTGACGCCTGCGATAGACATGTACCGAACCGTTCACGCCTTGCTCGGCGAGCGCTTCCTGCGTGTCAACGTTGTCGGCGACGAACAGGGCGCCGTCGCCCGCTCCAGCGAGCTCGAAGGCCAAGAAAAGGCCATGCGCGAAGATATGGGCCACGCTGTCGGTGGCTACCTTAGTAGGGCCGGCGAGTGGATTGACGACGATATCCTATTTGAGGACAGATTCCTTCAGCAACTCCGGGCGCTTGCGCGGATCACTGCCGCCTTACGTTCCCCCGTCGCCCGCGACCGCTACCATCACATTCTCTATCCGCCCCAACGCGAATTCGGCACGCGGCTTGTCAAGCAGCTTCAGAAACTCGCTAAGGCGCTGGCCAACTGGAGGGAGCGCATGATCGTGAGCGCGGAGGATTACGCAACTGTTCGCCGCGTTGCTCTCGATTGTATTCCGAGCGGCCGGTCCGCCGTGCTTGCGACCTTGCTCAATTCGGACGGCTGGCTGACGACAAAGCAGGTTGGACAGCAGAGCAATCAGCCGACAGAAACCGCAGGCGAGAATCTTGACGACTTGTGGATGCTGCATGTTATTCAGCGAGACGGCGATAGCGCCTATTCGTGGGCCGTCACAGACGAAACACGGCAGCTACTCGAGAGAGCAGCGGTTGACCTAAGTACGCAAAACACCCCGAGTAACCACGATGGCAATTGATCACCTTCCTTCTCAGGTACGCAAAATACCCTGTGCAAGCACGAGAACAATAAATTGTTCTCCTCTACGAATGTCGGCGCTTACTGGGGGTAGTTTGCGTACCTGGCTTAGCACCTGCCCGCAAAGGTATCTGCCAGCCCCAGCCGCAAGTTCGTCTAAGATACTCTGTCCGACAGAACGAAATAGACCACCTAACTTGCAGTTAGGTACACTACAATGCGCAGAACAAGCGACTTGATAGATACGAAACCTGAATCTGTAGAGCGTCAATTAGGCGCACTGGAGCCGCATTCTGTCTCCCCGGCGCAGCGTGAGCAACGTCAACTCGCCGCCGTCCGAACGGGCCTCTATGTGAAAGCCCCTAGCGGCCTCAAGCTTCGGTCGCGGCGAGTGCGCCGGTTAGTCGGCAAAATGCGCGCCGTCATGCCGTGGCTTGACGATAGCGACATTCCAGCGGCGCGAGCGTGGGCAGAGCTGGAGATTCTAGGCGCGACCGCCTTCGCGGACCTGATAAAGCGCGGGATGACGACTGACAAAGGCGAGCCGCGCCGCCTGCTGGCCGAATACCGGCAACTTCGGCAAGCGCAGTTGGGTTATGAGCGCGACTTGGGTATGACGCCAGCGAGCCGCATGTCGTTGCGAGTGGGCGACTCTAAGGCGCGCTCGCTTGACAGAGGCGGCAAAGACGCCATGAGCGGCGAAGACGTTGTGGCGCTGGAGCAAAGGCTGTTGCTCAACATTCAGCCGGCGAAGACAAGCGAAGCGACGCCTATCGAAGGCGTTACCAGCGTCGCAGAGGTTGGATCATGAAGCAAAATCTAGGAATCAGGGTGCCGTCGAGTGACTTTTCCGCTCTGGCGGCACTTGCTGCCCTGATAGGGGAATCGCTGGGCGGCCTTGCCTTCTCGCCTGGCGGACCTATGCCAACGGGCGCCGTACGGGGGGTCTCTCCGCCCCATCCGGCGGCTGCCCAGTGTCAGGGAGAGCGTCGGTCGGGAAAGCGGCGTCGGGTTTGCATCCCCCGATCCATGTCCCGTCGCGTGTGGTGCGCCGCCCGTAATCGCGGTCCCGGCGCTCTCCCTGGCGGCAAGCGAATAGCGACAAGGAAAGGACAGACGAATGACTACAACAGCAACGACCCCGCCCTACTATCTCGGCGCGGAGGTTGCCCACTACACCCGCGACGATCACAGTCACGAGACGCCAGGCGGCTTCCTGAATTGTGAAGAGTGCAAGGAAGCGCTGAGGGCGCCGCCGGCCCCTATTATCGAGCGTGAGCCGCGCGCAATCCTGGCAGGTGTCCGCGTGACCGGCCCATCGGCGCGACGTGTGCGCCAGGCCATTGAAGTGCTGGGCGTGACGGCGATCAAAGAGTACCACGCGAACCCGCCCTACGTGGCCGTACTCGAAGGCATGCTGCCAATGCCCTTCCCTGAGAAGCCGAAGGATCAAGACGCGCTCTATGCCGAGTGGCAGACGAAGCTTGAGGCGGCGTCAATGCCACTGTACGACGACCACGGGCACCCCGTACCGCCCGCCGTTGCTATCATCGATGTGCCGTTGCACGTCCGTCCGTCCTCGCAACTCGTGATGGTGAACCGCGACGCCGGCGAGATGGCCGTACCCGGCGGCTGCGGTGAGCCTCATCGCCTGGAGCAAGGCGTCCTCCACTGCTGTTTCACCTGCTTCAAAGCAGCACTAGGGTCCGATTGGGCCATTGAAAGGAGCTAACGATGAATATCAATCCGAACATCCCCGATTCTCCAAAAGGTATGCGGCGAGGCTATGGTGGCTCGTTGGAGCCCGACCCGTACGACACCCCGCCTACCTGGGCTAAGGCCGCCGACACCGACGGCTCGACTCACGTTGGCAGCGACTTGGAGAACACAACGTGGGACCTTTCCCCCACTGACCACGGCATCCTTCTCAGGCGTTGTTCGGCGTGTCGCAAAGTCCTCCCGTCCGGCTGGCCGAAGCTGGACCACCCGCTCCACCCTCGCGCCGGGGAGACTGACAGGAGCCTTCTGTACACCTGCCCTCACACCGAATGCCGGCATCAAGGAATTCTGCGGGACTTCCCTAAATGTGATCCTTCACTGGAGCCCGCCCCTCTGCCGTCCGTGCTCCTCGGCGACGATCCGACTGAGCTTGGTCTGCCGGGCAAGCCGTCTTCTCTGCCGCCTGCTCCGGGGCCGCAGTTGCTTGACCCTCGCGCGATAGACTCGATTCCAGGCCGCCGTCTCGGCGACAAGAAGGACCTCCGCTATTAAGGAGCGCACAAGATGATTGACCCCTACGGCAACCCCATAATCCCGCCCGAAAAGCGGCTTAACGCCGGCGGCCAGTTGGAGGACGTTCCCGGCGTACCCGCGTCGATGGTCTTCAAGAATGGCGGCTGGGCGCGGCGCGAGATCGGCCTCAACGATGAGGGCAACGTTCTGCGGCGCTGCAAAGTCTGCCGCAAGGTCTTGCCGCCCGGCTGGCCGAAGCGGGCAAACGATACGGGGTACGGCGGAAAGGAAGCCGCTTTCAGTTGTCCGCACTGCGACCATACGGGGCCGCTGTCGGACTTCCCCGTCGATGACACCGTTCTTGAGTCCGATCCGCTGCCCGAGAGCGACGCCAGCCCGTTCCTGGACACGGCTCCCCGCAAGCAAGCGCTGGCAACCGGCGATCTCTCGAAGCGGGCGAAGCCTCTCACGCCCGAGCAGCGGCGTTTCGTGCGCCAGCATATCATCGAAGTTGCCGCCGAGTACCTCAACAGCCCGCCCGGGCAGCAGTTGTTGAAGGTAGCGCGTGCTGAACACGCGAAGGTAGCGGCTGCGAAGAGGAGGGCGCTGAAGCGCGATATCACCGCGCTGGAGCGCAAAGTTGACGGGCTCAGCGAGAAGCTCAGAGAGAAGATGGCGACCATCGATGCGATGAGCCGCGGCTGTGTCGGCGCGCGTTACGATGCGCGTCATCGCGGAAGGGGGTTCTAGGGGGTTGGAAATGACTCAAAATGGCACGACGGGCCTGGATTTCTGCACGGCCCGCGGCGTATTGCTAGCGACCCGTCATGAGGATGCGAGAGCATTCCTCTTGGAGGATCGTACCCTCACGCGCCCGGTCGCTGGGGAGGGCTGTCTGTCCTGGAACCGGCGTCAGGCCGGGGTATGGAGTTGACGTTGCGTTGGTGTCATCTGGGGCCGCATCGATGGTTTTAGCTACGTCTTCGCTCGATAGCCCCTGTAAGCTCCGGCAGATGTTCGCGGTAGCTGGGTTAAGCAAGACTACTCGGAAATTGAGGCGGACGGCCGATTCGAGCGCGTCGAAGCCATTGAGGTGCAATACGGGGTCGCTTACCACCGTGTTTGTCGGTGAAGGGGCCTTGCTTGCACTGCCGCCGCAGCCAACGAGCAGGGCGGCTCCCAGCGCCATGATGAAAGCTCGTTTCATGTCAGTTCTCCTCTCGGCGGGAACTATTCTAGCACAGTTTGTCAAGGAGCGTTAGATGGGTGACGAGGTATTGGTTTTGACTTTGGATATTGGTGGAGATTCCACCGACGCTCAGGCCGCCCTCGACGATCTAGTCGCATCGCTGCAAGCTGCCCAAGGCTCGGCGGATAATCTCACCGGCCCGCTTGATGCTGTAGGGGCGTCTGGCGAAACCGCGGGGCAAGGTGGATTAGCAGCCCAAGCGGGCGCAGAGGAAGCTTACGCTTCACTCGACAACCTTACTACTATCAGCGGTGACGCTCAGACTGCCCTGGAGGATGTCGGCTCGGCCGGTGACACGGCCGATTCGGGACTCTCCGGCGCTGCCAGTTCTGCGGATGATGCGGGAAGCGGCTTCACCGGCGCAAGTTCCGGCGCTGGCGATCTTGCGGGTGCCCTCGGCAGCCTAGACTCCGATCTCGACCCCGTAGTCAGCGGTATAAGCGGGATGGCCTCCAGCCTTAGTGACATGGTTGATTCCGGCGATCTTGACTTGACAGCGGCCGGACTTTTGGGCATCGGAGCGGCGGGAGTAGTGGCCGTGGGTGGCATTGGCCTCGTGGGTGCCAACCTCGAGCAGCAGGCGATGCAATTCCAGGCGATGACGGGTGCCAATGCTGAACAGACCGCGTTCTGGAGTGCCATGCTCGGCGACTTCGGCCTGAACTTGGGCTCCGTCCAGATGGCGATGGGCATGCTCTCTACGAAAGTCGGGGCTTATCAGGTAATGGCGCAGCAGGGCAAGACGGACACGTCCGGCTTCGCGACGACGATGGCCGATCTCGGCGTTCAGATGCTCGATTCCAACGGCAATGCGCTTCCCATGATCGACATCTTCCAGCAGATCATGGACAAGTTGATAGCCGTCAAAGACCCCGCTCAACAGATGAACGACGTATCCCTGATTTTCTCCCGCACCCTGAAAACACAACTTATGCCCGTGATTCAGGGCTACAGCGACATTCTGCCGACGGTGAATCAGCAGACGGCAGATACCGCGTGGCAGTTCGAGAACGCTAAAGGGAAGGCCGTCCCCTACGACACGGCAATGCAGAAACTCAAGGAAAAGGTAGACGCGCTCGGTGTGGAGACGCTGCCTTACCTTACTGACGCGCTCGGCGTTGTTGGCCTTGGCATAGAGGGTGTAGTCGGAGAGACGCAGAGTTTCTACGGCGGTCTTGATGATCTGTGGAATGAGGCTAAACAGGTAGGCGAGGACGCCCTGCCAACACTCGATGCTGCGCTCGGAATCGCGGAGACAGCTCTCAGCGACGCTAGCACCGCCGCTGGTTGGGTCAGGGACACGATGGGCGACATAACCGACGACGCAGGGCCTCTACTATCGGGCGCACTCGGTGACGTTGATGCCGCCTTCGGCTGGTTTCAGGGCGTCATCGAGGGCGCTGATGGAGTGCTAGGCGATATCGAGACCACCATCGGCGACGTGACGGGCGCTCTCGGCGGCCTTGAGGGTAAGCTCAACAACATCCCCGGCGTCAGCGGCGCAAAGCATCTCCTCGGCTTCGCATCCGGCGGTGTCACACCATACTCAGGCCTGTTCAACGTCGGCGAGTCCGGTCCTGAGACCGTAGCGCTGCCTGCTGGCAGTCGTGTCTACTCCAACAGCGAGAGCAAGGCGATGGGCAATCAAACCAACTCCCCCAACTACGGTGTGATTAACTACAACTTCCCGAACGTCCGCAACGCGGCTGATATCATTCGCGCGCAAGCTAACCTCTTCAGGGGTCTCTAAAATGGACAAACCTAACACTCCCGCCAGCAACCCCTACCGGCCGCCCGACCTGGCCGGCCAGTTTCGCCGCAACATCGAAACGCTGGCCATGCTTCGCGCCACCTTGCCCATGCGCGCGCTCACGCTTGACCTGATGTGTAGAGCGCGGACGGCCCGGATGTCGCCCGGCGGTCGCAGCGCCGAATTGCTAAAGATGTTTTCCGCCGCAGCGCCCATGCGAGCGCGAGCGCTCGATTTGCTGGGCAAAGCGCAGACACTGAAGAAGTCGCGCGGCGTAGGCGGGGCGCATGACGGCGGACAGTAGCGCCGGCGTCTCTGTCCTTGCCGCTTCGCCGCTGGTTTGGGCGTTGGAGTGCGTAAGGCTGCCCACACCGGAAGGGACAGCGAGCTTTCGCCCCTACCCCTATCAAGCCGTGCTGCTGACCGACCGCTCGCCGCGTCGTCTCTGCCTGAAGGCCCGACAGACGGGGATCACCACCACGATCGCGGTTGAAGTCGCTCACGAGGCCATCTTCAAGCCGCGCTCCCTTTGCCTGATCGTCAGTCGCGATCAGGGCGCCGCCGCTCACGTCCTCGATATCATCTATGGCATCTTCGATGAGCTCGACGATCCGCCGCGTCTGCTGAAGCGCGGCTCTTTTGAAGCGCTGCTAGAGAACGGCTCTCGCATCGTGTCGCAGCCGGCGACGGCGAAGTCCGGGCGCGGCTATCGCGCTACGTCCGTTGTCCTTGACGAGTTCGCCTATGCCGAATATGACTCGCGAATCTATCGCGCCGTGAGCCCTACCCTCTCGCGCGGCGGTCGGCTGACTATCCTCTCGACGCCGAATGGCATGGCCAACATGTTCTATCGCCTCTGGCACGGTGATGAAGGCGGCGAATGGAGCCGTCACAACGTTCACTGGCGCGACTGCCCGGCCTTCGACGGCGCGTGGTATGAGCGGGAGCGGCCAAAGTACACCGCCGGGCAGTGGGCGTCAGAGTTTGAGTGCAACTTCATTGAGTCGGCCGGCGCGGGAAGCCTGAAGCGGGAATGGTTCACCATCATCGACAAGGCGCCCTTAGACGGAGCCCGCGTCCGCTACTGGGACCTTGCGGCAACAGAGGGCGGCGGTGACTACACTGTCGGCGCCCTCGTGAGCCTCGATGCTGATGGCCTCTATACCATCGAGGATATCCGCCGCGTTCAGGCGACACCCCTTCAGGTCGAAAAGCTTGTCCGCCAGTCTGCCGAGCTCGACGGAATAGAGACGGAGGTTTGCATGGAAGAGGAGCCCGGCTCCAGCGGCAAGAGCCTGATTGATCACTACCGACGCCATGTCTTGCAAGGCTTCACCCTGAACGCGGTAAGGGCGACGGGCTCAAAGCTGGCCCGAGCTGGCCCGTTCGCTTCCCAAGCCGAAGCAGGAAACGTCCGCTTGGTGCGCGGCCCGTGGGTGTCGGCCTTTCTCGATGAGTGCGAAACCTTCCCGGATGGCCCGCACGACGATCAGGTTGACGCCGTTGCGGGCGCGGTCCTTGTCTTGGGCGGGAGCGCCTATCGCTCGAAAGCGCAGAAACGGCGACTCGCGGTCGGCATGATCGGCTATATGCAGCGACGGGCGCCCGACTGCCCCGGCTGTGGCATGCCCGTCTATATGCCGCCTATGTCGGAAGTGGGCGAGTGTCAGTACTGCGGGCGGACCTATGTGCGCGGCGAAGATGAGGCGCGGCCCGTGACGGCGGCGACGGGCGGTTGCTGATGGGCCGCTGCATTCGTTGCCACGGCTTCCTTACCCCCGACGCTCAGGAGCGCGACGGGACTCTGTGCTGCATCAACTGCGGCTATATCGCGTGGCCGGCGTCAGTCCTTGAGGAATCGCGAAGCGCAGCCGCGCACGTAAAGGCTCCGCGTAGGCGTCGCGCCCGCCGCTAGTTATTCGCTGACCTTCCCGTTTCCTACCCCTGAAGCTGCAGATGCCCGATTTAGCCCGTAGGCTCGATTCTGGGCGATTCCCCCGCTTGACAGGCGCAGAACACGGGCGTAGTATCCCCTCGAAAGATGACGGCGCCCGCGCGTGACGGACGCCGCCTGAGCCAAAGCCTGATGATGCCAGGCCAGGCCCGAGCACAGAATACCATGATCGGACCTCCTGGTCGCTACAGGCGACGGGAGGTTTTTTGATGGCGCAAGAGAGCGCATTTCAGTCAGAGGAAGTCTCAATCCTGAAGGAGGCCAGGCAAGCCGGCATAACGTGGCGCGAACTCGCCAGCCACATGGGGCTGAGTCGGTCGCGTCTCTATCACCTTGTAAAGGCCTCCGAGAGTGAGAGAGCGCGTGTACGGGCCGCGTTCGCCGAAATCCTCGCAACGATGCCCGAGCGGAAGCCGATTCCCCCGACTCCGACAAGGCGGGCCGCAGATGCTTTTCTTTGCTCGCTTCGGGCGCAAGGACAGCCCGGGAGCTCATACCGAGTCGTTGGATCATGTCTCAATCAGCTCGTGGCTTACGTCGGCGACGCGAGCCTAGATAGGGCAAGTTCCCTTGTTCTCGATTACATGGCCCTCCGCGCTGGCAGTTTGAAGCCCAACTCTATGCATTGCCAGTTTTCGCATCTCCGGCAGTTCTTTGAATATTGCTTCTATGAGGGTTTGATCGAGCGGAATCCCTTTGCTCGCATGAAGAGCCCGAGGCGGGAGAACGTCGTCACACAGCCCCTATCGGACGCGGAGATATCGGCGATCTTGGATCATGCCGACTCGTGGGAGCGGGCGATGGTGATCCTCCTCTTGGGCTCGGGGATGCGAATTGGCGAGTTAGGCGCGCTCCGCTGGAGCGAAATACGCGAAGGCGTGCTACTGCTGCACGGCAAGGGCAGGAAGCAGAGGACCGTAGCGCCGGGCGCCGCAGCTTTCCGAGCGCTGATGGCGCTGCCCCGAGTCGATGAGCGAGTCTTCCCGTTCAACTACCGGCACATCGAGCACAAGATGGAGGACTTATCTCGGCGCTCCGGCGTGAAGTTTCACCCGCATCAACTGCGGCATTCGTTCGCCCATCGCTTCCTGGAGGCAACACACGGCGACATCGAAACGCTGTCGGCGATTCTCGGCCATAGCAATCTCGACACGACGGCCACCTACCTTCGCGCCTTCCGACGCGAGCGAGCGCTGGCGGCTCAAGCCCGCTACAATCCTGCTGACGCATTCTTCGGCGCAAAGCCGGAGCCCGATCCTGAGCCCGAAGCGGCAGAGGGACGCGACCCGAAGATCATCCCGTTCAGACTGAGGAGCGCTTAGGGCTATGCTAGTTGATTCGGCAGGCAGATAATCGGAGCGTTCGGCCGGGGGTTTTGTTGTGCGGCAGAATGAGCCGGGATAGTCGTAAGCCGGTGAATAGTGCGGCATCCCATCGCATCCTTGCGACGCACCGTAGCACAACCGAATAATTGTCAAGAGGGAATGGGAAGATTTCGGACGATTACGTGAAGCCTAGCCCATGCGCACGGTCTACCCCCGGCCGACGACATTAGAGCAGGAGGAATCAAACAATGAACGATTGGGAAGAGATCGCAAAGCAGGCGTGGGATGCCGCCAATGTCGGCGACATGGTGAGGGCGGGAACAATCGCGCTGCCTGTGCTCCAGAGCACCATCAACAATCTTGCCAAACCGGGCAAGACACGCGAGGCTGAAGTTTTCTGGGCGCGGGTCGCTGCCGCTGCCCCAGAGGTCAAAGATGAAATAGACATCTTCGCCATAGGTATGCTCGCTACCGCTACGGGAGCCATGATCTGCAATGTCTTTGACAATCTGGAGACGGTAGGGACCGAGCGGCGCCAGCGCTTTATCATCGCCCTAGTCGAGACGGCGCTCACCATGTTCTATCGCAGCAAGAATCCGGCTTAGGTTAGTGCGCCTAAAAGTACCCGCTTCGCACGGGTTTTGAATGGGGAAAACAAATCGAGGCGGCGCGAGAACCGGCTTGCAGATTCAGGGATAAACCCCATTCAGGTGCGCTACCGGGCTGCGCTACACCCCGACCCGCCTTATCCTATCAGACGCCGGACACCGCTACAAGCGCCCTCGTTACCCGCCAAGCCATCGGCCGAGGATCACCATCAGGAGTCCTACTGAGGCTACGAGCCCGTACTCGGTCGCGACCGGTCGAGACAGGTGGCCGGTGAGATGGTGCTGCGCAATGCCGCTGGCAACGTAGAAGAAGAGCAGCAGGAACACTGCCGCCAGAAAGCCCTCCAGCGGCACGAAGTACAGTGCCCAACGCGCTTCGGCGACGACGAAACCAATCGTGACGGCGAATCCGAGCGAACGCAGGCTCCTGCGCCCTACGGGCGGCGGCATCAGCTCCGTCTCGCGCAGTACCTCTGCGGCCAGCACCGTTGTCAAGAGACCAGCGCAGATCGCCGCCGGCACAAGGCCAACGCCATAGCTGTACATGACGGCGTACAGGCCGAACGCGGCGAGATAGCTGCCGATGTTGAGAATGAAGCGCCCCGTCCCGTAAAGCTCGCTGTGAATGTCCAGCGAGAGGCATTCGCCATACAGGACGCCGCCCATCATCACGCCGGCGACGAGCGCGGCAAGGAGCTTCCAGTAGCCGCTGACCGTCTCTTGCAGAAAGAAGCCGGCCGAAAGGGAGAACACCGCTGGCACCAAAAGATATGGCGCCGTGTCCAGGGCGCCGCGGAGCGATCCGCCAGCGTACGCTCGCACGATGCCGTCGCTTCCGAGGCCGACGATGAGCGTGGTGAGCAGCAGCCAAAGCGGCCGCGTTGGCTCAAGCGTCAGGAACAGAGCCACGCCCAGCGCATAGATTCCGCCAACGATGGGAATGCGGCCGGCCGGCGGGATAGCAACTCGGTCCAAGAGGCCCGCGGCGCCTCCGACCGGCGCTTCACCGTCCAAGGATGGCTCCCTCCTTGCTCCCCCCAACAATTGCTGCACTGCTTTGGCGGGGGCCGTCGAAGTGACAGCGCAGGCATTCTAGCCGTTGTCGCGTCGGGGTGTCAAACCGAACGAAGATTGGCCGGAATCCCTCTTGACCGAAACGCTGGCGCTTGTCACCCTTGGAGGAGTTAATTTTCGACCCGACAAGGAGGGCCGGGCGACTGCGAAAGAGAACCTTCCTGCTGGCACTTTGCGTGTTGCCGATCATTGCCGCCGCCGGCTGCCACGGCGGGATCGCCGCCTTCAATCCGCTCCGACCGGCTGCCTCGCCGACGCCGTGGTCGCCGCCGGCCTTCCTCAACGCCGCTGCGCCGCTCGACATCCCGACGTATGACGGCTCCGGGCAAGCCGTCCACCCCGACGTCGTCTACTTCCACGATGGCTGGCACGGCCACAAGTACTGGATGGCCGTAACCCCTTACCCCAACGGCAATGACTCACGCGAGAACCCGAGCATGCTGGTCTCGGAGGATGGCCGGACGTGGTCACCGCCGGACGGCCTCAAGAACCCCGTCGTCCCGGCTCCTTCGTGCGACCATAACAGCGACCCAGACCTGGTCTACAACCCCGGCAACGATAAGCTTTACCTCTACTACACGCGCCAGGCGCGGTCGAAGCGCTGCGCCGGCCAAAACGCTAACGACATTCTCTTGCTCACCTCCGGTGACGGCGTAGACTGGAGCGCGCCGCAGTCGGTGATGCACTGGAACCTGGACAGCTATCCCCTCTACCTGTCGCCGGCCGTTGTGCTGGTGAACGGCACTTTCCACATGTGGATGGCGGGCGGCGGCGGGGTGCTGCACACGACGAGCAAAGACGGCATCACCTGGTCGCCCGTCGAGAAGGTCGACCTGGCGGCTGCGCCCTGGCACCTCGACGTACTTTATGTGGACAAGCAATACTTGATGGACTACGTTGACTCGCCCAATGCGGGCGCGCACCTGATGCTGGCGACGAGCAGCGATGGATTAAAGTGGACCACTGATCCCAATCCGCTGCTCAGCCCAAGCAACGGCTGGGACAACGAGCGCATTTACCGCTCGACTCTTCTTTACGACGCCAGCGCTCGCCTCTTCAAGCTGTGGTATTCGGCAAAAAGCGACAACGGGCAGTGGCATATAGGCTACGCAGAATCGCCAGGCTAGAGTCATCGCAAGCGAGCGCCCGACCCGCTGGGGAACGGGCCTCGCATGTGCTGCCCGTCTTACCGACCTGGTCGACGGTCGCTCACCTTACCAGTCGAAATAGTTCGCCATCGGCGCCGCTTCTGTCTTGTTGCCGGTGCAGAACGAGTCCCGAAGGCCGCCAACGTACTCACTGATTTCGCTCCCGACCGTGTCGTAGAGCCCGCAGCCGGAAGGCTCGCAGAAGAACTCGCGCAAGGGCGCCGTTTGCTCGACCTCCTGGTCATCCACCTGCGCCATCGGCGTGTCTCGCTTAATCTGTGTCATCTCACACCTCCCCCGGGAAGACTCGCTTTCTGTTAGACGGCGCGTCCCTCACCAGGAACAGATTATCGTATTCCCGGGGCGTGCTCCGGATATGAAACCATGGGGGGCGCGTGTGAAGAACGCATGACTGGGGCCGTCAGGCTGAAGTCGCGGGAGCGAGCCCGACCAGCCTTTGCATGACACCCAAAAGCACGTCGCGCCAGCCGTCACCGAGGCGGAGGCGACTGAGCCGCACGGAGGTCGGGCCAACCCAGGAGCCGTCAGGAAGCTGGCGTCGCAACTGCTCCTGCGGTAGGTGGCGTCCCTGCACCATTCGCAGAACGATCTGACCGTCCTCCGTCTGGACCGACTGCACTCCGGCTTCGCGCGCCAGGGCCCGGACGCTGACGACGTAGAGCAACGTCTGCACGGGCTCCGGCAACGGCCCGAACCGATCGCGCAGCTCCTGCGCTATGTCGTCGACCTCCTTCGGATGCTGCACGCGCGTCATTCGCTGGTACAAGGCAAGGCGCAGGTTCAGGTCCGGAGCGTAACTCTCAGGGATGTGGGCGACGAGCGGCAGGTCGATGGCAAGCGGCGGCAGCGCGGTCGACGGCGTGGGCGGCTTCTCGCCGCGCTCGATCGCCTTGAGTCCTTCGACGGCGTCGGCCAGCAGCCGGGTGTACAGGTCGAATCCGACAGCGCCGATGTGTCCGCTTTGTTCGGCGCCCAGCAGGTTGCCGGCGCCGCGAATCTCCAGGTCGCGGAGGGCGATCTGAAAGCCGGCACCCAACTCCGTCGCCTCGAAGATGGCCTGCAGGCGCTTCTGGGCGGGCTCACTTAAGGAGCGATGGCGGTCGTAGAAGAGGTAGGCGTAGGCTCTGCTGGCGCCCCGTCCGACGCGGCCGCGAAGCTGGTAGAGCTGCGCCAGCCCCAGCCGGTCGGCCTGGTTGATCATTATGGTGTTGACGTTAGGGATGTCGAGGCCGGACTCGATGATAGTCGTGCAGACGAGGGCGTCGACGGCGCCGCGAGCAAAGTCGAGCATGACGCGCTCTAGCTGGTCTTCCGGCATCTGCCCGTGGCCGACGGCTATCTCTGCCTCCGGCACGAGGCGTCGCAGCCGGTCGGCGACTCCTTCGATATTGAAGACGCGGTTGTGGACGAAATAGACCTGTCCCCTTCGCTCCAGCTCGCGGAGCATGGCGTCGCGGGCGAAGTGCTCGTCGAACTCAAGGACGTAGGTCTTAATCGGCAGGCGGTCCTCCGGCGGCGTGTCCATAACGGACATGTCACGAATGCCGCCGAGCGCCATGTGGAGCGTGCGCGGGATGGGCGTCGCTGAGAGCGTGAGCACGTCAACCTGCTGTCGCATGTGCTTCAGGCGCTCTTTGTGGGCGACGCCGAAGCGCTGCTCCTCGTCGATGATCACCAGGCCGAGATCGCGGAAGGCGACGTCCGACTGCAAGAGCCGGTGCGTGCCGATGACTACGTCGACGGAGCCGGCCGCCAGATCTCGCACCACGTCTCGCTGCTCCCTGTCGGAGCGGAAGCGCGACAGCATCTCGACGCGGACGGGGAAGCCGGAGAGGCGCTCGCAGAACGTCTGGAAATGCTGTTGGGCGAGCACGGTCGTGGGCACGAGCATCGCGACCTGCATGCCGTCCATCACAGCCTTGAACGCCGCGCGTATGGCGATTTCCGTCTTGCCGTAGCCCACGTCGCCGCAGACCAGTCGGTCCATGGGGCGTTGGCTTTCCATGTCCAGCTTGACCTCCGCCATCGCCGCCGCCTGGTCCGGCGTTTCGACGTAGGGGAAGGACGCTTCGAGCTCCTGCTGCCAGGTCGTGTCGGTCGAGAAGGCGTGCCCGTGCAGCACGTTGCGCGAGGCGTAGAGCGCCAGCAGCTCGCGCGCCAGGTTGCGGACCGCCCTCTGCACGCGATCCTTCGCGCGGCGCCACTCCTGCGTGCCCAGGCGGGTCAGCGACGGCCTCTGGTCGCCGGGGCCAACGTAGCGGCTGACGCGGTCGACCTGGTCCGTCGGCACGAATAGGCGATCGCCCTCCGCGTAGCGCAGCTCCAGGTACTCGCGCTCCTGTTTCCCATCCGCGACGGCCTGGGCGTCGGTCTGGAGGCGCGTCAGGCCGGCGAACTCGGCGATGCCATGCTCGATGTGGACGACAAAGTCGCCGGGGCTAAGGTCGGCGAGGAAGTCGACGCGCCGGCCCGCGGTCGGACGCGTGAAGCGGCGCTGCTTGACGAAGCCGAAGAGCTCGGAGTCGGTCAGTAGCGTAAGTCCGCCTCCCTGCGGCGAGCGAACGCTCCACCCCTCGGGGAGCGAGCCGTGGACAACGGCCAGCGCACCAGCCGGCAGCGGCGACTCGATGGCGGCGAGCGGCGTGGCGAAGAGATCGTGCTCGCTGAGGACTTCGGCGATGCGCGCCGCCTGCTGCGAGACGATGACAGTCGTTTGGCGTCGCTGCGATGCATCGGACAGGTCTTTCACGAGCTCGAGGAGGCGGCCGCCGTAAGCGCTGGCGGCGGTAAAGTGCAGGGGGAAGCCGCCTTCGCGCTCCTCGCCGCTGGCCCAGCGTGACAGCTCGACGGCGCCGGATCGCGACGCGAGCGCCTCGCGCAGCTCCGGCCACGGCTTTTGCGGGAAGGGCAGCCTTCGCGGCAGCTCGCAGCGTTGCGTCATCTCGTCCTCTATCTCGGCAATCTGCCGATCGAGCTCCTCTTCTGCCGTCGCCATATCGGATAACTCATCGAGGACGAGGAGGGCGTTCGGCGGCAGGTGGTCGAGAAGGCTGCTGCGGGCGAGGAACGGCACATAGAAGATGTCGTCCGGGAAGCCTTCGCCGCTTGCCAGCAGCGCCACCTCATCGCGAAAGCGCGCGGCGACCTCCGGCTTGCAGCCGTCGAAGTCGAGCTTCGCCAGCAGGTCAGCGGCGCCCGGCTGGGGCAGGAGCATCTCCCGCGCCGGCCCGATTACGGACGATTCGACGAGCCGGACCGTGCGCTGGGTCGACGGGTCGAACAGGCGCAGGCTTTCGATGCGGTCGCCGAGCAGCTCGATGCGCAGCGGCAGGTCGTTCTCCGGCGGGAAGACGTCGATGATGCCGCCGCGCCGCCCGGCCTGCCCCGGCGTGTC
Organism: Dehalococcoidia bacterium; assembly: GCA_050010555.1. Lineage (GTDB taxonomy): Bacteria > Chloroflexota > Dehalococcoidia > DSTF01 > JALHUB01 > JALHUB01. The sequence continues at coordinate 28,619 of JBEKKV010000023.1, forward strand.
GACGAGGGGTGAAAACTGATAGCCGCGCTCGACGAGGCGGCGCAGGAACGGCTCGGGCACCAGACGGCCGCCGGCGGTCAGTGTCTCGAGCGAGCCGGCCATCTCCTCCGGCGAAAGGGTGGCCTCGGCCAGCGCTTGCACCGGGACGACGACGATCGAAGGGGCGTCGTAGCGGCCGGCGAGCAACGCCAGTACGCGCAGGCGGTCGCGCACGGCTTCGGCGTCGGGGGCGAGGCGCTCGTAGGGGAGCGCGGCACGGCGGGGAAACAGGTGCAGGTGTTCGTCGTCGCCGAGCCAGGCCGCCAGCTCCTCTATCAGCGCCTGAGCGCGGTTGGCATGGGCGGTGACGACGAGCAGCGGCGCGTCGGACTGCCGGGCAAGGAGGGCGATGAGCGCGGCCTTGGCGCCATCGGGCGCGCCGACAGTGAGGCGGCCGGCGGGAGTCTTCAGCCGTCCCTCGGCGGTGAGCGCGTCTTCGATTAGGGGCAGGACGCCTTTCAGGTTCACAACGACACCGAAAAGGACTGGCCCTCGGGAACCAGCCCTCGATTATTCTAGCAGCCTGTGCCACGCGCCAGCAAACGCGCGTTAGCTTTCCGGCGCCTCCTCGGCATTCTCGGAGACGAAGCTCAGGTACAGCAGCAGCAGCGACGGTATCAGTATCACGGCGCCGCAAAGCAAGCCGACCAGCGCTGAGCGGATCATCGTCTGGCTCGACGCCACGTCGAACATGCTCTGGCTCGGCACGATGAAGTATGGGTACTGGATGACGCCCCAGGCCGCGACAAGAAGCGCCACTGCGCCACCGGACGCCGCCGGCGCCAGCGCGTACCACCGCCGCCACAACACGAGCAAGGCGACCAGACCACTCGCCGCTGCCACGCCCAGCATCCACTCGGGCGCCGCACGTTGCCAGAGGCCCCAGAAGCCGGACGCGTCCCAGCGGGCGACGGCCAGCGTGATGATCCCGAGCATCCCGACGGCTACGCCCGCCAGCAGGCCGCGCAGGCGGAAGTCCTCGCGCAGGTCGCCGGAAGAGCGCGTCGTCATGTAGCTCATCGTCAGGAAGGCGCAGGCACAAACCGCGGTCAGGCCGAAGAGTATCGGGAAGGGGTGCATCCAGGGCGCGAAGAGTCCGGAGGTCACGGCGCCGTCGTTGAGCTTGATCTCGCCGCCGCCGGTCGCGCCCAGGGCCACGCCGAAGGCGAACGGTGTGATGACGCTGGCCACGGAGAACAAGATGCCATGCAACGGCACCATGCCCGCCCCGGATTCGAGCGAGTAGTTGCGGAAGGCGAATCCGGCGCCGCGGAACACGATGCCGATGAGGCCGACGGTCAGCGGGACGAGCAGCGCCGTCGACAGATTGGCGAGGGCGGTTGGGAAGGCCATCAGCAGGACGACGACGATGAGGATGAGCCAGACGTTGTTCGTCTCCCAGACGGGGCCGATCGCCTTGTAAAGGGCGTTTCGCTGCTGCCCAGCGCGTGGCCCGCTCGCCAGGGCCGACCAGATGCCGCTGCCGAAGTCGGCGCCGCCGAAGATCGCGTAGGCCATGACGCCGGTTAGCGCGACGATCGCCGCTATCTTATCAAGGGTCAATCGTGCCTCCCTATCCGGCGCGCGGCGCCTTGGTGCGGCCGCGCTGCTGGAGCAACAGGACGCCGGCCAGGCCAATGGCCAGCGCCACGTAGACGATACCGAACAGCACGAGCAGCACCCAGATGCCCGAGCGTGACGTCGCGCCGCCTTCGGTCCGCATGACGTGGTAGATCATCCATGGCTGGCGGCCGAACTCCGTCACGAACCAGCCCATCTCGATGGCGAAGAAGCCGAGCACGCCCATCAGCACAAGGATGGCAAGGAGCAGTCGCGGCGGGTCGACTCTCTTCTTCCACCAAACGTGCCCCCAGAACAGCGCCGAGACGCCGACGAAGGTGAAACCGAGTGCGACCATCAACTGGAACGGGAAGTGGGCGAGCCAGACGTTGGGGATCTCGTCCTGCGGGAAGCTGTCGAGGCCCTTGATCTCGGCGTCGGCGTGCTCGAAGGCGAGGAGGCTGGCGAGCTTGGGGATCTCGATGGCAAACTTCGTCTCGTGGTCGCCGGGGAAGGGTATGCCACCGATGCGCAGCGGCGCGCCTCGCTGCGTGGCGAACTGGCCTTCCATGGCGGCGAACTTCTCGGGCTGGTTGTGCGCCACGGCCCGCGCGCTGAGGTCGCCGGTGACGACTTGAAGGGGCGCGAAGACGGCGGCGAGCCCGAGGCCGAGCATGAGCGCCTTCTTGTTGTAGTCGGAGCGGTCGCCGCGAAGCATGGCGAGGGCGTAGATGCCGGCGACGCCCAGGCCGAGGGCGACGTAGGCGGCCAGGGCGCCGTGGACGAACTCGTAGGGGAAGGCGCGGTTGGTGAGCATGGCGGCGGTCGGGTTGACGTTGGTGACGACGCCGTTGACGATGTCGAAGCCGGTCGGCTGGTTCATCCAGGAGTTGGCGCTGATGATGAAGAAGGCGGAGGCAAGGGCGGCGACGGCGATCGGAATCGTCGTCAGCCAGTGGGCTTTCGGGCTGAGCTTCTTCCAGCCGTAGAGGTAGAGGCCCAGGAAGATGGCCTCGGTGAAGAAGGCGAAGCCTTCCAGGAAGAACGGCAGGCCGATGATGCCGCCGGAGAAGCTCGTAAAGCTAGGCCAGAGGAGGCCGAAGGAGAAGGAGAGGATGGTGCCGGAGACGGCGCCGACGGCGAACAGGACGCCGACGACGACGGCCCATCGCCTGGCCATGTCGCGGTACATCTCCTTGCCGGTGCGCAGGTAGAGGCCTTCGGCGGCGAAGAGGAGCGGCGGCAGGCCGATGCCGACGGTGGCGAAGAGGATGTGGAAGCCGAGGGCCGTGCCCATGAGGGCGCGGGCGGAGGTTACGGTATCGAACACGTCCCTGTGCTCCGGTAGGGGTCCCCGCTATACGCTGTCGACTCTAGGTTCAATATACCACATGCGAGGGGGCGTTGGGGGTAGCGGGGTGTCGGGGGCGGGGGCGGCCCCGGACGGGCAAGCCCAGACGGGCAGGCCCAGACGGGCAAGCATGATTGTATTTGTTTGCAAAAATGTCGACTTTTCCGAAGCTGTTAGGGTTAGTTTTGTGTAATTGACCTTCAAAGGGGGCTCTTGGCTGCGCGGCGCTTGCCGGTCCGCGCTGTCGCATCCATTAGAGCATGGCGTCGCGCGGTTTCCAAGGGGGAAGTGGCAGTCGCGTCCTGCGGCCGCCGCTGCCGCTGCTGAGGGCATAGACGCTCCTCTTCCCGTGCGCCTGCGGCCGCCGCGCTCCCCCGCCTCCCGCTGCCGGCTGCCGCTGCTCGGGACAGCAACGTCTCTCTTCCCACCCACCCGAGTAAGGTTTTTCGGGGAATCAGGGGAACACCCCCTGAAACCCCTGGCAAAGAGGCTCCGCCTCTCTGCACTCTCCGCAGAGCGGCAAGAGACGAGGCCCGACACGGAGCCCTTGGGCGCACGGCCGTGCGCCCCTGCAACGAAAACGCCGAGGCTGGACAACCTCGGCTACGATGATCATGAGGCGGACAGGGCGTCAGGTGGTCGGGGGTTGCGTGAGGAATTCGACGGCGCGGCCGGGGTCTTTGCCGAGATCGCGCTTTCCCGGGCAACCTGCGACGCAATGGAACCACCAACCCTGCGAGGAGTAGTCGAGGCGCATCGGTTTCCGGCAGACGGGGCACGGCTCTATACGACGTGCCTTTTCGATGCGATCATGTAGATCGTATTTGTCGATGAGCGCTATGCCGATCTTTTTCGCCTCGGCGCGGGCCTGGCTAGTGAAATCAGAGAGGGTGACAAAGATGCCTGCGCCCGCGGGTAGCGCCTCGCGCATGAGGGTACCTGCGAACTCGCGGATTTCTTCGACCGGCACTTGCCAAGACTCCCACCGTTTGCACTGGGCGATCATTCTCTGGCGGTCGCGAGTCAGCTCGAGGTCGATGTTGCCGTCCGCCCTGTCCTGATGGCCGGTCTCGCGGACCTTCCAGCCATCCCGGCGAAACACCTCTCCCATGAGCCATTCGAACTCTTCCGCCTCGAGGCGGCGCAGGTCAGTCGTCCAGTCGAGTAGGTGGCGACGGTGTGCGGCCTCTAGTTGGGCCCCGAGCCAGCTCAGGATCACTAGCCCGGCGAGCACCGTTCCAAAGAAGTTATCTATGACAATCCCGAGCGCCGAAAAGCCGAGTGCCAAGGGCAGCGCCAGCCCGACGCCCACGTAGAAGAGGAGCACAAGTGCAACCACGAAGCCGCCGGGCATCCGCCCCACGTCTCGAAGGACTCGGTCGGCGAGGTCGTCAAACCTAGACATTTGCCCGCATGATATCACATCGTGCACGCCGCTGTTGGGGCCGAAGTGCCTCGGGCCTGCTGCCGCTGCGGGAAGAGTCCGCTATCTCTTCCCGCCCGCCCTCCCCGAGGGGTTTTATCGGGAATCAAGGGGACACCCCTTGGACCCCGGCAGCGAGGGCTTCGCCCTCTTGTATCTTTACGGTCGTTGTATTCTTTGTGGGGATCGGGAGGCATGCCTCCCGATCCGGAGTGCGATAGACCGATTGCCCTCTGGTCCACCAGAGACCGTTGCAGAGCGGGGGTC
>JBEKKV010000024.1:0-32196 GCA_050010555.1 Dehalococcoidia bacterium
TTGCATGCGCAAACTGCTCACGATCTTGAATGCCATGCTGCGGGATGGCACGGCCTGGCAGCAGGTTCCGGCTTCTCATGCTATTCCCGCTTGAGTATCAAGACAGTTGCTCTGCACTCCCGAGCGGAAGCGTTCAGCTAGCGAGGTGGGCTATCGTGACGCCTTCGCCGCCCTCTTCTCGCGGCGCGAAATCGTAGTCCTTCACCAGCGGGTGCGACGATAGCATCTGCCGCACGGCTCGCGCCATGGCGCCGGTCCCTTTGCCGTGGACGATGCGCACCCAGGGCAATCGCGCGCGGAAGGCGTCGTCGAGGTACTTGTCGAGGTCGGGCAGCGCTTCGTCGACCCGACGGCCGCGCATCTGTATCTCCATTGGGACGGACGGCGTCGGCGGCGTGACGGCGGCTGTCCCACCGACGACGGGACCGTGCGCCTTGACGCGCTGCACCTTTTCGACCTTCTTCAGCGGCACCTGGCTGTGCAGGGAGCCGAGCCGGATGGCCACTTCGCCTTTCTCGTCCGGCGGCGAAAGCGCTTCGCCGAAACGGCCCAGTCCGCGCACCCAAACGATATCGCCGGCCTGGATCTCTTCCGGCAACACGAGGTCGCCACCCTTGCGAGCGCGGCGGCGCGGTGACGGAGGCGGCGGCTTAAGCGTTTCGGCGACGGCTTCGGCGGCGGCGACCTTTTCGGCGGCCGCTTCCGGCTTCTGTCGCTCGATGCGGCGACCGGCGTGGGCGAGTAGCTGTCGAATGCGCGTCAGCTCTTCTTCGGCCTCGTTGCGGGCGTTGGCGAGGATCTGCTCGCGCTCCTCTTCGATGGCGTCGAGCTTGTCCTCGAGGCGCAGGCGAATCTGCTCCGCCTCTTTGCGGGCGACCAGCTCGGCGCGACGGGCGTCTTCGGCGGCGGAGCGCTCGCGCTGTATCTCGGCCAGGAGGCTTTCGGCGTGCGCGCGCTCGGGCTCGATGGACTCGCGGGCGGAGGCGAGGATGTCTTTCGGCAAGCCCAGCCGCTCGGCGATGGCGAGGGCGTTGCTGCTGCCGGGCAGGCCGATGGTGATGCGGTAGGCCGGCGCCAGCGTCTCGGTGTCGAACTCGACAGAGGCGTTCATGATGCCGGTCGTGGTGTGGGCGAAGACTTTGAGCTCGCCGTGGTGGGTCGTCGCGACCGTCAGGCAGCCAATCGTCAAGACGCGCTCGAGGAGGGCGCGGGCAAGCGCGGCGCCTTCGTCGGGGTCGGTTCCGGCGCCGAGCTCGTCGAGGAGGACGAGGCTGTTTGGGCCGGCCCCGGCGAGGATACCGATGATGTTCGTCATGTGGCTGCTGAAGGTGGAGAGCGATTGCTCGATGCTCTGCTCGTCGCCGATGTCGGCGAAGACGGCGTCGAAAACGGGCAGGCGGCTGCCGGCGTCGGCGGGCACGGGAAGGCCGGCCTGGGCCATCGCGGTCAGCAGTCCGACCGCTTTCAGCGTGACTGTCTTGCCGCCGGTGTTCGGGCCGGTGATGAGCAGCACGCTGTAGTTGCCGCCGACGGAAAGCGAGATTGGGACGACATCGCCGCGAAGCAGTGGATGGCGAGCGTTCACGAGGTGAAGGGCGTCGGGCGGGCGCGTCAGCCAGGGCTGCGATTCGCCGTCGTAGGGCAGCTCCGTCGCGCCGAGCTCTTCGGCGAGGGCGGCCTTGGCGAAAGCGAGGTCGAGCTCCGCCAGCGACTCGATGTTGACGCCGATGGCGTGGGCGGAGCGGCCGACGAGCGCGCTGAGACGGCGGAGGACGCGCTCGACTTCGCGCTGCTCCTCGGCCTGCGTCTCGCGCCAGGAGTTGCCGAGGTCGACGACCGCGAGGGGCTCGATAAAGACCGTCGCGCCGCTGGCCGACACGTCGTGGATGATGCCGCGCACCTGGCCGCCGGCCTCGACTTTGACGGGGATGACGTAGCGGCCTTCGCGCAGGGTGATGATGGGCTCCTGGATGGCGGCGCGCATGTCGGGCGCGGTCAGGAGCTCCTGGAGCTTGGCGTAGAGGCGGTCGTGGACTGTGTGGAGGTCGCGGCGAACGATGGCGAGCGTCGGGCTGGCGGCGTCGGCGATCTCGGCGCGCGGCGTGATGCAGCGGTAGATCTCGGAGGGGACTTCGGCCAGGTCGGTGATGCGGCCGGCTATCTCCACGAGGAGGGGCAGCTTGTCGGCGGGCGGTCCGCCCTGTCGAACGAGCGTTTCTTTGAGGGAGCGCCCCGCGGCCAGCGTGCCGGCGACATCGAGAAGCTCCGACGGTTCGAGGATGCCGCCGAGGTTGGCCTTGTTGGCGAGCTGTCGCACGTCGTGGACGCCGCCGAGGCCGCTGCGGGGGAGGGTATCGCGAAGACGTCTCGCTTCGGCGGTGAGGCGCTGGTTGCGCAGCACCTCGTCGTACTCGCTCGACGGGCGCAGGGCTAGCGCCAGGTCGCGGCCGGCGGAGAAGGCGGTATGCTTCGCCAGCCGCGCCAGGACCTTTTCGAACTCCAGCGTCGCGAGGGTCTTTTCGTCCATGGGAGAGTATTGTAGCAGACTCGGCGGTTCGACCGAGAGGGAGGACTAGTCGAGGGAGAGCCAGATGCGGTAGAGGTGCCGGCGGGGCAGCCCGTAGCGTTGCGAGAGCTGCGCCGTCGCGGCCTGCGCGCCGACGCCCTCTTCGCGCAGCCGTCGCATCTCAGCGACGACCTCCGGCGGGACCGCTTTGTCGGCGGACGGGGCAGGAGCGCCGGCGATGACGAGCGTGAACTCGCCGCGCGGCTTAGAGAAGTGTCGCAGGGCGTCGGAGAGGCGGCCGCGAAACACCTCCTCGTAGAGCTTCGTCAACTCGCGGCAGACGGCGGCATCGCGGTCGCCCAGCGCCTGCTCAATATCGGCGAGCGTCTGGCGCAGGCGGTGCGGCGCCTCGAAAGCGACGAGCGTCTCTTCGCGCTCTGCTAGCGACTGGAGGAGGCGCCGACGCTCCGTCGCCTGGCGAGGAAGAAAGCCGAGGTACGTGAACGCGCGCGTCGGCAGGCCGGCAGCGGCAAGCGCCGTCGTAATCGCCGACGGGCCGGGCACGGGGACGACGGGAATGCCGGCGGCGTACGCGGCGCGGACGAGGTCCTGGCCGGGGTCGCTGATGGCGGGCATGCCGGCTTCGGAGACGAGCGCGACGTCGGCCTCCGCCAGCTTCGCGAGGATGGCGGCTGTTTTCGAGCGTTTGTTGCGGTCGTTGTAGCTGGTCAGGGGAGTATGGATATCGTAGTGGGAGAGGAGCTTGCGTGTCGTGCGGGTGTCTTCGGCGGCGATCAGGTCGACTTCTTTCAGCGTTCGCAGCGCCCGCAGCGTGACATCTTCGAGGTTGCCGATCGGCGTCGCGACGAGGTAGAGGGTGCCCATTATGTCAAGAGTTGCCCTAACGACTAGCTTTTTTCGGAATTATATCAGATCGTTGCAGATTCCGCGTTGACCTCTCCGGCCCCCGCTTGGTATAGTTTCACTATACTCCTCGCAGTTTCCCCGTCCGAAGGGAGGGTAGCGCAATGAGGGACGTTGGCTGGCAGGGCGTCCCGGGTCGGGCGTCTGCATTCTCTGCGGTCATCGACGCCGAGCAGCGGGAAGAGATGCGTATGGCGCCGCCCGGCGCGAAGCAGATGCGCCGCGCCTACGGCTTCGACGAGGTCGCCATCGTACCCGGCGACGTTACAATCAACCCGGAGCTCGTCGACGTTTCCTTCGCACTCGGCGACGTCAAGCTGCGGCTGCCGTTCCTCGCCGCGGGAATGGATGCGGTGGTGGACCCGCGGTCGGCCGCCGTCTTCTCGCAACTCGGCGGGCTTGCCGTCCTCAACGTCGATGGCCTGCAGACGCGCTACGAGGACCCGGAGAGCGTTCTTCGAGAGATAGCCGCGGCGCCGCAGGAGACCGTCGGCGCGCTGCTCCAGCGGATCTATTCGCAGCCGGTGCGCCTCGACCTCGTCGGCGAGCGCGTGCGGGCTGTCAAGCGAGAGGGCGCGCTCTGCGCCATCTCTTGCACGCCGGCGAACGCCAAGCGATTCGCGCCGGTAGCCGTCGAAGCCGGCGTGGACGTGTTCGTCGTCCAGTCGACCGTGACGACGGCGCGTCACAGCTCGCGCAGCCTGGAAGGCCTTCGCTTCGACAAGCTCTGCGAGCAGGTGCCGGTGCCCGTGATCGTCGGCAACACCGTCAGCTTCGGCCCCTGCAAGGACCTGATGGAAACGGGCATCGCGGCCGTGCTTATCGGCGTCGGGCCGAGCGTTATTTGCACAACGCGCGACGTGCTGGGCATCGGCGTGCCGCAGGTGACGGCGATAATCGACTGCGCCGCAGCGCGCGACGCGTTCGAGCGGGAAAGCGGCCGCTACGTGCCGATAATCGCCGACGGCGGCATCCACACCGGCGGCGACCTGTGCAAGGCGTTCGCGGCGGGCGCCGACGCGGCGATGCTGGGGACGCTTCTGGCCGTAGCGGAGGAAGCGCCGGGCCGCGGCTACCACTGGGGCATGTCGGCGCCGCACGCGGAGCTGCCGCGGGGCAAGCGGGTCCACGTGGGCGTGCGGGCGAGCCTGGAGAAGATTCTCTACGGGCCGACGTCCCGCAGCGACGGCACGGAGAACCTTGCCGGCGTTCTGCGGACCGCGATGGGCGTCTGCGGGGCGAGCACCGTCCGCGAGTTCCACCAGGCGGAAATGGTGATTGCGCCGTCGATAAAGACGGAAGGGAAGACGATCACCTCGGCCTAGACAGTCCTTGCTGATGGGAGAGCTGTTCTGAGGGTTGAAACCCTCAGCCTTCCGGAAGTTCCGCCACCCTGTGACAACGCAAAGGACGGTACTCGCTCCTGCGAATCGTATTCCTCCCCGTCGTCGTCGGTTGCGTCGCCGAATGGGTTTGCGGGCACGAGGGCGTGGAATCTAGGGCGCCTCGATATGGATGACGCGGTCGAGGCCAGCGAGATCCTTCTTCACCGTCACGCGCGCGCCGGGGAAGCACGCCCGGGCGATCTCCAACAGCCGCTGTCCTTCGTCCCAGGCGATCTCCGCTAGAAGGCGTCCGGTCGGTCGCAGGTACGACGGCGCCGCACGCAGCAGGCGCTCCAGCACCTCGGTTCCCAGCGGCCCGGCGTCGAGGGCGGCGCGCGGCTCGTGGTCGCGTATCTCCGGCGGCAGCGCCTCCCAGTCGGCGGTCTTTACATAAGGAAGGTTGGCGACGATGAGGTCGACGGGCTGCGGCAGGGGGTCGAGCAGGTCGCCGTGAAGGAGGCAGATGCGGTCAGAGACGCCGAATCGGGCGATGTTGCGGGCTGCGAGGGCGAGGGCGGGCTCGGAGTTGTCGATGGCGTAGGCGACGGCCTGCGGCAGATGCGTTGCCAGCGCGACGGCGATAGCGCCGCAGCCGGAGCCGACGTCGGCGATGGCGAGGGGGCCGCCAGGAGCGAGGCGGAGCGCCTCTTCGACGAGAAGCTCGGTCTCGGGACGCGGGATGAGGGCGGCAGGCGTGGTCTCCAGGTCGAGGCCGTAGAACTCGCGGTGGCCGACGATGTAGGCGGCTGGCTCATTCGTCAAGCGGCGCTCGACGAGGCGCTGGAAGGCGAGAAGAGCGCTTTCGTCGATGTCGTCGTCGAGGCGGGCGAAGAGCCGGGCGCGCTCCAGGCCGAGGACGTGCCGCAGAAGGACTTCCGCCTCCAGCGCGGCTTCTTCAATGCCGGCGTCTTCGAGGCGGCGCCGGGCGGCGTGGAGCGCTTCCGCGAGCGTCACACGAGCTGCTCTTCCAGCAGGCGCGCCTGCTCGCTGGAGGAAACGGCGTCGATGAGGGCGTCGAGGTCGCCGCTGAGGATGCCGGGCAGGTTGTGCAGCGTCAGGCCGATACGGTGGTCGGTGATGCGGTCCTGGGGGAAGTTGTAGGTGCGTATCTTCTCCGCGCGCTCGCCGCTGCCGACCTGCGAGCGCCGCGTCTCGGAGACCTCCGCCGCCTGGCGCTGCTGCTCGTGGTCGAAGAGGCGGGCGCGGAGGACGGCCATGGCGCGAACGCGGTTCTTCCACTGCGAGCGCTCGTCCTGGCAGACGACGACGATGCCGGTGGGGACGTGCGTGATGCGGACGGCGGTGGCGACCTTCTGGACGTTCTGGCCGCCGTGGCCGCTGCTGTGGAAGATGTCGATGCGGAGGTCCTCTTCGTTGATTGCGACGTCGACCTCCTCCGCCTCCGGCAGCACCGCGACCGTCGCGGTCGAGGTGTGGATGCGGCCCTGCGCCTCAGTGAGGGGCACGCGCTGGACGCGGTGGACGCCGCTTTCGTATTTCAGTCGCGAGTAGGCGCCTTTGCCTTTGACTTCGAAGACGATCTCTTTCATGCCGCCCATGCCGCTCTCGCTATGCGACATCACCTCCGCCTGCCAGCCACGGGTCTCAGCGTAGCGCGTGTACATGCGGAAGAGGTCGGCCGCGAAGAGCGCGGCTTCGTCGCCGCCGGTGCCGGCGCGGATCTCGACGATGACGCTCTTGTCGTCGCGCGGGTCTGGCGGAAGAAGGGCGCGGCGAATGTCGACATCGAGAGACTGCTGTCGCTGCGTCAGGCGGTCCAGCTCCTCGCGGGCGAGGGCTTCCATATCGGGGTCGTGCGCCTCGTCGAGGAGGGCGCGGGCTTCGGCGATGCCCTGCTCGGTCTCGCGGTAGCGGCGGTAGAGGGAGACAAGCTCCTCCAGCGAGGCGCGCTCCTTGGCGAGCGCCTGCAGCCGTTCATAGTCGGAGGTAAGCTCAGGGCGCGCCATCTCGGCGCTGAGCTCTTCGTAGCGGTCGACGAGGGATTGCAATCGGTTGAGCATAGTCATCCATTCGCAGAGGACCGAACGCGTCAGGGCTTCCGGGCGGATTCAATGATACCATGGGACGGAGGCGCGGTCGCTGCGGAGGCTACGGAGCGTACGGCCTTTCAATCATGGAAGTGATAACTTTCATTGCCTCGTCTTTCAGTTGTTGATCAACGGTTTCTGAGCGTGACCCGAACTGTGCTTCGTACGAAAGAGACTGATCATCCCACAAGCATAGAAGCGACTGTTTGGGAGAGGGCGACCCCGGGACCGGAGAGTTGAAGTTGCCCGGGAATCCGCTGTCTGGACCCAATGTTTCACATGCGATGGTGGTCTTGCCGACCACAGTGGTTTCGTACTCGCCGCCATACCTGGGGATCGGCTCTCCTGGTGAACGTTCCTTCTCTTGGAGGGAAATGACCGGACTGTCTGTCTGAGGGCTTGGAATAATCGACAGATCCGCAACGAACCGCCCGGATTGGGAGGTGTCCGATAGCATGTATTGATAGATCCCACCCGTCGGGAGATACGACGGCAGGATAACCTCGTGCCCCGTTTCGTTCTTGAACTCCTCGACCGAGTATGACTGAATGCCTTGACCATGCATCGCACGCATATGCGACCAATCGAGCGGGGCCTGACTATCAGCCGAACTCCGGCAAGACTGGGCGAGCACAGCCATCGCCACCGTGACAACCAAAGCGGTGAATCTGTATCTCATACAGGCCACCTTTCACGTGCCGGCTGCCTACCATACCGGGCTCAGCCCAGAGTCCTTGTCACCTTCCAAGGCTGAAGTAGGCTTCGACGGGATTGCTACGCCCGGTGCGATACCGGCTACCGCGTCGGCAGGCTTGTCAATTGGGCGTTAAGCACTCGTCTTCTCCCGACTGGAAAGTGTCTTCAGGAAGCGAATCGCTTCGGGCGGCGGGACTTCGCGCTGGCTGGCGTCGGCCATGTTGCGCACGACGACGGTGCCGGCCGCAAGCTCGCGCTCGCCGAGGATCAGCACCCACTTGGCGCTAAGGGCGTCCGCCTGTCGCATCTGCGATTTCAGGCTGCGCTCGCCGGTCGCCAGGACGGCCGAGACGCCGTCGCGACGCAACGCGCTCGCCAGCTTCAGCGCTTCGACGCGGGCGGCGGCCCCCTGGTGCGCGACGTAGGCGTCAAGCGCGTCCGGCGGGGGGGCAGGCGCCTTCCGTTCTTTCATGTTCAGGATGATTCGCTCGATGCCGGTCGCGAAGCCCATCGCGGGCGTTGGCGGTCCGCCCAGCTCTTCGATGAGGCCGTCGTAGCGGCCACCGGCGCCGATGGTGCTCTGGGCGCCGCCGCCGCGAGGCTGGATCTCGAAGACGGTGCGCGTGTAGTAGTCGAGGCCGCGCACGAGATGGGGCGTCAGCTCGTAGGGTATGGAGAGCGCGTCGAGGAAGCGGCGGACATCGGCGAAGTGCGCCGCGCAGTCGTCGCAGAGGTAGTCGATAATTGACGGCGCGCCGGCGATGACCGGCTGGCAACTCTCCTGCTTGCAATCGAGCAGTCGCAGGGGGTTGCGCTCGTAGCGCTCTCGGCAGTCGCGGCAGACGGAGGTCAAGTGCGGGTGGTAGTACGCTTTCAGCGCCTCGAGATAGCGCGGGCGGCAGTTGCGGTCGCCGATGCTGTTCAGCAGGAGGACGAGGTCGCGGAGGCCGAGGTCGGCGTAAAGGCGCCAGAGGAGCTCGATGACTTCGGCGTCGATCGCCGGGTCGGCGTCGCCGATGGCCTCGATGCCGAGCTGGGTGTGCTGGCGGCGCCGCCCCGCCTGCGGCCGCTCGTAGCGGAAGGCCGGCGACAGGTAGTAGAGGCGGACGGGCTGCGGCAGGTTCTTCATGCCGTGCTGGAGGTAGGCGCGGCAAACGCCGGCCGTCGCCTCCGGCTTGAGGGCGAGGCGGTCGCCGCTGCGGTCTTCGAAGACGTACATCTCTTTGCGCACCACGTCGGAGCCTTCGCCGGCGCCGCGTTCGAAGAGGGTGGCCTCCTCGAAGACCGGCGTGTCGATGCGTGCGTAGCCGAAGAGGCGGCAGAGGCGCTCCGAGGCGTCGATGGCCTTTCGCCAGTAAGGCTGGTCGGCGGGAAGGACGTCGGCGGTGCCGCGTGGCGCGGAGATCAAGGGCTGCTCCTGTCTTTCGACGTACTTCGCTAGGAACCGGCGGGCAAGCCAGACGGCCCGTAGGGATACCCGCCCTGCGCGGCCAGCAGGGTCGAAAGGTCAGGCCAAGCATAGCGAAGGGGCAGCGACGTTGTAAAGCAGTGGCGTACCGGAGGCGGGCAGGCGGCTGTGTGCCCCTACGCGCTTCACCGTCTATTAGAAGGGATCGCGCCGGTATGCTAGAGTAGAATGCGGAGATTCCGATGGTCGCGACAATTGACGAGCTGCTCGAAAAGACAGAGTCGTACCTGCCGGGCGACAGGCCGCAGCTCGTGGAGGAGGCGTACCGCTTCGCGGAGGAATGTCACCGCGGCCAACTGCGAAAGACCGGCGACCCCTACATAACCCATCCGCTTGACACCGCCGCGACCGTCGCTGAGTTGCAGCTCGACGCGTCGGCGGTCGCGGCGGCGCTGATCCACGACGTGCAGGAAGACTGCGGCGTCTCCAACGCGGAGGTGGCGAAGCGCTTCGGGCGCGAGGTGGCCCATCTCGTCGACGGCGCGACGAAGCTGGAGAAGATCGCCTGGAAAGCGCCGGAGGGGGCCGTCGGCGACAGGGCCGCCCAGGCCGAGAACCTGCGCAAGATGTTCCTGGCGATGGCGCGCGACGTACGGGTCGTCATCATCAAGCTGGCGGACCGGCTGCACAACATGCGCACGCTGTACGCGCTGTCGCCGGAGAAGCAGCGGCTGGTGGCGCAGGAGACGATGGAGATCTACGCGCCGCTGGCCAGCCGGCTCGGCATCTGGCAGATCAGCCGCGAGCTGGAGGACCTGTCGTTCCGCTACCTCGACGAGGAGCGATACCGTCAGATCGCGAACCTGCTGGCATCGAGCCGGGCGGCGCGCGAGAAGTACATTTCGCAGGTCGAGACCATCCTGCGCAAGGAGCTGGACAAGAACGGCATCCACGCTGAGGTGCAGGGGCGCGCCAAGCACCTGTACAGCATCAGCCAGAAGATGGCGAAGTACGCTACGCAAGGGAAGACGTTCCACGAGATATACGACCTGCTGGCTCTGCGCGTGCTGGTCGAGAGCGAAGCGGACTGCTATCGAACGCTGGGCGTCGTTCACAACCTCTGGCGACCGATCCCCGGCCAGTTCGACGACTACATCGCCAATCCCAAGGAAGGCGTCTACCGGTCGCTGCACACGACCGTGCTCTGTCTCAACGCGCGGGCGCTGGAGGTGCAGATCCGCACGCACGACATGCACCGACTGGCGGAGTACGGCGTAGCGGCGCACTGGCGGTACAAGGAGGGCGGCAAGCGCGACCATCGGTTCGAGGAGCGCGTTTCGTGGCTTCGGCAACTTCTGGAGTGGCAGCGCGACATGGCCGCGGCGGACGATTTCGTGGAGCTGGTCAAGACCGATCTCTTTCAGGACCAGGTCTTCGTGTACACGCCGAAGGGCGAGGTGAAGGACCTGCCTGTCAGTTCGACGCCGATTGACTTCGCTTATCGCATCCACACGGATATCGGCCACCGCTGCATCGGCGCGCGGGTCAACGGACGGCTCGTCCCGCTGAACTATCAGCTTCAAAACGGCGACATCGTCGAGATCCTGACAAGCAAGGCACCGCGTGGGCCTTCCCGCGACTGGCTGAACGCGGACCTCGGCTACGCGATGACGAGTCATGCGCGGGAGAAGATCCGCGGTTGGTTCAAGCAACAGGAGCGGGCGGCGAACGTGGAGCGCGGTCGCGATCTGCTGCACAAGGAGCTGCGGCGCCTGGGGCTCACTCTGGCGGACACGCAGGAGCTGCTGCTGCGGTCCTTGAAGATCGACGAGATGGATGAGCTTCTGGCGGCGCTGGGATACGGCGGCATCAGCCTGCAGCAGATAGCTTCCAAGCTGGCGCCACTGGTGCAGCGAGCGGGAGAAGCGGAGGCGCTCGCGGTTGAGGCGCCGCTGAAGCCGGTATACACCGCGAACGTCGAGGTGCTGGGCACGGGCGACCTGCTGACGCAGCTTGCGCGGTGCTGCAACCCGGTCCCCGGCGATCTCATCGTCGGCTACGTGACGCGGAGCCGCGGCGTGACGGTGCACCGGAGCGACTGCGGTAACGTGCTGCGCGAGGACGAGAAGGAGCGCCTAGTGGAGGTGGAATGGGGGCGCGGCGGGCAGCTCTATCCGGTCGCCGTGCGCATCGAGGCATGGGACCGCGTCGGCCTGCTGCGGGACATCGGCAGCATCGTCGCCGAGGAAAAGGTGAACATGGCGGCTGTGCGCACCCAGGAGCACAACGACCGCACTGTCAGCGTTTTCCTTACGCTGTTAACCGCAGGCGTGGACCAGATCACGCGGCTGATGAGCAAGCTAGAGGTGGCGCGCGGCGTCTTCTCCGTCGACCGGCACTTCGAGGGCGGCCCGGCGAAGAGCCACGACGGTCACGACGGCGCAACGAAGCCCTAGCTTTCAGTATCAGGTTCATACCAGCCCTATCCACTCGCATGCGGTGCGGCGGCACTTGAGAAGCTCCCGCGAAGATGGTAGTTTGGTGTTATGAGGGATCAAGCAGCCATCGCCATCGAGGGACTGAGCAAGCGGTACGGCGACGTCGTCGCCCTCGACAACATCGATCTCGAGGTGACGCGCGGCACCGTGTTTGGGCTCCTTGGCCCCAATGGCGCCGGCAAGACGACCGCCGTCCGCATCCTCACGACGATACTTCGACCCGACGGCGGCCGGGCAAGCGTTCTCGGCCACGACGTCGTTCGCGAGGCGGGGACCGTGCGCTCCCTTATCGGCCTGGCGGGCCAGTACGCCGCGGTGGACGGCAACCTGACGGGCCGCGAGAACCTGCGCCTTATCGGCAGGCTGACGCACATTCCACGGAAGGACATCGCGGCTCGCGCGAGCGAGCTCCTGACAGCGTTTGGGCTGGCGGACGCCGCGGACCGGCTGGTTCGCACCTATTCCGGCGGCATGCGGCGTCGCCTGGACCTGGCGGCAGCGCTGGTCCACCGGCCGGAGGTCGTCTTCCTCGACGAGCCGACGACGGGGCTGGACCCGCAAGGGCGCCTGCAGATGTGGGCCGTCATTCGCCAGCTCGTCGCCGACGGGACGACCGTGCTGCTGACGACGCAGTATCTGGAGGAGGCCGACCGCCTGGCGCAGTGTCTGGTCGTCGTGGACCACGGCAAGATTATCGCCGAAGGGACGTCGGAAGAGCTGAAGGCGCGGCTCGGCAGCACGGTGGTTGAGGTGGAACTCAGCGACGAAGCGGACGTGATCCGGGCGCAGCAGATGCTGGCGCACGTCAATGCCGAACGAGACGGCAATTCTGTCCGCTTCCGCACCAGCGACGGCGCCCGCTCCCTGGTCGAGAAGCTGTGCTCGCTGGAGGACGCGGGACTGAAGCTCGCCAACCTGACGGTGCGCGAGCCCAGCCTCGACGATGCGTTCCTGGCGCTGACGGGCGAGCGCCCCGAGGGGTCGGGCTCGGACGACGGCGGAGAGGAGCGGCGATGATATGAGCGCAAGCGGCCGCGTTGTTTTCAGGCAGCCAGGCGGCATTCAGGCCATCGCCAATGCGCTTTCCGACATAGAGGCGGTGGCCGGCCGGAACCTGATCACCTATTTCCGGGTACCGCAGTTGCTCGTCTTCTCCAGCATACAGCCGGTGATCTTCGTGCTGCTGTTCCGCTACGTGTTCGGCGGCGCCGTTCGAGTTCCGACCGGCAACTACGTCGACTTCTTGATGCCGGGCATTTTTGTCCAGACCACCGTGTTCGGGGCCATAGGCACGGCGGTCGGCCTGGCCACCGACCTGCAGAGCGGCCTGCTGGAGCGATTCCGCTCGCTGCCGATGTCACGCGCGGCGGTGTTGGCGGGCCGGACGATGGCCGAATTGGGCCGAAATGCGGTTGTGCTGGCGCTGATGCTTATCGTCGGGTTTGCCGTCGGCTGGCGGCCGCACACCGATGCGCAGTCATTCATCGTCGCGATGGCCCTCGTGCTGCTGTTCGGCTACGTGTTCTCGTGGATATTCGCCGGTGTTGGGCTGTTGACACGCGATCCGGAGTCGGCGCAGGCGGCGTCATTCCCGGTGCTGGCGATACTCGTGTTCGCATCGTCGGCGTTCGTGCCGACATCGACCATGCCGGGCTGGTTGCGGGTTTACGCGGATCATCAGCCGGTTTCGGTCACGATATCGGCGGTACGGACGCTGCTGTTGGGCGGCTCGGCGTGGCCGGACGTGCTGAGGACGCTGGCCTGGATGGCGGGCATACTCGCGGTATTCGCGCCGCTTTCCGTGTGGCGCTACCAGCGAACGACGTAGCGGCGTCGACGTCCAAGCGAGAAAGAGGTCGGAATGAGGAACATCTTCCTGGTTGCGCTCGTAGTGCTGGTGGGGTTGCTGTGGAGCGGGGCGATTCATGCGGAGATGAAGTGGACGGCGACGATGTTCGGGCTGGCGCTGTTTTCGCTAATGGCGAATGAGGGGATTTACGCCCGCCCGCGCAAGCACCACTAGCCGACCTCTCCAAACCTACTGCTCACGCCACGTGTCCGAGGGGCGTGCTTACTCCCCCGCCCTGCGGGGTTTTCTCTGGCACTGGTAGCAATAGACTTTTCCGGCAAACCGCTTCTGGTGGTCCAGACAGTAGTCTCGGACCCGCTCCGAAACCGGAGAGCCGCATGCGGCACAAACCGTCGCTTCGCCATCTCGCGGTGCGGGCTGAGATTGGTCGGGTCCTGACGGCTCGACCTCAGCTTCCGCCTTCGTGCGCACCTTCAGGAGTTCACTGACCAGACGGTTACGGTCCCACAGCTCCACCTTGTTATCCCTGGCCAGCCGGATTGCTGCTCGGGAGAAAACCGAGTTGGTCACGACCATCGATCGCTGGCAGCTATAGTGGCCAGCGGAGGCCACTGCCTCCTGAACCGCTCGAATCCCCACGGTGCGCTTCCATCGCTTGGCCTGGATAACTGTTCGTACTCCGCCTGCGCTCACTACCAGATCGGCCCCGTAATCGCCTTGCGAGCCCGTCCTCTCGACGCGGTATCCGAGTTCACTGAACAACCACTCGAGGTACCGCTCGAACTGGGGTCCGGACATTCCATCTATTTCATTGATGCCGGATCGATGAAGCCGCAACTGGCCTCGCGCCCACCAAGCGGCGCGGGCAAGCAGGAGTAGGCCGAAGCACGTCCATATCGGCCAGCCGACGCGTAGGGCGACAAGTAATGACTTTACGAGGTTGGATAGAAGTTCCTCAGTGCTCATTGCTGACCCCCACTCAGCGTCTGCGGAAATACTGATGCCGCATGCAGAAGACCTGTCCGTGAAATCGACGTGGCTGGGATAAACAGTAGTCGCGCACCCCCGACGACACGAAGGCGTGGCATCGCGCGCAACGCCATCGTTCTTGCGGCGGCACCGTGAGCCCTTTCCGATTTGGGCGCGAATAGCGAGACGGTCGGGCTCCGAACGCAGCGCGTAAGGCCCTCCTAGAGAGACGAATCAGAAGGGCTGCTATGAATAGGAGCGCCAGAAAGCCCAAAAGGATGACCAAGAGCGGCAGCACGAGGTCGTGAAAAACGGCCTTCATGATGGCATCAGTGACTTGGCTGGGTGTCATGCCACCCGATTCCTTCAGGTCGACGCGGGGGATTGATCGCATTAAACGCTGCGCAGGCGAGACTGTCAAGACCGGAAGACATGGCTTGGCATCATAGAAACCTTGCTATGTCCCTTGTCCCACGTAGCATGAATGTGCGATAAAGGAGCGAATGCTCGCCAAAGTACTTTCCTGCGCAGTCGTCGGCCTCGAGGGCGCCGTCGTCGAGGTCGAGGTCGACATTGCCTCCGGACTGTCCGCTTTCTATATCGTCGGGCTGCCCGACACCGCCGTCCAGGAGGCGAAGGAGCGCGTGCGCTCGGCGGTGCGCAACTCCGGCCTGCAGTTCCCGTCGCGACGCATCACTGTCAACCTCGCGCCCGCCGACGTCCGCAAGGAGGGTCCGGCTTACGATCTGCCGATAGCCGTCGGCATCATGCTCGCGTCGCAGCAGGTGGTCGCCGATCTTTCGAACGCGCTCTTTCTCGGCGAGCTGGCGCTGGACGGGCAGGTGCGGCACGCCCACGGCATCCTGTCGATGGTGGCGCTGGCGAAGGAACGCGGGCTGGAGATGGTCTACGTGCCGGAGGCCGACGCCGCCGAAGCGGCGCTCATTGAAGGCGTGACCGTGCTGCCGGTGAAGTCGCTGGCGCAGCTTGCGGCGCATCTGGCCGGCGTCGAGCCTATCGCGCCGTTCGTCGCCGGGCCGCTCGAGGTCGCGGTCGAGGAGCCGGTCTGGGACGGCGCGGACTTCGCCGACATCAAGGGGGTGAGTGTGTCAACACTGGCCACGTTTAGGTAGGGCAGCGCAGCTTCAATCGTCAGATTCCCGGCACGGTCGATCCAGATTCGGCGCACCATCGCCCGTATGAGTTCGCGCTTCTCATCGAATGACAGCCCATCGACCTTCGGCCCCATCTCTCGCGCCAACGCTTCGGCCTGCTGGCGGTCGAGAGCTTGGGAAGCATAGTCCTTAGCGTGTCCCTGTGTCCGATCTAGCTCGCGCTGCCATGCGTCAATCGACTGCTCGGCTTCGGCTAGCACCTGGAGCACCTGCTTGTCGTCGGGCTTGACGTTGCCGCTGTTCAGCAGGCGGATGAGTCGCAGCCTGCCCTCTTCGGCTTGCTGGAGTTTGTGCTGGAGGTCGCTCCCCAATGCTTGCGCGTCGCCGGACAGAGCGCCCGCCGTGGCATCGTAGGCGGCGCTGGCAGCGGCCCATAGATCGGGATTCTTACAGGCTTCGGCAATCGCCTGCCAGACCGGGGTATCGACGCGCTCGGCTCTGATCCATGCTGGCGTCCGGCAGTCGTATCCTCGACGGCTCTGCCCGTCACACTGATAAGCGCGTCGGCGGCGCTGATTTCCGCCGCCCGTCACGCAGACTAGAGTATGCCCGCACTCCGCACAGCGAAGCAGCCCCGCCAGGAGATGCTTGTCGCCACCCGGAGGGCGCCGCCACGGGCGATTCTGAACGATCTTCGCTTGCGCCGCTTCAAAGGTAGCCGCGTCGATGATCTGCGGATACTCCAGCGGCAACCATTCTTCGCGCGGGACACGCATCGACTCGCCTTTGCCGGTCTTCTTCCAACAGCCCTGCCACCCGTGGCCGGTGTACCGCTCGGCTGTCAGAATGCGGCGCACGTGCTCACCTGTCCACCCTTTCGGGCTGCCACGCTTCGGGGGAATGCGCTGAGTGTTAAGGCCGAAGGCGATCTGACGGAGAGCAAGCCCGCCTAGCAGGAATTGCTCGTAGATGGTGCGCACGATAGCAGCCTCGTGCTCGTCAACGAACAGAAGGCCGTCAGAGCGTTGGTAGCCGTATGGGGCAGTAGTGGCGTTCGATAGGCCGCGCTCGGCGCGACCACGCCGCCCCATGCGCACCCTAGTGCGAATCTTGGCGCGTTCCTCTTCGGCGGCATAGCCCTTGATCTGGCGCATGAGCTTTCCGATGGGGCTATCTGCAAAGTCCTCCGTCGCGAACTCTAGCCGAGCGCCAGCACGATCTAGCGCGTAGTCGACCACGCCGACGATGTTCTGGTCCCTTGCCAAGCGGTCGACACAGTAGCAGACAGCAACGTCGTAAAGGCCGGAGCGGCCGTCCTCTAGTAGCGTCTGAAGGCCGGGGCGTTCCATATCCCCGCCCGTAGCGCCGGGGTCGCTGTACACGTGGGAGATGATATAGCCCTTGTCGCCGCAGTAAGCGCGGCAGGACGCCTCTTGCGTCTGGAGCGAAACCTTATCGGGCCGCGCCTGCTCCTCCGTACTGACTCTGAGATAGATTGCTGCTCTCATGACTCACTCCAGTCGACGCTTTCCCAACCCCGCAGGACGCCCAGCTCTCTTCCCAATGCCACAAGGTCGCAATCTTTGGCTACCAGGAGGTTCCCGTTTACGTCGATGATGTAGTACCCCATTTCATCGGCCCATCGCCCCCGTCCCTTACGGAGAGCCTCGCCGTTGAGGGCGAGTTTTCGGTTGATTCTCTGGACTAACGCCCGTCGGCTAACTGGCACTAGCTTGTCCATATGGCCACCTCCTTTCCCTAAGACTACAGCACATGAGCACATAAGTCAATAAGCCGAAGCGTCAGCGGTAGGATGCCCTGCCGTGGGCAGCCGGAGCGCACGTCACCATCACACCCCGACGCCCACGGCAGGCTAGATAGGCTAGGCGCTCGCCGTGGGGAGCGTGGAGGTTACCGCTCATTATGGCCGGCGCGGGATACACGCGCCTTACACACCCACGGCGAGAGCAACGGCGAAGGGCAGGAAAGACGAACTGCCCCGCGCCCATCCCTTACTGGATCACCTTGCCCGGCTCGGGCGCCGCGCCCGGAATGACGGAAGCGATCCGCTGATAGGCACCCGCCGACAGCATCGTGTTCGTAGCGTTCCCGCCTGCCAGCGGACGCGGCGTTGGTGGCCGCCCGAGGCGCCGGTCAATGTCGAGACCGTTGATGATGAGATGGTCCGCGAGCAGGAGGGCGCGGCCCGCCTCCGGCGATAGCTTTTTGTCGTCAACCAGCAGGCCTTCCGGCCCCAGCGGTATGACGCCGAGCTCCGGGATAGCCCGATAGTCTTGAGGATGCCAAGTTGCTACGGTGACTCGAATCACGGTTAATCCTCCTCTACGGCGTGCCATTCGGGGGGACGAAGACCCAAGAGTGCGTCGCGTCTACCCAGTACTGGACGCGCCCTACCTTCAGGTCGTTTGTTGTGTGAGCGATCACGTCTACCGAGCCGCTGTCTACGATGTAGAGAGCGGTGCCCACGACGGTCTGAGTCAGCGTTCCCGTCGTTAGCAGGAACGCACCGCCCGACGCGACACGGCATTCCTTCACGCCCGCTGTAGTACTAATGACGCGCTCATCGGCGATCCCGACGGGAATGCAACCGGCAGTATCGGCACCGACGATGAGTAAGCCCGTCGATGGGTCCACCATCACCAAACTGCCCTTCCAGATCGTCTGGTTAGCGCCTACGAGGTAGTCGAAGAACTCCAGATCGCCCTTCGACTTGATGTCTACGTCAAACGTCAGTACGTTTCCCATTTCTCACTCCTATTCGTCGGTGATCGTTCTCGTGAAGGTTCCGCCCTTGAAGCGCTCCGTCACGTTCGCAAACTCTTCCGCTTCGGCCTGCCGCTCCGCGCTCTCGACGGACTCCCAGTCCGCCATGCTGGCAATGTCCGCAGCATTAGCAGCCAACAACGAGTCGATTTGAGCCTGTAGAGGCTCGATCTTGTTGATGCGCCCAAATATCCTAGCCGTCTTCACCGCCGTGTCCTCGCGCCGGAAGACTTCTTTGGCCGCGTTCAGCGCCTCTTTCAACTCCACGGCCTTGCCGGTCAACCCCTCGTACCGTTCCTGATGCTTGAGGATATCCGCCTTTTGCGCCTCCAGTTCGGCGACGCCAGCAGGGTCGTCCTCACCGTCGCCGTATGCCACCACCCGGAGATGCGGCAGTCTCTCCTCGCCGACCTGGATAGCGGCGGCTGCGGCTGCTATGCGGTCCTCCACTTTGTTGAGTTCGCCCTGAAGCTTGCCGACTGCCTTCTTCGCTGAGCCTAATCGACTCATTCCTTCACCTCCGGAAAGTGATTTGGTAGCAGTTGCCGCGCTGCCAACGACGCCCGCAAGTGCGGGAGCGCCAGCTTACACGACGCTTCCAGTTGGTTGATGCTGTCCGGGTCCATCCCCAATTCGTCTAGCACGTCGGCAACGGTCGCGCCGCCGGTGAACTGACGCTGCCCGGCGATTCGCTTCGGCGCTTCCGCCAGCGTAACCGTGCGGGTGTGACAGTCACCCGAACACGACGCCACGTTGCCACAATGGAAACACGGCTCATACTCCGACAGCGCGCGGTAGTGCGCGTTCGGGAATTCAACGACTCTCATGCGACTCATTTGAACCTCCTTCGATGATTGCTTCCGCTTCCTGAATCAATTGCTCGGGTGTGGGTGCAACCTGTGGCACTGTGTCACTGGTTAGATCCGCCGGCGACGGCGCGTCCGCGTCGGCAAGCACGTTTGCGACAATCCACTGCCAGCAGGGCAGCGGCAACTTGAACGCCGGATCGGATAGGTCGCAACTGCCGCCTTTGGCGTCCGGACATTCCGGAAGCGTCTGCCGCCATGCTCGCGCCTTGTCTGTGAAGGCCAGAATCTTAGTCTGCAACGTCGCCTGCCCTTTGGCGGCGCCGCCCTTCAAGTCGTACAGGGCGATCAAGTCATCGAGGATGATCTCAAGGTCGATGGCGCGCCTTAACCTCTGGGCATCGGCCGGACCGTAGTGAGGGTTTTCGGCGAGTTCTTTTTTGACTCGACGGCGTATTTGCTTGGCCCTTCTGTCCCTAAGCCGACGCGCGTTTTCGTCCTTGGCATTCAGGCCATGGGAGAGGGCGTTAGTACGGCGGGCAGCGAGCTGGGCGTCGCTCAAAGGACGCGTTTTCGGCGGTGTTTCAGGTTCGGTTTCCATCATATGGCCCCTTATAGACTCCCCGTCGCATTCAGGCTGCTGATTGTTACGACTATCTTTCGTTCTCCCCGTTCACGCTTCCCGCCCGGCCATGCGTCGGTCATGAACCGTCACAAAGCCTTGCGTGAAGGTCACGTAACCGCAGTGCGGGCAACGCCTGAGACTCCCGCCTCTTTTGTGCCAGTGACCGGCACCGACACGTAAGGGTCGGAGTTCTCCCGCCGCGAACACCGCCCTGCACGATGGGCAACGCCTGTATCGCCAGGGGGGCATGACAACCTCCTGAATCTGTGTGTGCATAACGAGCAGTAGGATCGCCATTTCCGGTAACTTTTTCCAGTAAAATTCTCATGTAAAAGTTTCCCGAAAAAGCCGTTTGTCCTGCACAGTCCTGCACACTTTCTATTCTCCGTCGGCCAAAATGCCGATCCCGACCCATGTAGTGTGCTGCTTTCCGTCAGCGCGCTGGCGGTCAGTCTTACAACCGAGCTCGCGCAGTTGAAGGCCCCAGTCCTTGTTATCGATGGGCTTCGCGCCGCTGCCTTTGGCCCATGCCTCATAGGCCGCCCGAAGTTCCTTAGCGCCGGCGACCTTGCCCGATCCGAGAATGCAGCGGGCATCGACGAACTCGCGGATCGGGTTCATTTCCGCCCGTAACTCTGACGTCCTGACGTCAACGATGTCGGCACGGCCGAGTCCATCGCGCTGCCAGTCGAGGAGGCCGCGGATGGCCCACGCCAGCAGCGCCGAACGCGCCTGGGGATCATGCCGTAGGTGAAGCTTGATCGTCGGGTCCGGCTTGTCGCCGAAGCTGCGTTCAAAGGGTATCCGCCGCACCCGTCGCCAGATCGCGGAGTCAAGGTTATTCATCTCCGGTGCGAAGTTGGAGCCGAGCCACAGCTTGCAGACGGGCCGGAAGGTTATGAGATCGTGATAGAGGAAGCGAGCAGACACAGTGTCGCCGCCGACGATCTCCTTGACGGCGGGCTCATCGAGGTGTCGCCCCTTGCCCGCCTCCAGCGCCAGCACAAAGCGGGCGCCGCGTAGACGCGCTATGTCCGGGCGGGCTGCGCCGAAGTCTCGCCGCTGGAGGAATGTGTCGATTGGGAGCTTGAGGGCGTAGTCGCCCATCATCTCGCCGACGCTTTCCAACAGCGTCGACTTGCCGGTCGCTGTCGGGCCGAGCACTAGGAACAGCACCTCTTCGCGGGTGTCGCCGCTCAACGAGTAACCGATGGCCCGCTGGAGGTAGGCCGCGAGTTCGGCATCGCCGCCGGTGACATCGTTCAGGAAGCGGTCGAGTACATCGTCCTCCGCGTCGGGATCGTAGGTGACGGGCGCCTGCATCGTGATCATGTCGCCGCGCTGGGGTTCGCGGATTTCGCCGCTGTGGAGGTCGATAGTGCCGTTCTCGACGTTCAATAGCCAGGGGTCCGCGTCGAAGTCCTCTACTTCAGCCGGCAGAAGTGATCGCGCAAGGTTGAGCATGGCGTCAAGTCGTGCCTGCGATTCTGAGGCTATCGCCCACTTCGCTATCGCCTTGCGCCCATCTTCGCTGCTCGCGCCGGCGACTTCGCTGTAGATAGTGAGGGCCGTCGTCTTCGCCAGCTCCAGCACCCGCCCGCTCGTGTCCGGGCGCCAGCGCTGGCCGTTCCAAAGAAGCCAGCCGCCCAGCGCATCGCACCATCGAGCATTTTCGCCATGTTGACGGCGGAAGCGCTCGGCGTTGCCGGTGTCGGTTAGGTGGGTCGGCCCCGCCGCTGTCGATGTGGGCGGATAGCGAACGATACTGCGAACTTTCTCCCGCACTTGTGCATCAGCGAGCGGAGTCTCGCACCTGCCATTCTCAACGCGAAGAGCCGCGAGGATCGACTCCTCAGAGAAACCCCGCCGCTGCATGGTGCCCGCCAAGCTGATGAGCGTCTTATCCCGCTCGCCATTCGGGATGATGTCGCCGATAGGCTCCGCTGGTCGGTGACCGTTGTCGGCGCGTGTTACTACCATCGCTCTTAACCAGTCGGGGAGCGGCGCCATCGGGGTGTCGGGTCCGTTCTCTACGTCCCAAACGTATCGCCTGCCGCTGATATGCAGCGACGGCGGTAGGACGATGTAGCCGCCCTCTGCGCGAACGTCGATGCCCGGGGCGATACCAACCTCGTTCTTGATCGTCTCACCGTCTGCCAGCTCGGGATAAGCGAAGATGAGATGCAGCCCGCCGCCTCCAGTGTGTGATGTAGGCGTCGGCGGTAGCTCGCCGTGCTCACGCTGGAGGTCCCGCAGTGACTCATCGCCGCCGTTTTTCGCGTCAACGTCTATCGCCAAACCGAAGGCGGGTCCGGTCGCGCCCGCGACGTTGGCATCGGGCCGCTGCTGCCACCAGTTGAGGACGATAGCCTTGTCTGAGGTCGCGTCCTTGAAGCCATGCGTGCCGGCGAAAGGGATTTTGCCGTCAGTGGGGAAGACGCGCCAGCCACGGTCCGCGTAGGCAAGGGCCTCGGTCAGCGTTGACGGGTTCATGCTGCGCCTCCCGACCGGGCTCTGTTGGCGAACATCAACAGCATCTTGCGTTCGTCGTGCTCGGCTTCCTCTAGCCCCTCGATAGCGGCCGGGTCTACGTGTTGGTCTATGGCATCGGTGGTCAGCCTTCTCAGCGTGGCGGGCGGGATAGCGTCAACCTCTACGCTTTCGCCACGGAAGCCTGCATATCGGGAGTCGCCGCGCTTCGTTGGGCGTGTGGGCAAATTCCAAGCGGCGATCTGCTTGGGAGTGACGCCTAGCACCTCGAAATAGAGTTCTGCATCCGGGGCGAACTCACGTAGCCGCTTCTCAGTCACGCGGGCGATGTCTACGCCGGACGGGTCATAGTCGCCGAAGTAGTATAGGTAGACGGGCCGGTCTTGCTCTGCGATCGTCTCCGATGCCTCGTGGAGGTACGAGAGGGAAGGATATCCGCGCGTCACCATGAGCGGCACGTCCCACTGTCCTGTCACGTCATAGAGGACGCCGGCCAGCGCGTCCTTCTCACACCAAACCTCGACGTAAGCATCCTGCTCATCCCACAGGGACCGGCGATAGAACCTCGCCGTCCTTAATATGGCCTCCTCCAGTGATGAATAGGTGGTGGGCTTCCTCATCCACCGCGTGTTGTCGGCGATCCAGCCGTAGGGTAGTCTCCCGGCCAGGCGCATCTCCGTCAGCAGGCGGATCACCGTCTGCTTGTACTCGTTCTCCGTCTTGTCGATAGCGCCGCGACTGACCATCTGGTAGAAGACTTGACGCACCGTCATAGGCTGCTGTTCGGCGACAACCTCCATGAGCAGGCGGCGCAGTTGCTCGATGTCGTCTCGGCTGCGCCTTGTGGGTCTAGACCCATTAACGGGGATGTCAGCAACGGGGACGATAGCGGTTGACGGGATAGCTAGGGCTGGCGTATTATCGAGGGGTAGACCGTCCAGTAGTTGCCCGTCGACGCCGCCAGCGCTAACCCCGCTGGCGTTGTCATTCTCCGGCATCGTCGCCGTCTCCTTCCTTCAGCCGTCGCAGCACGGCCCATAGCGTCGCGAGGCGCTGTGCCTGTTCACCGACTGAGACGGGCGCTAGTTTGATGCTGACAGCGGGGGATGGTTGTCCAGGTGGTCTTCGAGGGTGGAGAGAAGCCGGAGGGCGAGTCTGTCTGACGGTTCCTGCCGGCCCCGCTCGATGCGGGATAGGGTGGAGGGCGCGACGCTCGCCTGTTTGGCGAGGTCCGACGCGGAGAGGCCCGCGATCACGCGCAGAATCTGAATGCTCTTCATGGCGCTGCTCCTGTAATGACAAAGTGAACCGACCCTCCCGTTTGGAGAATGCGATCCACTAGATCGGAGTAGCGCCTGAAAGCGCCGCGTATTCAATTACCTGTGTCCTCATTTTATCAGATTATTGCTTGTTGTCAAGCCCCACGGTAAGATCATGCCATGAGCCTTCGGAAAGGAATCCTCAAAATCTGTCTGCAGCCACCCGGCATCCCCTGCCCCGCCGATCCCTCCCACGCTTTAGAGCAGCGAACGGTCAAGGAATGTCTCCCCAAGCCCGGCGTGACGCAGCGGGCGGACACGGTAACTGTCATCTGCCTGCGCTGCGAGCCGCGTCAGTACATTAGGCTGGGGTTGACTGAGGCCGGCAGAGCGAAGGGGAACGTCATTCGGGATCAGGCTAAGGCACGTCGCTCGTACCGCGTGGACGCGACATGGCGTCAAAATGAAGAGCGCGACGAACAGAACAAGCGCGACCTGCTCAGAGCTTTTTTAGAAGGCTAATCAGGCCGCAACCGCCGTCCGCAGAATCAGCGCGGGGGTCGCTAGTGTTGTCGCATTCAGCGGACAGGAGCACGTTAAGCGCGCGCTTGAGGTAGCCGCGGCGGGCGGACA
The DNA here is from genome assembly GCA_050010555.1 of Dehalococcoidia bacterium. GTDB lineage: Bacteria > Chloroflexota > Dehalococcoidia > DSTF01 > JALHUB01 > JALHUB01. Next base: position 23,957 of record JBEKKV010000024.1, read on the forward strand.
CAACCTGCTGATGACGGGCCCGCCGGGCAGCGGCAAGACGCTGCTTGCCCGCGCGATGCCGTCGATCCTGCCGCCGATGAGCCCGAAGGAGGCGCTGGAGGTGACGAAGATCTACAGCGTCGGCGGGCTGCTGCCGGCGGACACGCCGCTGATCCGGCGCCGGCCCTTCCGGTCGCCGCACCACACCGTGTCGCACGCGGGGCTTGTCGGCGGCGGACGGCAGGTGCGCCCCGGCGAGATAACGCTGAGCCATCGAGGCGTGCTTTTCCTCGACGAGCTGCCGGAGTTCGGTCAGACCGTGCTCGAGGTGCTGCGCCAGCCGATGGAGGACCGCATGGTGACCATCAGCCGGGCCCACGGCACGACGACGTTCCCCAGCAACTTCATGCTCGTCGCGGCGATGAACCCGTGTCCCTGCTTGACGGTGGTACACCCGGGAATCGGTACTCAATCCGGATTCTGAGCATCTTCTTGCCGTCCTCTTGAACCTTCGTGTCGACAAGGATCTGCCGCACGAGGAGCTTGACTATCTCGTGGCGGGCCGCCGCGTCGAGCCCCGTGTCGAGCCGGCGCCGCAGCTCACCAAGCAGGTCGGCGTCGAGTGGCTCGACTTCTTCCTCCTCTGGAAGGGTGATGCGGGCGAGCCGCTCATCCAGGACGCTACCTTCGTGGTTCAGGCCATCGAGGATCTCGTCCAGTTCAGCGTCGTTGATCCGTTTTCGCAGACGCAGATCGATTGCCGCCTTGCGCCGTTCTGCCAGCGCATCCAGTGCCTTCTGGAGAGTGATTTGCTCGGCCTCGATGACGGCCCGTTGGTCTTCCTGCTCCTGGTCGAGGTTGATATCGTCGAGGGGATCGCCGGGGTCACGCAGCCATCGCTCGATGTCATCCCAGACGATAGGTTCTAGCCAGTCCGAGCGAATGGACTTGCCCGGGCACTTGCCATCGATCCTGCCCCGCTCGACGAGCTGGCCGTTGCAGCGGTACCAAGAGATACCGTCCCTTCCGGGAGTTCCGCCGTAGTGCAGGCCACAGACTCCGCAGACCATCACCGAGCGGAGAAGGTAGACTCTTTGCGTGTTCTTGGCGCAGATACGGTTGGCGGCCAGGGTTCGCTGCGCAGCCTCCCAGAGCTCGCTGGACACCAGCGCCGGCACGGCGCCGGGGATTAGTTCGGTTCTCTTCGAGTAACGACTTCTGCGGCGCCCATAGAGGAGCGTTCCCATGTACACCGGGTTGACGACCAACTGTCGGATTCGCCCGGGCCGCCACAAACACTGGGTTCGTTTGCCACGCACGCCGCGGCCGTCCCGCTGATAAGCGGTCGGGACGCCGAGCGAGTTTAGTTCGTGGGAGATCCAGCGGCAGCTCTTCCCCTCAACGCCCAGCCAGTGATAGATGCGGCGGATCAAGTCTACCGCGGTCCAATCGCCCCAGACGATCGTGTCATCGGGGATAAGCTTCGCCGTCTGCTTGTGTCCTTCCACCTTGTAGCCAAGGGGTACGATCCCGCCCGTGAAGCGGCCTTCCCGTGCTGCCCTGTCCATCCCACGGGCCGAATCGGCGAGGAACTGACGCCGGGCGTAGCCGGCCATGATGGACTGAAAGCCAAACATCGTGCGGTCGGCAAGTGATTCAGCAACGCCAATGATCTCGATGTCCAGCACGTCAACGAAAAGGTTGTAGGTGGTGAGGAGGTCTATCTCTTCTCGTCCGAGGCGGCTGGCTCGCAACACGACCACCTTTGCGAACTTGCCTGCCTTGGCGTCGGCAACCAGCCGGCTGCCTGCGGGCCGGAGTGACAAGGGGATGGTTCCCGAGACGCCGTCGTCCTCGTAGTAGCCGAAGACAACGTACTGAGGGTTCTGGGCGAGCCAGCGATCAATGGTCTCGCGCTGGGTCTTGATCGTCTCTCTATCGCGCTGGTCGTCGCTCGATACCCGCAGGTAGACTGCCACTGGGATTCGTTCTTCCGTCACGTCGACACCTCCTGACCGAAGGGCCGTCGCTTTGGGAGCCCGAGCACTGTCCGCAGGGCCTCCCGCATCGCCTCGCGGTCAGGTGTGTATACATGCGTAACCTGGGGCGGATTAGCAAGTCTTGTGACGCTTCTCTTGCGAGAGGACTTCATTCCGATGACCTCTGTATCCATTTCGTCACGTCTGTTATAAATGCGACAGGTCATGGCTCGGAAAGTGTCTCCGCGTACCTACAGGACTGAGGCCGCTTTTCGGCGAGAGGCCGAGCGCCGGCTGCGCGACCGCGTGCCCGATCACATCTGGGAGGAAACCGGGGAGTCCATCTGGCGGGAGCATGAAATAGAGAGAGGTTATGCTGTTGAGGCCGCTCTTGACTTTGCCCTTACGGAGTTGCGACATAAGCGCAAGACGGGGGAGCTTCCGCCGCCTCCACAGCAAATTTCGAGGGACCCGCAAGACGCGCAGCTATGGCGGTTACGTAGTCGAGTTCTGGCCCGGCGAGTCGAGACCTACGCTGGCGAATGGCGCCGCCGCTTTCTTCCCGACTCTCTGGACGCCGGGTCCTTCACACACAGCGGAGAAGACAGGGCCATCGTCAAGAAAGCCAGGGAAGGCCCGCTCGAACCAGATGAATTCGGGACGTGGATAAGGCTTCTAACTGAGGAAAGGGAAGGCTGTTTCCTCGCTGAGCCGTTTGTGCCGGACGCCCCCCTCATCCTCGTCGAATCCAGCGCTCCTCTCTCGCTCTCGTTTCCATCGTCAACGCGACCCTCCTTCCTCGAGCCTGACCGACTGCCAGCCAATTGGTGGTCGGGGTCAGATAGAGACAATAAGACGGGAATTCGAATCCTGGCCTTGCCGACTTCGGGCAGCGCTTGGGCTCTCCATGCCAGCTATTGGGGAGAAAGAATCTTGCAAGTACTGGTGGACGAGGCAAAGTGGGTGGGCAGCGGGAACTGGAGCTTGGCTGAGACTGTCGGATTCTTTCTGTTTGGTGCCATACCCCTATTGGGCCCGCTTCGCGCTGCGATTCGAGGGGCGTTCGACGAAACGGGTTGGGGTGCTCGCATCACCCTTACTCTGGATCCCCGGGTCGGGTCGCACGAGGTCGAGGCCTTCTATCGGGAGCTCCGACGAGACAGGGAGCTACGATTGCGCCCGGCGATTGCGGCGAAGGGATACTCATCTCGAGTTGGCACACTTCTGGAGTTCGTTCTCGCCCGGTGGCAGCCGGGCAGCAACCCCGAATGGTCCGATCTTTGGCGCGAGTGGCAGGAGAGCCACGGTCGGAGCAGAGGCTGGACCTATGCCTCTCCGCCCGTGATGGCAAGGGTTGTCAAGCGAGCCTTGGCGGTCTTGGAGAAAGAGTTGCGGCCAGCCTATTGAGGCAGAGGCTTCCGACGATCAGCAGCATCTTGGTCATGGGCGATTTCTCTTCACAGGCCCAGGGCTTCCGCCACCTTTCCCCAACTCCTGTCCTCTTGCCCTTCCAGTCGCCGCAGGTATACGGTCGTCACCGCCAGCGACGAGTGGTCGAGGAATCGACTCACGTCCTCGATGGACTCGCCAACGTCACGCCTGAGCTTCGCCGCTGAGTGGCGGAAGATGTGAACGCCGGCAGGTGGCAAACCTGCCTTGCGCAGGTAGTGCTGCAGGTTGCCGTAGAAAGTGCCGCTGGTGATGCCAGTGCCGTTTCGGCCGGGAGAGGGCCAGAGCGACTCCTCAGGCTTCATGCCATCGAGGTCCTTCCCGAAAGCAGTGAGAGCTTCTCGGATCGCCTCGAACGCCGGCAGCGGGAGTTCCCGTTTCCCTTGCTTGCCGCCCTTACCTCGGTAGGTGTAGAAAAGGCCATCGGTCCGTATGAGGTCGCCGACCTTCAGGTTGAAGACTTCGGCCCGGCGGCGGCCCGTCAAGACAAGCGTGAGGACGATGGCCTTGTCGCGTAGCCCGGCCGGCGTCTCGGGGATGACGGCGAGCAGCTTCCTTATCCCCTCAGCGCTGATCCCCCGCGGCGGGCTGGGCGAGGGTTTGGGCCGTTCGATCTGGTCGCAGGGGTTGGAGGCGACGATCTCCATTCGAATCAGGAAGCGGTAGAAGGAGCTCAGGCACGCTAGTCTAGAGCCAATCGTGATTGCTGAAGGCTCTTTTCCCGAGAGTCCTCTGCCGTAGGCCCAGGTAAAGACCTCCTGGCTGGTGACCTTGTCCGGCGGTTTGCCGATGGCCCCGAAGAAGTGCTGGAGCGTTCGGGAGTAGCCTTCGACTGTGCGCCTTGAGCCGCTGCGACGCTCCTTTTCTGCAAGAAATGCGTACAGAGCGCGTTCCCAGCCTGCTGCCTCCTCGCCAGTGGGGATGATGGTTCCTGTCATGATTCAATCTCCTCGCAAACGTAGAATCACGACAACATATTGCATTAGTGTCGAAGGAAGTCAAGTCACGCGTGGGAGAGACCACGCTGCCGCCCGGCCCGAGGACCATGGCTGCCGCGGCAGCGATGCCGGTCAGGGCACCTAAGGGGGAGTGACATGGTATAATCGCGGCCAGCGCAATCTGATCGGTTATGGGGCTGAGAAGGGGCGGGAAGATGACTATAGACATACAGTCGATAATGGACCAGATCGAAGAGCGCGAAGATCTCTACCTCGGGCAATGGCGCCAGCCGGTGAACTCCGCAATCCACGTCGCCGGCAGCATCCACGACGACAGCATGGCATCGCGCCTAGGGTTTCGCGGCGGCACGGTTTCTGGCGCCGTCCACCTCGATCTTTTCCCGCCGCTCATGCTTCGAGCCTTTGGGAAGCACTGGTTTGAGCGCGGGGGTGTCTCCATTTACTGGCTGGACCCGACAGTCGACCGCGAGGAGGTCCGCGCCGTCGTCGTCGTCCCGCCCCAGGAAAATGATGTCCAGGTACAGAGTTGGGCTGAGCGTCCGGACGGGCGCCGCATTGGCGAAGGCACGGCCTTCGTCGGCGATTCGGGAGAACCCTCAGCGCTCATGGCACGGGACATCAGCCGCTATCCCCCAGGAGAGTTGCGAATCCTCGCAAAGGCATCGATCGGCGACCGCTTCCCTGAAATGGCTGTGGAGGTGACGCCTGAGCTCAAGGACTGGCGACTTCAAGTCACCACTGATCGGCTGCCCTGGTACGATAGCGGTTCTCCCTGGGGCGGTCCTATCGCAACACCCTACCACCTGGTCGACAATCTCATGATGGTCCCGTTCAATGGCTACATAGACTCCGTTCGCCAATCTCAGCCGGTTACGCTCTATGGCGCTATCGAACTCCGCTATGTTGACGGCCCCGTCTTCGCGGGCAAGCCTTATCGTGGCGGCGGGACCATCGCGAGTCTCGGGCAGTCGCCAAAGACCGAACACCTCTGGCTCGACGCGTACCTCGACGAGCCCGATGGCAGGCGGGTGGCCACGATGCGGATGATGTACCGTTTCATGAAAGACTCGTCGCTGCTCTACCAGTGACAGGAGGCGTGCTGGGAGGGAGTTTGGAGAGTGGCCGGTGGGCGATGCAGGGCTCGAACGTGCGCCCTTCTGGGTATAAAGCATCTGAGGCTGAGCGCTGTGCATCAGATTCAAGAGCCCTGAGCGAAAAGGCGGAAGTTATCATCTGGAAGCGCGGGCGAATCCGGCCGTGAGGCTGTAGGAGGACCCCCATACGACCCGTCAATTCGAGCTACACGTCTTCATCCGGTGAGTCGCCCCGCGACGTCGCTCCCGCCAACACCAGCCGGATGAGCGTCGAGCCGATCAATCCCGTGGCCAGGAGTCCGGCGAAGAGAAAGTATGGCATCCCTCCGGGAGGCGGGCCACCACCCGTGTTAGGAGCGCTCACTCCGCCGACCAGCCCCGCGGGCGGTCGCTCTACCGGCGCTTGTGGCGGGCGAGTGGTGGGTGCTGCCGTTGCTGCTGGCGGGACGGGTGTATCGGTAGACGCATGGTGATGCCTGGCGACCGTGGTGGCCGTCGGTGAGGGCGTGCTCGATGCAACAGGCGTGTCGGTTGCGGTGGCAGTCGGTGTCGAGGTGTCCGCCGGCGTGCTGGTCGGGCTGGCGGTCGGAGTCGAAGTTGCTGTGGGCGTGTACGTGGGCGTTCGAGTTGCCGTGGGAGTCGAAGTCGATGTCGGCGTTGGTGTGTCCGTAGGCGTGGCTGTCGGCAGGGCGTTACAGACGACCGTCGCGGCGGAGCCAGCCCCGGCATTGTAGGTCTGGCCGCTGGCGTTGTAGGCGTAGTGAATCCCCCAGGTCGTGTCGATTTGCAGGTTGCCGCTGTAGGCGCCGATGCATTCGAAAGTGATGTCGATAAGCTGAACGGTACCGCTTTGGGCTGGTGAGGCGGGAGGACCGCTTTCGTTCCCGCATTCGAATCGCAGTCCAAGGCCGCTGTAATCCGGGTAGTACATAAGATCCTGCAATCCCCAGGGACAGGGGTTAGGAGAGGTTGGATCGGTGGCGACCACCTGGAGGCCGCTGTAATCGTAGGGAAGAAGGAAGTCGAAGAGGGTCAGGTTGTTGGTCAAGTCGCCAAGTCTGACCTTGACGTGGAAGGTGTCGCCGACGTTCGCGGAGTAGCTGGCGGAGTCGAGCGAGAAGTTGACGCTTCCAGCGGCGCCGGCGGACGCCCTCCCGCTACCCGACCCGAGGGCGGCGGGCGCCACTGTCAGGGCGCTCAGAACGGCTAAACACAATCGCAATCTCATGTCGGCCTCCCGACGAAGCTACGGAATCACGATCCAGAGCCAGCAGGATCGCAACAGAGGCTGGCCTTCATCTCCATCTTCGGCCGGCGTCCCGCTCGTCGAGATGGTCCGAGGGAGGTAGACGCTCAGGGCTGGGTCTCCAGAGGGGACCGAGGTTTAGGACGGGTTCTGGTGGGCGATGCAGGGCTCGAACCTGCGCCCTTCTGGGTGTAAAGCAGATGCTCCAGAGCCTCCCACCCCGTGAAGGCAACACTATGATGCATTAGTGTGCGCGGAAGTCAACCGTCGTTGAGCACTGAAAGGGGGCGCCTCCTTGTCAATCTGGATCCCCACCGAAAACGCCACAGTTATCGACTCTTCACGCGCCAACCGAATAGCGCATAACTGACAGAAAGTTCCGCCAACCACGCCACGCGGACCCAACACTCGCGCTACCGTCCTCTCAACGAGAGACGAGAATGCCAAGGTGGGGAATGTAACACTTTTCGCCGTAAGACGAGTGACGGCCCAATTACTCTTGACAAACCCTTCGCGGACGGCGTAATATCGCGCTATCCCCGCCAACCTGATGGCACTTATTCCCTCCGGAGGTGCATGATGCGTCCTCGAATACCCGTGCGATTGCTTCTCTTGGCCGTACTGGCACCAGCGTTGGCGCTTCTGGCCGCCATGCCGGGATGGTTTGGCGGCTCGCCTGCGGAAACGGTCCAAGCAGCCAGCGCCACCGGCGCCTTCAGCCAGGTCAGCGCGGGCTACCTTCACACCTGTGGGGTGAGGACGGACGGCACCCTGACCTGCTGGGGGGACAACTCTTACGGGCAGCTAAACTCCCCCGCCGGCACCTTCACCCAGGTCAGCGCGGGCCCGTCTTTCACCTGCGGGCTGAGGACGGACGGCACCGTGGCCTGCTGGGGGGACAACTCCCAGGGGCAGGCGGGACCCCCCGCCGATACCTTCACCCAAGTCAGCGCGGGCGGCTATCACACCTGCGCCGTGACGACGTACGGCAACGTGCTCTGCTGGGGGGACAACACTTACGGGCAGGCGTCACCCCCCGTCGGCACCTTCAGCCAGGTCAGCGCGGGCTTTCTTCACACCTGCGGGGTGAAGACGGACGGCACCCTGGCCTGCTGGGGGGACAACTCTTACGGGGAGGCGTCACCCGCCACCGGCGCCTTCACCCAGGTCAGCGCGGGCGACGCGGACACGTGCGGGGTGAAGACGGACGGCACCCTGGCCTGCTGGGGGGACAACACTTACGGGGAGGCGTCACCCCCCGCCGGCACCTTCACCCAGGTCAGCGCGGGCGACGCGGGCACGTGTGGGGTGAGGACGGACGGCACCGCGGCCTGCTGGGGGGACAACTCTTACGGGCAGTTGAACAACATCCCCACCGGCACCTTCACCCAGGTCAGCGCGGGCTACTATCACACCTGCGGAGTGAGCACGGACGGCACCCTCGCCTGCTGGGGATACAACATCGCCGGGCAGGCATCACCCCCCACCGGCACCTTCACCCGGGCCCAGGTCAGCGCGGGCGGCTATCACACCT
>JBEKKV010000025.1:0-31997 GCA_050010555.1 Dehalococcoidia bacterium
CAGATGACCACCGTTCTCGGAGACGGTGCCGATAAGCAGGTCGCGGACTTCTCGGGCAAGCTCGTCCAGCTCCTGCTGCGACAGCCCCCGCAGCGCCGCCGGCTCATCGATCCGTTCAAGCATACATTGGACTCCAAGGGCATCGGATATCGAGGTATATCTAAGGTCATCATCCCGCGCTGGGAATGCCCTGTCAAGAGGTGAGGGTTTCGGCGAAAGCCACGGCGTCTTCGTCGGAGAAGAAGGACCTGATGATGGCGGGACTGAGGATGAAGAGCAACAGAAGGAAAGAGGCGGCGACGAGGCCGAACAGCCCTTGCTCGCCCCACAAATTGTGTGCCACCGTTGCCGCTGCCAGGGTTCCAACGACGGTCAAACCGCCAATCTTAAGGACACGCTGTCGCACGAGCACGAAGCCGGCGGAGGTGACGGCCAGCGCGATGAGCGCCAGGCTGATCTCGCCGTCGAAGGCGTGAAGTGCTAGGGCCGGGCCCTGGAAGAAGCCGTGCATGTCCTTGAGGCTGCATAGCCAGCCGCCGATGATCGGCAGCGGGACGAGCATCAGCGAAGCCAGCAGCCAGTCGCGTTCAGCGACGCGGACCGTCGTGACGGCGATGACGGAGAGCGAGAGCAGACAGAACACGAGCACAAGCGTGACGAGGGCGAAGTTCGGCGCCGGACCGCCCATCAACGCGAATGACACGAACTGGCCGAGAATCGACCTGCTTACCCAGCCGCAGATCAGCGGTATGGCCAGCGAGTAGCCGATCCAGGGGTAAAGCCAGCTTGGCCGGCCGTTCCACCAGGCGAGGATCGTGACGCCGGCGATTCCGATAACGGCGGCGATGCCCCAGAGCGGCTGCAGCCAGAGGTGGCTGGCGAAGAGGAAGGCGACGATCAGGTGCGGCAGCGCCGCGAGGCCCGCTTCGGGGAAGGTTCCGTGGCTGTGCGCCTCATACATGCGGCGGGCGATGATGCGCGGTCTGCCGCAGCACAGAATCGCCAAGCGGGCCGCTTCTTGCTCTGAGAACCCTTCGCCTTGAAGCTCCTGGATCTTCTCCTGAAAGTAGGTATGAAGCTCCGCGAGGACCACACGTTTGGTTCGTGGCTCCAGGTGGAGAAGACCGTGGACTTCACGCAGATAGCACCCTACCTCTGGCAACATCCCTTTTGCCCCTACCTGCGCTACGCTGTCGATGGCTTATAGATGAGGTTTAGCGCGTTCTGGAAGCCTTCCCAGGCTTCTATCCGCTCGCCAAGCTCTTTCTTGCCCTTTTCGGTGATGCGATAGCAACGCCGCTGCTGGCCGTTCGGCAGCTCCGACCACTCGCCGTGGATAAGCCCCTGGTTCTCCAGCTTGTGCAGGGCGGGATAGATTGTGCCTTCTTTGAATCTGAGGTATCCCCGGCTGCGCCTTTCGATCTCCCGGATGATCTCGTATCCATACGATTGTCCCTTTTCTTCGATGAGGAAGAGGAGGAGACCGTCGGCGCTGCCGCGAAGCATGTATTCGGAACGGCTCTCTGTCATACCTAGACTCCCTATGCTCAGAATAGCAGCCGTCAAACGCCTCGTCAACAAGTCCGGGCTTGCCGGCGTCGGGCCGATGGGTGATTCGCTGAGACCAAAAATCATCCCTTCGGTCGATGCGCGATACCATCCGTTCGGCCGAATAATTCGATGAGTCTGAATGGAGCTGCGTCCGAAAAAAGGAGGCTCCGAAGAGGGACATGACGACCAGGCGGCGCGAAGCAGGATGCTCAAGGCGCCAAAGGGGTCGGCACGCCCCGTGAACGCATTGGAAACGATTTTGATGAGGTAGGACGAGAGTTGCTGTACAAGTACGTCGCCTTCGCGCCGTCCGGCGAGCGCATCATCGGCTCCGTCGATGCCGCCAGCGAGGACGTTGCCGAGCGCACGCTGTGGGACTGGCACTACAAAGTCGTGCAACTGCGACGCGTCAGGGCGCGGCCGACGCTGGACAAGATCATCCCGTCGTTCTTTGGCGTCAAGCCGCGGGAGATCATCAACTTCAGCCGCCATCTGGCGACGCTCGTCGAATCGGGAATTGCCCTTCTCCAGGCGTTAGAGCTGCTGCAGAACCAGAGTCGCGGCCCTTTCGCGCGCGTACTCGGTGAGATTACCCGCGACTTGAAGGAAGGCTCGCCGTTCTCCGCCGCCATCGCCAAGCACGACATCTTCCCGCCGATCTACAGCCGCCTGATGGAAGTCGGCGAGCGGACCGGCAGCCTCGAGACGGTGCTTCGACGCGTCGCCTCGCACATCGAGAAGGAGCAGGCGATTGTGAAGCGAGTGCGCGGCGCTATGGCTTACCCAGCGTTCATCGTCGTTCTGGCGGCTGTCGTCGTCGCCATTCTCGTAACGACGGCGCTGCCGCCGCTGATCGGTCTCTTCGGCGAGTTCAACACGCAGCTCCCGCTACCGACGCGGATACTCCTCACCGTCAGCAAGTTCGCGACGACTTACAAGATACATATGCTCGTTGTCACCGTCGCGGTCGTCGCGGCGGTGAGCTGGCACCTGAAGCGGCCGGCCGGGCGGCGGCAGCTCGACTACCTGCTCGTGAAGCTGCCGCTCATAGGCTCCATCAACGTGCAGAGCAACGTCTCACGCTTCAGCCGGACGATGGCGATGCTGCTGCGCGCCGGACTGCCGCTCTCCGACATCATGGAGCTCGTTCTTCAGACAACGCAAAACCAGGTCGTGCGGGACGCGCTAATCGGCGTCCGCGAGGACCTGATGCACGGCGAGGGGCTTTCCAAGCCTTTCGCCAGCTCAGGCCTCTTTCCGTCGATGCTGGCGCAGGTCGTTGCCGTCGGCGAGGAGACGGGCGCTCTGGATACGAACCTCGACACACTGGCGGAGTTCTACGCCGCGGAGGTCGACGAGCGGGTCGGCGCGCTGACCTCGATGATCCAGCCGGCGATGACGCTGGTCATCGGCCTGGTCGTCGCCTTTATCGCGGTATCAATCATCATGCCGATGTACAGCATCATGGGGCACATTCAATAGGAATGAGGATAGGAAGCGGAATCGCGCGAAGAAAGCTGTCGCAGGAGCGAAGCAACGAGGCGGGCGTCGGGCTAGTGGAGACGCTGATAGCCGTCGCAATACTCGGCCTCGCCCTTACGGCGCTGCTGTCGGCCGTTTCGACCGGCAGCCTGGCGTCTTCGCGCTCGCAGGAGCGGGTGACGGCGGAGAACATGGCGCGCTCGCAACTGGAGTACGTCAAGAGCCAGCCCTATGCGACGCCCCCCGCTACGTACGCTACCGTCACGCCTTCGCCGGGTGGCTATGGCGTCAGTGCTGCGGCCGAGGCGATTCCGAACAGCGACAGCTCAATCGAGAAGGTGACGGTCACCGTCACGCGCGACGGCAAGACGTTGTTCGTGACGGAGGACTACAAGGTAGATCGATGAGATGGAACGGCGGTGAGTCAGGGATGACGCTTCTTGAACTGCTGATAGCGCTGGCGATCGGTGGCCTGGTAGTAGGGCTGATCGGCGCGGCGATGTCGCAGTTCCTGAGGACGACGAGCCGCGGCCACGACGAACTCGCCGTCGTGCACGATCAGCGCGACGCCCTCTCGTGGCTTAACCGCGATGCCCAGATGGCCGTCTCAGCACTGGCGACGGTCGAGCCGAACAGCGTCACCTTAAGCTGGAGCGACCCGACCACCGGCGATTCGTATCAGAGCCACTATCAGCAATCGGGGAGCGATCTCGTGCGCACGTTCACGGTGAACGGCACGCCGTCCGCGCTGCCCGTTGCGCGCGACCTCCAGCCGGGGGGCTTCAGCGCGACGCGGAACGGCGACCTGATAACGGTGCATATAGTCAGCAGCCAAGGGCAGGAGAGCGCGTCGCGGTCGGAGATGGTGCTGATGCGTCCGCCGCAGGAGCTGATGACGCCCCTCCCGACTCTGCTGCCGACGCCCACGCCGACCAATACGCCGACGGCAACGCCCACCTTCACGCCGACTCCAACGCCGACGAATACGTTCACGCCCACGCCAACCAATACGGCGACCTCGACTGCGACGTTTACGGCAACTGCCACCAACACGTTCACGGCGACAGCGACGAACACCTACACGCCGACGCCCACGAATACTTACACGCCGACGCCCACGAATACTTACACGCCAACGCCTTCGAAGACGCCGACGCCCACGTCCACCTACACGCCGACGCCTACATTCACCTATACGTCAACGCCGACCGCGACGTTCACGCCGACGCCAACGTTCACTTTCACGCCCACGCCGACGAATACATATACGCCAACGCCGACGCCGACGCCGACGAACACTTGGACGCCAACGCCAACTCCGACCTACACACCTACTCCCACTTTCACGTCGACGCAGACGCCCACGCCTACCATCACGCCCACGGCGACGCCCGCCTGCGCCAGTCTAGTGCTCGTCCATAAGTACAGCGCCGTCGTAGGCGACGGAACGAACGGCTTCAGCAGCATCACTGCGACGTTCACCACGGCGCCCGCGGCGGGCAACTTGCTGATCGCCGTCTTTGGTGAGAGCGGCAACAACAACATCGCCACGCCGAGCGGCTGGTCGGTGGCCGTCGCCTACCAGAACAACTCGCCGGGCGGCGCGATCTTCTACAAGATAGCCGCGGGTTCCGAGTCGACCGTCACCGTAACGACCTCTGGTGGCAGTTCGACCTCCTACGGCATGGGGTTGCAGCTCTATGAGTACAGCGGCATGGTCGGTACCTCGCCGCTCGATGCCGTCGCAACTCCCAGTGCCGGGACCGGCACGGCTCTAACGTCTGGCAGCCTCACTACCACGCAGGCCTGCGACCTGCTTATGTCGGGGGCCGCTATCAACACCTCTGCGTCCTTCACCTGGGGTAGCTCCTTTACAGAGGAGTTTGATTTCCACAACAGCGGCACGAACCAACGTTCCTTCGGCGGAGCAGACCGCGCCGTCACGTCGATCGGCAGCTACTCTTCCTCCGCGACGGCCAGCGCATCCGCTGCCTGGAGCACTTTGCTGGCCGCGTTCAAGATGGTTGCTCCAACGCCAACACCGACTATCACACCGACGCCGACGAACACCTACACGCCGACTATCACGCCGACGCCAACCAACACCTATACGCCGACGCCAACGAACACCTATACGCCGACGCCGACCAACACGTACACGCCAACGCCAACCAATACGTACACGCCAACGCCGACCAATACCTATACGCCCACACCGACCTTTACGCCGACGCCGATGCGGCTGGCTACGGGCAGCTACGCCGGCAACAGCGTCAACGCCCGCCAGATCAGCGGCATCGGTTTCCAGCCCGACGTCGTGATCATCAAGAGCGGTTCAGCGCGTGCGGCCATAATCCGTACCAGTACCATGAGCGGCGACAAGTCGAAGGTCATCGGCGACACAGGGAATCTCGTGTCCGGCCTAGTCGAATCGATAACCTCCGACGGCTTCACGGTTGGGACGGATAACCGGGTGAACGTGACCGGCGATTCCTACTACTGGGTGGCGATGAAAGCCGGCAGCGACATGAAGGTCGGGAGCTACGTTGGAAACGGCGTCGACAACCGGTCGATAACAGGCGTGGGCTTCCAGCCCGCGTGGGTCGTCACTCTTGGCGACGGAAATGACTCCGTGTTCCGGCCGGGCCCGCTGGCTGGCGACGCTTCTTTCACCATGACGGGCACGGGCTCGGCGGCCAACCAGATCCAGGCGCTTCAGGCCGACGGCTTCCAGGTGGGCAGCGCGGCAGTCGTGAACGCGTCTGGCACTACCTACCATTACATCGCCTGGGCGGCAAGCACGCACGTGGTGACGGCGAGCTACACGGGCAACAGCGTCGACAACCGGTCGATAACCGGCGTCGGCTTCCAGCCGCTGGTTGCGTGGGTCAAACGCAGCGCCACTTCAGTCGGCGTCTGGCGGCCGGCCAGCCTCAGCGGCGATGCCACCCTATTCTGGGCAGCGACCGCGGCGAACTCCGACCGCATCCAGGCGCTCCAGGCGGACGGCTTCCAGGTGGGAACGAATGCTCAAGTGAACACCAGCCTTGGCACCTATTACTACCTTGCCCTTCGGGACGGCGGCTGATGAAGATTAGCTTGCACACCGACGCTGAAACCTTGGGTAGTAGAAGCGCCCTTCTCTTGGCGAGGCTCCTGCGTATGAGCAGCGATAGCCGCGGGCAGTTCCTGCCGCTGGCCCTGGCCGCGATGGGGATCGGCGCCGTGTTGGTGTCGCCCTTCCTGGTCGATGCCAGCGTTAATCTGCTCGCCAGCCGCCACGTGGATGCTGCCATCAAGGACGAATACTCGGCGGACTCGGGAATTGAGTGGGCGCTCTGGCGGCTGAAGAACGATCCGGAGCTGACCACCGGGACTGCCTATGACGCGGCGCCTCTTCAGCCGACGCCGGCAGCGCTCAACGACGCGCCCTTCCCGACGACCGAGATTCGCCGCGTCGCGGACGCCGGCATGTCGCGGACGATAACGCCGGCCTGGCAGAGCGGCGCCAGCCCGAAGTGCTACGATTTCACTTCATCGGAGCTGGGGAACGTGTTCGGCATCGTCGACGTGCAGGCGACGTCCGTCTGGATGACGATTTTACCGGAGGCAGCGCCCTGCACGCGACCGGCTGGCCTTGGGTCCATGATCGGCTCGTCGCCCTACCAGACGCAATACTCGAACACGGCGCCGGGCGCCTACAAGCTCTACGTGGAGACATCGCCCGCTGCGACGGGCACGGTGACGATCAACTACCCCGTCGCGGCGTACGACATTCGCTCGACGCGGAATGGCCGCACGACCGTCTGCCGCGCGACCGCCGGCGTGGACGCGGTCCAGATCGTCTCCTGGCAACTGGAGTAGCGAGAACGAAATGCTGACGTCGGTGCAATCGTTCGACCTGATGAAGTGGCTGGAGGCCACGAAGGTGAAGCCGGGCAAGATGCTGCTGGCACTCGGCGGCGTCCTGATCCTCGCCTATGTTGTCGTGGGAGCCTCCTACGTGAAGGACCGACAGGCGCGGTCCGGTATTCAGGAGCAGGTCACGAACGGCGGCGGCACGCTGGCCGGCGCCGGTGACTCCGGTCAGGCCGTGAAAGAGCTTCAACAGCAGCTTTCGGACGTGAAGGCGCAAACTGACACGCTGGCGAAGGCGTTTCCGACGAAGCTGGACAGCGCGACTATCGTCTACGCTTTGCTGCAGAACGCCAACCAGAACCATCTGGCCATCAAGCAGATGACGGCTTCTCCCGACACGGAGCTGAAGACAGGCGATAAAGACGACAGCAGCGTCTACGAGGTCTTGAAGTACACGCTTGTGCTCGACGGCGGGCTGCCGGACCTGATGGGCTTCCTGTCGACGATCGAAGGCGGCGCAACGCAGACCGCCGCTGTCGACCAGATGACGATAGCGGACGTCGGCGGCGGGAAAGAGATGACGGTCGGCGTATCTTTCTACTCGCGCTCCGTGCCGACCACGACCTCGACGCCCGGCGGAACGCCCGCGCCGCAGGCCACCGCCGCGGCAGCATCGAAGGGAGGCTGATGGTGCTGAGGCTATCCTTCCCCAAACCCGCCGTCGCTCTGCCGGCCAGGCTGCAGCGGCCGACCGTGACGGTGAACATCGAGGGGCAGGCGATCCGCACCCTCGCCGTACGGGGAAACTGCGTCGTTTCCTGGGCGGAGGCGCTGCTGGAGACCGGCGTTGTGCGGGAAGGCATCATCGCCGATCCAGAGCAGGCCGGCGAAGCGCTGGCGGCCGTCCTCGACTCGCAGAGCCTTTTCGGCGGGAAGCTCATCGCCTGTGTCACCGGCTTCCGCTCAATTGCGCGCGTCCTCGAGCTGCCGAAGATGGCCCCCGACCTGCTGGAAGAAGCGGTAACGCGCGAGGCGAAGCGGGAAATGCCGGTGCCGATGGAAGATATCCACCTCTCCTGGCAGGCGCTCGACGCGGACGACGAGAAGCAGCGGATATTCTCTCTGGGCGTACCGCGCGACGTCCTCGATCCGCTGCTGAAGATGATGACGGTGGCGAGGCGTCGCCCCAGCGCGGTCGACATCAAGCCCCTTGCCCTGGCGCGGCTCTGCGGCGAGGAGGAAGCGATAATCGGCGACGTGGAGCGGAACAGCGCGGACATAATCGTCGTCACGAAAGGCATTCCGGTCATAATGCGGACGGTCATGGACAGGGGCGACGAATCCGGCGACGAGGCGCGCATCGCCCGCTTCCGCGACGAGCTTGCCCGCACGCTCAAGTTCTATAACGACACGCACCGGCAGGAGCCGCTGGAGCCTTCGACGCCAATCTTCCTCACCGGCTCGCTCGCCGAGATGGTGACCGCCGAGCCGCTGCAGTCGCTGGAGGCGCTGGAGCAGTATTCCGTGCGGCCTCTTTCGCCGCCGCTCGCCTATCCGCCGAATCTGCCGGTGCACACCTATGCCGTCAACCTAGGGCTGGCGCTGAAGGAGGTGTGACGGTGGGAAACGGCGTGAGGCGGAAGAGCAAGCTGATAGACCTGAACGTCCTGCCGCGGGAAATGCGGCCCGTGCGCTACCCGCGCTGGTACGCGCCCGGGCTCGCTGCCGTCATGATCGGCTGCGTGCTGCTGGTGCCGGCCATCATCCTGCAGCGCTCCGCCAACAATCAGACCGCCGACCTGAATCGCGAGCTGCTTCTCGTCTCAGGGCAGTTGACGGGCGTCCAGATGGATGTCGGTCGGGAGAGAGGGCTGCGCATGGAGATCTCGCAGGCGCAGGCGGCGCTGGCCGCTGCGCAGGCCGAGCGAAAGACGGTGCTCGGCATGGACGCGCCGGTATCGAAGGACTTGCAGGCTCTGTACGCCGCCGCTCCGCCGGGCCTGAGCATCGTGTCGGTGTCGAAGAGCGACGCCAAGATCGTTACCTCCGGCCAGGCGCCCAGCATCGAAAGCGTCATAGCCTTTGCGGCCGCGCTAAACGCGAGCGGCTCGTTCTCGGACGTGACGATCACGTCTCTTGGAGCGGCTGCGGGCGGTGGCGGTGGCTCGTCGCCGGCATTCACGGTGGAGGTGGCGCAATAGACATAACGATGAGCATCGCCATGGTTCTCTGCGGGCTGGCGGTCGGCAGCTTCCTGAACGTCTGCATCGACCGGCTACCGCGCGGTCAATCGCTGCTAAGCCCGCGCTCCCGCTGTGACGCCTGCGGGACGCCGCTGGCCACCCGCGACCTTGTGCCGGTTGCCAGCTACCTGCTGCTGCGGGGCAGATGCCGCTATTGCCAAGCGCCCATTCCGATGCGCGTGCCGCTCGTCGAAATCGCGGCGGCGTCGCTGTTCGGGAGCTGTGCGCTGCTGTTCGCGACCGTCTGGGTGGCTCTTGGCGCCGGCGCGCTAGCCTGTGTGCTCCTCGCGGCCGCCGTAATAGCAGTGGAACACCATCCTCTACGAGCTTGACGAGGAGGACTCAGCGATGACATTCGACAGCCAGGGACAAATGACCGCCGCCTCGCTGCTCAAGCGTATGGTGGAGACGAACGCCTCCGACCTGCACCTCAAGTCCGGCTCACCGCCCGTCCTGCGCATCAACGGCGACCTTCAGCCACAGGACCTTCCGACGCTGACTCCGGCGGTAGCTGAATCAATGCTGCGGCAGGTAACAAACGACGAGCAGCGAGAGCGCTTCACGGAGGAGAAGGAGATCGACTTCTCCTGCACGCTGGAAGGCGTGGGGCGGTTCCGTGTCAACGCGGCTCTTCAGCGCGGCACCGTTACGCTTGCTTTCCGGCTCGTGAAAGAGCACATTCCGTCGCTGCAAGAGATCGGCCTTCCCGAGATCTGCGGCCACCTTGCGCTGAAGCCGCGCGGCCTTGTCCTCGTGACCGGGCCCACCGGCTGCGGCAAGTCGACGACGCTGGCGGCCATGATCGAGTATCTGAACGAACGAGAGCGCCGTCACGTCATCTGCATCGAAGACCCGATCGAGTACATCCACTCCAACAACCTCTGCATGATCTCGCAGCGCGAGCTCGGGCTCGACACTTTGTCGTTCTCGGGCGCTCTCTCGCACGCCCTGCGGCAGGACCCGGACGTCATCCTGGTGGGCGAGATGCGCGACCTGGCGACGATCTCGGCGGCGCTGACGGCGGCGGAGACGGGCCACCTTGTGCTTACGACGCTGCACACCCCCAGCGCTCCGCAGACAATAGACCGAATCATCGACGTCTTCCCGCCGCACCAGCAGCAGCAGGTCAGGGTGCAGCTATCGCTCGTCCTCGAAGCCGTGCTCTGCCAGACGCTCTTGCCCCGCGCCGATGGGACCGGCCGCGTGGCTGCGGCGGAGATAATGGTCGCCACCTCGGCCATCCGCAACCTCATCAGGGAGAGCAAGACGCACCAGTTGGCGAACGTGATCCAGACCGGCGCGCAGTTCGGGATGCGCACGCTCGACCAGGACCTGGCGGTGCTCTGCCAGAGCGGTATCGTCAGGACGGAAGACGCGCTCTCGCGTTGCCAGAACCCGGAGGAGCTGAAGCGGCTGCTGATGTTCAAGGAGAGCGCCGCCGCCTAGCCGGGCGCGGCTCTATCGGAAGGAGACGATGAGTCGGCGGTTAGCATCCATATCCCGCGACTACCGCGTCTGCGCCGTGCTCACGGGGCTGCTGGCGTTCCTCGTCTATCTCCGCACTTTGGCGCCCACCGTCATGTGGTACGACATGGGCGAGCTTACGACGACCTCCTACGTGCTCGGAATCGCGCACAACACCGGATATCCGCTCTACATCCTGCTTGGCAAGCTGTTCACGTTCCTACCGGTCGGCGACGTCGCCTACCGCGTGAACCTGATGTCGGCGGTGTTCGCGGCGCTGACGGTATCGACGGTGTTCCTCATCGTTCACGAGCTGACGAAGAGCCGCTTCGCCGCGCTCGTCGGGGCGCTCGTGCTCGCCTTCTCCTCGACGTTCTGGGCGAATGCCAACTGGGCCGAGTCGTATTCGATGAACGCCTTCTCGACGGCGCTGATCACGCTCCTGCTGCTGCGCTGGCGTGAGAGTGGCAAGCCATGGCAGTTGTACCTGGCGTTCCTGGTCTTCGGCCTCAGTCTGGGGAACCACCGTCTCATTTTGCTGCTGGCGCCGGGCATTCTGGCCTTCGTCTGGTCGGGACGGCAGGCGCTGGACCGGCGACGCCTCATTAGCTGCGGACTTGTCTTCCTGTTGGGGCTTTCCGTCTATCTCTACCTGCCGATTCGGGCGGCGCAGCACCCCGCGCTAAGCTGGGCCCAGCCGGCGAACTTTCACACCTATCTGAAGATGTTCCTGACCGGCGATAGCAGCGGCCAGTTCTGGAACTTCGCGTTCTTGGGCCGGCTGAACATTCTCGCCCTGTTCCCGCTGAACGAGTTCTCCGTCTTTGGGCTCGCCCTGGCGGCCATGGGGCTGGTCTATGCGTGGCGAAGGCGCCGCGTTCTGGCCGTCTACGGCCTCCTGCTGTGTGTTCTCGTCGGCTTCGTCGCGCTGACCTACAGCATCCACAACGTGTACAACTACCTCATACCCGCGTACCTTGTGCTCGCGATATGGGCGGGCTGCGGCGCGGCTGCGCTCCTCTCCTTCGGCCTGCAGCTTGCCGACGTGCGACGGCTGCGCTGGGCGCAATCCGGCCAGTACTTTTTCTCGCCGCTTGCCGCCGCTGTGTTGCTCCTCTTGCCGGTCTGGCTCGCGGCCCGCAACCTGCCGCGGGTGGACAGGAGCGACGATTACAGCGCCCACGACTTCGCACTGACGACGCTGGCCCGCGTGCAGCCGCACTCCACCATCATCACCGATAGCTGGACTGCTTCGCCGCTGTGGTACGCGCAGCTCGTCGAGGGGTATCGTCATGACGTGCTAGTGTCGCCGCTGTTCTCCGTGCCCGGCGAGGACATCAACGGCTTCATCGAGGAGCAGCTCCGGCAGGGGCGGCCCGTGTACGTGGCGGAAGGGCTCCGCGGCGACGTGTCGGCGATAGGGTCGGGGTACCACGTGCAGCCCGTACTCCTCGACGGCATAGAGACAATGGTCACGAACGTCCTGCCGAAGCCGGAGTATAAGGATGACCTGGTTCCTAAGGGCTCGCTCTATCGCGTCCTGGCGAACGAGCCGTCATTCACGGTCGATTCCGTCCCCGGCGGCGCTCGAACGCTGGTCAACTTCGGCGGCGGGCTCGACCTCGTCGGCTTCCAGACCGACACGTTGGTCGCGCAGCGCGGCGACGTCGTGCGTTTGGATTACTATTGGCGGCTCTCCGAAAAAACGGGCAGCGACCTGCAGGCGCGGCTCTTCTTCACCGACGCCGGCGGTCTGGTTGCGACGCATCGCGGCTTCCCGCTCTGGTGGCAGGGGTGGGAGCTGGGCGCCGGCGTCCGCCCGACAAGCGAATGGGAGCCGGGACGCATCGTCAAAGAGGAGTACTACCTGCTGGTGCCCAGGGACGTGGCGCCGGGGACTTACAACCTGAATCTAAGGGTCCGTGACGCGTCATCCGCGCTCTCGCTGGAATCTATCGACGGCTCGGGCGATGGGCAAACCATCGGTTCGCTGGTGGTCCGCTGAAACGTACCCCTTTTGTGGTACACCCGAATCCCTCCTCCGATAGATAGACATTCCCCTGACCTCCGCCGATCTAACGATTGTAGGGCAGAACGCACATGAAGCTGCCCAAGAACCGCGAATATGCCCAAACCGGAGGTCTATTGATGAGAGATAAGGTCGACATTCTGAAGAAGCAAAGAGGTGAGGCTGGTTTCACGCTCGTCGAGCTGCTGATAGTGCTGGCGATCCTGGCCATCCTTGTCGCTGTCGTGCTGCCGAACTTCACCGGCCTTCTCGGGAAGAGCCAGACGACCGCCTCGAGCGCGGAGCTGAATATCGTTCAGACAGCCGTTGACGCCAAGATGGCGGCGGATGGCCTGGCCACAACTACTGCCATCTCGACCGCGACGACTGACATGACGACGGCTTCCGGCGGTTTCGGCCTCTACCCGGCGTACATGCGTAGCACCGCCACGAAGGGGACCTACACCGTCACGACTGACGGCACGGTGTCGCAAGCAAGTACCGGCTATTAGGCGGGCCGGGCATAGCGGGTGGCATCAGAATCATCGTTTCGCCGCCGTAGTCTGAGTCCGCATGCAAGCCCAAGAGCTGATAGGCCCCGGGGGCACGAAGGGCGGAGGCTCGACCTCCGCCCCCCGGTTTAGCCGCCCCATCCCCCGAAGCTACCACCGGCAAGAGCGTCTACTGTGATCGGTTCGCAACGATATGTCTGAGCAAGCCGCAGCAGCGCCAGTAGTCAAGAGGTTCGGCCAGATCATGGTCGATGCCGGCCTGCTGACGCCGGAGCAGATGGCCGAGGCGGTGCAGGAGGCCGAACGCGCCCAGAAGCGCCTCGGCGACTATCTCCGCGACGAGGGCGTGGTCTCTGAAGAAGACGTCGCGATGGCCCTCAGCCTTCAGCTCAACCTCCCGATCATCGACCTGACGCGCCATCCCGTGCAGCAGGAGGCGCTCGCTCTCGTGCCGGAGGCGTACGCCCGCGAGCACGACCTGATCCCCGTCGACCTGACGGGCGATTCGCTGGTCGTTGTCATGGCTGACCCGCTGAACATGCACACCCTGGAGGACCTGCGAGCTCGGGCGCGAAAGGTGATATCGCCGGCGGTTGGCATTCCGAGCGATATCCGCGAGGCGATCAACTGCAACTACCAGGGCTGGTCCGAGATCGAGAAGCAGGTTAACCTCGTGACGCCTCGGGCCACGCAGGCGGCGGCCGAGGAGACGGCTACGCCCGATCTCACCGCTCGCACGCCCATCGTCCGAACGGCGGAGCTGCTGATCACGCAGGCGGTCCGCGATCGCGCCTCCGACATCCACCTGGAGCCGAAGGAGGGCGGCCTGCGCGTTCGCTATCGCATAGACGGGTACCTTCAGGAAGTGCAGAACTTGCCGCTCAGCGTGCACCTGCCGCTTATCTCCCGCCTGAAGGTGCTCGCCGGCATGAACATCGCCGAGCGAAGGCGGCCCCAGGACGGCCAGTTCTCCGTCCGCGTCGAGGACAAGGACGTCGACTTTCGCGTCGCCACCTCCGACAGCGCGCACGGCGAGATGATGGTGCTGCGCGTGCTGGACAAGTCGCTCTACCTCATCTCCGTGGACGACCTGGGCTTCCTGCCCGAGGCGCTGGAGCGCTACACGCAGATGCTGCGCAAGCCCTTCGGCATGGTGCTTGTGGGCGGGCCGACCGGTTCCGGCAAGACTACGACGCTCTACGCCTCGCTGAACCAGCTCGATCGCAAAGGGCGCAACATTATCACAATCGAAGACCCGATCGAGTACCACTTCGACGACATCAACCAGATCCAGGTGAACGCCCAGGCGAACATTACTTTCGCCAGCGGCCTGCGGTCGATCATGCGGCTGGACCCGGACGTCATTCTCGTCGGCGAGGTGCGAGACGGCGAGACGGCGGCGATGGCGACTCAGGCATCGCTGACTGGGCACCTCGTGCTGTCGTCAATCCATGCGAACGACGCCGTCGGCATCCTGTTCCGTCTCATCGACCTCGGTGTCGAGCCGTTCCTGCTGTCATCGGCGCTAGTTGGCGTCATCTCGCAGCGATTGGTCCGCCGCGTCTGTTCGCACTGTCGCGCGCTCGCGGACGTGCCCGAGGATGAGCTGACCGCTTATGCGGAAGAGGTCGGCGAGAGGCCGGAAAAGCTGTACTACGGTAGCGGCTGCAACTTCTGCGCCGGCACCGGATACGCCGGCCGTACGGGCGTCTACGAGGTGATGATGCTGAGCGAGGAGATCCGCCACCTGCTCCTCAAGGGCGCCAGCTCTGGCGACATCAAGGCGCAGGCGATAAGCGAAGGCATGATCACGATGCGGCGCGCCGCCATGCTGAAAGTGCACCAGGGCGTCACGACGCCGCGCGAAGTCGTTCGCAACGTCTTCTCCATCATGTAGCAATCGACTCCGGTGACCGCGCGACAGGCAGTGTGAAAAGGAAGGCGCTGCCCTTCCCGTCGCCGTTGCTCTCCGCCCAGATGCGGCCGCCGTGCGCCTCGACGATTCCCTTGCAGATCGCCAGTCCGAGCCCGGTGCCCTTGTGCTTCATTCCCGGATGGATCTGGGAGAACTTCTGAAACAGGTCTCCCATCCGCTCTGGAGGGATGCCGAGGCCGCTGTCGCGCACTTCAATTTGCACGTGCGTGCCATTCTTGAGGGCCGAGACGTCTATCGGCGCGGACTCATCGGAGAACTTCGCGGCGTTGGAGAGCAGGTTCGAGAGGACCTGCCCGATCCTGCGCTTGTCGCCTTCGACGCGCGGTAGCCTCTTCGCGACGGCAACGCGCACCTCGTGCCGGTCCCCCGTATACGCAAGGTACCGCGTCGCCTCGTCAATCACCTGACGGAAGTCAAACGGCTCGCGGTTTATTGAAAGCGTGCCTGCCTCGACCCGTGTGATGTCCAGCAGATTGTCGACTAGGTCGCGGAGCTTGTCTGCCGCCTCGTCGATAGTCTGGAACGCCTCCTGGCTGTCCATGAGATCGAGCGGCCGGCGGGATCCGGCGGCGGTGGCGGCAACGCCCTTAATGACACTGAGCGGGTTCTTGAACTCATGCCCGACCATAGCGATGAACTCATTGCGGTGCTTTCGGAGTTGCTCAGTGGCTGCTTCGAGCTCGGCAGTGCGTTCATTCACGCGCTGGTCCAGCTCCGCGTTGAGTTGTTCCAGCGCTTCGTTCGCCTCTTTGAAGCTGCGGTGCACCATCTCGAACGGCGCCAGCGCCTCGATGAGAAACTGCGCCTGACAGGTCCAGTCGAAGTCCCGTGTCGTTTCCGGCCCTTGCGATACCAGGTTCTCGACCGCACGGAAGTGCATGTTCACGAAGTCCAGGATGCCCAGCCCGGCTTCGAGGGCGCGGTGGCCAAAGCGGTACGCCAGGTTGATGGCATCGGGATTGTCCGCCTTCAAGCAGTCCGCCAGGGCGCGCTCGTAAGCGAGGGCCAGCTTCTCGGGCGCGTCCACGTTCAGGCTCCCTTGTACCTGACGACGAGCACGAGCGCATCATCGGTCCTACGCCAGTACTCTTCGAGTATGTGGCGGGCGATGCGCTCCGCCGGGGATGAGATGAGAGACTCCAGGTTATCGGCGAAGGAATGGACGATTCCGTCTGTCACAAATACGAGCACATCTCCAGCAAGCATCTGGGTCGATTGCAATCTCGGCGTTCTCGCATTGTCTCCCAGTACGCCGGGTTGCAGCGCCAGACGCTCGTGCGCGGGCGTTCCTGAGGTCGCAACTCGAAGCACGATCCCGTCGACGTTGCCGATACCCGCCCAGTCGAGCGCGTTCGTCTCGAAGTCGATTGTCGCCAGGCTGGCGACGGCGCCGCGGGTATGCTTCAGCGCCAGGTCGCAACGGTGCAGAAGGGACGGGATATCCTCGTCAGCCGCCGTCTTCAATATGCTGACTGCCCTTTCGGCCGCGGCGGCGGCTTCCGGGCCGTGCCCTATGCCGTCGATGACCGCCAGCAGCGCCCCTTGCTTTCGCGCCGCCACGAGATACGAATCGCCCAGTTGGACTTCCCCGGGAATGGGCTTGCTTGCCACCGCCCATTCGATGCGAGCAAGCGAGTCTATCGTCCTCCTCCTCTTAGCCACTTGACTACCGCGACGGTCGTGCCTTTGCCGGGCGCCGAAGTCAACTCGAAATCGTCCATCATGCGCTTGGTCCCCGGCAGACCAAGGCCCAGGCCGCCGCCGGTGCTGTAGCCGTCGCGCATGGCCTGCGCGGTGTCGGCAATTCCGGGACCCTCATCGCGCGCGACGATGGAGATTCCCCGCCTTCCCGCGTCCTCGACGATCCGCATCTCGATGCAGCCGGAGCCGGCGTACTGCCAGATATTGCGCGCCAATTCCGAGATGGCCGTAGCTATCAGCGCCATGTCCGTGGCGCCGAAGCCAACCTCAAGCGCCAGCTCACGGCTGGCCTGTCGCGCGCTGACTATGTCCGCCTCTGAAGCGATGCGGACCTTCGCGTCAATTGCTTCCATCGCTCGACTCGCCCGCCTCGGCGAGGACGGAAAGCGCTTCTTCCAGGTCGAGGACGGTTGTCACTCCCTGGAACGCCAGCCCGAGCTGGATCATGGAGAAGGCAACGTCTGCCTGAATGCCCGCGATCACGGTGTTCGCGCCGCGCAAACGCACCATCTGGGCGATATTGCTCAGCACACGGGCCGCGAAGGAATCGATCACGTCGAGGGCGGTCACGTCGATGATCACGCCGGAGGTCCGCAAGGTGCCAACGCGTTCGAGGAGGTTATCTCGCAATTGGATCAGTTCGGTATCGCTCGGCTCCGACTGAACGGAGGCGATGAGGATGCCGCCTTGCTTCAAGATAGGGACAGTCATTCGGCGTGCCTTATCTCTCTACGCTGACCTTACGGTCGAGAAGGGCGTCCGCCAGCTCGATGCCGGCCTGCAAGTCGCCGACGGTGTTCATCTTGGTCAGGTCCAGGCCAAGGGTCACCAGCGTCTGCGCTATGGCCGCTGAGACGCCCGTCACGATCACCGTTGCGCCGAGCAGCCGAGCCGCGTCCACAGTCTGCACTAGGTGGTTCGCCACCTTGGAGTCGACATTTGGCACGCCGGTGATATCCATGACGACGACCTTGGCGCGGTTGTTGCGAATTCCGTGCAGAAGCTGCTCCGTGAGCTGCCGCGCCCTTTGCGTGTCGATGACGCCGATGATAGGCAGGATCAGCATACCGTCGCGCACTTGCAGCACCGGCGTCGAAAGCTCACGGATCGCCTCCTGCTGCTGGCGCACGACTTTCTCGCGCTCCTCGATGAAGGCGAGAGCGACGATGGAGAGGATCTTGTTGGCAACCGGCTCGTAGATATCTAGCGCTGCGGAGAGGCGGGCCATATCGCGCTGATAGCGCTCGAAGAGACTCCTACCGTAGACATCGCGCAAAGTCAGCAGGCCGCCGATGATCTGCTCCGTCGTCATGCCCCGCAGGACGCCGCGCTCCGCCATGCTGGCCGCATACCGTTCCGCGCCCGAGTATTCGCCGGTGTCGAGGCAACCGACGCAGGTCTCATAGATGTTCACGGACTCCGTTTCCGTCTCTTCCGGCGTGAGGCCGGCGAGCAGGCCTTTGGCGGTCATCTGCTGGACCCATTGGCGGCGGAGCGCTTCCCGTTTCTCGCGCAGGTGCGCGACAAGCTCCCGCAGCAGAGCTTGCTCGGAAGATGCGCCGGAAGGAGAGGTCTGACGTGGGGTTCTTCTGGCAGGCATGGCTTCTACTCCTAACGTCCTGTTAGAGCTGTCGGTGAGGCGTATTGTACAGGGCATTCGCCGCCGCGATGGATGTCTGGAGGCCCGCGGCGCGGATTTGCGAAGCCCCCTTCGACTTCCGCACGGCCGAACCTTTTCCTATGACAACGTCGTGGCAGAGGATTAGAGAACATCGTATCACGCCCGAACTTGGCGCGTCAAAGAACAGCAGCAGGCGGCCGGGTTTTCCCGTCGGTCAACGGCAGGAGCAGATTGAGTTGTAATATCATTGCCTGGTGGGAAAGTACCAACGCATTTTGGTGCATTCGCACCTTGGCGTGGCGTTGTTGCTGCTCTAGAATCTGATTGAAGGTATGGCCGGAGCCCGTCATAATGGGGGCTAGCAACGGATCCTGACCGACATCAGGAGGTGCCTCTCCGAGCGGGACGGACCCGGCAATCAGGAAAGGCGACACATATCTTGCGAGCGACGGCAGCCATCGAGCGATTTCGCGGCTCCCCTTTCCGCCGAAGACTCCTCTTTCTCGCGCTCCTGGCCGCGCTCTCGCTGCTGCCCGTTCTGCTCCTGGCGCCGCTCTTCAACGCGCCGTTCGAGCGAGACCAGGGATTGTACGGCGTAATTGCCCGCGGCTGGATCCAGGGCTCCGTGCCCTATCGAGACCTGTGGGACAACAAAGGGCCTCTTCTCTTCCTCTGGTATGTGGCCGCCTTCAAGCTGCTGGGCCAGAGCGTCGTCGCGCCGCGGCTGCTGGCGGCTCTCGGGACTGCGGCAGCCGTCCCGTTTGTTTGGGACACCGCCCGCATTCTGCTCGGCCCTCGAAAAGGCATCCTCGCCGCGCTGCTCTTCGGGGTCGCCTTCGGCAACCCCTTCCTGCAGGCGAACGCCAATGCGGAGATCCTGATGATCTGGCCGCTGGTCGCCGGCTTCTGGGCGTTCACCCGCGGCGGGCTCGGCGGGAACCGGTTGTGGTTCGTTCTGGCGGGAATCCTGACGGCGTTTGCCGGCCTGACGAAGCAGGCGGCGGCGGGGCCGCTCGTCGGCTACATGCTGTGGCTGGGCGTGCTGGCCGCGCGGCACCCAGCGGAACGCAGGCGACACGTGCAGTCGGGCGTGCTGCTTGTCGGCGGAACGCTGCTCGGGCTGGCGCCGTTTGTAGCCTATTTCGCGGCCCAGGGCGCTCTCTACGACTTCTTTTACGCGACGGTGAAGTTCAACCTACTCTTCTCGGGCCAGAACCCTCTCATCCTGAAGATCATTCCGCCGCTGCTCCTCGACCCGCTGCCGTTGTTCGGTGGGCTGGTCCTCTGGCTGCTGGCCGTTGTCGGTGGCGTACGGCTCTGGCGCCGGCGCGACCGCAAGGCCGGGCTCATCCTCGTCTTCGCCGTCTTCTCGGAGCTCGCGGCGCAGTCGATGGGGAAGGTCTCGGCGCACTACAACGTCGGGCTGCTGCCGGCGGCGGCGATCTTGGGCGCCGTCGGCATTGACGTTGTCCTCGATTCCTGGCGACTCGGCCAGCGCAGGTTGGGGCAAGTCGTGATTGGATGCGCAGTCATTTCTGTCGGCCTGTGCGCGGCCCTGTACGCCTGGCCTTCGACCGACGACCGCTTCCTCGCCCAGTACTCCTTCCGTGACTACGCCGAGCGGTCGCTGGAGGCCCCCGCCATCGCGCAGGAAGTCGACGCGCTCACCGGGCCCAACGACTACGTGTACGAGTTCGGCCGCCAGAGCGATATCGAGTTTCTCGCCGACCGAAGGCCGGCCAGCCGCTGGGTGCACGCCCGCGCCTACGGCATCGACCCGACGATGCTGGACGAAGTGCTGCGCGACCTCAACGCCCGCCAGCCCAGGCTTGTCCTGCTGACCTACGAATGCGCGCCTATGAGCCACGACTTCGCCGGCTGCGAAAACGGTCCGCCCGCTGAGCTGAAGAGCTACCTCGACAGCCATTACGTCTATGCCGGCCAGGTCGACTATGCTTCCTTCTACCTCCGCATCAGTCCGGCAAGCTCAGCGCTGGCTTCCGCTCCCGGAGGAACAGGAGGTCCGCCTTGACGAAGAGAATGCTGATCGACCTATGGCGTCGCCTGGACGCGCTGCCGCTGCCGCTGGCATTCCGCTTCTTCGCCGTCGGCCTAACGGGCGTCGTCGTGAACACGCTGGTCCTGTGGCTATCGCTTGGGCGCCTGGGGTTGCCGCGGGCTTTGGCCGCCTCCCTGGCCGTTGAGATATCGATCTGCTGGAACTTCGTCCTCAACGACGCCTGGACGTTTGGCGCCGAAAGACAGGTCAGGCCGTGGCGCGCTCGCTTCCTGGCTTTCCAGGGCGCGGCCGCCGTCGCGGGCATAATGAACCTCACCCTTTTCCTGCTGCTCACCACCACGGACAGCATGCATTATCTGGCGGCGAACCTGGTGGCCATTGGCGCAGCATCAGCAGTGAACTTCGTCATCAGCGCCTCCTGGATCTGGCGGGTCAAGGCGCCGACGCCTCTCCCGTCCGATGTCGACGACGACGGGGGCCTTCGCCCGATGAAGAGCATTGTCGTCATACCGACCTACAACGAGCGCGCCAACATCGCGATGCTCCTGGAGCGCATTCTATCGCTCGGCGAGGACTACGAAGCGCTGGTGGTGGACGATTCGTCGCCGGACGGAACGGGACTCATCGTCGCTGAGCTAGCCCGCGAGGAGCCGCGCATTCACCTGTTAAGCCGCCCCGCCAAGATGGGCATCGCCAGCGCGTATGTCAGCGGGTTTCGCAGGGCGCTAAAGATGGGGGCGGACCTCATCTGCCAAATGGACAGCGATTTTTCGCACGACCCGGCGGACCTGCTGCGACTCGCCGCGGCCGCCACTCCCGGCAGCGTCGTAGTCGGCTCGCGCTACGTGCCCGGCGGCTCCACGCCCGGCTGGCCGCTCAGACGCGTCCTCGTTAGCCGGGGGGCCAGCCTTGCTGCGCACCTGTTGCTCGGCATTCCCGTCCAGGACGGAACAGGCGGCTTCAAGTGCTGGAGCCGTCGTGCCCTTGCCGGGCTGCCTCTCGATTCGGTCCGTTCCAGCGGCTTTGCCTTTCAGGTGGAGATGAACCATCTCGCCTGGCGGTCCGGCTTCGCGCTGATCGAAGTGCCGATTAGGTTCGAGGACCGGAAAGCGGGCCGGTCGAAGGCGTCGGTGGGCGTTGGGCTGGAGATGGCGGCGGTTATCTGCCGCCTGTTCCTGAATCCGGCGCGGTCGTACGCTCCCGGG
This sequence comes from Dehalococcoidia bacterium, assembly GCA_050010555.1. GTDB lineage: Bacteria > Chloroflexota > Dehalococcoidia > DSTF01 > JALHUB01 > JALHUB01. The sequence goes on from JBEKKV010000025.1 coordinate 21,602, forward strand.
CTGGAAGCACGCCTTTCCAGGGAACCTTGATGCCCGGAGCGCCCCTGCGCATTGCTCACGCGTTCGGCAACAGCCGTCAACTTGTCGAAGCCGCCCTCAAGCACCCCATCGACATGATCGAGGCCGACGTGCGCCTGCGGAACGGCCGCCTCTGGCTGGGCCACGACCGCCGTCTGCCGATTCTGCCCGTCTACATCGCCTGGCGGTCTCTGGAGCCTCCGGCGCGCGGACTCTTTCGCTTCGGGCCGTGGCAGGCGCGATTTGGCTTGAATCCGCTGCCGCTAGAGGAGCTGCTGAAGATGGCCGGGGGCTGCCGCCTGCTGCTCGACCTGAAGCAGTCGCACCGGTCGGAGGATACGACGGGGTTCGTCGAAACGCTGGCGGCATCGTTGCGACGCTTCGGGCGGGCGGCGTCCGACTCTCTTTGCGGCGACTGGCCCTTTCTCGACGCGGCCCGACGCTTGCTGCCCGAGGCCCGGCTGTATTACTCCGTCGGTGACCGAGATGGCTGGCAGGCGCTGGTCCGTCGCCTGAACGAAGGCGACAACATAACCGGCGTCTCGCTGCGGTCCGATCTCTTCGACGGGTCGAGCGCCGGCTTGCTTCAAAGCATCAGCGTCGAGACGTTGTGCTGGTGCGTGGATGATCCGGTGGAAGCGGTCCGCGTGACGATACTGGGCGCTGGCGGAATCATTAGCAACAACCTCGCGCTGCTTGCCGGGATCGGCGAAGCGACCGCGTCGGGCTGAGCGGGCTTTTCGCTCCCTGGACGCAGATTCGATTTGTGTGTCTCCCCGCTTGATCTCTTCCTGCCCCATTAGTATAGTTAGATCGTGAAATCATTAGAAGAACGAACGACTTCCGACGAGTGTGCGGCAGGATTGCTCGAGGTGGTCCCCCTGATCATGCGCGTGATGCGCGGCGAGATGCGCAGCCGTCGCGGCGGCGAGCTGTCGGTGCCGCAGTTCCGCACTCTCGCCTACCTTGACCGGCGCCCGGGCAGCGCCTTGCTCGACGTTACCGCGCACATCGGCCTGACGCCGCCGTCGCTGTCGAAGCTGATCGACGGGCTTATCGCCCGCAAGCTGGTGACGCGTCAGATATCAAGCGCTGACCGTCGTCGTATCACGTTGTCTTTGACCGCGCAGGGCAGGGCGATTCTGCAACGCTCTCGCAAACATATGCGAATTCGCCTCGGCGAGACGCTCGCGACCCTGACGGAGGCGGAGAACGCAACTGTCCAGGAGGCTCTCCCGGTGCTGGAGCGCGCTTTTTTGGATGAAGTGGAATAGAAAGGTAGACACGCATGGGCGTCCTTGAGACCACTACGCTGACACGGCAATTCGGGCCGTTGACGGCAGTCGACAACCTCAGCATCTCGGTCGAGGCGGGCGAAGTCTTTGGACTGCTAGGGCCGAATGGCGCCGGCAAGACGACCGCCATCAAGATGCTCACCACCTTGCTCCGGCCGACGGCCGGCAGCGCGAAAGTGTGCGACTTCGACGTCGTCCGTCGATCGATGGACGTGCGCCGGAACATCGCTTACGTGCCACAAATGCTCTCGGCGGATGGCTCCCTCACCGGGTACGAGAACCTGCTAGTCTTTACCAGGCTTTACGATATCCCTCGGCGAGAGCAGAAACCGCGCGTTATGGAGGTGCTCAAGTTCATGGGCCTGGCGGACGTGGCGGACAAGCTTGTCCGAAGCTACTCCGGAGGAATGATCCGTCGCCTGGAGATCGGGCAGGCCATGCTGCATCGGCCGCGGGTGCTGTTCCTCGATGAACCGACCGTCGGACTCGACCCGCTGGCGCGAAAGGCCGTCTGGGACCACATCGAACGGATGCGGGCGGATTACGACACGACGATCGTGCTGACGACTCACTACATGGAAGAGGCCGATAGCCTCTGCGGCCGGGTGGCGATAATGCACCACGGCAAGGTCGTCGCGATGGGAACGCCGGAGGAACTGAAGCGGTCGGTCGACGGAAAGGAAACGTCGCTGGACGACGTGTTCACCTACTACACGGGCGATGTCCTGGAAACAAACGGTGAGTCGGGCGGGAGCTATCGCGAAGCCTCAAGAACTAGAAGGACGGCGCATCGACTTGGCTAGCATCACGATAACAGCATCACCCAACCCCCTGTCGGCACTGACCAGTTTCCTATACAAGACGTTTACAATCGCGGAACTGGAGGCCCGGAAGCTCCGCCATGACTACACGGAGCTGATAATGCGGGCGGTGCAACCCGCCTTGTGGCTTCTGGTCTTCGGGCAAGTCTTCAACCGGACGCACGCCATCCCTACGGGCAATCTGCCCTACATCGACTTCATGGCGCCCGGCATCCTAGCGCAGAGCGTGCTGTTCATCGCCATCTTCTACGGCATTTCGATAATCTGGGAGAGGGACCTTGGAATCATTCACAAGTTCCTCGCAAGCCCGACGCCGCGCGCGGCGCTGGTGCTCGGCAAAGCGCTCTCGGCGGGAGTCCGAGGGCTGGCGCAGGCGGTAATCGTCTTCGCGCTCGCTCTTGTCCTGGGCGTGGGTCTGAACTGGAACCCTCTGGCTTTGCTCGGCGTACTGACCATGGTCATCCTGGGGGCGGCCCTCTTCTCCACCTTCTCGCTGATCATCGCCTGCATCGTCAAGACGCGGGAGCGCTTCATGGGAATCGGGCAGGTGCTCACCATGCCGATGTTCTTCGCCAGCAGCGCCATCTATCCGGTCTCGATTATGCCACGATGGCTGCAGGTCATCGCGCGAGGCAATCCCCTCACCTACGAAGTGGACGGCTTGCGAACCCTGATGCTATCCGGTAGCACGAGCCACTACGGATTAGGGCTAGACTTCGGGGTTATGCTCGGAACGATGGTCGTGTTGGTGATGGTAGCCGGCAGGCTCTACCCTAACGTCGCGACCTAGCCTGGGCGGCTCAGGGAAGCCGAGGGTCACATAGGCGACCGGCGCCAGCCGGTTCTGCGCCTTCTTCAGCACTGTGCCAATTCTTCTCGTAATGTGAGCGGATGCGGAGACGAAATTGCGCGCCACCTTGCAGTCTGGCGGTCCGGCCGTGCGCACGTCTTCGGCTTCCGTCGGCGAATTCACCGTTTCTTAACGCCTGTTGGTTGGGCGTTAATACGTGGGCGCTGAGTGGGCGCTACTATAGGAGAGAGGGATCGTCAGGGATGCAGTTTGCGGCGTGAGGAGGTAGGAAGGTGATGAGGTGGAACCGCAACTTGGCCGAGGAGGGCGCAGACCCCACGAGCTTGCTCTTTCTTAGAAAGTGGGCGCGAGAGAGGAAGAGGGCGGAACTCGCAGGCAGGGAGTACGATCGCGTCCTGCTGATATCGATGGCCAACGCCAGATTCACACGCTATTTGCTGGCGGATGAATTCACCCGTACAAGTCGCTCTCGCGCCGCCTGAGCGACGGGAGAGCGACCACCGGTAACGCCCGAAGGCCGCTATTTTGAAATCCGTCGGCTTTTGGGGATTGGATTGTTCGCCGGCCTTTGGAGTTGGGCACGCGAGGGTTTTCGGGGCTTGCTGCTCCCGCCGCGCGCGGTCTGGCGGCCGAGGTCCGATAGCGGGCGGTCGACGGCGACCTCGATGGTTTGTCCTTTGATCTCCACGCCCTTCAGCGTCTGCACGGCGATGGCGGCGGCCCTTTGTTCAAGGTCGACGAGCGCGAAGCCGCGCGCGTGGCCGGCCTGATCAAGAGCGATCCGAAGGGAGCCGATCTCCCCAAAGGCCGAGAAGACGGTCTGCAGGTCACTGGCGGTCGTCTTAGGGGACAGGTTCCCCACAAGAAGCGTAGTCATTCGCGTTCCTCCTCTGCGGGGCTTGCTGCGCCGCCGCGGCGCCGAAGCTTTCGGCTCCGACGCCCCTTACCCAGGACCCTGTGTTTGGATCGGCGGGTTTAGCTTAGTAGCGGTTGCGAACCGGCGACCGCTGGGAAAAGCAATCGCTGCAGTACACAGGACGATCTCCGCGTGGCTCGAACGGGACCTCTGTGTTCTTGCCGCACTGAGCGCAGACAGCGGCGTGCATCTCACGTGCAGAGCTGCCGTAGCCTCCGCCATAGCTTCTGCCACCGTCGCGCTCCGACTTGCGGGCGGAGCGACAACCGGAGCACCGCTTGGGCTCATTGGTGAAGCCACGACTGGCGTGATACTCCTGGTCCTCGGCTGAGAACGTGAATTGGGCGCCGCAATCGACGCAGGTTAGGGTTCGGTCAGTGTATGGCACTCGACGACCTCCTTAGGGGTCTGCTAGTCCTCGTCGCCGAGTGCAAAACAAAGATTGGGGATGCGTTGCAGATCGAAGACAGGGGTTACTTCTTACGCACCAAGCATAACACACTTGGCCCTCGTTGTCACGCGGCGCCGGCAGTCCCGGCGCTTGCGAATCCCTTCATATCTATTGTCGGCAGTTCAGCGGACGGCTAGGAGCGGTCGCGAAGAGAGCGCATTTGCTATCTTGCAGGATATGTGCTAAAGTGAAGCATCTAGATTCCTAGTCTTCTTATGCACGGAGCCTCTGGTTCATACAGCACTAGACGACCGGGAGCACAAACTAAGGAGGTCGTCAGTGTCCTTTTCCTCGAAGACGCTCACGAGCGTCGCTTGATAGTCGGCAGTAACTTACGCAATAAGGCCGAACCACTCCAGGTCAACCGTTTCTTCAGGAACGCCCCGGCATCAACGCCATTAGCTTCGAAGCCCCAAGAGTCACCAGAGCATCGAGAGGCCGCGCCGTCGACGTCGTTCCATGGCTTCGCGCTTCGTCCTTCCTCGCTGAAGGCGCTGGAGGCGATGCGCATCTCGGAGCCCACGCCGATCCAGGCCGCCGCCATGCCGGCGTTGTTGGAAGGGCGGGACGTCATCGGGCAGGCATGCACTGGGTCGGGCAAGACCCTGGCGTTTGCGCTCCCGCTGGTCGAAGCCGTTGATGAGCGAAGCAGCGCCCTCCAGGCCCTCGTCCTGGTGCCGACGCGTGAGCTTGCCCAGCAGGTCGCCGGCGTGCTCACGCTGGTCTCGGCCGGAACGAGCTTGCGGATGGCCGTCCTGTACGGCGGGCAAGCCATCGGACCGCAGCAAGAAACCCTTCGACGCGGCTGCCAGATCGTCGTCGGCACTCCCGGCCGAATACTCGACCTACTGGCCCGACGCTCGCTCCAGTTTCACGCCCTGAAGTACCTCGTCCTCGACGAGGCGGATGAGATGCTCGATCGCGGGTTCGCGCCCGATGTCGAGCGGATCGTCGCCGCGACGCCGCGCGAACGGCAGACCAGCCTTTTCTCCGCCACCACTCCCGAATGGGTCCAGGACGTGGCGGCCCGCTACCTGAAGAGCCCTCAACTCATCCAGATGAACCCGGATGCCGGCGATGGGCTCGCCATCGAGCATGAAGTTTGTGAGATATGGCATGAGGAGAAGTTCACCGTTCTCTGCAAGCTGCTCGACCAGGAGACTGAGGGCGCCACTCTCGTCTTTGGGCGCACCAAGCACGGAGTCCGAAATCTGGGACAGAAACTCGTTCGCCTGGGCTACTCCGCCGACGTGCTACAGGGCAACCTGTCGCAGCAGCAGCGTGACCACGTGGTGAAGCGATTCCGGGATGGCGCAACGCCGATCCTGGTTGCTACCAACGTGGCCGCCCGCGGCCTGGACGTGCTCCACATCGGTCGAGTCATCAACTACGAGCTGCCGGAGACCCACGAGCTTTTCACGCATCGTGTCGGCCGCACGGGTCGCATGGGGCGCGCCGGTCGGGCGATCACCTTGCTCGGCCCGGCGGACCTGCCGAAATGGCATGAGATCGAGCGGGGCCTGGGCATAAAGCTTCCCCGCGTCACGCCGGAAGGGAAGCCTGTCGCGGTGATAGAATCCTCGACGCCGACGCGAAGCCGACGCCGCGGCCGGAGCTTCCGCTCACGCGCCTAGGGACGCCTTGGATACGCGCCGCTCGACCTGGCGCCACGCTAGCTCAAATGGTCCAGGGGAGATCGACCGCACTCGTCGCTGGAACTTCATCGAGTGGCTGACGCCAATGGCTGATGCGGTCGGCCTCCGTGTCGACTGTCGATTCGCCGTCACCCTAGCAGTAGGGTAAGAACGCGATTCCGCTTGACCCAGGGGATCCGCTCCACCAGAGCGTCCAAGCCAAGTATCCGTCCTGCGCCGAGTCCGCCCAGCACGACCAGCAGCAAGATGTATACCAGGTGGTACCCCATGAACGGGTTGGTCGTGGGAGGCCACTGGGACAGGTAGAACATCATCAGGATCACCGACCCCCAGAAGACGCCGCCCCGCGTGAAGAGGCCCAGTACGAGCGTCATCCCGATCAGGATCTCGCCCGAGATGACCAGCGGGTTGATCACGTTGATCGCCGCCTGATTCGAGCCCAGACCGTGGAACCAGAAGGTCAGCGGCCCCTTAGTGCTGTGAAGCAGATAGGCCGAGGCGCTGAAATGCGTTATTATCTTGTCAATGCCAGCGTAAAGGAAGATCCAGCCCATCGCTAGCCGTGACAAGAGCATGGCTGGTACCATGACGGATTGGGTGAGGACATTGGGTAGGGTGGCCACCCAGGTCCGATCGATGCCTACCTGCCTGACCCAGGTCGACCCCCGGGTGAATTCCTTCTGCCCGACTGCGCGGGCCTCGCTTCTTGTTGCCATCTCGGTCACCTCCTGACCCTGCTAGCCATTCCATCTGTTTCTTTCATTAAGGGCGGGAAACGCACAATGGCTCACAATACCCGTTGCATTGACGCCTCCATCTCTCGGCACCCAAAGGCGGCCAAATGTCGTCCGTACCTATGCTTTCTGTTTTCAGCCATCGAAAACGTCGCACCCCGTACGGTGGCGGAGCGCCTCCTACCCGACGGGTTTCTCTTCTCGCTCACTGCCGGGAAGAACGATCCGCCTTGAATAACTGCCGAGGCTAGTCATCTTGCAACTCTAGGCTGTTATTAGATGGAGTATGTGAGAGCGGCGGGCCTGTCCTTCTGTCGCTGCCGCTCGCAGAGGTCTTCAAGCGTGATCGACCCTAGAAACCCGGTGATGACTCCGCCCAAGTCGGTCCAGAGGTCGCGCGCCCCGCAGTTGGCTGAGCGAGGGCACACCTCAGGCCGGTCGACGCACTCAACCGGCGCCAAGGAGCCCTCCAATGCTGACAGGATGTCCAGGATTGTCACCTCGGACGGTGGTTTCGCAAGGGCGACTCCGCCGCCCGCGCCGCGAACTGCCCTCAGCAGGCCGTCAGCCTCGAGCCGGGCCACCAGATGCTCGAGGTACTTCTTGGAGATCTCTTGCCGTTCGGCGATGTCCTTCAAGTGAACGAGGCCCTCGTCAGCGTGCAGAGCGACGTCTAGCATCGCCCGTGTGCCGTATCTGCCCTTGGTGGATACTCTCATTTTCCTAGCCAGAGACTATGAAGTCTATCGAGTTAATACCATTGTAGCGACCAGCGAGCCTTTGTCAACCCCTGGGAGAAATCGAACTGAAGAAGGAGCTGTGGGAGGGGATACTATGGTACCCCCAGGGGAAATCGAATCCCCGTTTCCACCTTGAAAGGGTGGCGTCCTAGGCCACTAGACGATGGGGGCCCCAGAGTCAAGTCTAGCACGCACATACGTGATCCGTAAACGGCGGGTCTCTATCGCCTTGACCTTCCCTCTTCGAACGTCTACGCTATCTGTACGTTGATTCGAATGGCTGGCCTGAATAAACACCTTCGCTAAGGGAGGCCCCCCAATATGCGTCGTCTATTTCTCATTCTGCCCCTGCTCCTTGCCGTTGTGCTCGTTGCCTGCGGCGGAGGAAGCAGCACATCGACGCCGACGGCTGGCTCGTCTGATCAGTCGTCGCAAAGCACGCCTGCCGCGGCGCCTACCGTCAGCGGTACTCCCGTCCCAGACCCGTTCGCTTCTCTCCAGAGCTATCGCTACGAAATGGACCTGTCGGCGGACGGTTCGACCAGCGTCAAGATAAGTGGCACGGTCCAGAACCCGGACAGCATCCGCATGGACTTCTACCTGTCTGATTCGACGACGCCGATAAGCTCACTTATCATCGTCGGCCAGCAGGCCTGGACGCAGAACGAAGGCGACACGTCGTGGACGACGTTGAGCGTCGACGACGCACAGGGCGAAGTGGCGGGCCTCATGCCGAAGGACTTCTGGGGCAGTTTTCCAATCGATCAGCTCGTCGCTCTGAGCAAGGATCAGGGCGAGGAAGACGTGAACGGCGTCCAGGCGCACCACTACCAGATTAGCCAGGTCGACGCCGACACGATGGCGAAGCTCACCGAGATATTCGGCAGCACCGGCGAGGAGGATCAGCCGACGAGCTTCAGCATGGACCTCTGGCGCGTCGATAGCGGCGGCTGGCCGGCAAAGGCAAGCATCAACGTCGGCTACCCGCCCGGCGGGGACGTGACCCAGGGTCAGATCACGTGGGAAGTTAAGGACGTTAACGCTGTCACGGGATCGCTTCAACCGCCGGAGTAGGCTGCTCTTCAGGGAGATGACAGCAGGGTCGGGCCCCTTTGGGCTCGACCCTTGCTTTGCGGCTTGTAGCGCGCCTGCGCCTCGTTGCGACCCCTCGCGAGCCGATGCTATGATCGAAGCTGACATGAAAGACATCCGAGCGTGCCGCCGACGATGGAAAGCGTAATGATTGAAGCAGAACAGCCCGCCGCCGCGGACCACAGTCGCCTCCGATCGCGACTTCGTAGGGACGCGCCCTTCTTCATGGTCGCCGTCGCCGTTGTAGCGCTCGACCAGGTAACGAAGTATCTCGTACGCGCTAACATGCGGCTGGGCCAATCTTTCCCGGAGAGCGGCCCGGTGCGGATCGTCCGGGTGACCAACACCGGCGCCGCCTTCGGCATGCTGCAGGGGCAAACGTTCTTCCTTACCGTGACTACGCTTCTCGGTCTCGGTGCCATCCTCCTGTACTATCTGTACCCGCCGATGGACAACCGCATCCTCCGCATCGCGCTCGGACTTCAGCTCGGAGGCGCGATCGGCAACCTGAGCGACCGTGTGCGCGTCGGCGAGGTGACCGACTTCATCCAGTGGCCGCACTGGCCGGCCTTCAACGTCGCCGACTCGTCGATCACGGTCGGCGTGGTCGCCATCGTCGTCTTCCTCACCCTCAGCGATACGATATGGCGGAAGAAAGAGACCTGACGGAGCAGAGTGTCCGCCTGGCCGTTCGGGGAGAGGACGGCAAACGCCTCGACGTCTTCATCGCCGCCCGCTGCCCTGACATCTCCCGCTCCCAGGCGCGACGGCTGATTGACGAGGGGTTGGCGGCGGTCAACGGGCGGCCTGTCAGAGCGTCCTACGCCCTTCGGCCCAACGACTTTGTCGACGTCCGCGTCCCGGCCCCCGAACCCGGCGCGCCGCAACCCGAAGGCATCTCCCTGCGCATCATCTACGAAGACAGCGACATCGTGGTCATCGACAAGCCCGCCGGCATGGCGGTGCACCCCGGTCCCGGCCGGGCGCATCACACGCTTGTGAACGCCCTGCTGGCCCGCTACCCGGATCTCGTCGGCACTGGCGAGGCGCTTCGGCCCGGCATTGTCCATCGGCTCGACAAAGACACGTCCGGCATCCTCCTCGTCGCCCGGAACGAGCGAGCGCACGCCGATCTGTCGCGACAACTGAAAGAGCGACTGGTGGAGAAGCGATACCTGGCGCTGGTTACCGGCCGGCTGGAGCCGGGGGAAGGCGTCACAGAGGGCGACATCGGGCGCGACCCGCGGAACCGCAAGCGCATGGCGATTGTGGAAGGCGGACGGCCTGCCAGGACCGCCTATCGCGTAGTCGAACGCCTCGACGGCTTTACTCTCGTCGAAGTGGCGCCGTCGACGGGGCGGACGCACCAGATCCGCGTTCATCTCGCCGGCGTCGGGCATCCGGTCGTCGGCGACGCGCTCTACGGCAGGCGCTCGACGCTAGTGGGGCGCCAGTTCCTGCACGCCCGGCGAATCGCCTTCAGCCATCCCGCCGACGGCCGGCCGGTGGAATTCGAGTCGCCGCTGCCCGCGGACCTGGCTGGCGCGCTGCGAGTCCTCGGGGCGAAGACGGCAAGCTGAATCGCTGAACAAGACGCTTGAGACTGGCGCCGCTTTCCACTAGAATGCGGACAACCGTCCGCGTCGAGCCGTTCTCGTCACAGGGAGGTGGCAATGGATCTCCTTATCGGCCTGATAATCATAACCGCATTCATAGTCGTGCCCGGGCTGCTCAACTACTTCACCAGTCGCTGGCTCGTCGGCGACAACGGCGCCCCCGGACGCTGGGAGCACGTGATCGCCGGCTTCATGCTGTCGTTCGTGTTGCTGACGGTCGCCGCCATGGTGACAATGTTCGTCAGCC
>JBEKKV010000026.1:0-42460 GCA_050010555.1 Dehalococcoidia bacterium
CACCTGGGTATGTACGAGCTCTTCGCTCTGAGGGTGGCCGTTACCCTTGCGGTGTCGACGCTATCCTACCACCTGGTGGAGATGCCGATACGGCGGGGCGCCTTCCGGGGGAGGAAGATCACTTGGAGCTTTGCTCCTGCGGGGGCTGCCTGCCTGGCCGTGGTGCTGGTCGTCGTGACGCGGGGTGGCGTGTCGCCGGCGGGCGCGTTCGACCTGGGGCAGCCTGCGGACGCGCCAATGCCGACGGTGGCGGATGCCGGCAGTCAGGCGCCCATCCGCGTCATGGTCCTGGGAGAATCGGTCGCGATGCTGCTCGATCCCGGCCTGAGCGACGTCGCCAGTCAGTCAAACATCGTCGTCTGGAACAGGGCCGCCGTCGGCTGCGGCTTCCTCGACCTCGAGATATGGCACGATGGCCAGGGCAACACGTCGAAAGACGCGGCGGAGCAGTGCACGGAGTGGCATCAGTCGTGGCAGCAGGACGTGAACGACTTCAAGCCGGACATCGTCCTTATGGCGTTCGGCGTTTGGGACAGCGAAGACATCCAGACTTCAAACGGCAAGCTGCTGGCGGGCACGCCGGAGTGGAACGCCTACGTCCACGACGGCCTTGAGAAGACCTTCACGATGCTGACGTCGCAGGGCGCGAAGCTGCTGCTGACGACTTTCCCCTATGTCCGGCCGGGGCTGTGGGACCTTCTCGCCAACGGCCAGGAAATTACCGACGACAGCGCCCGCCACATGGACGACCTCAATGCTATCTATCGCAGCTTCGCCGCCGAGCATCCAGGGCAGGTCTTCCTTGCCGACCTGAACGGCTTCGCCGATCCGGCAGGAAAGTACACTGACCTCTACGTCGACGGCGTGAGGATGCGCGAGGACGGCGTTCACTTCACGACGGAGGCGTCGTACGTCGTCGCGCGCTGGCTGGTGCCTCAGATCGTCGCCGTCGCGGACGCCTCCGCCCCGGCGGGCTGAAGCTCCCTCTACTGGGAGAAGGCGGCTGTCTGCTGGCGGACCAGGTCGACGAGATTGCCCAGCGCGATGTTGATGTCGACCAGGTGCAATCCCCACGTCGGCCCGAGCACCTGGGTCACGATTGGTCGCGTCTCGCCAGGAATGTTCGTGCTATCGACCTGCAGCCAGTTGGCGCCACCCTCGCTAGTGCAGGTGCCGGTATAGAGGCCGGGATACGATATCCATGGCGTCGAGGCCGTCGGTATCGGTCCGACCAGCGCACCCAGCGCCCCCGGGAGCGGAGCAGTCGGATTATACATCTGGAGGGTTCCCGTGCCGCCGGACAGCGAGGCGGGGTTGACGCAAAGCACTTCCACATCCTTCCCAGCGGCGTCGGCGGCGCGAATGCCAGTATCGGCTCTGCCGAACAGGCTGTCGGCGGGCGGCGTTTGGTCGAACGAGGAGTAGGCGACGACGCAACCCGTTTGGTCCGTCGAGCGGCAGGCGGGAACGTTCTGGAAGTCACCACCCACGTCCTGTCCTGTCTTGACGAGGACGTTGCCACCGATGAGGAGCGCCGAGACGAGAAGCTTGCGCTCAGCGGGATTGGGGTCTATCTCCGACGAAATGAGCCGCGTCAGCATCATCGTCCCCTGCGAGTGGCCAATGAGGACGACGCCGCGACCGTTGTTGTAGTGCGCCAGGTAGTCCTGCCAGGCGGAGAGCACGTCGGCGTAGGCGATGTTGAGGCCTTGCGTCATGTCGCCTGTGGTGGTGCCGTTAATCGTGGACAAAGTGAGCTGGCGGTACATCGGCGCGTACACTTTGCAGACCTGTGAGAAGCGAGAGGCCTGGGACATCGCTACGGCCTGCTCTTCCGGATCGATGTTCAGGTTGGCGTTTACGGTGGTCTGGCCGCTCACCGTTGGATAGACGTAGAAGCAGTCGATGGGCGGGTCCTTGGCGACGGACGCAGTTTCGGTCGTGGTCGAGCCGTCGGCGGCGATGACGGTGGTCGTCAGGTCGCTTTCGCAGGGGTTATCGGCCGCGCCCGGCTTGCATAGCCAGACCGTGTCTGAGGGTGCCGGGGAGGAAACGGCAGTCGGGGTGGCGGAGCTCGACGAGGAGCCGCCGCAGGAGACAGCAATGCCCGCCAACACGCCGAGCGCCGCCGCCATGAGGACGATTCGCATACCCGTGCCTCTGATTCCGGCTGCACGAAACCGAAGAGTCGCCTTAAATGTCCTCATCGTGGTCTCGGCCCTTTCCGTTCCGACCTTTCAGATCGCTGGCAAGCCATGCTGTACTAGAAGTATCGGGCCCACGCCGCGGCCGGTCAAGCCGCGTGCGGTTCGCCTTCAGTTGCGGGGCCGTTGGGCCGTAGGTATACTTGGATGCGACGCGGGGGTAGCTCAGCGGTAGAGCTCCTGCCTTCCAAACATTTGTTCGCCAGCGCTGTCCATCAAACTCGCAGACCCTTACCGAAAACACCACAGTTATCATCTCTTCGACTTCTCACCACCGGACCCAACATTGGCGGCTCCCCACGCGTAGGCTATAATCGCAGCCATGAATTCCCTCGAGTTCGTCAGGAAGTGGGCCGCCTCCAAACAGAGTGAAAGCTCGACAGCTCAGGAACACTTCATCGATCTGTGCCGCCTGGTCGACCAGAGCACGCCAAACGAGGCGGACCCCAACGGAGCTTTCTTCGCGTTTGAGAAGGGGGCGAAACGGCCCGATGGCGACGGATTCGCGGACGTATGGCTCAAGAACCACTTTGCCTGGGAGTACAAAGGCAAACACAAAGACCTCGGGATTGCTTACAAGCAAGTTCAGACGTATCGCGAGGCGCTGGGCAACCCGCCGCTGCTCGTTGTCTGCGATATAGAACGGTTCGAAGTCCACACCAACTGGACGAACACCGAGACCTGGATCTACCGTTTCCGCAACGCCGATATCGCGCTGGACGAGCCGGTTGAAGTCACCACCTACGGCGGGCCCGCTGCCGACGCCCCGAAGCTCACCGCCCTGCAAGTCCTGAAGGCGCTCTTCGAGGAGCCCGAGCGCCTGAAGCCCCTCCGGACCACGGAGCAGATCACGCAGGAAGCCGCCAAGCTCTTTGGGCGGATCACAGATGACCTGCGCAAATGGAAGGTAGAGGACATGCGCATCGCCCGCTTCGTGACGCGGGTGATGTTCTGCATGTTCGCGACGGACGTAGGCCTTCTGCCGCGCGAGACCTTCAGTGAGGTCATCAACGTCAATAAGGACGACCCCGCTGCATTCCGCGAGAACCTGTCGGCGCTGTTCGAGGTCATGCGGAAGGGCGGGAAGTTCCTCATGCACGCCGTGCCTTACTTTAACGGCCGCTTGTTCGAGGACAACGACGTGCCGGGCGAGATCCACGGCGAGCATGTCCGCGTGCTGGAAGACCTGGACAGCCTCAACTGGGCGGACGTTGAACCGGTAATCTTCGGCACCCTGTTCGAGCGCGTCATCGACCCCGCTCAGCGGCGGCGGATCGGCGCGCATTACACCTCCCGCGCCGACATCGAGCTTATCGTTGAGCCCGTGCTGATGAGTCCCCTGAGACGGGAATGGGACCAGATCAAGGCAGCGGCGGAAGACCTGCCGGAGAACGCGGCTTCGCGGCGGCGCATCGGCGGCGCACTGCAGACGTTCCATGAGCGGCTGGCAAGTATCCGCGTCCTTGACCCCGCCTGTGGCTCCGGCAACTTTCTCTACGTCTCTCTTGCTCTTCTCAAGGCCCTTGAGAAAGAGGTCATCGCCTTCGCGTCGTTGCATGACGTTGCGCTCTCGCCACGCGTTCACCCGCGCCAACTGATGGGCCTGGAGATCAGCGAGTACGCCCGCGAGCTGGCGTCGATAGTCATCTGGATAGGTTACCTGCAGTGGAAGCACCGCAACGTGATGGCGTTCGACGACGAGACTCCCATCCTGCAGCCGCTGGACCAGATCGAGTTCAAAGACGCCATCGTTGACCTCTCGGACCCCAACCAGCCGCGTATCCCTGAATGGCCGGTAGCGGACGTAATCGTGGGCAATCCGCCGTTCCTCGGCGGCAAGCTCCTGCGGACGCACCTGGGCGATGAATACGTTGACAAGGTGTTCGCCGCCTGGGACAGTCAGGTGGCGCGGGAGTCCGACCTTTGCTGCTACTGGTTCGAGCAGGGCCGTCGCGCTATCGAGGCGGGCCGCGCCCAGCGGGTCGGTCTTCTGGCGACTCAAGCGATCCGCGGCGGCGCTAACCGGCGGGTCCTGCAGCGGATCAAGGAGACCGGCGACATCTTCTACGCGCAGGCCGACCGCAAGTGGATACAGGACGGCGTGGCCGTGCGGGTCTCGATGGTCGGCTTCGATGACGGCAGCGAAAAGGACCGCCGCCTCAACGAAGAGAAGGACGACGCGCCGGAACATGCTCTGGTGCACGCCCACCGCGTATCCCACATTAACGCCAACCTGACCTCTGCGGCGGACGTGACGAACGCGCGGCGCCTCAAGGAGAACCTCGGTATTTCGTTTATGGGCGACACCAAGGTGGGACCGTTTGAGATATCGGAGGCAAAGGCGCGAGAGATGCTGCCCAAGCCCAACCCTCACCGGAAGCCCAACTCGGACGTGGTGCGGCCCTGGGCCAACGGCCTGGACATCACGCGCCGCCCACGACACATGTGGATCATTGATTTCCCTCCCGGCACCACCGAGAACGAAGCTGCCCTCTACGAGGCACCGTTCGAGTACGTCAAAAGGCACGTCAAACCGCAGCGAGCAAGCAACAAGCGGAGGGTCTATAGGGAGCGCTGGTGGATCCACGCTGAGGCTAGGCCCGAGTTTCGTGCAGGGTCGGAAGGGCTCCTGCAGTACGTTGCGACGCCGAACCTGACCAAGTACCGCTTCTTCGTGTGGCTTCCGGCTGATACTCTGCCAGACCACCAGTTGATCGTATTCGTGCGAGACAATGACTATTTCTTCGGCGTGCTCCACTCCCGCGCTCATGAGGTTTGGGCGCTTCTCATGGGAACGCAACTGGAGGACAGGCCACGCTACACACCGAAGTCCTGCTTTGACACATTTCCTCTTCCTCACTCGTCCCCGCAGCAGAAAATGGCGATTGCGGAGGCGGCCCGCGAGCTCGATGGGCTGCGGCAGGGCTGGCTCAACCCGCCGGAAGACAGCATCGCCCCGAGTGAGCTGAAGAAGCGCACGCTGACCAATCTCTACAACCAACGCCCCACCTGGCTGGCAAACGCGCATCGCAAGCTGGACGAGGCGGTGTTCGCGGCATACGGCTGGCCGGAGCCGCCCGACGCGCTGTCGGACGGCGAGATCGTCAAGCGCCTGCTGGCGTTGAACCTGCAGCGGGAACCAGTGTAGCGCGCCTCTCTTCCTCGCACAGGCGGAGCTCTTCATCCAGGTCCTCAACGTCCAGCTCGTTCCCCGCCCGTGACCGCGCCTATCGGCGATCCTACCCCTACGGGTTTCACAGAAAATGCCGATTGTTTTTATTCAGTTTTTCTCCTTGGGGCCGATTGTGTCTTGTGGAATGGGCGCGTCGCCGGAACGCGCCCAGTCAGCAGTTCCTG
This sequence comes from Dehalococcoidia bacterium, assembly GCA_050010555.1. Classification (GTDB taxonomy): domain Bacteria; phylum Chloroflexota; class Dehalococcoidia; order DSTF01; family JALHUB01; genus JALHUB01. Next base: position 5,562 of record JBEKKV010000026.1, read on the forward strand.
TAGGGGGAGACTTATGATGAAACCGGCCGAGTTTGGCCTCGTCGCGCTCGTCCTTGGATTGCTATTCGTCCTGATTTGGAGCGTCCTTGTAGACCCGCCGATTGTTGGGTTCTACTATCTGGGGATCATTGCTCCCGCGCTCACGTTCATCGCACGAAGTCTCACCGCCGTGCTAAAGAGCGACGACAGCAAGCCCGCTAGTCGTGGCTAGCCGCCCTGCGGCGCCTCTTGCTCCTCCTGCCAGCATGGACGCCAGAGCCTCTCCGTCAGAATGGAATACAAAACTCTCCCTTATGGCCGAGAAGACGACTAAGAAGCACATCACCATCAGCCATATCACGCACAAGATAACGACTGGCATACTTCGCGACCGCCTCCAAATCTCGCGGCACCTCTAGCCGACCGTACCCGTTTTCCTCATACCACAGACGACCCATGATAGCGATATCCCCATCCACGAGCCGCCCAACGTCCAACAGCGGATGAAAATGCGGCCAGCCATTGCGCTGATACTGCAACGCAGCGACGTAGTCGACGCGCCGCCCTAACGCCGTCTCACACCGACGCACCCACCGCTGGAACCGCCCGATTGCCACATCCCGCGCGACAACCTTCGGCATCACGAGGGGCGTCTCTACCACATAAGCCTCCGTCGACTCCCCGAACATCCCCCCGTCGAACGCCGGAACTTTGCACCGGTACACCTGAAATCGCCGCTGGTCGAACGTCAGCCCCCCAAACACATGCCATTCCCGCAACCCTGCAACCCACTCTCCCCAGGCTGACGTAGCCTCTGCTGCTAACAAGACCGTCCTCCCGTTGGCCGAGCACTAGGCGCACCCGTCCCGTCAAGAATGAGCGGGCCGGGTGCGCCTCCGCTCATTCTCCATATCGACGCCGACTTACAACCAGCAGGCCCGTCAGCCTAAGCTAAGGGGATGGTACGCGGTCGCCCTTGCCGCTCGAAGCGGCGAGTAAGAAGCGCTTCCCGCTTTGCGGAAAGCGCCGAGAGACCTTCTTCTTGGTAACGTGGCCGGTTCCGGCTTTGCGGTCTCCGGCCACTGGTGAGCGATCTTACGCCCTCCGGCCGCGAGTCAAGGGTCTGCGATGAACTCGCTTGCTCCGCTCGCTCGCCCTTGACTGGCTTGCCGTCGGCCACGGTAGTCATCGGTTAGCCCTGCCCTTTCGTCGCGCCTTTACCGAGAGATACGCCAGGCGTGTGTAGTACGCCTTGCGCGCCGATTCGGCGCAGGCGGCACGCTGTTCGGCACTCATGACGCCGTCAGGGTCGACCTGGCGCTCGAAACGAGAATCGAAAGAAGACCGGGCCGCTGCCGTCGCAGCAGTCCGGTCCGAGGTCATCGCCCAACGGGAGTACGATGCTATTCTTGCTCGAAGACTCGCTTCGCCGCTCACCGTGACACCAGCCCAAAAACGAAATCGGCCACCTTCGACATGAGTCGAAGATAGCCGATTCAGGCGACGCCCAGCGCACCTCAAATGTACGCTATTCTATGAACGACGTTTACGATACGCTAGCGCTTCTGCTACGCTCGGCGGCAATCCCTCTCTACAGTACCTACAATCTTGTTTCGAATGCCCCTTCCTTCCCCGCCACCCCGCCTTACGCGCCTTCTCTCGGCCGTCCTTGCCGTCCCATTCCTTCACCACCTCTTGGATCGCCGGGGTATCGCACGCCTTCACAACCCTCAGAATCTCATCGTAGTCCTCTAGCCCCTCTATTCCCCACAGATGCCCGATCAGCATGTCCACCCCCGAACCCCGTCTTCTCCCTGGTTGCGCCTTGCGCATCCGCCCTTCCGCCATTGCCACCAGATCATCCTGTCGAGCCTTCTCCCTCGCCCACTTGGACAGCACGTCCCAACCGCCATCTTCGCGCAGCCCGCTGACTACATACATCTTCGATTTGATGGCTGCCCACAATAGCAGTCGCCACCCGACCAGCGCTTGTATTTCCTCCAGGCTGAACTCTGTCGGCTCTTCAAGCGATAGTTTCCTGTTGAAGTATTTCCAGCTCGTAGTTGGCACGGGCTTACGCGCCAGCAGCATCCGGTACTTGCTGTACAGTTTCCGGTCAGTCATATCCTATCCCCGAGGCCCAACCTTCGATGGGCCGCTTGAGCCCGCTCATCGGCCGTCGAGGCGGCGTAGCGCTGCACCATCGTCCTGGACCGCCAGCCCGTGATTCGCATCAAGTCGCTCTCATTGCCTCCATGCGACAGCCAATCATGCGCGAACGTGTGGCGCAACTGATGCGGGTGAATGTCGCCAAGACCTGCCTGCCGGCCACGTCGCTTGACCATCTGGAAGATCCCTGTGTCCCCAAACTGGCCCTTGTGACCGAGCCACAGCCACGGTGATGACGCTGCCGGATGCTGCTTCCGCTTCCTCAGGTATCGGTCAAGAGCCTTCACAGCCTTTGCGCCAATCGGCAGCACCCGTTCTCTTCGCCCCTTCCCTAAGACGCGAATCAACCCTCTGTCCAGGTCAACATCGCTTTGCTCCTCGTCCTTCGGGTCGTACCGCAACCCGCCGATTTCCGCTCGACGCGCACCCGTGTCGATGAATATGCGCAATATCGCCGCGTCTCGGCGGTCCTCCAGACCGCCGCCCTTTTCACACGTCGCCAGCAGCGCCCGCAGCTCCTCCTCGCGCAGCACTGGCGGAGGGTTCTCAGGGACCCTAGGCGGCTTCATTTTCGCCATCGACGACTCCTTGATTTCCCCTTCCTCCTCCAACCACCTGAAGAAAGACTGCAGCCCTCGATACCGATTGTTCGCCGTCGCAGGCTTCCAACGTTCTAGCAGATACGCAATGAAACTCTCGACGTGCTCACGCCGCACCTTCGCCACGTCCTGCGGCATCCCCTGCTCCCGAAGATACCCCGCGAGCTGTCGAGCACTGTCCAAATACGTCTCAATGGTTTTTGGGGAGAGGTTCTCCGCACGGAGGTGACGAGCGAAGCTATCCACGTTAACAAGGATATCGCCCTGTGCTATACTGCTTCCGGTTACAGGCTCTTGCACCGCATTCCTCCTATCGCCAGCGTTCCGCAGTTGCGCTAGTTATAGAGTATTCAAGCGGTGTTCGTCAATAGCAAATCAGTTAGAGGCTGTAGATAGATACGAAATGGTGCGGGGGTAGCTCAGCGGTAGAGCTCCTGCCTTCCAAGCAGGACGTCGCGGGTTCGAATCCCGTCCCCCGCTCCAATTCGCCAGACACGAGGCCGAGCGAATCGCCCGGCTTTCTTTGTGGAGCCAGCATGAGCGCAGCCGAAGCCAAAGCCATTGAGGGCGAGGTCGTCCGAAAGAACATCCGCAACATCGCGATCATCTCCCACGTCGACCACGGCAAGACGACGCTCGTCGACGCAATGCTGCGGCAGACCGGCGTGTTCCGCGAGAACCAGGAGGTCGTCGACCGGGTGATGGACTCGAACGACCTGGAACGCGAGAAGGGGATCACGATTCTGGCTAAGAACGCAGCGGTACGGTTTGGCCGGTACAAGATCAACATTGTCGATACGCCCGGACACGCCGACTTCGGGGGGGAGGTGGAACGCACGCTGAAGATGGTGGACGGCGTGCTGCTGCTGGTCGACGCCAGCGAGGGGCCGCTGCCGCAGACGCGCTTCGTGCTGAAGAAGGCGCTGGAGCTGGGACTGCCGCCGATCGTCGTGATCAACAAGATCGACCGGAAGGACGCAAGGCCGCGGGAGGTGCTGGACGAGATCTACGACCTTTTCATCGACCTCGACGCGCACGAGTCGCAGCTCGATTTTCCGGTGCTGTACACGATCGCGCGCGGCGGCGTTGTCCGGCTGACACCCGACGGCGAGGACGATCGCCTCGAGCCGCTCTTCAAGGAGATCATCCGGTCGATTCCGGCGCCGCGCTATCAGCCGTCGATGCCTCTGCAGATGCTCGTGCTAAATCTCGATTACTCGGACTTTGTGGGACGGCTGGCGGTGGGACGCATCGTCAACGGGCGCGTGCGCGCGAAGCAGGACGTGGCGCTGATCCGCGAGGACGGCAGAATCGATCGCGCCCGGATAAGCTATCTCTACACATTTGAGGGGCTGGAGCGCGTCGAAGTGACCCAGGCAGGGCCGGGCGAGATCGTACAACTGGCAGGATTCGACGAGGTGAACATCGGGGACACGATCACCGACGCGGATGACCCGCGGGCGCTTCCGCGCGTGACCATCGACGAGCCGACGGTGAGCATGATGTTCTCCATCAACACGTCGCCCTTCGCCGGCCAGGAGGGGCGGTTCGTGACGTCGCGAAACCTGAAGGACAGGCTGGAGCGGGAAGTGCTTACGAACGTGGCGCTGCGCGTTGAGCCGGGCGACTCGGCGGACAACTTCAGGGTGTCGGGCCGCGGCGAGCTGCAAATGGCGATCCTGATCGAGACGATGCGGCGCGAGGGGTTCGAGCTTTCGGTGAGCAAGCCGCAGGTGATAACCCGCGAAATCGATGGCGTTATACATGAGCCCATGGAGCACCTGGTGATCGACTGTCCGGAGGAGTACGTGGGCATCGTGTCGCAGAAGATCGCCATCCGCAAGGGGCGTATGACGAACATGGTGAACCACGGCACGGGCCGGGTGCGGCTGGAGTTTCGTATCCCGTCGCGAGGGCTCATCGGCTTCCGCAGCCAGTTCCTGACGGACACGCGCGGCACCGGTCTGCTGAACCACCTGTACGATGGGTATGAGCCGTGGCAGGGAGATATCGAGCATCGTACGAACGGTGCGCTGGTGGCGGACCGCACGGGCGCAGTGACGGCGTACGCTATGGAGCAGGCCCAGGAGCGCGGGGAGGTCTTCGTCGAGCCGGGGGAACGCGTGTATGAGGGGCTGGTCCTGGGCGAGAACGCGCGCGAGGGGGACATCCCCCTTAACATCACGAAGGAAAAGAAGCTCACCAATATCCGCTCGTCGACTTCGGACATTGCGGTGCAACTGCTGCCGGTGCGGCGTATGTCGCTGGAGCAGGCGCTGGAGTGGATCGCTGAGGACGAGATGCTGGAGGTGACGCCGAAGAGCCTGCGGCTGCGAAAGCGGCTGCTCGCGGCAAGTGAGCGGGCAAGTGAGCGGGCGCGGGGCGCGCGTCGGGGGTAGAAAGCGCTGCCCTGTGCTGCTATCCTGATAAAAGCAGAAGGAGGGACACCATGGCAAGCAAGGATAAGGGCGGCAAGAAGGTCAAGAAGCCGAAGCAGGAGAAGATCAAGAAGGCGCCAAGCACGAAGTAAGGTGGCGTCGATATCCTGGACGACGGGGCGTTTGGCAGGCAGTGCCATACTGCCGCCTTGAAGCGGGCAGGTGGCGCGCAGAAGGTTAGCGCGCTTGCCAGGTTAGCAACCGGCGAGTGTCCGGAGGCGCCGGTCAACCTGAGCAACTTGACGCTTGTCACGGACGCGTGGACTGCAGAAGAGATCCTAAGGAGCATTGGCACACGCGTCCGACAAACCTGAGGAAGACTGCTCCCCAGGCGTTCGGGGAGTTGCGCTTAACCCACAGCCGAAAGTGCCGATTATCTGGTCAGACGGCATTCTTCTGTGCAGGAGGCGCAACGATGAAAAAGCCAGCCAAGCGTGACTACGGGGTTCACTTCGCCCTCGTCGGCAAGGTCAGCAAGCCCTGCCCCAGTTGCGGTGGCCAGAAGGGCTGGCACAAGCACGCCCACTGCGAAGGCCTTCGGACGCGCTGGGGCACCTGCGTCGTAACCCATGTCGACAAGGAACGCGGCGCCCGACGCTGCCGGCTGCCGCTGGGCTGGGACGTCTCTCACCGCGTTTCCTGGAAGGGGGCCCGCCTGCACTTCCACCAGTACACCGGCGACGGGCTCTACTGTGAGCACCACGCCCGCGAGCTGGCCACGCATTTGAACCTGCCCTCGGAGCAGAACCACGTGGCTTGAGTTACGCTGGGATTCCCGGCCGATGCGAAAGGGGCCCGACGTGAGTCGAGCCCCTGTTAGCGTCGAAATCCTCGGAGGTCCTACTGCCCCGCGATTCCCTCGTACATTAGGTCGGTATCCCCAGGGTAAGCGCCGGCAATCACGTCGCCCAGGGCGACTATCGGTTTGTCCGAATCGATGATCATGGAGCCGGTGAACGATGCCGGCAGACTGGTCTCCCACGACTGCAGGATCTTTACGGTCCCGGTTACTTTCATCTGATAAGACATCTTCCCTGTCGGCAGGTCGCTGCTGACGTAGGTGATGGTGAGATTAGCCGCGCCGCCGTCAGCAGTCGCTACCTCCACCCACGAGCTCAGGCCGGCGCGAGCGGCGCCATCCGGCGAGTTCTTGTCGACGAGCGGTAGATAGACGCGCTTGGCCGCTGTGTCGGTCCGCAGGCCGCGGTAATCAGTGTAGACGTCGCCGCGGTTCGACGAGCGCGACACGACGACGCCCACCGGCCTGCTGGACGTTATCAGCGCCGAGCCCTCGAAGTTCTGCGGAAGGGTGTCCGCGGGCGCCAGACAGTTGGCAACGTCGCTGTCCTGGAAGCACTGCCGCGAAGCTTGGACGGCGAAGCTGCTGCTCTTGGTGACCGGCTGGTTGTTGCCGTCGAGCCCCGAGATCTGCAATGTCACGCTGGCTGCCTGGCTGGGGTCGCTGTTCATTATCTCGAAGTCCGTGCTCCATTCGCCGCCGGCCGTGCGCTCAATGATCGGCAGCAGGAGCGAAGTGCCCATGTCGCTGCTGGTGAAGCCGCTGTAGCCGGCGAGCTGGTGCGAGTCGATGTTGAAGACGTCGGTTGTGGCAACGACCATCTGCTGCGACGGCGGGACGCCCTGCGCGTTAGTGTAGAGGTCGACGCGCACGGAGCCCGTAAAGTTCGAGCCGACGTTCATCGTCTGGTAGGAGCGGAAGAGCGTCCCGCCCGCCGGAATGGGAATGCCGCCCTGGGGGCAGCCGTCCTGAGGCGTTCCGCCGGCAGCGGGATTGAACGGGTCCCAGTAGACCTCCGAGTCGCTAACGTTACTCGTGTATACGAGCGTCGCGCAGGCGGTTGTGCCGCCCATGTTCTGGACAGCGAAGCGGGAGTTCCACGCCTGGTCCGCGCCGTCCTTGTCGATGACCAGCGGCAGGTAGAGCTTGCCCGCGCCGGCATTGACACTGACTGTATCGCCCGCGGTCTCGTAATAACCGTCGCCGGCATCGACGTCTTTCGCCAGAAGGACGGCGATTGGCTGGTCGCTCGTGACTACCGCCGAACCGATGAATCCCTTGGGAACGGACGCGCTGCGGCTTTCAATGAACGTCCAGCCGCCGCCGGGCGGAATGGCCGGGCAGGTGCCGGGACACGATTCGCTGGCGACGACGCTGCCGTCAGCCCCCAGATACCTGATCTGGATGTTCGCGGCGGCGCTGCCCATATTCTGAATGCGGATCCAGGAGTTCTCGGTATGCAGTGTGTAGCAGGATGAGGCCAGAAGAATCAGAATCGCGGCCAGTGGAAGCAGGAGAATCGCTTGGAGTTGGCGCCTGCGGACGAGAACTGAGGCTCGCATGTCATCCCTCCACCCTAAAGCCCGTCCGTGTGATGATACGCAAAGGCCTTTCCCCCGTCAAGGGAACCTTTCAAATGTTGACAAATGTGGCGGGCGGAACGTTTCGCAGCTATACTCCCGATGATGCTTCACGACGTCGCGACTGCCGGCGAACGAACGCCTCTGCCCCGGACCGGCGCTGCCCTCCGCGTCTGGCTGCGGCGGTACCGGGTCGTGGGCGGCGCCTTCCTGATCGTCCTGCTACTCGGCCTGCCGACGCTTATCGTGCCCTTCTACACCGACCAGTCAGTCTTTGCCCTCGCTGCCCGCACGATTCTTTCCGGCGGCATGCCCTATCGCGACTTGTGGGACGTGAAATCGCCCGGGATCTATTTCATATACACGCTCGCCTTTCTCCCGCTCGGGCAACACATGGTCAGCATCCGCATCCTCGACCTCGCGAACACGGCGCTGGCGATGGTGGCGATCTATCTTCTCGGGAGGCGATTCTTCGGCGAGAGGGCGGGCGTTCTCGCCGGCTGTCTCTATGGCGTGACGTACCTGACGCGCGCGGGCTACGAGGGACTGGGCCAGACGGAAAGCTTTCTGGCGCTGCCGGTCGTCCTGTCTATTCTGCTCTATCGCCCGAACGCCAGTCGCGGCGCCGGTGCAGGCGCTTTTTTCTCCGGCGTGTTGCTCGGGCTGGCGTTCAGCCTCAAGATGTCGGCGGTCTTCTACGTGTTCGCGCTGCCGGCGATAGAGTTGATATTCGCCGAGAGGCCGCTGCGGGTTGCACCCGCGCTGAAGCGCCTGTCGGTTGCCGCCGTCGGGTTCCTGGCGGTCGTGGCCGTCTTCGGCGTCTACCTGGCGGCGGGAGGCGCACTCCGCGATTTCATCGACATCCAGCGGCTGCACGTCTGGCCCTACACGTCGCTCCGCTGGTCGCCGCCCGGTGAATCGTACCTCCACTTCCTGGCCCGCGCTACACGTGACTACATTCGCGACAACCTGTTCCTGGTCGTGCCCGCGGCTGGCGCGGCGTTCCTTGCGCTGGCGGGGTTGCGGCGAAAGGAGATCGTGCTCGTCGCCATCGTCGCGGTTGCTTCGTTGGCGGGCGTCTGGAGCCAGGGGAAGTTCTTCGACTACCAGTGGCTGGCGATGATCTTCCCGCTGGCGCTCCTTGCCGGCTGTGCAATTGACCGGGTCGTCGCCTACGTGAGCGGACCGGGCGTCGCTCAGCGATGGGCCGCCTATGGGCTGGCGGGCGCCTTCCTCGTCCTGCTGACGCCGGGTTTGCTCGCGAACCCGTATGAGCAGTACCGTCAGTTCCTCGGCTACGCGACGGGCAGAACATCGCAGGCCGACAACGAGGCGAAGTATACGCCGAACTTCTCTCTGGATAGGGAGATGCTTGCCTACGTTGACGCCAACGGCGGCAACGATAAGAGCTTGTTCATCTGGGGCAACTGGCCCGTGATCTACTGGTGGGCGGACCAGCCCCTCGTCAGCAGATTCATCTACGACACGGGGCTCAGCGCTCACTGGGCGCCTTCGTCGTGGCGAGACGAGCTCGTCGCCGGCCTTCGCGCCAAGCCGCCGCACTTCATCGCAGTCGCGGGCAGCTACCCGCAGCCGTGGCTTACCGGCACGAACCAGACGACAGTCGAGGCGCTCGCCGCCTACCCCGGACTGAGCGATCTTCTGGCGCAAAGCTACCAGGCGACGTGGGCGAACAACCTGTTCAGGGTCTACGTGCGGAAGTGAAGCTGAGGAGCTGGGGCGAAGCTCACGCCCGGGCGCGATAGCCGGTCCCCTGCGCCGAGGCGTCCATTCCCGCCGTGAGGACGCGCTCCGCCGCCAGCGGTCGCTCCGCCGTCTCGCGGAAGTCTACCGTCTTCAGATAGCGACGGCAGCGCTCGCATATCGCAAGGTGGTGGCCCTTGTCCTCGCCGGGGAGGAAAGCCATCTCCTTGGGGTCGTCGTTCCCGCAGAAAGGGCAGCCCAGGCGGCGGAAAGGCCATTCCGCGTCGCAGCGCGAGCAGAGCAAGCGCCGCCTGCCACCGCCCTTCTCCAGCGCCGCCATGTCGGGCTCGCCGCCGCAGACCGGGCAGTAGCCGCGATACCAACTGCTCGCATCGACGAGGCGGCTGAGCGATTGCGCGCGCGCCCGCAGGAACGGATGGAGGGCGTTGTGCATGACAAAAGCCAGCAGCCCGCCGTCGATGCCGCTGTTGCTTTCGGGCAGGACGCCGCCGTTCAGATAGATGATTGCCAGGGTCCTCATGCGGTCGCGGCGGCGATGCAGCCAGGCATGAATATCGGCGAGCTGCCTGACGCGCTCTCGCCGGCACTCCGCCACGGCGAAGGAGATCTGCATCGCGAGGTCCGTCAGCCTGCCGGCGTCGATGTCGAGCTCTTCGATGGAAAGCAACGGGTCGCCGCGTTGCAGGCGGGCCCGCGCCTCCTCGGGCTTCAGGACGTCCGCTTCCATCGGGACCTGGAAGCGCGATTGGATTTCCAGCAGTTTGCAGCAGAGGTCGACCGTCTCCAGCAGCTCGGGCTGTTCCTCGGCGCCCTTCTCCAGCGCTGCGATGATTTCGCTGTAGTCGTTCATGTCAGAATCCAGTTTAGATGCATTTGCGGAAAAAGAAAAAGGCCGCTCGCGAGAGCCGCCTCCGCATTTCAGATTCGCGCCTTCCCAGCTTCGTCGGCCTAGGCGGCCTTCATAAGGGCCGAGACGTTACGCCGCTGGACGCCGGCTATCCTTGCGACTGCGCCGGAGGCGACAGCGCGCTCGAACGCTTCAACGACTTCCGGCGAATAGCGCTTGCCTTTTGTCGCCCGGAGCTCACGCATCGCTCGGGCCGGCGGCCAGGCGCCCTTGTACGGCCGTCGCGACGTCATGGCGTCGAAGCCATCGGCCACAGCGACGATGGTCGCGGCCAGGGGGATTTCGGTCCCGGCGAGGTGGTCGGGGTAGCCGGTGCCGTCCCAGTTCTCGTGATGGGAGCGCGTGATCTGCCGCGCTGTCTCGAACCAGGGATCGTGCGGCAGCAGTTTCTCCCCCCAGAGGGTGTGGCGTCGCATGATCTGCCATTCGTCTTCCGTTAGAGGCCCCGGCTTCGTCAGGATGGCGTCGGGCACGCGCGTCTTACCCAGGTCGTGCAGCAGGGCGGCCAATCCTATCTCCTCGCCGATGCCCGGGCTCAGTCCCATCTCCTGCGCAATGGCCACGGAGTAGCCGCGTATTCGGAAGAGGTGATGCTCGGTATACGGATCGCGCGCCTCGGCCGCCCTCGCCAGGAGGAGCGTCGTCTTTTCATACGCGTCCTGACGCTCCCGCTCCATGTTCTTGTGCTCGGTGATGTCTTCTACCGTGCCGACGAGCCCCGTGCGGTCACCCTCCGGCGACAGAATGGGAGTGACGTGCACGCGGGTCCATCGAGTCTCGCCGGCTGCAGTCATCACGCGAAACTCCTGCGAAAGCTCGTACCTCGGCAGGCCCCCGGCCTCTTCGTGCGCTTTACGAATCGGCCCCTGATCTTCGGAATGCACGATTGCCTCGAGGGCGGCGTCCACCTTTTCTGGGATGTTCTTGCCTATGAACGCCCGCAGACATTCATTGACATAAGTCACTCTGTCCTCGCCGTCCACGAGGAAGATGCCGATAGGCGCGGAGGCGCTTAACGACCGGAATCTGGCCTCGCTCTGGCGCAGCGCCTCCTGGGCCTGGCGGCGCTCAGTGATGTCCTCTATAGTTCCGACGAGGCCGGCAAAGCGGCCGTCCTTGGCGCGGATGTTCGTCGCCCGGGCGCAAACCCAGCGCGTAACGCCGTATGGCGAAAGCAGGCGCAGCTCTCGGGAAAACTCCTTGCGCTCCTTGATCGCTTCAATGACGCCGGTGATTGTGCCTTCGCGGTCGTCCGGGTGAATGACGTCGAACCAGGTGGCATCGGGATTCTCAACGAACGAGAAGCCGGCAATTTCGCCGAAGTGGTCGTTGACGAACGTCACCTTGCCCGTGGGGTCGGACTGGAAGATGCCGATAGGCGCGGAAGCGCCAAGCGAGCGGAACCGCTCTTCGCTCTGTCGCAGCGCGTCCGCCGCCAACTTGCGGTCGGTTATGTCCTCGAGCGCGCCGACCCGTCCGCCATGGTCGCCTATTGCCCTGGAGTGGGCGCTGACCCAGCGCGTCTCTCCCTCTCGCGTTATGATCCGGAAGTCCTCCGCGAACTCCTGGCTCTCGGCATTCGCATTTTCCTTCGCGGCAACCACGCGGTCGCGGTCGTCGGGGTGGACCGCTCTAAGCCAGCCGAGCCCCATCGATTCCTCGAAGCTCAGCCCGCAGATGGCGAGCATCCGTTCGTTGACGTAGACAGTTCCGCCCCGCGCGTCGGTCAGGTATATGCCGACAGGCACGGCGGTACTGAGCGATCGGAACCGCTCTTCGCTCTCGCGCAGCGCTTCCTCCGCCTGCATGCGCTCAGTGACGTCGCGCGCGACGCCGAGCGCCGCCGGCGGGCCGTCTCCTCGCTGCACGGCCGCCGCGGACGCCTCGACCTCGATGAACGTGCCGTCGTTGCGGCGCAGCCTGAAGATGGAGGGCTCCGATTGCTGGCCCGTCGCCTTCAGCTCGTCGACGAGTGCTGCGACAGGGATAGAGTAGTCCTGGGCCCACAGGTCCGGGAAGCTGAGGCGCGCCATCTCCTCACGCGAGTAGCCGAGGAGCTGCAAATAGCGGTCGTTGGCGTCGAGGAAGTGGCCTTTGAAATCGTAGAGATAGACCGCGTCCGGGGAGCGCTCAAAGAGCATGCGATACCGCTCTTCGCTCTCGCGCACTGCCTGCTCCGCCTGCTTGCGCTCGATGAATGACGCCGTGCTCTCCGCCGCAAGTCGCACCAGCTTCACGTTCTGATCGTGCCAGATGTGCGGTCCGCGAGTGTCACCGAACGCAATGAAGCCCGCGAGCCGCCCGTGGTTGCTGAACGGGACGGCAAGCAGCGAACGCACGCGCATCTTCTGGAGCAGTTCTTTCTCTGCTTCCGCCTCCACCGGCAACTGGTGCAGATCATGGAGGACGATGTCCTCGTTCCGCTCCAGTTTGCCGACCCACCAGCAGTAGGTTGCGGTATCGAGCCCCTGGAAGCGGTCTCGAGTGGGGTTCCTGCCGGGAACGTTCCACTCGTGCGTGTTGTCCAGCCGCGTCCCGTCGCTGTTGAACGTGAAGACGTACGCGTGCTCGACGTCTATGGTCTCGCCGAGAATGCGGAGCGTGGCGATGAGCGCTCCATCGACGCTATTCGACGTCGCTAGCACGCTCGACACTCGCGCCACCGCCGACTCCAGGCGAACGCGTTGCCGCATCTGCTCCGATACGCCGTTCAGCTTTCCCACCATGTCGTTGAAATCGCTGGCGAGCGACGCCACTTCCGCCGGGCCCGACACGTCGACGCGCGACTCGAGGTCGCCGGAGGCCACGGCTCTAACGCCTCGCTGAAGGGACGCGAGCGGCCCGACGACCAGACGAATGAGGCTCGTGAGCACGAGGACGGCCAGCAGGCCGCCGGCAGCGCCAATGATCGCCAGCATCCAGAGATTCAGGTTCGCCTGATGGTTCGCGTTGGATACCTCGGCGGCAACCGAGTTCTGTTCCGCCTGCGAGACCTGGGCCAGGTTGTCTAGGAGAAGGTTAGCTACCGGCAAGAGTTTGGGCATGTACTCGGTCACGGGCGTTTGCGAATTGCCGCTACCCGTTGTGGTGAGCGAGTCGATGAGACTGCTTAGCTCTGCCGTATATTGCTGGGCGCGGTCCAGATCGGCAATGAGCGAGGGGTCACCCTCGGCCTGGATGTTGTCGCGGGCCATCTGCAGATAGGCCTGCCCTTGGGCTATGGCATTGTAGTAGGAGTCGCTGAGGGGATGAGGATCGTTCGTTAGGGCTGCCGTAGCGAAGAACATGCCGGCGGAGAAGAATTGGGCTCGGGCCTCCTCCAGATCAAGAACAGTGGTGGTCTTCTGCTCCAGGGTTCTGTGGACGCTGCGGTCGGCGCTCATGCGCACGACGCCGATGAGGGAAACGGTCGCAAGCAGAGCAAGCAGGAGCACGCTGGCAAGCAGCGAGCGTCCCCTGATGGTGCCGAACACGCACCTACCAAACCACCTTGTGATTCTCGCCATGCCCGCCCTAATCGCTATCAGAAGGCAGCGGTTGAAAGTTCCCCTCGAAGGATTGTCGGACTCGCAATCGCCGTTCGGTAGACCTTTGTGAAGGCAACCGATGGGCAGCGAAGGGTGAACGGCGAAAGAGAAGCTGGCGAGGCTATTCGATGGGTCGCAGCAGGACGCGGGCGTCCACCACGAAGCAGCCCTCTTCCGGCGACAGCACTTTCACCGGATTCAGGTCCATCTCAGCCAGCTCCGGCACGTCCTCAACCAGCGCCGAGACACGCAGCAGGAGCTGTTCGAGGGCGGCAACATCAGCCGGCGGCGAACCGCGATAGCCCGTGAGCAGCGGATATGCCTTCACGGACCGCACAATCTCCCGCGCGTCGACGTCCGTCAGCGGGTGGATGCGAAAAGAGACGTCTTTGATGAGCTCAACCTGGATGCCGCCGAGGCCGAACATGATCAGCGGGCCGAACGACGGGTCCTGGGTCAGGCCGACGATAACCTCGACGCCGCCGGGCACCATCTGCTGCACGATGACGCCCGCCATTGCCTCGAGCTGGCCCGAAGCACGGAGGCGCTCTCGGATCTGCTCGAAAGCGCGGCGCACCGCCTCCTCCGAATCGAGTCCGAGGACGACGCCGCCGACGTCGGTCTTGTGCGTTATCGTCGAAGATACAAGCTTCACCGCGACGGGATAGCCCATCGACTTTGCTGCCTCCGCCGCTTCGTCGGGCGTCGTCGCGATTCGCACTGTGGCGCTGCGGATCCCGTATGCGTCGAGCAGCTCTGCGCAGGCGTCCGGCGGCAGCCAAACGCTCTCCGCCTTGTCGCCGGCGACCACCCGCTCCACGATGTCCCGCGCCTTCTCCCGCTCGATCCCTTCGATCTTGGGGACGACGCCTTTTGGCCGGCGACACCAGTCCGCGTAGTCCGCGGCGCGGGAGAGCGCCATCGCCGTCGCCTCCGGGAACGCGAGCGAAGGGATGACGTAGTCGTCTGCCGCCAGCTCATCGGGCGACCCGCCCGAGCTCATGAAGCAGGCAAGAATGGCCTTCTTGTGTCGGAAGTGACGCGCGACCTCGTGCACCTCCGCCGCGACTTGCTTCGGCAGGCTCACCAGCGGCGCGATGTAGATGACAATGACCGCGTCGATGTCGTCCTGCTCACAAAGTACGCGCAGCGTTCTGCCGAAGTCGCGCGGCGAAGCCGAGGCGATGATGTCGACGGGATTCGACAGGCCGGCAGCGGCTGGCAGGAACGTGCGCAAAGCCGCCTTGACCTCGTCGGAGAGGGGCGGCACGTGCAGACCGTAGCCCTCGCAGGCGTCGGCGGCAAGGATGGCCGGGCCACCCGAGTTCGTGACGATCGCGACATTTCGTCCAGCGGGCAGCGGCTGGTGTGACAGCAGGTTCGCGACGTCGAAGAGCTGCTGGAGCGTATCCATGCGGATGACGCCCGCCTGCCGGAACAGCGCGTCCGCAGCTACGTCGAGCCCCGCCAGCGATCCCGTGTGCGACGCCGCGGCCCGCGACCCGGAGCTGCTTCGGCCGCTCTTCAGCGCCAGGATCGGCTTGACGTTGGCGATGCGGCGGGCCAGCCGGGCGAACTTGCGCGGATTCCCGAACGACTCCAGGTACAGCAGGATGACCTCCGTCGAAGGGTCCTGCTCCCAGTACTGGATGAGGTCGTTGCTGGAGACGTCCGCCTTGTTGCCGACGCTCACGAACGTCGACAGACCCAGCTTCAGGCTGCGGGCGTAGTCGAGGAGCGCCAGCCCCAGGGCGCCGCTCTGCGAAAGCAGGGCCACGTTGCCGCGCGGCGGAAACACCGGCGAGAAGGTGGCGTTCAAGGAGACCTCCGGGTCGGTGTTGAGGACGCCCATGCAGTTCGGCCCCAGCATCCGCATGCCATAGTTGCGGACCTTCGCCACCAGCGCCGCTTCCCGTTCCGCGCCCTCGGCGCCCGTCTCCTTGAAGCCTGCGGATATGACGATGACGCCGCGCACGCCCTTGCGCCCGCACTGGTCGACGACGTCCAGGACCTGCTCGGCCGGCACAATGATGATGGCGAGGTCGATGTCGTCCGGTATCTCGAGGACGGAGGCGTAGGCGCGCACAGCTCCGACCGCGTTGGTCGTCGGGTTCACCGGGTAGGCGACGCCGCTGAAGCCAGTATCGAGGATGTTGTTGAACAGCTCGGCGCCGATAGTGCCGCGATAGCGCGACGCCCCGATGACGGCGACCTTCGTTGGGTTGAAGAAGACGCGCACCGAAGCCGTAGCCGCGACCAGCTCGCGCTGCTCCCCCCGTTGCTCGACGACCTCCGTCTCCTCGATAGGGAAGACGACGTGGAAGGTGCCCTCCGCGTACTGCGCGTCCACCGTGAAGCCGAAGTCCTTGAACACCTCCATCATGTCGCGGTTCTCCGCCAGCACCTCCGCCTCGAAGACGCGAATCCCCTTCTCCCGCGCCGCTATCGCCAGATGCTCCAGCAAGTGCGTCGAGATGCCGCGGCCCTGATGGCTGTCCTCGACCAGAAACGCCACCTCCGCGCGCTCGGGGTTCGCCAGCCGCGCGAAGCGGCCGATGGCGATGATCCGCTGGTCCGGCGGCTCGCCAAGAATGGCCACGAGCGCGAAGTTGTTCTCGTAATCGATGTTTGTGTACGTCTCGGCTTCCGCACGCGTCACCTCGGCGATGACGTGATGGAAGCGCATATAGATCGTGCGCGTGCTGAGGCGGCTGAAGAGGAAGAGCCACGCGTCCGTGTCGTCGGCGCGTATCGGGCGAAGGCGCACCTTGGAGCCGTCGCGCAGCAAGACTTCTGCCTGGTAGTTACGGAGATCGCGAACTCGTGGTTGCATGGCTGTCCCTGCCTTTCGCCCGTATCCTTCCGATTATACCGCCTTCCGCTCTCCCTTTGGCATGCGCCCCGTGGTTCAGCTTGACGCTTACCCGACCGTAAACGTATTAAGAGCACAGGCGCGCCCGGGAAACGGATACCGCGCGCGAATCAGAAGAGGAAAACGGGAAATGCTTGACCAGGTCGATGTTGGCGTTGTCGATTTCAAGAGTTATGAGCCGTTCACGGCGCCGGAGATGGCGAAGGAGATCCGAGCACTCGCCGCTCAGCTGAAGGGCGCCCGCCTCCTGCACGTCAATGCGACGCCCTACGGCGGCGGCGTCTCCGAGCTGCTGCGGGCTGTCATTCCCATCTACCGCGGCCTGGGCATAAACGCCGACTGGAAGTGCATCTACGGCGACCCCCAGTTCTTCGCCATAACCAAAGCTTTCCACAACGCTTTGCAGGGCGCTCCGGAGGAGATCACTCGTCTCGCCGGCGAGACCTACCTGATGTACAACAAGCTCAACGCCGACCTGCTGGACGAGGAATACGACTTTGTCGTCATCCACGACCCGCAGCCGCTGGCGATACGCCACTTTAAGGGCCGCAACGGCTCCAAGTGGATCTGGCGCTGCCACATCGACACCTCTAGCCCGAACGAAGAGGTCCTGGCCTTTATGGCCCGCTACTTCGTCGAGTACGACGCCCTCGTCTTCACGATGCAGCGCTTCGTGCCGCCGGGCGTCGAGCACAAGAAGCTGGCTATTATCCCGCCGGCTATCGACCCTTTGAGCCCAAAGAACCTCGACCTGCCTGACGACCTCTGCCGCGAGATGCTGGTCTGGCTCGGCGTGAACCCCGACCAGCCGCTCATGACCCAAGTCTCGCGCTTCGATCCGTGGAAGGACCCGTTCGGCGTCATCGAGGTCTTTCGCAAGGTGCGGGAAGACGTGCCCGGCCTCCAGCTTGCGCTGCTCGGCTCTATGGCCCTAGACGACCCGGAGGGTTGGGGCATCTACAACGACGTCGTCGCGGAGACGAAGGACGATCCCGACATCCACGTCCGCACCAACCTCGTCGGCGTGAGCAATGTGGAGGTCAACGCCTTCCAGCGCAAGTCCGACGTCATCATCCAGAAGTCGATCCGCGAGGGCTTCGGGCTCATCATCTCCGAGAGCCTTTGGAAGGGGACCGCCGTCGTCGCGAACCGCGCCGGCGGTATTCCGCTGCAAATGGAGGACGGCATCGGCGGCTTCCTCGTCGACAGCACGGACCAGTGCGCCGAGAAGGCCCTCTACCTCTTGCGTCACCCAGCAGAGGCGAAGAAAATAGGACGGTTGGGCCAGCAGCGCGTCCGCGAGCGCTTCCTGACGCCGCGCTTGGTCCGTGACTGGCTCCGGCTCCTCAGCGAGCTCTAGAATCGACCACGGTCTCCACAGCCGAAAGGACTTCGGCCGAAGGCATGAAGCGTATTGCCATCCTGGCGAGCGGCGGCGACGCGCCCGGCATGAACGCCTGCGTCCGCGCCGTCGTCCGAGCGGGCTCCCATCGCGGCCTGGAGACGCTTGGCGTCAAGGACGGCTACGTTGGCCTCATCAACCGTCAGCTCATCATCCTGCACCGCCACGACGTCAGCAACATCATTCAGCGCGGCGGCGTCTTCCTGGGCTCCCTGCGCTGCGAGGAGTTCTACACGCCGGAAGGGCGTGCCCGTGGCGCCGAGGTCCTTCGCGCCTTCAACGTCGACGGCCTCGTAGCCATCGGCGGCGAGGGCACGCTGCGCGGCGCCCGCGCTCTCTCCAGCGAGCACGGCATCGCCACGGTGGTAGTGCCGGCGACCATCGACAACGACGCTCCCGGCACCGACTGGTGTATCGGCTTCGATACCGCCGTCAACACCGCAGTTGAGGCCGTGGACCGCCTGCGCGATACGGCGGAAGCGACAGAGCGCGTCTTCTTCGTCGAAGTCATGGGCCGGGAGAGTGGCGCCCTCGCTCTCCACACCGGCGTGGCGGCCGGCGCCGACGCCATCCTCGTGCCCGAGATCGAGACGAACGTCGAGGAGCTCGCCGAACTGCTGAATCGCGCCATACTGCGTCGCTCCCGCAGCCTCATCGTCGTCGTTGCTGAGGGCGAGATCGCCGGCGGCGCCTTCGCCATCGCCGAGCGTGTGCGACAGCACATCAAGTTCGACTATCGCGTGACGGTGCTGGGCCACATCCAGCGCGGTGGCACGCCCACTGCCCGCGACCGCCTCCTCGCCTCGCAACTGGGGATCTGCGCCGTGGAGGCGCTGATGGACGGCAAGACCGGCCACGTCGCCGGCGAGCTCTGTGGTGAGGTGCGACTGACGCCTTTCGATGAGCTGACGACAGACAAGCGGCTGGCGCCTCTCTCGCTCCTCCAGCTCCTACCGGACCTCTTCTGACAGCGGGAGAGGACAGCAGCGGGATCGTTTAAGTCGGCTAGGGTTTGCAAGACTCCTCCCCGTTGTCCAGCTGTAATACTTGACAGGTGCTTCGGCTGCGCTATACTTGCTGCGTTGGTGGCTCTTCTCTGAAATCCTCGCAGTGTTGCAGGAGGTGAGACGTGACGTATCGGAGCGTGACGCGGCTGCTGTTGCTGGGTGTTGTGCTAGCCTGCTACGCCCTTTCGCCCGGTCCGGTGGAGGCGCAGCCCAGAGTTGTCGCAAGCATCGACCTCGCCCCAGAGGCGCGTTGGCCCATGGCTGTTGCCGTTGATCCCACAAACAATCGTATCTATGTGGCCAACTACGACACGGACAACGTCTCGGTGATTGACGGTGCCACCAACACCGTCGTTGCCACCGTGCCTGTAGGACACGGGCCATCTGAACTTGCGGTTAACCCTGCCACCAATCGGATTTACGTAGTGAGCACCAAAAGCGACAACCGCATCTTTGTGATCGATGGCGCGACGAACACGGTCGCAACGACGATAACCATGGACACCCAGCCCCGGGCCGTAGCAGTTGATCCTGTCACCAACCGTGTCTACGTCACCCAATCAGACGCACTTGGGAAAGAGATCGTGGTCATCGACGGGGCGGCCAACAGCGCGACGCGGCCCATCGTCTTGGATAGCCCGGCGGATGACATTGCCGTCAACCCTCACACGAATCGTATCTACGTTGTAGACGGGTTTGTGGAGGGGGCCGCGGATAGCGTTTCAGTGGTCGACGGAAGGACCAGAAGAATTGTGGCCAAGGTTCCTGTGGGCCGGATGCCGTTGTGGATCGTGGTCAACGCCCTGACGAATCGCATCTACGTTGCCACCGTTGGCGGCGTCTCAGTAATTGACGGGGCGTCGAACACTGTGGAGGGCACCTTGCCCTCCATGGCCCTGGCGCTGGCTGTTGACCCTGCGACCGATCACATATACACGTTCTCCGACAACATCTCGGTGTACGACGGCGCCACTAATGCGATTATCGCCACCGTTCCCCTTGAGTACCAATTCGATAGTGTCATTGCTCCCAACCCGACGACCGGTCGCGTTTACGTGACGGACGTGTCTGGCAACAAGCTCCTGGTCATAGAGGATCAGCCGGCCGTTGTAAGCACGCCGACCGCCGTGCCCACGACGACACAGACACCGGCGCCCCTGAAATCCGGGGCCGGTCCGACGCCAGACGTTCCTATCATCCAGCCGGCGACCGGAGACGGGCCCGGCCGAAGCGCTGGCAGTCGGGGCGTTGATATCGCTTTCGCGCTTGCGGGAGGCGGCGCCGGTGGAGCGCTGCTCCTGGCGGCAGGCGGCTGGCTGGCGGCGAGGGAGCTGCTCAGGACACGTGCTGGTCGATAAGCTGGCGCGCGGCGGCGAGCGCCAGCATGTCGTTGGCGCCGTCTTCGATCAGCGCCGAGCGGGCGTCGCGGAACAGCTTCTCGACGAGGCAGCCCTTCGACAGCCCCATGCCGCCGAATAGCTGCACGGCGTCGCTCGCAACCTGGAAGGCTACCTCCGTGCAGTATACCTTCGCCGCGATGCCCAGCCGCGAGACCGGCGGCATCGCCGTCGCGTTATAGGTGAGCGCCGCGCGCGAAAGCTGCCTTGCCGACTCCACCTTCACGAACATGTCGAAGAGCTTGCGCTGCACAAGCTGGTGCTCGCAGAGGAGCTTGCCTCCCTGAACTCGCTGCTTGCAGTAGCCCATCGCCTCTTCGTAGGCGGCGCGGGCCAGGCCGGTGAGGCAGGCGCCCATGCCGCCGTTCGCGGTCGCCAGAACCATGTCGGCGGCGAGGACGTAAAGCTCCGGCTCCACGATGACGTACTCCTTCGGGATGCGGACGTCGTCGAAATAAACCTCGCCCTGGTTAAGGGCGCGCTGCCCCAGCTTGTTCAGCGGCTTTCCCCGCGAAACACCCGGAAGGTGCAGCGGGACGATGGCGATGCCGCTAGCCGCCATGCCTTTCGAGCGGTCGACGGCGAAGTGGACCATGGCGTGCGAGGCGATGGTGCCGTTTGATACCCAGGCGGCCTTGGCGCCGCAGATCAGCCAGTCGTCGCCGTCGCGACGGCCGTGGGTGTCGAAGGCGGTGCGTTCGTCGTTAACGTCGCCGACGCCGACAGCCAGGCAGTCGGAGCCATGCTGCGGCTCAGTGATTGCCCAGCAGCCGATGACATTAGCCTCCCGGTCTTTGACGTAAGGCATCACGATCTCGTCAATCACCCGCTGGTTGCCTGTCATCTGGGCAGCGAGCAGCGCGGTACTGAAAGGCATCGCGGCGGCGCCCAGCGATATGGCGAAGTCGGCGGCGCCCCAGCCCATCTCTTCGGCAACGATGTGGGCGTCGAGGCCCATGATGTTCGCGCCGCCCAGGTCTTCGGGCATCGCCATCAGGTGGCGCTCCAACTCATAGTGTTTGCGGTAGACCTGCCACAGCGGCGAGTCGGCGTTGATCACGGCTTGCGGGTCCGCCAGCGCGTCGAGTTCCAGGCTCGCCGGTCGCGCTATCTCCGCCGCGAAACGGTGGATTTCCTGCTTGAGAGTCTGCTGCGTCTCCGTCAGTTGAGGGTTGAGGTCGAGATAGGCGCTCACGTTTCGCTCCTTCTGCCTGGGGCTGTGGCGATGAGCGGATGATTGCACAGACGGCGTTCGCGGGCAACCGTCATCGAGGAAGTAATTGGAGAGGCGTTCTCTCGGAGGAGATTACCGTGTCACCAGCACCGCCGCCAGGACGAACACTGCCAGCCCCACTCGATAGGCCACGAACGGGTAGAACGTGTGCGACCGAAGGAAACGCATCAGGAAACCTACGGTCATGTAGCCTACCAGCGCCGCCATAACGAAGCCGATGATGAAGAACCGCAGGTCCTCGATGCCCAGCGTGCCGCGATGCGCCTCCTTCAGCGCGTCGTAGACGCCCTTAGCGCCGGCCCCGGCGACGATGGGCGCCGACAGCAGGAACGCAAACGTCGCCGCCTGCTCGCGGTCCAGGTTGGCGAACAGACCGGCCGACATAGTTATGCCCGAGCGCGACACGCCCGGAATGACCGCAATCGCCTGCGCTATGCCGACGAACAGCGCTTCCTTCGGGCCCAACTGCGTGGCGCGCAGCTTCCGAGTACCCAGGACTTCCGCCAGCACAAGCACGCCGGCGAAGACGATTAGCATGACCGCGATCGTGACCGGCTGGCTCAGCTTGTTCTCGATCGTGGTCTCAAAAAAGAAGCCGACGAATGCGCCCGGCACCGTCGCCAGGGCGATCAGCCAGGCGAGGCGGGAGTCGGTCGTCACGTCCCATTTACGAACGCGGATGCTCCCGATCCAGGCTGTGACCAGCCGGACGATCGCCGCCCAGAAGAAGATCAGAATGGCCAGCAGAGTTCCCAGGTGGAGCGCGGCGTCGAAGGGCAACCCAAGGCGGCTTTCCGGCAGGTGCATCGCGTTCTCCAGCAGGACGAGATGGCCGGTGGACGATATGGGCAGGAACTCCGTCAGCCCCTGCGCTATTCCCAGGATTACGGCCTTGAGCAAGTCCGGCATTATGCCTCCGACGATAGTGCTAGGTTTGGGTCGACCGCAGCCGTTGCATCAGGGCGGGCAGCGCTTCACCGGCGGGCGCTCGCAGCACGACCTGACTGTATGGCGAAAGGGGTGTCTCTTCGGGATTGACCTCGATGAGCGTGGCGCCGGCCCTCAGGGCGATGATCGGAAACTCCGCTGCCGGATACACCACGGCCGACGTGCCGACGAGCAGCATGCAGTCGCACATCTCCGTGTGGTTGTAGCAGGAGCGCAGCGCATCCGCCGGTATCGGCTCGCCGAACATCACCGTGTCGGTCTTCAAGATGCCGCGACAACGGGGGCAGAGCGGCGGCACTACCTCCAGCGGAAAGCCCTTAAGCGGGAAGCGCGAATTGCACTCGATGCAGCGGAGCTTGAGGCGATTGCCGTGGATCTCCGTGATCGCCGTGCTGCCGGCTTCCTGGTGCAGGTTGTCGATGTTTTGGGTGATGGTATGCTGCAGGAAGCCAAGCCGCTCCATTTCCGCCATCGCCTGGTGCGCGGGATTGGGTTTCGCGCCGTCCAGCGCCTTCATGAACTCCGCCAGCTCGTCGCGGTCCGAAAGGCGCTCTTCCCACCAGCCTTTCGGGTCGTCCGTGAAG
Organism: Dehalococcoidia bacterium; assembly: GCA_050010555.1. GTDB lineage: Bacteria > Chloroflexota > Dehalococcoidia > DSTF01 > JALHUB01 > JALHUB01. The sequence goes on from JBEKKV010000026.1 coordinate 28,729, forward strand.
CGCTGATAGCCGCTCATTGCCGGCTCGCCGATCTTCGTCCAGATGCCGCCCTGTCCGCGGAAAGGCGGGATGCCGCTCTCGACCGAAATCCCGGCGCCGACGAGCGCGACGACGTAGTTGGAAAGCGCCACCAGCCGCGCGGCGTCATCCAGGCCCGTCTCGAGATCGCTGGTAATGGACATAAATCTTCCTAAGGCTTCTAACCCATCATAGCGCCGCGCCGGTCGCTCCTCAAGCAGCGCTTGCCCGGATATCCATCTATCCGCGCACCGCGCCAACACGCATGGGATGGACTTCGTAGCTGCCGAGCCCCGCTTTGGTCACCGGATCGCTGGCGATGAGCCCGCGGACCTCGTCTTCCGACTCCGCCTCTATGACGGCCATGCCGAAGACGCCGTTCGGGTCCATCACCGGCCCAAAGACGACGACCTTGCCTCTCTCGGTCCAACCCGTCCAGTACGCGGCGTGTTCACGCATCACGGCTTGTTCCGCGTCGGTGATGTCGGCGGGGAACGTTGGTCGCGGCGGGTTGAGCTTCAGGAAGAAGAATTGCGTGCTGCTCTGTGCCGGCACTGAACTGTCTCCTAAACGTATGTAGGTTGCTCGTAGGGGAGGACTTCAGTCCTCCCACAGCGTCCCGCGGCGGGAAGAACGAATCGGGAGGTCTTTGGACCTCCCGAACGTCTAGTATACCGTTTCGACGCTATTTCCAGCCGCTGCGGGCGCCGGCGGTCATAGCTAGAGGCCCCACCGGCCAATTGAAGCCGTACACCATCGCCTTGTTGATGTCGTCCTCTGTAGCCACGCCCTCTTCCAGGATCTTCCGCGCTTCCGCCACGGCCGCGTAGTAGATGCGGTTGGCGACGAAACCGTACTTGCCCGGAGCGTCCTTCACCCGAATCGTCACCTTCCCCGCCTTCTCGCCGACCGCCTGCAGCCGCCGCACCGTCTTCTCCGACGTCTCGAGAGTGTAGATTATCTCGACGAGCTTCATCGCGGGCACCGGGCTGAACCAGTGCATGCCGGCGAAACGCTCCTTGCGCGAGACTGCCGGGCTCAGGTCGGCGAGGGCAAAGCCCGACGTGTTGGTGGCGATAACTGCGTCCGGCCGCACGAGCGCATCCAGCTCGGCGAAGACCTTGCGCTTCAGGTCGAGGTTCTCGGGCACCGCTTCGACGAGCAGGTCGACGTCGCGCAGCTCGCCCATCTCCGTCGTGAAGGCGATCCTGGCGAGCGCCGTCTCCATGTCAGCGTCGGTTAGCTTGCCACGTTGCACGCCGGCCCGCAGCCCGAACCGTCCGTCGACAATCGTCTCCCGCGTCTTGTCGAGCAGCTCCGGCGTCAGGTCGCGCAGGACGACTCGATAGCCGGCAACCGCCAGCACTTGCGCGATTCCGCCGCCCATCACGCCGCCGCCCAACATACCTACTGTCGTTATCTCTTCTGAAGCCATGACTCCTCCCATTTCTCGTCGGCGGATCTTCGCCGCGCTTTCTACGTGCAGATTCGCCTCACGATCTCGTACAGCATCCTGACGCCCGTGGCCAGCTTCTCGACGGGGATCCGCTCGTCGTTGCCGTGCATCGTCGCCAGCTCCGCCGGTTCCAGCAGGCAGGGAACGAAGCCGTAGGCGGTTACGCCGCGTCGCCGGAAAGCCCGCGAATCGGTAAATCCGGTCGCGATCGCGGGGACGACGATGGCGTCAGGGACCGTCTCGCGCGTCACGGCTTCGATGGTCCGGAACATCTCCGTCTCGGCCGGCGAGATCGGCGTGTGCGACTCCATCATCTGTTCGACCTCCACCCGCGGGTCGCCGATCGTCGCCTTCACTTGCTCGATGAACGCCGCGGGCTCGTGGCCGGACAGCAGCCGGCAGTCCAGCGACGCCTCGGCGACCGAGGGAATGACGTTGGACTTGACGCCGGAGTGGAATTCCGTAGTGCTCACCGTGTCGGTCAGGAGCGCCGACAGCAGCGGGTTGTGGTTGGCCAGGGGGGCCAGCGCCGCCTCCGATATCTCTTCGTCGAGGAGGCCCGCTTCCCGCAGGCGCGTCAGCATCGCCCGCACCTCCGGCAGAAGCGTGACCGGCCGCCGCCAGGACTGGATCTTGTAGAGCGCGCGAACGAGCCGGTCCAGGCAGTTGTCGGAATGCGGCACCGAGCCGTGCGTCGAACAGCTCCGGATGATTGGCGTCCAGCCAGTCGATGCCGCGGATGCCGCCCTGCTCCTCGTCGGCGCAAGCGAGGAAGAGGATGTCGCGCGTGAGCCGCAGCCGCTGACGCTTCAGGAGTAGCAGCGTCATCAGCTCCGTGACGGCCATCGACTTCATGTCGAGAGCGCCGCGGCCCCAGACGACGCGTTCCTTGACCAACCCGGCGAAGGGGTCGACCTGCCAGAAGTCGCGCTCGGCCGGCACGACGTCGATGTGGTTGAGGAGGACGAGCGGCCGCTTCGAGCCGTCGCCGTGGAGGCGTGCCGCCAGGTTCGCGCGCTCCGGCTCCGACGCGTACGTCTCGCCGGCGATGCCGTCGTCTCGAAGGACGCCTGCCAGGAACTCGGCGCCGGCGCGCTCATTGCCCGGCGGATTGCTGGTGTCGATAGCGATGTAGCGGCAGAGCAAGTCCGTCGCCTCGCGTGTCACGCCGTCCCAGTCGATTCCTGCGTCGCTCATGCCGTCTCCATCGGGGGATTCGAGCGCATCATAACTCCTGCGCCGCTATAGCTGTAGCAGCGTTCCACATACCCCGAAGTGACATCTCCCAGCCGCATTTCTGGAAAAGACCCCGCAAACCCTCTTGACAAGCCGACAATACCTAGTTAGGCTATATATCTAGCGAGGCTAGGTATTATCTAGCCGTCATTGCTGCCCTGCCAAGGAGGCTAAGTATGGAATCGAAATGCGCGGACTGCGCCTGGCGGAAGCGCTCAGAGGAGAACCCGAAATCGTTCATGGCGCGCCTATGGCGCTGGCATACGAAGGTCTGTCCAGCGTGGAAGGCATACCAGCGAGAATTGAAGCAGGAGCAGGCGGGCCGGAAGAGCGAAAGCTGAAATGAAGGCGCAAAGCAACGACTACTGGGAGATGCTCATCAACCGCAGCGTGCAGCGGTTCTTCCTCCTCTTCGCTCTGCACGAGCGCCCGCGCCACGGCTACGAGTTGGCCCGCGCCATCCGCGAAGCTTGCGCCGGCTGCTGCGATCCCACCGACGCCATGATCTACCCGGCGCTACGAGAGCTCGTCGACGGCGGCTACGTCGATTGCCGTGACGAAGTAGTCGGCGGGCGAACGCGCAAGGTCTGCCGCCTCACCGACAGAGGCGAAGAGGCGTATCGAGCGGCCGCTACGGCCTGGCAGCATATGCTTACGCCGCTCAACCACGCCATCGACGCCGCACTTCAACCGTCAGCAAAGAAAGCAGGCTGCTGCCAGAAGGCGGCGGCGAAAGGAGACCCCAAATGAAGAATGTTGATTCACGAGACGTTGCACGGGCAACCCTCAATCGCGACGCCCTGGTCTACCCGGCGCTTCGCGACCTCATCGACGGCGGCTATCTGCACTGCCGGCACGAAGTCGCCGAGGGAGAGCGGGGGCATGTGTGTCGTCTAACAGAGAAGGGGCAAGAAGCGTATCTCGCCACCGCCAGCGCCTGGGAACGCCTTCGCTCACCGGCGTAAGGAAGCCATCATCCAAGTAACAACGAATCGATCTGTGAAGTCGAAAGGAAACTGACATGCCTGAGAACAACGCCGAAGACATCAAGCAAGCGGTCCTGAGCCGCTACAGCGCGCATGCCCAGCGCCGCCTGGCCGCGCTCAAGGAGACCGGCGGGGCGTCCTGTTGCGGGACGCCGACTACCGTCGACGAAGCGATGAACAGCTCCTGCTGCGGCGAGACCGAAAACCTCGATTCCCTGGCCGACGCTAACGTCGCTGGGGCGCTGTACTCCGCCGAAGAGCTGCGCAACCTGCCGGAGGACGTGCTCGCCTCGCTGGGCTGCGGCAATCCCACCGCCATCGCCGGCCTCCAGGAAGGCGAATCGGTGCTCGACCTGGGCAGCGGCGGCGGCCTCGACTGCTTTCTCGCCTCGGGTAAGGTTGGCGTCAAGGGCAAGGTCGTCGGCCTCGACATGAGCGCCGACATGATTCAGCTCGCCCGTCGCAATGCCGGCCGCGTCGGCGCCGAGAACGTCCGCTTCCGGCTCGGCGAGATGGAGGACATGCCCTTCGACGACGCCTCCTTCAACGTCATCATCTCAAACTGCGTCATCAACCTGTCGCCGGACAAAGACGCCGTTCTGGGTGAAGCGCATCGCGTCCTGAAGCCCGGCGGGCGGCTGCGTGCCTCCGACATCGTCTGGGCCCGGGAGCCGACGGAGCAGCAGCGAGCGGATCTGGCGAGCTGGACCGCCTGCGTCGCCGGCGCCCTTACCGAAGCCGACTACGTCGCCAGGCTGCGCGCCGCGGGCTTCGAGGACGTGCGCGTCGAGCCGAAAGAGGGGACCGCGCCGGACAGCGCTCTCTTCAGCGCCTACGTATCGGCGTCGAAGAGAGGCTAGCCATTCAGGCAGGTCTCCGGCTTTTTCTTCCGGCCAGCCGATTGCGGCTTCTCGCCGTTCTTGACGACTATCTCTACGGCTGTCACAATGCGACGGTCCTGCCGCGAGCCCCGCAACGGCCCTAGCGAAAGGAACAAGGATATGCTCAAGAAAGCGCTCATCCTCGCCGGCCTGCTGATCGTCGTCCTCGCCGTTGCCTGCGGCGGCTCGTCGAAGTCGTCGGATAACACCGGCAAGGGCGCCACCACCGCCGCCACTACAACCGTCGCGACCAGCGCAGCGTCCCCCACCGCCGCGAAGGCCGCGCCGACCGCCGAGGCAACCGTTAGCGGCTCGGCCGACTCATCCTTCAACCCGCTCGACTTTATGACCGGGCAGATGTTCGGCAGCGACGCGCTGGCAGCCGAAGGCGCTGTCGCCGGCGCCGCAGACCCCGACCTGACGTCCGCCCTCCTGACCGAGAGCGACCTGCCGTCCGGCTACCAGGTCCTTGCGGCCGACACGGGCTACACGATGGACCTGCCGGATGGCCAGTTGAAGATGGCGATGCGCACGTTGACGCAAGGCAGCGCTTCGGCTGACGCCGGCCCCACGGGCCCCGTTGTGATGTCAGCAGTGATGTCCATGCCCGCTGCGGAGCTGTCGAAGTTCGATTCGCAGCTTGGTCAGCTCGACCAGATGTCCGCCAGCGACCTCGAGCAGCAGATGGCCGGCGCATCGGCGCTGGGCGTCACGCTCAAGGACGTTAGCCTCACGAACGCAGACATCGGCGACGGCGGCGCCCACTTGCACATGGTCATGGACATGAGCGGCCTGGCCGAGGCGTTCGGCGGCAGCTCCGACCAGATGGGCGCGTTTCAGAACGGCATCGCCTTCGATGCCTACATGTTCAGGCACGGCGACCTGATCCTTATGGTCATCTCTTTCTGGCCCGCCGACCAGCAGGCGCCCGTCGACGCGGAGGCGCTGGCGAAGACGATGGACTCGCGGGCCTAGACGTCGCCTTCACGATTCACTAGCTGGGGCCGCGGGGCTGAAACGACGCTCCGCGGCCTCTTTTTGTCGCGACGCTCGCGGCGCTCTGCCGTTCGTGGCATTTACGTGCAAAAACTGTATAAAATGCCAATAAGCCTTGACATCACCCCGAACGAATCCTATATTGGGGATAGAGAAGGGCGCCCCGAAAGAGAGCGCCGGTAAGGTGGTGTTCAGTGCCTGCAAAGAAGCCCCTGTTCCAGATAGATAACCTCCACGTCAACGTCGAATCACGCGAGATCGTGAAGGGCCTGAGCCTGAAAGTCGGTCGCGGCGAAGTGCACGCTATCATGGGCCCGAACGCCTCCGGCAAGAGTACCCTCGCCAACGCCATCATGGGACACCCGCGCTACACGGTGACAAAAGGGCGCGTGCTGTTCAAAGGCGAAGACATCACGGCTCTCGGCCCCGACGAAAAAGCACGACGCGGTCTCTTCCTCGCCTTCCAGTACCCGATGGCGATTCCCGGCGTCACGATGGTCAACTTCCTGCGCTCGGCGTTGCGCGCTGTCCGGGGCAGCGACGTGCCGGTGCGCGAGTTCCGAACGATGCTGAAGGAGACCATGGCAAAGCTGAAAATCGACGAGGACTTCGCCCGCCGATATGTGAACGACGGCTTCTCCGGCGGCGAGATGAAGCGGGCGGAGGTGCTGCAGATGGGCATCCTTCAGCCCGATATGGCGATTCTCGACGAGACGGACTCCGGTCTCGATATCGACGCTCTGCGCACGGTCTCGGAAGGCATCAGCAGCCTCATGAATGAAGACCGCGGCATGCTCGTCATCACTCACTACCAGCGCATCCTGAACTACGTCCCACCGGATTTCGTCCACGTCCTGTTCGATGGGCGCATCATCAAGTCCGGCGGCCGCGAGCTGGCTCAGGAGCTGGAGGCGGAAGGCTACGAGCGCATCACCGGCGTCGTGTCGGAGGTGGCTTCGTGACCGACCGCAAGGCCATCGAGATAGCCGAAGACGGCTACAAGTGGGGCTTCCACGACGAGGCGAAATACCTCTTCCGCACCGAGAAGGGCCTGTCGCGGAAGGTCGTCCAGGAGATCGCCGGCATCAAGGAAGAGCCGGAGTGGATGCGGGAGATGCGACTTCGCGCGCTCGAAGTCTTCGAGTCGAAGCCGATGCCCGCCTGGGGGCCCGACCTCTCGGCCGTGAACCTGGACGAGATGTACTACTACGCTCGCGCCAGCGACCGCGCTGAGCGTGACTGGGGGGACGTGCCGGACTACATTCGTCGCACGTTCGACCGGCTGGGCATACCGGAGGCGGAGCGCAAGTTCCTTGCCGGCGTCGGCGCCCAGTATGATTCCGAGACCGTCTATCACAACATTCGCCAGGAGCTGTCGAAGCAAGGCGTGATCTTCGTCGACATGGACACCGCCGTCCGCGAGTATCCTGACCTCGTGCGACGCTATTTCGGTACCATCGTGCCGCCCGGCGACAACAAGTTTTCTGCTTTGAATAGCGCTGTCTGGAGCGGTGGCAGCTTTATCTACGTGCCGGAGGGCGCGCGCGTCGACGTGCCGCTTCAGGCCTACTTCCGCATCAACGCCGAGAACATCGGCCAGTTCGAGCGGACGCTCATCATCGCCGAGCCCGGAAGCTTCGTCCACTATATCGAAGGCTGCACAGCGCCAATCTACACCAGCAACTCGCTGCACGCCGCCGTCGTCGAAGTCATCGTCAAGAAGGGAGCGCGCGTGCGCTACAGCACCGTCCAGAACTGGTCGACGAACGTGTACAACCTCGTGACGAAGCGCTCCGTCGCCTACGAGGACGCCGTCATCGAGTGGGTCGACGGCAATCTCGGCAGCAAGGTCACGATGAAGTACCCGGCGATCTACCTGATGGAGCCTGGCGCCCGCGGCGAAGTGCTTTCGCTCAGCTTTGCGGGCCGCGGCCAGCATCAGGACGCCGGCGCGAAGGCCGTTCACGCTGCGCCTTACACCAACTCCGTCATCACCTCGAAGTCCATCAGCAAGGACGGCGGTCGCGCCAGCTACCGCGGCCTGGTGAAGGCCTACCGTGGCGCGAAGGGCATCCGTTCCTCCGTCCGCTGCGACGCACTGCTCCTCGACGAAGACTCGCGCTCCGACACCTATCCAACGATGGAAATCGACGAGCGCGACGTCACAATCAGCCACGAGGCGAGCGTCAGCAAAGTAAGCGAGGAGCAGCTCTTCTATCTGCGGAGTCGCGGCATCGACGAGCAGGAGGCGACGAAGATGATCGTCAACGGCTTCGTGGAGCCGGTCGTCAAAGAGTTGCCGATGGAGTACGCGGTCGAGCTGAACCGGCTCATCGAGCTGCAGTTGGAGGGGGCGATAGGCTAGCCATGTTGAGTTCCGTCGCCAGCCGCGAACAGCAGGCTATCGAGGAGATATCCGCTCGCAACGACGAGCCGTACTGGCTGCTGCAACATCGCCTGAAGGCATCTTGCCTCTATGGCGACATGATGTTGCCCACCGGCCAGGAGGAAGAATGGCGTCGGACGGACCTGCGAGCGGCGAACGTCGATGGCCTGGACCTTTCGGCCGAGCCGTCAATCGCGGCGGCGGAAGCCCCGTCGCGCGACGAAGAGGGCTACGGCGGCCATATCGTGCAGCAGGACGGTCTGACTCTGGACCGGCAACTCACCGGTGACATCGAGCGGCAGGGCGTTGTCTTCAGCGACCTGCACGCCGCGGCCCGCGAGCAGCCGGAGCTCTTCCGCGCCCATTTCATGACAGAAGCCGTCCAGCCCATAGCCTGGAAGCTGGTCGCTTTGCACGCTGCTCTCTGGAGAGGCGGCGTCTTTCTGTACGCCCCCGCCGGCGCTAATATCAGCGTTCCGCTTCACGCCCGCGTGGGCGCCGCCGACGCCGAAGCCATCTTCCCGCACACCCTCGTCGTCGCCGAAGAAGGTAGCACCGTCACCCTCGTCGAAGAGCACGATTCCGACGAGAGCGGTCGCCATAGGTTCGGCAGCGGTGTCGTCGAGATCCTCGTGCGACGCGGCGCCGCCGTGCGCTACGTCGGTGCTCAAGACTGGAGCCGCCGCGCCAACGCTTTCGCCACCATCCGCGCGATCGTCGGCGAGGAGGGGAAGCTGGAGCTCGGCCTCGTCGCGACCGGCGGCAGCATCTCGAAGACCAACGTCGAAGTCATCCTTTCGGCGCCGGGGGCCAGCGCCAGCATCGCCGGGCTGTTCCTGGCGTCGGGCGAGCAGCATATGAGCTACGTCACCCTCCAGGACCATCGCGCCCGCAGCACGACGAGCGATCTTCTGCTGAAGTCCGCCATCAAGGACAGCGCGCAGCTCGTCTGGAACGGCCTGACGCGAATTCGCAGAGGCGCCGGCGAAAGCGACGCTAACCAGACCAGCCGCAACCTTCTCCTCGGCGAGAACGCCCGCGTCGCGCCGATTCCCGTGCTCGAAATCGAGGCGTATGACGTCGCCCGCTGCAGCCATGGCGCAACGGTCAGCTCCGTCGACGAGGAGCAGCTATATTACATAATGTCGCGCGGGCTCAGCCGTCGGGAGGCGACGGAGGCCATCGTTGACGGCTTCTTCCGCGAGGGGCTGGATCGCCTGGGCCCCGTCCGCGCGCACGATTTCATCGGCCGCGTCCTGGAGCGCCGGCTAGTGGCGAAGGCGGCCTGATCGTGTTTGAGTTGGTAAAGGCGGCGGCGACGCGGGACGTCCCGCTGGGAACGGTGAAGGTGGTCGAAGTGAGTGGACGCCGGATAGCGCTCTGTAACGTGGGCGGCGAGTACTTTGCCGTCGACGACGTTTGCACGCACGACGGGGGACCACTGGGCAGCGGCAGGCTCTGCGACGGCGAGATCGAATGCCCGCGCCACGGCGGTCGCTTCGACATTCGCAGCGGTCGCGCCACCGTCTTTCCCGCCATCAACGCAATCCCCACCTATCCCGTGTCTCTCAACGAGGGGAACGTCATGCTGTCGCTTCCCGAAGAGGCAGGAGGACGCAATGTTTGACCTTGAAGCGATACGCAAAGACTTCCCGATACTCGAACGCACAGTGCACGGCAGGCCCCTGGTCTACCTGGACAACGCCGCCACCACGCAGAAGCCACACGCCGTCATCGACGCTCTCGTAGAGTACTACGAGCACTACAACTCCAACATCCATCGCGGACTGCACACACTTGCCGAAGAGGCGACGGGCCGCTACGAAGAGGCGCGGCTGAAGGTCGCGCGCTTCATCAACGCGCCGGGCGCGGAAAGCATCATCTTCACGCGCAACGCCACGGAGTCGATCAACCTCGTTGCCCAGGGCTGGGGACGCACGCACATCAAGGCCGGCGACGAGATCGTCCTTACGATCATGGAACACCACAGCAACTTCGTCCCCTGGCAGATGCTGGCGAAAGAGACCGGCGCCGTTCTCCGATTCGTCGACATTGACGACGAAGGGAAGCTGCGCCCAGAGGACTGGCAGCGTTTCGTCGGCGAGAGGACAAAGCTGGTCACGCTGACGCAGATGTCGAACGTGCTCGGCACCATCAACCCCGTGCGCGAAATCGGCGCCCTTGCGCACCGCTACGGCGCTCTCGTCTTCGTCGACGGGGCGCAAAGCGTGCCCCATATGCCGGTGGACGTTCAGGACCTCGACTGCGATTTCCTTGTCTTCTCCAGCCACAAGATGCTCGGCCCCACCGGCGTGGGCGTCGTCTATGCCCGCCGCAGCATCCTCGAAGAGATGACTCCCTTCCTGACCGGCGGCCACATGATCAGCAAGGTGACGCTGGAAGGCTCCACCTGGAACGACCTTCCCTGGCGCTTCGAGGCGGGCACGCCGAACATCGCCGACGTCATCGCTTTCGGCGCCGCCATCGATTACCTCGAGGGCATCGGCATGAGGGCCGTGCGTCGCCACGAGATCGAGCTCACCGCCTACGCCTTGCAAGTGCTCTCAGAGATCCCGGACGTGACGCTCTATGGGCCGAAGGACGCTTCCATTCGCGGCGCCGCCGTCTCCTTCAACCTGAGCGACCTTCATCCCCATGACGTCGGCACCGTCCTCGATAGCTACGGCATCGCCATCCGCGCCGGCCACCACTGCGCGCAGCCGCTCATGACGCGACTGGGCGTTGTCGCCACAGCGCGTGCCAGCTTCTATCTCTACAACACCCGCGAAGAAGTCGACGCCTTGGCGCAGGGCGTCAAGGAAGCAGCAAAGTTCTTTGGAAATGTCATCGTCAGCCGGCCCCGAGCTGGACGAGCTCTATAAAGACCTGATCCTCGACCACTACCGGCGGCCGCGGAACCACCGCGTCGTTGCCGATCCTAAGGTCGTGGGTGAGGGCTACAACCCGCTTTGCGGCGATGAGATCGCCGTCGAGGCCCACTTCGAGGGCGGCGTTCTTGCCGACGTTGGCTTCCAGGGGCACGGCTGCTCTCTCAGCCAGGCTTCTGGTTCCATGATGACGGAGGCAGTCAAGGGAAAGACCGTCGAGGAAGCGCGCGCGCTCATCGCGGACTTCACGCGCATGATGACCGATCCCGACTCGCCGCCCGCCGAAGACCTGGGCGACCTGGAGGCGTTCGTCGGGGTGGCGAAGTATCCGGTGCGCGTCAAGTGCGCCACTCTCGCCTGGCACGCTCTGGCCGACCTGCTGGATCGGCACGAGCAGGCGCAGGAGTCGTAGCTGTGTTCTTCTCCGAAGAAGTCGTCCGCGAGCGCCTGCGTGACGTGCTCGATCCCGAGATGCGACTCAGCGTCGTCGACCTCGGCCTCATCTACGCCATCGACATCACAGGCGACACCGTACGCGTCACCTACACTCTCACCAGCCCGGCCTGTCCTCTCGCCGGCGTCATTGCTGAGCAGATCCGGCGCGCCGTGCTGGAGATCCCCGGCGTGCGCGAAGTCGAGCTCGTGCTCACGTTCAGCCCTCCCTGGGACCCGGCCACCATGACCAGCGAGGACGCCCGCATGGAGATGGGCATCTGGTAGGTATGGCCTTGGCGGCAAGATAGTTGCCCCGAGCGCCCGCGGTCAAGCTGAAAAGCCCGGGTGGCTTACGATCTTACTCCCCGTTCTAGCTTCAATTTCTGGTTGACCTTCCCGTTCAGGGGCTATCCCCTACGCCAATGCGGGTGCTGACACCCTTCATCCAACCCCTCTGAGTATCGACACACAATCAGACCCTAATGGTTGGAAGCGGTAGCCAGGAGGATGGCTGCCGCAAGCCCCCGCCCTTGGCGGGGAAACGGGCCGCGTCTCAACAGGGCCCCGCTCCGAATAAGGAGGGAGTGAATGAGCAAAATACTCAAGTTCTTCAAGGCAACACGGGAAGAGGAAGGGATCACCGGTCTGGAGACCGCCATCATCTTGATCGCCTTCGTAGTTGTGGCGACCGTCTTCGCATTCGTCGTGCTAAGCACCGGTCTCTTCAGCTCGGAGCGAGGCAAGGAAGCCGTCTACTCCGGCCTCCAGAAGACGGAAGGTTCGCTGGAGCTGAGGGGAAGCGTAATCGCCACCACCGACGGCACGACCGTTAGCTCTATCGTCTTCGACGTCGCGAATGCTGCCGGCGGCGAGCCCGTCGACCTCGATCCGGCTGCCACCAACAACAAGATGGTCGTTGACTACCGCGACGCCAACGTAAACGACACGAACTTAGCCTGGACGGTTAACTGGCTTGTCGGCAACAGCGACAATCTGCTGTCTGAAGGTGAGCTCGCGGAGATCAATCTGGACGTCAGCGCTGAGAACCTGGGCCCAAACCAGCCCTTCACCATTGAGGTGAAGCCTCCGCTGGGCGGCACGATGACCATCGCCAGGACGACACCTGCCGGCCTGGATACGGTGGTTGACCTCCATTAAGGAGCAACTACTCTCCTTTAAGGAAAGCCAGCGGACGCGGCCGTAGGATTCCGACAATAGAGCCCGAAATCTGGGCACCCGCTCGAAAGAGTGGGTGCCCAGTCATCTCCTTCATACCCCTCTCGATCCAGCTCTCCGCGCCTCCTAAGACACCTCCGCGGCGAATGCGCCACTGACCATTGCGGCCAGTGGACATTTAGCCGGAATGCGTGCTATAGATATCCACAATCGGAAATCGAAGCAGGAAATAGGAGGTTTCTTTCGTGGCAAACGACATCGAGGCAAGACTCGAAGCCCTGAGAAGAGAGGTCGAAGGGCTAAAGGGCAAGGCCGTCACGGTCACGGAGACTATCGCGAACCCCGCGCCTCTGGGTCTCGCCGGCTTTGGTCTCACCACGCTGCTGCTCAACGTGGTAAACGCAGGCATCATCAACAAGACCGACATTGGGATGGTGTTGCCCGTCGGTCTCTTCTACGGCGGTCTCGCGCAGTTGCTGGCCGGCCAGTGGGAGTTCAAGAAGAACAACACCTTCGGCGCCACCGCCTTCACGTCCTTCGGCGCCTTCTGGCTGGCATTCGCTGTCATGGAGATATTCATCGGCAACAAGATTCTGGGCCCGGTATCGGCGCCAGGCGGGGTCACGGTGTTCCTGGTAGGATGGGGAATCTTCACCACCTACATGTTCGTCGGAACCATGCGGATCTCCGTGGCGCTGATGGTCGTGTTCGGGGCTCTGGCCATCCTATTCTATCTGCTGGCCTGGGGCGCACACAGCGGAAACTCAAACGTCGAGCACTTCGCCGGCTACGAGGGTCTGTTCACCGCGGGCGCTGCGCTGTACGCTTCGTTCGCGCAGATCGTTAACGAGACCTGGGGCTCGTACCTCATGCCGCTGGGCATCATCAAGCGCACGTAGCCTGACGTGCAGGCTGGACTCGACCGGAAGTAAAGACAAACACGGGTAACAAGGAACCGCCGGCGCCAGTACGGACCGGCGGTTCTTCATTTCTCACGGCTGGCGGCGCAAAGGGACGCAGAAGCGACGGTCGAACGACCGCCGCTTCTCTCGCTGGACCCTTGCTACGTTATCCGGGTGCTCGCCTGCTGTTTGGCCCGCCTAGGCCGCTGTTATGAGCAGGACGGGCACGTGCGACTCCCTCAGCACCTGGTCCGCCACACTGCCGAACATCAGCCGTGCCACGCCGCGCCGAGAGCGGGTGGCCATGGCGATGATGTCCGTGCCGTACTCGGCCGCCGCTTTCAGGATCTCGGCTGACGGGTTGCCGAAGCG
>JBEKKV010000027.1:0-30852 GCA_050010555.1 Dehalococcoidia bacterium
GACCGGCAGCTCTGGGGACCGACGAGGCATTGCGGCACCTGTCTGTGGGGCCGGCGCAAGGATCAACGAATGAATCGTAGCACGAGGGGGCAGGCGCAGCAAGGAGAGCGGGGAGGCGCGGAAGGACGCTTGCGGGAGGGCGGGTGGGAAGATCGACGCAAATGTTACAAGAAAGACGCCCCACGTTTGCCCAGCGACCACCTGTCGAGTCAACGATTGGCGCTTGACTTTCTGGCGAAAGCCTGATAGAGTTAGTGTAAGTTAGACACTAAGTCCCGCCGCGGAAACCGGCGGACGCCGCGAAAGGGGAGTCGCATGGTTAAAGAAGCGCTTCTCCCACCCACAAGCCTCCTCTCCCCCTGCGACCCGGTCGCGACGGTCCCCCTCGACCAGCAGCTCGCCTTTGCCCGCTGGCAGCAGGACATCCCGTTCGAGTACCGCTCGCTGGCGGCGCCGGAGCTTATGGAGCGCATCGCGGCGGCGAAGGCCACACTGGGCGCGCGGCTCGTTATCCTTGGCCACCACTACCAGCGCGACGACGTGATCCGCTTCGCCGATCAGCGCGGCGACTCGTTCAAGCTGGCACAGTGGGCGGCGGGCAATCGACGCGCCGACTTCATCGTCTTCTGCGGCGTCCACTTCATGGCGGAGAGCGCCGACATCTTGTGCGCCGCGCATCAGCGGGTAGTCTTGCCCAACCTGACCGCGGGCTGCTCGATGGCCGACATGGCGTCGGACCGCGACGTCCGCACCTGCTGGCAAGAGCTCGAAGATGCCGGCCTCGCTGCTGATACGCTGCCGGTGACCTACATCAACTCGACGGCGGCGCTCAAGGCGTTCTGCGGCGAGCGCGGCGGCGTAGTTTGCACCTCGTCGAATGCGCCGGCCGTGTTTCGCTGGGCGCTGGCGCAGAGGCGACGCGTCCGCTTCTTCCCCGACGAGCACCTGGGCCGCGTGACCGGCCGCTCCCTTGGCATCGCGATGGCGCACATGCCTGTCTGGCGCCGCAGGTCGCCGCGGGGCAGCTTGGGGGGAATCGACGCCGCGACGCTGCGCGCGAGCCGCATCATCCTCTGGGACGGCTATTGCGGCGTGCACCAGCGCTTCACCACCGAGCAGGTGCGACACGTCCGCGAGCAGTACGTCGGTATTCGCGTCGTCGTCCACCCGGAGTGCCGGCTGGAGGTCATCGAGGCGGCGGATAGCTACGGCTCGACGGAGCACATCATCCGCGTCGTCAACCAGTCGCCGCCGGGCAGTCGCTGGGCCGTCGGCACGGAGATCAATCTGGTCAACCGCCTGGCCCGCGAGAACCCGGACAAGACCATCGTGTCGCTCGACGCCGACCCGTGCCCCTGCTCGACGATGTATCGCATTCATCCCGCCTATCTCTGCTGGGTGCTGGAAGCGCTGGTCGACGGCCGGGTCGTAAATCAGGTAACGGTTGAGCCTGAGACGGCCGGCTACGCGAAGCTCGCCCTCGACCGCATGCTATCTATAACCTGATTATCGTAGCCGATACTTTCCAGTCTCGGCGTCTGATCCATGGCCAGGCTGGAAAGCCTGGCCTACGGTGTCTTCAAACGCTCGGAGAGAAGTAGTGCCCTAATGCGATACGACTACGTTATCGTCGGCTCAGGCATCGCCGGGCTGTTTGCCGCCTTGCTTGCCCAGAAGCACGGCAGTGTTCTCATCCTCACCAAGGACTCCATCGACGAGTGCAACACGAAGCACGCCCAGGGCGGTATCGCCGCGCCGGTCGGGCCGGACGATTCGCCGGAGCTGCATCTGCAGGATACGCTTGCCGCCGGCGCCGGCCTGGTCGACGAAGAGGCGGCGCGCATCCTGACCAGCGAAGCGACGGAGCGCATCGCCGACCTCGTGCGCTTTGGCGTGCCCTTCGACAGCAGCGAGGGCCACGTCGAGCTTGGCCGCGAGGGCGCCCACAGCCGCGCCCGCGTCCTCCACGCCGGCGGCGACTCGACCGGCGAGCACATCGAGCTGTCGCTCAGCAGCCTGGCGCGCATGTCGGCCGTAACCGTCCGGGAGTACAGCCAGGTCGAGGAGATTGTGACGGAGGGCGGTGTCGCCGTCGGCGTGCAGGCGCTCGACGTTCGCTCCGGCGAGCGCGAGCGCTTCGACGCCCGCTTCATCATCCTGGCGACCGGCGGCGCGGGCCATCTCTACCGCATCACGACGAACCCCGAAGTGGCTACCGGCGACGGCGTCGCCCTGGCCTACCGCGCCGGCGCGGAGATCGCCGACATGGAGTTCTTCCAATTCCACCCGACAGCGCTGCGCCTGCCGGCCGTGCCGGCGTTCCTCATCTCCGAGGCGGTGCGCGGCGAAGGCGGCGTTCTCCGCGACGAGAAGGGGCGCGCCTTCATGGTCGATTACCATCCGCAGAAGGACCTGGCACCCCGCGACGTCGTCGCGCGCGCCATCGTCGCCGAGATGGCGCGCAGCGGCGCCGACCACGTCGACCTCGACATGACGCACCTGCCGCCGGAGAAGGTAAGCGCCCGCTTCCCGCAGATCTATCGCTTCTGCCTAGACCACGGCGTCGATATCACACGTCAGCCGATACCCGTCTCGCCGGCGGCGCACTATATGATGGGCGGCGTGCGCACCAACACGTGGGGCGAGACGAACCTGCGCGGGCTGTACGCCTGCGGCGAGGTCGCCTGCACCGGCGTGCACGGCGCCAACCGCCTGGCGAGCAACTCTCTGCTGGAGACCGTCGTGTTTGCCCGTCGCGCCATCCAGCGGACCGTCGATGGCGCCGGGGCACAGCCGCTGCCGAGCGTCGAAACGCGGGCGCTGCCGGAGGTGCCAACCGCGTCGAAAGCGAACCCGGTGCTAGACAAGGCGGCGCTGCAATCGCTGATGTGGGACGACGTCGGGATCATACGAAGCGGCGAGTCGCTCAGCCGCGCACGAGCGACGCTGTCCCGCTGGCAGAGCAGCCTTCCGCCGGCCGACGACCGTCCTTCGCACGAGCTGGCGAACCTGCTGCTTGTCGGACGCCTGGTCACAGAAGCTGCGCTCCTGCGTGAGGAGAGCCGCGGCGCCCACTTCCGCACTGACTTCCCGGAGCCGCGCGATTCCTGGCTCCGGCACATCGTCTTCCGAAGAGATGTCTGAACAACCTGACGCACTCGACGGGGCGTACCTCCGGCGCGTCGCCCTCGCTGCGCTAGAAGAGGACGGCGGCTTCGACGACGTGACGACCGCCGCCCTCGTCCCGGCGGACCTGTCGGGCAAGGCGGTCCTCCTGGCCAAGCAGGCCGGCGTCGTTGCGGGGCTGCCTGTTGCCGCGGCCGTCTTCCGGGCCGTCGACCCGTCGCTCTCCTTCCGACCGCTCGTCGCCGATGGGACGCGCGTGCAGCCGGGAGACCTTCTGGCTGAGATCGAGGGCTCGACTCAGGCCATCCTGCGCGGCGAGCGCGTCGCGCTGAACCTGCTCCAGCGCCTCTCCGGCATCGCGACGGCCACCGCGCGCCTCGTCGACGCCGTCGCCGGCCTGCCGACGGGCATTCTCGACACGCGCAAGACGACGCCCGGTCTCCGCGCCCTGGAGCGCTACGCCGTCCGCGTGGGCGGCGGACGGAACCACCGCTGGAACCTAGCGACCGGCATCCTGGTGAAGGACAACCACTGGCGCGCCGTCGAAGCCGCGGGCGGGAGCATCGAGAGCGCTGTGCGGCGATTGCGGGAGCGCGCGCCGGGCATGCGCGTCGAGGTGGAGGTCACGACGGTCGAGGAGGCGCAACAGGCGCTGGGCGCCGGCGTCGACATCCTGCTACTCGACAACATGGGCCTGGAGGAGATGCGCCGCGTCGTGGAGATGGCGCGCGGGCGGGTCAAGACCGAGGCGTCGGGCGGGATTACGGAGGCGACGGTGCGAGCCGTCGCGGAAACGGGCGTCGATTACATCTCCGCCGGCGCGATTACGCATTCGGCACCGGCGCTGGACATCAGCCTGGAACTAGATGAACGATTCTGAGGGTTAGAAACCCTCAGCCTTCGCGAAGCGATGTCGGGTGCAGGCTGCGGGATTCAGATTCATCCCGCAGAACGGGGAACTCGGGAGGACTGAAGTGGCAATTAGGTACTTGACACACCTGCCCATCTGTGCTATTCTTCAAGTAGATTCTTGGAGGTCAGCATCATGGAAGGTAGCGAAGTCGGATTCCTCAAGGTTCTCCAATGGAGCGAAGAGCAATGCCGCGAGTATCTAGAGCGGCAACGTTGGCCGGACGGCGCACGCTGTCCGAAGTGTGGCGCTGCGGAGCCGTGGAAGATCATGCGCAAGACAGCGACAAAGAACGCTGTCCGCTCGCTCTACCGCTGTCGCGCCTGTAAGCGGCAATTCACGGCGACAGTCGGGACGATCTTCGAAGACTCCAAGATTCCCCTGAACAAGTGGTTTGCTGGCATATACCTGATGTGCTCTTCCAAGAAAGGCATCAGCGCTCATCAACTACACCGCGAACTAGACATCACCTATAAGAGCGCATGGTTTATGTGCCAGCGCGTGCGCTACGCGATGAGCGACCGCAACCCGACGCTGCTAACCGGCGTCATCGAGGCGGATGAAACCTATGTCGGCGGGAGGGGTACACGCGGCCATCCGAAGGATCGCAGCCACATGATGACAATGAGCCAGCGGATAAAAGCGGCCTACGACAAAAAGACGCCGGTTCTCGGCATACTGGAGCGCAGCGGTCGGGTCCGGACAATAGTGATGAGCCCGATCACAAAGAAGGGTGCGCAGCGCGTGCTAGCAGACAACATCGCGCTTGAGAAGTCGTGCCTGGTGACCGACCAATCGCCGCTCTATCACGGCATAAGTCGACGCCTACCCCATGCGACGGTTAACCACGAGCAGGAATACGTGAGGGACGGTGTGATTCACACTCAAGGCATCGAGAACTACTGGAGCTTGCTGAAGCGCGGGATTGTTGGCACCTACCACCATCTGAGCATCGGTCACCTGCCGCACTACCTAGATGAGTTCGAGTTCAGGTTCAATCGGCGGAAGGTTTGCGACGCCGAGCGGTTCGCTTCCTTGATGGGGCAGACTCGCGGCCGTCTTCTTTGGTATTGCCAGACTCCGCAGCCGGAGAATCCTCACGCTTAGCCTGAGCGAGCTTCGCCATCGCCTCATCGAAGGTCAGCGGGTGCAAGGAAATGCGGGTATCTCCGTGGTTACGCTTCTTCTCCATTTGGTGTACAGTATACAGCACGAGAGCCCCCGAAGGGGCTCCCGCGTCTGGTATGTGGCTCGGACGGTAGTGGTCGAGCGTGTGAGGCAACAACCACCAGTCCGAGCCGTAGAGTTCGCGGTTCACACCGCTCTCCAGTCATAGCGCCGGAGCGAGCACGGCCTTAGCGGGGCGATTCTGGCTCACTCCGGCGTCTTACTCTTCATTCTCTTCTGCTTCTGAATCCCCTGTGTTCTCAAGTCGCGGCAGTCGCCATGAACTATCGCCTACCTTCTCGACAAGCCCGTTCTGTGCCATTCCGACTAGGCTAAAGTGAAGGACTCGACCAGGGGACTTATCGGTGCCAATCAGCCCTCGATTGCTTGCCAACTTTGCCAAATCCGCTCTCTCCCACACTCGGCCATCACCCAACATCTCCATGATGAAGCGCCCCAACGGAGTTCGGCCGTTCGACTTGGGCTGCCGCATTGTCTCCAGTCCCGCCAGTGGCGGCTGCTGAGCCTTCCACCGAAGTTGCTCGTCTTCAAGGAGGGCTTGATACATATCTTCCGTTTCCTTGAGACGGGCCAACTGATTCTCTGCTGCCCGCTTCTGAACGGCGATGGACTCTAATCGTTCTTTAAGGTCTTTGCGGATGTCGCGCATTTTCGTTCTCCAATCTCGCCCTACAAGACCTTACTACTGTATGGGCGCGCCGTCAACCCCATTGAGCGCAGTGCGTTGCCACTGCCAAAATTGTACGGCGTCATGACGGGCCTGTCAACGGCGCGTAGTCGGGTCTTGACTTGGCGTGGTTTACCGGTTACCATTCTGATAGTGCCCCCGTAGCTCAGAGGAAAGAGCGGCACTTTAGCTCAGTGTTGGTCGCGGGTTCGAGTCCCGCCGGGGGCGCTAATTCTCGGTCAATTCGAGGGCCTTGACAAAAGTCTAGTTCGGGTCGATAATGGCGGTGAGCTAAAGTGCCGTGCTCTGTCCTCTTTGGGGCAGAATCACACGACCAAATCGCAGCGAGACGAGGGTGAAAGCCTTCGTCTCTCTGCATCTAAGCGGCAGCCTTCGCATCGGACGGCTATCCCGACAGGCGACCAGCCATCGCGATGATTGCAGCCTTCCCTGTCTCAAACGCGCCGAGCGCTTGGTCTGCCGACAGCACCATCTCTGGGTGCATGATATCGTTTCGGTCGCCCTTCATTTGGTACAGAAGGTGATAAACCTTCTTAACGTCCTCATCCTCGACCTTGTAAAGTTCCGTTAGATAAGCCGCCCAACTGCTCAGCTTCTTCGAGGGGTTAGCAGGCTTGCAGACCTCGACGTAGTAGTTGTGAAGAACCGTTTCCAGCGCGCGAAAGGTATGGAACCCGCAGGCCGTAGGCAGGTCAAGAACAAGACACCTGCCAGCCTGACAGAGTTCGTCCGCGACCGCCTGGCCGATGACCGCCTGCGCACTCTCTGGTAGGCAATGCTCGGCGTGCTCGATGAGTTCGTCCGTATCGTAGATCGCCTTTTGCGTCACCATGTACGTTATCTGGGCGTTTAGGTCCGCCATCAGAACGGGCTCGAACCGCGCTGCTAGTGCAGCGACACTCTGAAATGCAAAGTCCGCTGGCTGAACGGGCTCGACCAATTGCTGAGGATTGAACTCGCGTTCCATCTGCTCGATTGCCGCCAGAAGACGTTCGCAGTCATCCCTACACGTCTTTAGGGACTCAACCTGATCAAGGAGAGCCCTAAGGGGCGGCTTGATGGCGAGTGCCGCGAAGTAGACTTGCCCCTTCAGCGCTGTGGTGACGTTGGCACGAGCAACGGGGCCAAGTTGCGCCCCAAGCTGGTAGTAAAACTGGAGGCTCAGTCTTTCCATATCGCACCCCCGCAGGGAAATCTTGGCCCGACGCGCTGGCACGTTGATAATAGTAGCACCGGGTAGGACCATAGTAGCACTTCCTTTCAAGGTGTGTAAAGTCTATAAGTGCCACTGAAGTCCTCCCCTACTGATAGACGACGACGCGCGTTCCTATCGTGGCGAAGTCCCAGAACCACTTGGCGTCGTCCTCCAGCATGCCGACGCAGCCGTGACTGGACGCCACGTGCCCGAAAACGCTGATAGGTTGCCAGTAGTTGTCGTGCAGCGCGACGGTGGGGTAGAAGTACTGCGTCCAGAGGACGTTGGTGAGGTAGTAGCCCAGCGGGTCGTCGCGCGGGATGCCGATCGTCTCTGAGTCCATCGTCTCGTTCTGCTTGCGGTAGTTGATCCGGTAGTCGCCCGGCTTCGTCTCGAACCCCGGTCTACCGGTGGTGACGAGCGCCTCGTACACGGCTTTGCCGCCGATAAAGGCGTAGGCGCGCTGCGTCGTCACGTCGACGGCTATCCAGCGTTCGTCCGGGCCGTAAGCGACGCCCTGCGGCGGCACGGCGTAGGGAAGCTCCGCGGCGGCGACCTCCGACGGCGGTTCGATGGTCGGCACGGGCGTGGGTGTCGGCGCGGTCGCGGTCGCGACGCCGGTCCACCACTGAACGACGTCGTTCTCCTCTTTAAGCACGTTCATGGCGGGTTGCGGCGACGGCGTGGTTTCGATGCCTTCGACGGCGTGGACCACGCTGTTGCCGGGGTCGTTCGAGCCGCGGGTCCAGGGCAGGGAGAAGGCAAACAGGCCGAGGGACAGAGGGATGAGCAGGCCGGGGACGAGTACGCGGAAGACGGTGCGACGCCTCATGGCCACAACTCGATCCTTGCTAGAGCGAGCACCCTACGCGATTATATGACGGTCCGAACGGCGGCGTCTATCCTCTTCGCGGACGCTGCAAATCCGAAGTGTCCAGCAAAATTGTAACGGGGCCGTCGTTTACGAGCTCGACCTTCATGTGCGCGCCGAACCGCCCGCTGGCCACATGCACGCCCGCGGCCCGCAGCGACTCCTCGAACTCCAGCACCAGCGCCTCCGCCACCTCGGGCGGCGCCGCCTCGGTGAAGCTAGGCCGCCGCCCCCGACGCGTATCGGCGAGGAGAGTGAACTGGCTGACCACAAGCGCTTCGCCGCCGCTGTCGAGGAGCGACAGGTTGAAGTGACCGTCGGCGTCCTCGAAGATGCGGATCTCCGCCGCTTTGCGGGCCAGGCGCCGGGCTTCGTCGATGCCGTCGCCATCGGCCACCCCAAGCAGGATGAGGCTGCCGGCGCCAATAGCGCCAACGATTTCGCTATCCACCTCTACTGAGGCCCTGCTGACACGCTGGATGAGGGCCTTCACGGCGTCCCTCTAGCCGGCGGCGGCCGTCTCTGATGGCTTTTTCGAAGTCTTTTCGGCCGGCTTGCTCTCGGCGACGGGAGCAGCGGCTTCGACGCTTTCGACGCCGGAGTCCTTCTCGCCGTTGCCGCCGTTGGAGCCGGCGGCGGTCGAAGCGCCGACGTGACCGCTCTTGCGGTTGTCGGTCACATAGAAGCCGCTGCCCTTGAAGAGAACGAGGGGCGCGTGGATGACGCGTCGCGACTCGCCGCCGCAGCGGGAGCAAAGCTGAGTTGCAGGAGCATCGAAGCCTTCGCGCATCTCGTACTCGTAGCCGCACTGAGTGCATCGATACTCATAGGTTGGCAATTCCGGGACCTCCGTTGAATCCGTGGTACTTCCAATTTACTTAACTTGCGGGTAAACGGCAAGCGCCGAACGCCACCGCTGCCGCGACCGTTGCCCGCGGCGAAGCTATATGATATAGTGATTGACGCTCGCCCGCGTGCCTCTTGGGGCACCAGCGGGCGGGTTATTGCAGTTGGCATTTTCGCTAGTCGGAGGATACTATTCCAGCTTTGCTCGCGCCCGTTAGCATGAAGTCGCTCCTAGAGGCCGGAGTCCATTTTGGCCACCAGACGCAGCGCTGGGACCCGCGCATGCGTCCGTACATATTCACAGAGCGCAACGGCATCCACATCATCGACCTCCAGCAGACGGTCCAGTACCTGAACCACGCCTGCGACTACGTTCGCGACCTGGTGGCGGGCGGCGAGACGATCCTGTTCTGCGGCACCAAGCGCCAGGCGCAGGAGTCGGTCGAGGCCGAGGCCAAGCGGGCCATGATGCCTTATGTCAACAATCGCTGGCTCGGCGGGACGCTGACGAATTTCGCGACTATCCAGTCGCGAATCGACCACCTGGTCCGGCTTGAAGACAACAAGTCGCGCGGCGAGTTCGACCGCCTCCCGAAGAAGGAGGTCATGAAGCTCGACAAGGAGACAGAGCGCCTCAACCGTCACTTCGGCGGCGTCAAAGAGATGACGACCATACCCGGCGCTATCTTCATCGTCGACACCACCGCCGAGCGCATTGCCGTCGCCGAGGCGAAGCGCGTGGGCATTCCCATCGTCGCGATGGTCGATACAAACGGCAATCCGGACGAGATCGACTACCCGATACCCTCGAACGACGACGCCATACGCGCCGTCCGGCTCGTCACCAGCCGCGTCGCCGACGCCGTTCTGGAGGGCCTATCGATGCGAGAGTACACGCCGGAAGCGGCGGAGGTGCTGGCCGGCCAGACCTATAGCGTCTCGCCGGACGAAGAGGTGGCCATGGCGGCGGAGGAAGAGACCGGCGAATCGACTGAAACTGCGGCAGCGGAGGAACAGCCCGCTGCGGCAGACGAGACGGAAGGGACCGCATAAGTGGAGGTTACCGCACAAGAAGTCAAGGAGCTTAGAGAGTTGACCGGCGCCGGCGTCATGGACTGCAAGCGCGCACTCCAGGAGGCCGGCGGCGATAAGGCCAAGGCCGCGGAGATACTGCGCAAGCGCGGACTCAGCGCGGCGGAGAAGAAGGCGCACCGGACGACGGAGCAGGGGCTGGTGGAGTGCTACATTCACGCTGGCGGGCGGATCGGCGCGATGGTGGAGGTGAACTGCGAGACGGACTTCGTCGCGCGGACGCCCGACTTCAAGGCGCTGGCCCGCGATCTGGCAATGCAGATCGCCGCGACGGGCCCGCTCTGCGTCGCCGAGGCCGACCTTCCGCCTGACACTCCGGGACAGCCGAAGGACCTGTGCCTTCTCTGCCAGGACTACATCCGCGATCCTTCGCGCACCGTTCTCGACATCGTCAACGACGTTGTCGCCAAGACCGGCGAGAACGTCAGGGTCCGTCGTTTCGCGAGATTCGAGCTAGGCAGCTAGGGCCAGGCGATGGCCGAAAGTGGCAAACGGGTCCTCCTCAAGATCAGCGGGGAGGCGCTTGCCGACGAACAGCGCTTCGGGATTGACGCTGCCACCCTCAACCGCATCGCTTCCCAGCTAAAGACCGCCCAGGCGAACGGCACGCAGATAGGAATCGTCGTCGGCGCAGGCAATATCATGCGCGGAAGCGCCATCGGCGGCGAACGCGGACTGGAGCGGGTTACCGCCGACTACGCCGGAATGCTGGCGACGATAATCAACTCGCTCGCGCTCCAGAGCGCCCTCGAACGCCAAGGCGTCGACGTCTGCGTTCACTCCGCGATTCCCGTGCAGGAGGTCGTCGAGGCGTTCGCGTGCCGGCGCGCCATCGAGCACCTGCAACAGGGCGGCATCGTCATCTTCGCCGGCGGGACCGGCAACCCCTACTTCACGACCGATACCGCCGCCGCTCTGCGCGCGGTCGAAATCGGCGCGGACCTGGTGCTGATGGCGAAGAACAAAGTCGACGGCGTCTACGAGGGGAACCCGCGCAAGACGCCGGGAGTGCGCCGATTCCAAACGCTGAGCTTTCAAGACGCCATCGACCGCCGCCTGGAGGTGATGGACAGCACGGCTGTCACGCTCTGCATGGTCCACAACCTGCCGATTGTCGTCTTCGACCTGCTGGCGCCCGACGGCATCGTCCGCGCCGTCCGCGGCGAGCGCATAGGCACGCTCATCGCCGACACCGAGACGGTGTACGCCGACGCCGGGGTCGCCTCGTAACGCCGACGCTTGTTCAGGGAGGAGCTACTGGATGATCGACGAGACGATAGAGAACGCAGAAAGACGTATGAAGAGCGCCGTTTCCGTGCTCCAGCGAGAGCTTGACGGCATTCGCAGCGGCCGCGCCCGACCGGGCCTCGTCGAAGGGCTAAAGGTCGACGTGTACGGCAGCGCTATGCCCTTGAACCAACTGGCGACGATCGCCGTGCCGGAAGCGCGGCTGATCACCATCCAGCCCTGGGACCGGCAGTCCCTGGGCGCGATTGAAAAGGCGATCTTGAAGTCGGACCTGGGCCTGAACCCGAGTAACGACGGTCACACAATTAGGCTCGCCGTTCCGCAACTCACGGAGCAGCGGCGCAAGGAGTTGGTGAAGATCGTCCACAACAAGGTGGAAGAGGGACGCGTCGCCGTGCGCAACGTGCGTCGCCACTCCGTCGACGAGCTGCGCTCGCTGGACAAAGGCAAGGAGATATCCGACGACGAGGAGAAGCGGGCGGCAGAACGGCTCCAGAAGCTGACCGATCGTTATGTCGAGGAGATCGACAAGCTGGGCAGGGAAAAAGAAGCGGAACTGCTGGAGGTCTAAAGGACGCCGAAGAATTCCGCCAGCAAGGACGACGCGCGGCTTCCCGCCCACATCGCGATCATCATGGACGGCAACGGCCGCTGGGCGAAGGAGCGCGGCCTTTCGCGACAGGCGGGACACCGCGCCGGCACGGAGAACATCCGCCGCATCATCCGCTACCTCGGCGAACGCGGCGTGCTCTATCTCACCCTCTACGCCTTCTCCACCGAGAACTGGTCGCGCCCGCGACCGGAAGTCCGAGCCCTCATGCAGCTCATCGCGCGCGTCATCAAGCGCGAGATCAAGGAGCTGAACGAGCGCGGCGTCCGGCTGCGACACCTGGGCCGCCTCGACAACCTGGCCCCGTCGGTCCGCCGCGAAGTCGTCGACGCCCTCGAGCTGACGAAGAACAACACCGGCATGACCGTTGCCGTCGCGTTCGACTACGGCGGCCGCGCGGAGATCGTCGACGCCGTACGCGGCATCATCGGCGACGGCGTGCCGCCGGAGCAGGTCGACGAGGACGTCATCTCATCCCACCTCTACACGGCGGGAATGCCGGACCCCGATCTGGTAATTCGCACGGCCGGCGAGATGCGGCTGTCCAACTTCCTGATCTGGCAGGCCGCCTACGCTGAGTACTACTCGACGCCGACGTACTGGCCGGACTTTGGGCCGGAGCAACTGGAAGAGGCACTGCAGGCCTACGCGCGGCGGGAGCGTCGCTTTGGCGGCCTGGGCGCCGACTGAGGGGATAGGCATGCGAAGAGCAGGGCGGGACAGCGGCAAGGGATGGAGCAGCCTGGAGTTGCGGGTCGCGAGCGCGGCCGTCGGCATCCCGCTCATCGTCCTGTTCGTCTGGGCGGGGGCCCGCTGGTACACCGGCGCTATCGCCGCGCTGCTCATCGCGGCGACGTTGGAGTTCCAGGCGGCGCGCGGCTCCCGGCTCGACAGTCTGGTGCTCCTGGGCGCCGCGCTCTCGGGAAGCCTGGCCGTTGCCGCGCATGCCGGCTACAACTGGCTCGTGTGGGTGATGACGGGCGTCATCGTGCTACCGCTGCTGTGGTCGATGACCGTCTATCCGGTCCAGGACGCCCTCTCCGAGTGGCTCTGGATCGTCGGCAGCGTGCTGTACCTGGGCTGGCTGGGCTGCCATCTCGTACTACTCCGCGACGCCGGCGACGGGCGCGACTGGGTCTTCCTGGCGCTGTTCTCGACCTTTGCCACGGACACCTCCGCCTACTTCGTCGGCAGGGCCTTCGGGCGGACGCCGCTGGCGCCGACGATAAGCCCGGGCAAGACGGTGGAAGGCGCCGTCGGTGGCTTCGTCTTCGGCGTAGTCGCGGTGCTGCTGCTCAACTACGCGCTCGGCCTGCGGGTCGAGGCGTCGCAGATCGTCCCTCTCGCCTTCCTGCTGCCGGTCGTTGCGCAGCTCGGCGACCTCATCGAATCGAAGCTAAAGCGCGGCATGCAGGTGAAAGACGCGAGCCGTCTCATCCCCGGCCACGGCGGCCTGATGGACCGCTTCGACAGCGTGCTCCTCGTAACCGTGGTGGTATACTACTACTTGAAGTGGGTGATTCTGTAAGCCGCATCGCCGTCCTCGGTTCCACCGGGTCCATTGGCCGCCAGACGCTCGACGTAGTGCGCGGACTTCGGGAGCGATTCCGTGTCGTCGGGCTGTGCGCCGGGCGCAACGTCACCCTCCTCGAAGAGCAGGCGCGCGAGTTCACGCCGCGACTGGTTTGCTGCGACGGAAACGGATCGACGGCCGCCGGCGTTATACCTTTCGACGGCTTCGAGTGCGCTCCGATGGAAGCGATCGCCGCCGACCCGGAAGTCGAACTCGTGGTCGTCGCCACTGCCGGCAAGGCGGGCCTGATCCCGACGCTGAAAGCGCTGGAAGCAGGCAAGACCGTCGCCCTGGCAAACAAAGAAGTGCTCGTCATGGCGGGCCGGCTGGTGAGGGAATCGGCCCGTCGCGGGGACGGCGAGATCCGGCCGATCGACAGCGAGCACAGCGCGATCTGGCAGGTGATGCGCGGCGAGAAGAACGCCAACATCCGGCGGCTGATTCTAACCGCATCCGGCGGGGCGCTGCGGGACAAAAGCATCGACGAGCTGCAGCGCGTGACGCCGGAGCAGGCACTCTCGCACCCGACGTGGCAGATGGGGCGGAAGGTGACAATCGATTCGGCGACGCTCCTCAACAAGGGGCTGGAGGCAATCGAAGCGCGCTGGCTCTTCGACGTGCCGCTGGACAGGATCGAGATAGTGCTGCACCGGGAAAGCATCGTCCACTCCGTGGTGGAGTTCTGCGACGGCTCGCTGAAGGCGCAACTGGGCACTCCCGACATGCGCGTTCCCATCCAGGTAGCGCTGTGCTATCCGGACCGGCCGCAACTCCCGTCCGTCGCGCCGCTGGACCTGCGACAGATGGGAGCGCTGCACTTCTCGGAGCTCAAGCTTGACCGCTATCCGTGCCTGTCGCTGGCGCTGGAGGCCGGGCATCGCGGCGGCACTTTCCCAACGGTGCTGTCCGCCGCCGACGAGGTCGCCGTGGAAGGCTTCCTGAGCGGAAGGATCGGCTTCACACGCATCCCCGAGATCATCGATGAGACGCTGAACGCCCACGACGGCGGCTCCGACGAAAGCCTGGACGAGATCCTTGCCGCCGATGCCTGGGCACGCGAATATGCCGAAACTCTTCTAGGAGCGCAAGCGTGAACACTGTCGTCCTCCACTCTCTGCTGCCTTTCTTCGGTATAATCATCGTTCTGGTGCTGGTCCACGAGTCGGGCCACTTCATCGCCGCGAAGCTATCCCACGTGCGGGTGCTGGAGTTCGGCGTCGGCTTTCCGCCGCGCATCGCCGCTTTCAAGTTCCACGACACGGAGTACTCGCTGAACGCGCTGCCGCTGGGCGGGTTCGTGCGTATGGTCGGCGAAGAGGACCCGACAGAGCCGGGCTCCCTCGCCTCCAGACCGAAGCTCCTTCGACTCTTCGTGCTCTCGGCAGGCGTGCTCTCTAACTTCGTGTTCGCCATTGTCCTCTTCAGCGCCAGCTTCATCATCCCGCATGAAGTGCCGATTGGGCGCGCCATGATATCAGACGTCTCGCCGGGCTCGCCTGCCGCGGCCGCCGGCCTGCAGGTAAACGACGTCATCTACACCATCGATGGGCGCAACGTTCAGAACGTTCCCGACGCCAGCTATGACATCCGTCTCCACATGGGCGAGATGCTGAAGATGACGGTCAAGCGCGGCAGCGATTTCGTCAATGTGAACGTGAAGGCGCGCTGGGTGCCGCCGTCCAACCAGGGACCAACAGGCATAACCATCGCCTCTCAGTATCCTTTCACCGAGACGCAGTCCTATGCCCCCTGGACGGCGCTGCACCTCGGCACGCAAGAGACGTTCGATTCCCTGACGATGGCGCGCAACGAGGTGATCTCCTGGATCAAGGGCGCCACAGCTCCGCAAGTGAGCGGGCCGGTGGGAATCGTCCAAGCGACGGGTGAGGTGGTCAAGGAGGCGGGTTGGAAGTCGCTGATCGAGTTCATGGGTCTCCTCAGCATTAACCTGGCAGTGGTCAACATCCTGCCGTTCCCGTTCCTGGACGGCGGACGTATCGTCTTCGTTCTCGTCGAGGTAATGCGACGGGGCCGGCGCATCGCCCCGCAGAAGGAAGCCCTGGTGCACCTTGCCGGACTGGCGGTCCTTCTAACGTTCGTGGTGGTAATCAGCTACTTCGACATCGCCCGGATCGTCCACGGTCAAGACATCTTCCGATGACCCCTCGCCGAGAATCGAAGGCCCTGCAGATCGGCCGCGTGACCGTCGGGGGCGGCGCGCCTATCGTCGTGCAGTCGATGGCGAACACGAAGACCGTCGACGTTCGGGCGACGCTGCGTCAGATTCAAGCGCTGGCGGAGCTCGGGTGCGAGATCGTCCGCCTTGCCGTGCCGGACCACTCGGCCGCGGACGCGCTGCCGGAGATCGTCGCACACAGCCCACTGCCGGTCATCGCCGACATCCACTTCGACCACCGGCTGGCGCTCGCCGCGCTGTCCGCCGGCGTGCACGGCCTGCGCCTCAATCCCGGCAACATCCGCGACGCCGACAAGGTGCGCGAGGTGGTGCGCGAGGCGAAAGCGAGGCAGACGCCGATCCGCATCGGCGTGAACGCGGGCAGCCTGCCGCCGCTGCCGCTGCTGGCCGAGGGCGAGCCGCCGCCGCCGATGTGGCAGCGCATGGTCGACGCCGCGCTCTGGGAGATCGGCGTCCTGGAAGAGATGGACTTCGATCTCATCAAGGTCTCGCTGAAGGCGTTCGACGTGCCGACGATGCTGGAGGCCTATCGCACGCTGGCGAAGCGTGTGCCCTATCCGCTGCACCTCGGCGTCACGGAGGCCGGCACGCCGCGCTCCGGCTCCGTGCGCAGCGCCATCGGCATCGGCATACTGCTGTCGGAAGGCATCGGCGACACGATCCGCGTGTCCCTATCCGCCGACCCGACGGAGGAGATACCGGTCTGCTGGGACATCCTTAACGCCCTCAACCTGCGACGTCGCGGACCGACGATAATCGCCTGCCCGACCTGCGGCCGCGTGGAGATCGACCTGATTCCGCTGGCGAACGCCGTGGAGTCGCACTTCCGATCGCTGGGGAAGCCGATAACGGTTGCTGTGATGGGCTGCGTCGTCAACGGCCCGGGCGAGGCGCGGCAGGCGGACGTGGGGATTGCCGGCGGCAAGGGGAAGGGCGTCATTTTCCGTCGCGGCGAAGTCGTGCGGACCGTGAAGGAGAGCGACTTCCTGGCGGCGATCATCGAGGAGGGCGAGCGGGTCATCGCCGAGTCGTCTTAGCCTCCGACCCGCTTGGAATTGGCACCACCGCGGCGTGAACGCCACGGCATATTTCGGAGGACGGCATGAGCTTTGAAGCTATCGCTCTGGCTGTATTCTTCCTGGTGTGGGCAATTTTCGGCGTCATCCCCTGGCTCATCGTTGCCTACCGTCGTCATGGGCGCGGGATGCTGGCGCTGCTGCCGCTGGCGATTGTCGGCGGTGTCGGCGGCGCTGCGCTGGAGTCGGCGCTCGGCGCGAGGAACGTCCCGGCGGTGCTCGGCAGCCTGGTCGCGGCGATGGTTGGGGGGCTAGCGGTCACGCTCGCCGGTCTGCGATTGCCCAGGCTCCTGTCTCGAACAGCCTCGGACTGAGTCATAGGAAAAGCGCAGGATAATCGTAGGGAAAGCGCAAAGCAGTGTGCGCAGCCGCTACGCTAGGCTTAGGGCGCTGGAGGTGACTCGGTGCGAATCAGGATGCCCGCGGCTCTGCTCCTCATGGTTGCTGTCCTCTTCTCTGCGTTTGCCTCTGTCGCGCTCTCCTGCGGGAATAATGGCAGCCGGTCCAGCGCCTCGACTGCAGCGCCAATCCCCACTCTGGAAGGCCCCGACGCCGGGACTCCGGGGCCTGTCGAGCTTTATGTCATGAACCTCGACGGTCAGCCGCAGCTCCTGACAACCCTACCCGACGCCCCAGTCTGGGTTTGGGCGCCGGACGACGATCATGCGGCGCTGGTGACAAACCCATTGAAGGGGCCTCAACTTCACGCGGTATCGGTGAAGACTGGGGCGGAGACGACCTTCGCGGATGCCTCACCTATTCCTGGGTCATTGAGGTGGTCGACAAACGGTGATTGGCTGGCCTGGGCAGACGGAGACCTCCAGGTGGCCCGAGCCGACGGCTCCGGCCGGCAGACACTTCAGACCAACTATGAATTCACCGCGCCGCAATACGGGGCGTTGCTCGCCTGGGAGGACGATCACAGGCTGCTTGCCACGGTTTGGGACTCGGACTTCCACTCGAACAACCCCCCGATCTTCGAGTTTGACGTCACAAACGGCAGCAAACGGGAAGTGGGAGTGCCGCCGGTGGCATCGAGGGCGGAACTTAGTCACGACGGCCAGCGCATACTGTTCCTTGGCTACGGAACCGATGATTGCTCGAGCCTCTGGATTATGAGCGTCTCCAACGGCAACCTTCGACAACTGCCGGACACTTGCGGCACGCTCAGCGCATCCTGGTCGCCCGATGATACCGAGATCGCTTACACTCTCGCGGCGTATGGGGAGCTACAGCCGGCGGGCGTCTACGTGGCCGATGTCGCATCGGGTACTAGCCGCAGAGTGGGCGGCTCCACTGCTCTGTTTGACCATGTGCTGAACTGGTCACAGGACGGCAACACTTTGCTGATCGACCAATCCAAGTACAGCTTCTGGGAAGATGGCGCTGTGCCAGAGGCGCTCCAACTAGACGCGATGTCAGTGTCAAGCGGCGACGAGACTGTCGTCT
Source organism: Dehalococcoidia bacterium (assembly GCA_050010555.1). Classification (GTDB taxonomy): domain Bacteria; phylum Chloroflexota; class Dehalococcoidia; order DSTF01; family JALHUB01; genus JALHUB01. The sequence continues at coordinate 18,070 of JBEKKV010000027.1, forward strand.
CCTACAGCCCTTACTATACCTGGTCTTTGAACGGAGCGGCGGTAGCATCCGACGTTGGCAGTTTACAGGTCGCCCGGGCTCCTGGCTGGCAAATGCAGCAGGTAATGCTATCCGATCTGAACCGGCAATGCTACGTGCTTGACCCAGACGATACCAGGGCGTGGTCGGACGACGGGCAGTGGCTGGCCTTCGACTGCTGGCCCGCAGGCTTCACCCCCTCGCCTTGACCGGGCAGCCCGCCTCCTCTATCCTCGCTAGTTGAACTCGCCGCGGCGGGAGGACTGAAGTCCTCCCCTACATTTGTTTGTTGAATCCAGGAGACCGCATGCGCCTGACTCATCTCTTCGGCAAGACGCTGCGTCAGGCCCCCGCTGAGGCCGAGACGCCGAACCACCAGCTACTCCTCCGCGCCCGACTCATCACGCAGCTCACGGCCGGCGTTTACAGCTACCTGCCGCTCGGCTGGCGCGCCCTCCTCAAGCTCCGCCAGATCATTCGCGAGGAGATGAACGCGGCCGGTGGGCAGGAGGTCTGGCTGCCCGCGCTCCAGCCCATCGAGATGTGGGAGGCGTCGGGACGGCGCAAGGCGTTCGGCGAGACGCTGTTCGTCCTGAAGGACCGCCGCGACCGGGAGCTGGCGCTCGGCCCGACGCACGAGGAGGTCATCGTCGACCTGTTCAAGCGGCTGGTGCAGAGCTACCGCGAGCTGCCGGTCCTCGTTTACCAGATGCAGACGAAGTTCCGCGACGAGCCACGCCCCCGCGGCGGCCTGATGCGCACCCGCGAGTTCACGATGATGGACCTCTACAGTTTCGACGCCGACGACGCCGGCCTCGACGCCAGCTACGACAGGATGGTCATCGCCTACCGGAACAGCTTCGACCGCTGCGGCGTGCCCAGCATCGCCGTGCTGGCGGACTCCGGGCCCATCGGCGGGCGCGACAGCCAGGAGTTCATGCACCTGACAGACGTCGGCGAGGACCAGGTGCTCATCTGCCCCGGCGGCGACTACGCGGCAAACACGGAGAAGGCAGCGTTCCGCAAGGAGCGCAAGGGCGACGGCGAGGAGCCGCTGCCGGTTGAAGAGGTGGCGACACCCGGCCAGAAGACCATCGACGACCTAGTCGCGTTCCTCGGCGTGCCGCCCTGGAAGACGCTGAAAGCCGTCTTCTACGCCAGCGACGGCGCGCCCGTCTTCGTCGCCATTCGCGGCGACCTGGAGGTGAACGAGATCAAGCTGCGCAACGCCCTCGGCGGCGGTGAGCTGCGCCTCATGGACGACCGCGAAGTCGAGGCGGCGGGCCTGGTGGCAGGAGCGGCGTCGCCCTCGGGCCTGCGCGGCATCCGCGTTGTCGCCGACGACTCCGTGGTCGACGCGCCGAACCTGGTCGGCGGCGGCAACAGCCCGGATGTGCACATCCGCAACCTGAACTACGGCCGCGACTGGCAGGCGGAGATCGTCGCCGACATCGCCCTCGCCCGCGAAGGCGACGCCTGCCCCGAGTGCGGGACGCCGCTGCAGATGCGTCGCGCCATCGAGCTCGGCCACGTGTTCAAGCTCGGCACCATCTACAGCGACAAGCTCGGCGCCACCTACCTCGACGCCGAGGGCAAGGCGCGGCCCGTCATCATGGGCTGCTACGGCATCGGCGTGGAGCGGCTGCTGGCGACCGTCATCGAGGCCAACCACGACGAGAAGGGAATCATCTGGCCGGCGAGCGTCGCGCCCTACCAGGTGCACCTCGTGGCGCTCAACATCGACAACGCGGCGGTGCGCGAGGCGGCGGAGAAGCTGTACGCGGACCTCCAGGCGGCCGGCGTCGAGGTGCTCTACGACGACCGCGAGGAGTCGCCGGGCGTGAAGTTCAACGACGCCGACCTGCTGGGGATGCCGCTGCGGGTGACGGTCAGCCAGAGGACGCTGGAGAAGCAGAGCGTTGAGCTGAAGCAGCGTCGGGAGAAGGAATCGACGCTGGCACCGCTGACGGAGGCCGTGGCCGCGATCGTCGACGCCGCCGGTAGCTAAACGCCTCTTCCCCATCCGTCTACAGGTTGCGTCGCTGTGGTATGATCCGCGCCGGAGGAAGGATTCCCGTGTGTCCGCGCCCCTTTTCGCTGTTGGTCCCCGCCATCCTGACCCTTCTTATGTTAACCGCTGGGGCGCTGATCGGCTGCGGCCACAACGTGGCGGTGAGCCAAACGCCACAGCCGAGTGCAAGTCCCGCTTCTGGGGACCAAGATCATGTTAACTGGTCTTCGTTCACGTTGTACGAACACGCAGGGCTGCACAGTTCAAGCCTCGAGGAGCTGAGCCAAGAAGCGGGATTCCCCTTCGTTCTCCCGTCCTATCTGCCATCGACCATCAACCATACTATGTACCTGTCTTCTCAGCTCGAACAGAGCCCAAAGGACCAAGCTTGGGTGCTTGTTAATCCGGGCTCGTCTCCAGGCATCCAGATGACGGAACACTATCGCTATTCGGACAGTCCGCGTGTGACGGGTTATAGCGACGACTTCGACGTTCGCACAATCGCCGGGATCCTTGTCGGTTGTGTTCCGGAAACTCCGAACCAGACGTGGCCGACTCCCGTTCCTGGCAAGAACTATGAGGCTCACCTGAGTTGCTAATGGGAGACAGATGATCTGTCCTTTCTGGTTCAATTTGGCTGGCAGGTCAACGCCGGAACTCCTAGCCAGGTAACTTCGGAGCAGCGTGACGAAGCGTGGAAGGTCGTCACCTCGATGATAGAGGACCCGTACACACCTTAGGAGACGACGATGGACTGGGCGCCGGTCGCAACCGCACCCGACGAGATGACCGCAGACATGTGGGTCGAGCTGCTGCGCAACAACGGCATCCAGGCCTTCACGAGTCGAGGCGACGCGCTCGCTTCCCGCCTCACGCCGTTCGGGCCGACGGCGGTCATGGTGCCGGCATCGCAGCTCGATGATGCGAAGCGCGTCCTCGGGCCGGTCGGCCCGCCAAAGCGACGGCGCGGCCCTCGCAAGTTCACCCGAAGAAACGGAGATTAGCCCGCCGGCTTCCTCGCGACGGCGATGATCGCGACCCGCAGCGGCGCCAGCATCCCGACTCGGTTCACCAGCCGCTCGTACCCCACCCCCAGCGCGTACGCCAGCGGATGGAACGCCAGGTACTCCGGCTCCGTCTCGAAGCGGTCCAGCCGCTCCACCGTCAGCCCCGCGCCCGCCAGCAATCGGCGCAGCTTGCACGCCGTGTTCGCGCGGTAGAGCGTCGGGAAGACGTCGCGCTCTTCGACGCCGCGACGCCGGTTGATCGACAGATGCAGTCGCTGCGGCAGCAGGCCGGCGGCAATCGGCACGTAGTGGAAACGATTCGGCGTCAGCAGCAGGAAGCGCCCGCCCGGCTTGAGGACCCGCGCGATCTCCGCTAGCGCTTTCTCCGGCCGCGACAGGTGCTCCATGACGTGGCTGGCGAGCACGGCGTCGAACGAGGCGGCGGCGAAGGGAAGGCGCTCCAGGTCGCCGCGCAGGCGGTCGCCGACGTTCGGGTTGTCGCGCAACTCGTCGCCGATGTCGACGCCGACGACGCGGCAGCCCGCCGCGAGCTCGTAGCGGAAGACGCGTCCGCTGCCGCAGCCGGCATCGAGGACGACGGCGCCGGCGGGAATGCACACGCGCAGGGTGGCCTCGAAGCGCTGGTACATGCCACGGAACTCCGGCGGATAGAAGCGCTCGCGCAGCTCTTCTTTTCGCCAGCCAAATCGGAACACGACGCCCTCCTGACCCCACATTCTACTCGACCCGTCGCTTTCGCCGCAGGGAGATGGGGAGGGGCGCACCCCCGCTTCGAGATGACAGATGTGGGCGGGCGGGCGGGAACGCTAGCGGTTTTTTCGCGAAGCGGCAGCGGGTGTGAGGGCAGCGTCACCCGCATGCGCTCACAGCGCATCGGGCGTCGAAGGCGTCGACGGCGGGCGCGCGAAGGCCGACGCCCCAGCTTGCAATCGTACCCTCGCCGTGCTATATTTGAGTGCGAGTTAAGGAACTCTTCGGGAGTGGGCTCAGCCCACTTTTTTGTTGGCCGGACATTGGTTCGGCTAGGGGATTGTAAAGAGGAATGAAAAGCGATTTTCTCGTGGCGATAACGCAGCTCGCCGCGGAAAAGAACCTGCCGAAAGAAATGGTTCTGGAAGCGGTGGAGGCTGCGCTTGCCTCCGCCTATAAAAAAGACAACCTCGCCACCAGCAACGTCGTAGTGCGCATCGACCGCGAGACCGGCGTGGTGCGCGTTTATACCCGCAAGACGGTCGTCGAAGAGGTGGCCGACGCGCGCACAGAGATGACGCCGCTGGAGGCGCGAAGCCTCAAGCCGGACGCCGTTGTCGGCGATTCGGTGGACATCGAGACGGCCGCGCACGACGGCGGACGCATCGCGGCGCAGACGGCGAAGCAGGTCGTCCTCCAGCGACTGCGCGAGGCGGAACGCGAGGTCGTCTACGAAGAGTACTCGGGCAAAGAGGGCGATATCGTCTCCGGCATGGTGCAGCGCTTCGAGGGCAAGAACGTTATCATCGACCTCGGCAAGGCGGAGGCTGTGCTGCCACCGTCGGAGCAGGTGAAGACGGAGCACTACCGGCCGGGCCAGCGTCTGAAGCTGTACCTGCTTGAGGTCATCAAGTCCGCTAAGGGGCCGCAGGTAACGCTCTCGCGCACGCACAAGAACCTGCTGCGGCGCCTGTTCGAGCTGGAGGTGCCGGAGATCTTCAAAGGCACCGTCGAGCTGCGGTCTATCGCCCGCGAGCCCGGGCATCGCAGCAAAGTCGCCGTTTACTCGTCGCAGGAGGGCATCGACCCGGTCGGCGCCTGCGTGGGGCTGCGCGGCATCCGCATCCAGAACATCGTCAACGAGCTGGGAGGCGAGCGAATCGACGTCGTCCAGTGGGACACGGACGCCGGACGCTTCGTCGCCAACGCGCTCAGCCCGGCGCAGGTGCTCGGCGTGAGTGTCGACGCGGCGGAGAATACGGCCTCGGTCGTCGTTCCCGACCGTCAGCTTTCGCTGGCCATCGGCAAGGAGGGGCAGAACGCCCGCCTGGCCGCCAAGCTTACCGGCTGGCGCATCGACATCCGCAGCGAAACGATTGCGCAGCAGGAGCGGGCCGCCGGCGCCGTGGCGGAAGCGGAAGCGGTGATCGAGCAGCCGACGCCGAAACCAGCCGCCAAGGGCAGGGCAAAGGCTCGGCCGGAACCTGTCGCGGTAGAAGAGGCGGTCCTGCCGCCGGAAGAAGAGGCCGCGCTCGCCTTCGTTGAGGAGGATGAGGTTTCGGTAGAAGAGGTCGCAGCTCAGGCGCCGGAGCCGGTCACGGCGACAGCGCCCGCCGCCGCTGGGCCACGGAAGCCCAGCATCCGCTTCGCCGAGGAGATCCTGCCGACGGCCGCTGTGGAGACGCCGGTCAAGGGCAAGAAGGCCAAGGCCGGCAAGGGAGGCCGCGCCGCTAAGGAAGAAGTCGAACTGGAGGCGCCCGCGAAGGCCAAGAAGGGAAAGAAGGCGCGCCGCCCGGTGATCGAGGAAGAGGACGAAGACCTCGACTACTAGCGGCGCGCGGAAATGACTGTGACCGAGAGCGTTCAGACCAGGCCGAAGCACGTGCCCCTGCGCACCTGCGTCGCCTGCCGGACGACGGACGCCAAGCGCGGCCTGATACGGATCGTGCGGACGCCCGAAGGCGGCGTCGAAGTCGACACGACGGGAAGAGCCGCCGGACGCGGCGCCTACCTTTGCAAGCGACGTCAGTGCTGGCAGGAGGCGCTGAAGCGGGACGCATTAGCCCGCGCGCTCCGCGTCAAGCTGGGCGAAACCGATAGAGACAGGCTCAAGGCCTTCGCCGAAGAGCTGAAAGAGGACTAACATCGCCAGACCAAGACAGACGAGACAACAGCCCAGACGGCCGCGAAAGCCGGCGAACCGCAACACGAGCAGCACTCGGACAGTCGCTGCGCCGCGGCTCGTCACTGCCCCGGAAAGCGGCCAGATAGTCAAAATACCAACGACCCTGACGGTCAAGGAGCTCAGCGAGATGCTCGGGCTGTCGCCGGTTGAGGTCATCAAGGAGCTCATCAAGAGCGGCGTGATGGCCAGCATCAACCAGGTCATCGACTACGATACCGCGGCTATCGTCGCGCACGACCTCGACTTCGAGCCGGAACCGGTTGTTACCGCGTCGGTCGCGGCGGTTGCGCCGGAAGTCGTGGAAGGCCCTGCGCCGGTGGAAGAAGAGGTGGAGGAGAACCTTCAGCACCGACCACCGGTGGTCACTTTCATGGGCCACGTCGACCACGGCAAGACGAGCCTGCTGGACGACATCCGCGAGAGTGACGTCGCCGCCGGCGAGGCGGGAGGCATGACGCAGCACATCGGCGCCTACCAGGTGAAGGTGAACGATCAGCGCATAACGTTTCTCGACACGCCGGGCCACGAAGCGTTCACCGCTATGCGGGCGCGCGGCGGCCGGGTTGCTGACATCGCCGTGCTTGTCGTCGCGGCGGACGACGGCGTGATGCCGCAGACTATCGAAGCAATCGACCACGCCAAGGCGGCTGGCGTGTCAATTATCGTTGCTCTAAACAAGATCGACCTGCCGCAAGCCAACCAGGATCGCGTCAAACAGCAGCTCGCGGAGCACGGCCTCGTTCTGGAAGAGTGGGGCGGCGACGTCATATGCGTTCCCGTCTCGGCAAAGACGAAAGAGGGCATTGACAACCTCCTCGCGAACATCCTCGTCGTCGCCGAGGTGGCCGACCTGAAGGCCAATCCGGATCGGCCCGCGCGCGGCGTCGTGGTCGAAGCGGGAATGGACATGACACGCGGCCCGATGGCGACGGTGCTCGTCCAGAAGGGAACGCTTCACCAGGGCGACATGGCGATAGTCGGCGAGACGCTCGGCAGGGTGAAGGCAATGTTTAACGAGCACGGCCGTCGCGTAAAATCGGCCGGGCCGTCCGCTCCCGCCAAAGTGCTCGGATTGAGCGCGGTTCCCGGCGCCGGCGAGCCGCTGCTCGTCGTGCCGGACGAGAAGACCGCGCGTACTATCGTTACGGAGAGGCAGCGACGGCGTGAGGCCGCAGCTTTCCGCGAGCGCCATACCCTCAGCCTCGATACCCTTTTCGGCGAGATAAGCGCCGGCAAGGTGAAAGAGCTGAACATCATTCTGAAGACGGACGTGCAGGGCAGCGTGGAACCGATCCGGACATCGCTGGAGCGCCTGAGCACCGAAGAGGTGCACGTCAAGATAATCCACTCGGGCTCCGGCAGCATCACGGAATCGGACATTATGCTGGCGCTGGCCTCCAAGGGGATCATCATAGGTTTCAACACGCGGGAGGAGCCCGGCGCTCTTCGCCAAGCCGAAATCGAGGGCGTCGAGATCAATCACTACAATGTCATCTACGAGGTCGTGGACGATGTGGAGAAGGCGCTCAAGGGGATGCATGAGCCTGTCTTCAAGGACGTGATCGACGGTCACATCGAGGTCCGGCAGGTCTTCAAGGTTAGCCGCCTGGGCAACATAGCCGGTTGCTTCGTGCGCGACGGCACGGTAACCCGCAACTCCCTCGTCAGGGTCACGCGCGGCGGCGAAGTCATCGCCGAGAGCACGATCTCCGGCCTAAAACGCTTCAAGGACGATGTCCGCGAGGTGCAGGCCGGATACGAGTGCGGCATTACCCTCACCGGCTTCGACGCCTTCCAGGAGGGCGACGTTCTGGAGTTCTACCACCGCGAACGCGCCAACTAGCCAGTTCGTCGCTGGGCAGCTCCCGCCATAAGCCTTTCCCTCGGAGAACGCCCGATGACCACCAGACGTATTGCCCGTCTCAACGATGCCTTCCGCGAAGAGATCAGCGATCTCTTGCTACGCCAGGTGAAGGACCCGCGGCTTACCGGCTTCATAACGATCACCCGGGTCGAGACCTCCGCCGACCTCAGCCACGCACGCGTCTACGTGAGCGTGATGGGCAGTGAGGAGGACCGGAACGAGGCGATGCGCGGCCTGGAAGCCGCCGCGTCGTTCCTGCGGCGCGAGATCGGCCACCGCGTGTCGCTGCGGCGCGCGCCCGAGCTTCGCTTTCACCGCGACGACTCGATCGAGCAGGGGGCCCGCGTTCTGGACCTGCTGGACGAGGTCGCGGAGCCGGCGACAGACCAGGAGAAACCCTCTTCTTGACCCTGGACGGCTTCCTGAACGTTGACAAGCCCCCCGGCTGGACCTCCTTTGATGTCGTTGCCTTCGTGCGGCGGGAGAGCGGCGTCCGGCGCGTCGGGCACGGCGGCACGCTCGACCCGGCGGCGGAAGGCGTGCTGGTGGTCGCGCTCGGGCAGGCGACGCGATTCCTTGAATACCTCCTCGAAGCGCGCAAGAGCTATCGAGCGCAGGTCCGCCTCGGCGTCGTCACTGACACGTACGACGGCGAAGGCGAGGTCGTTCGCACAGCCGACGCGTCGTCGGTGACGCGGGAGATGATAGAGAGCGCTCTCGGCAGGTTCCACGGCGTCATCAGCCAGGTGCCGCCGATGTTCAGCGCCCTGAAGCGCGACGGCGTCCCGCTCTACAAGCACGCCCGCGCGAAGCGAGAGGTGGAGCGGGAGGCGCGTACAGTCGAGGTCCACCGGCTCGATCTTGTAGATTTCGCGCCGCCGTCCTTCACCGTCGAAATCGAATGCGGGCATGGTTTCTACGTGCGCAGCCTTGCCTACGACCTAGGAGAGCGGCTCGGCTGCGGCGCCCACCTGGAGAAGCTAACCAGGACGGCGGTCGGCCCGTTCGACCATGGGTCGTCGGTGGGCACGGAGGCGCTGCGCGAAGCGTTCCACGGCGGTTCCTGGCCGCGGCTGCTCCTGCCTCTCGACAGCGTTCTCCTTCAATGCCATGCTGCAATCCTGGGCGAGCGGAACGAAAGTGAGCTGCGTTTCGGGCGGGCGCTCAACCTGGCGGCGGCAGACGAGGCGCGCGTGTGCTCTCTGTCTACCGGCACGCCCTGCCGCGCCTATAGTGTCGATGGCCGGCTCCTCGGCCTGCTCAGCTACGCGGAAGACGCGGTCTGGCAGCCGAAAAAGGTGCTTTCAACGCCGCAAGGGGCCTGAAAGAGCCAATTTCGGCGCAATCTCCGCTGAATCTCTTGACACGACGCGGGAAATGATTATGATTCAATGCAACGTATGGAAGCGCCGTCGCCTCACCAGCGGCGACATCGGAATAGAGGGCGTGTAGAGGCGCGCCCCACAATCTGTCCGATGAACGAGGTCTAAGGAAAGGGGTATTTACAATGCAGGCTTACTGCCTAAAGTGCCGAACCGCGCGGGAGATGAAGAACGCCGAGAAGGTGACGATGAAGAACGGCAAGCCCGCCACCAAGGGCGTCTGCCCCGTCTGCGGCACTAAGATGTACAAGATCGGGAAGGCCTAAGCTGGACCGACGCGTCCCCACGCAAGTCTAGTAATCCGGCATCTGGACGGAAACCGAAAAGGATGACGGCGTGAAGTCGTCATCCTTTTCCATGGCCCACGCGGCCGGCATCCCGCCGCACTAGGGCAAAAGCGCGGAGCGACGCGGAAGGCGGACGAATTCGGTTGGCTGAGCGCGGCGCCGGTCAGGAGCGTTCTTGAGCTGAATAGAATTGGATTGCTCTCGACACGTCTTTGGGAGGCAGACCGCTCTGCGCCGCTTCGCTCACCATCTGGAAGAGGAGCCGTAGACTCGCTAGCGCGACCGCCGCGCTCAACAGCTCGATGCCCGCCGTGCCGATGAGCGTGCGACCGGTCAGGCTGTCGAAGATGTCCCAGAGGGCGTGAAGAAGGACGGCCAACGCGAAGGCTCCGGCAACGGGGAAGTTCACAACGAAACGCCCCGCTTTCTGGCGCTCCCGCCAGAGCACGGCGCAGACAAGACCCGTCCAGGCGGCGTGAGCGGCCGGAGAAAGCAGGCCACGGACCAGCAGCACGGACACAGCGTCGCTGACATTCCCCTGCGATTGGCCCAAGGCGACGAAGCCGTAGCCCATGCTCTCGAGCGCCGCGAAGCCCATCCCCGCCGCAACGCCGAAGACGAGGCCGTGCGCCTGCGTTCGGTAGCGCCAGCCGACGAACAGGATCAGCGGCAGGAAGAGCTTCGTCACTTCCTCGATGAAGCCGACGCCGAAGAGCTGGAGGGGACCCAGCGCACGCAGCGTCTGGTATTCGAGCACGCCCGCCGTCACCGTCGCGACGACGCCGCCCCAGACGAAGCAGACGGCAATCGTCGGCAGCGGCAGGTCCTCGACGGGCTCGCGCTCGTAGACGTAGAGAACGAAGCTGGCCGGAACGACGAAGGCGCCGAGAACGAGGAGCGTCGGCAGGAAGCTGGGATTGTCAGTCGCCCGAAAAGCGGCCTGCACGATGAAGAAGAGGGCGCTGCCCGTGACAAGGACCTGGAACCAGGCCCGGTTGACTAGAGGAAGCCTCAACTGTTGTAATGGCGGCCTTCCCAGCTCCACGGAACGTCCTCCCCCTTCGACATCCTGACGAATCGGGCGTCAATCACCCGACGCTCCTCATAATGGCTAGTTTCCGGCCCGAGAGTGCGGCAGGCGTGAAATCGCTATCCGTCACTGTGAAGAAAGGATGAAGGTTGGCACGAACCTGGTCGCTCGCGGCACGATGAGTTGACGAGCCGTGGTAGAATCTGGCCGATATGCAGAGCTACGGGCAGCAGGCGGCATCGAGACGTCCGAACGTCCTTTTCGCGCGAGCGCCGGAATTGATGCGGACCTACCATCCGCTGGCGAAGCTCATCGTTGTTGGGCTGCTGGCGATAGGCATTAGCGGCGCGCTTTGCGGGCTCATCGCCTAGGGATTCGGGCGCACCGCCGTCGCGGGCGACACGCTGAGCGCGAGTCTATCGCAGTTAAGGTTGAAAACACATGATGAAGCCGAACGAACGTATTGATAAGCTAATTGCAGAACTGACCGACTGGCGCGGCAAGACATTCGCCGACATTCGGAGGATCATCCTCGAGGCGGATCCGGAGATAGTCGAGGAATGGAAATGGATGGGCACTCCGGTCTGGTCCCACGGCGGAATAGTCTGTATTGCCAATGCTTTTAAAGATAAGGTGAAGCTGACGTTTTACGAAGGCGCGAGTATCGCGGACCCGGACAAGCTCTACAACAACGGGCTTGAGGGCAAGAAGTGGCGGACCATCGACTATTTCAAAGACGACGCGATCAGGGAGCGCGAACTGAAGGACCTAGTTCGCTCTGCCGTGGCCCACAACCTTGCTAAGAAATCAACAAAATGACCCTAAAGGAGAGCCTACGGGCAGCCGCCGCTTCCAGACGTCCGAACGTCCTCTTCGCGAAGACGCCGGAGCTGATCCGGACCTACCATCCGCTGGCGAAGCTCGTTGTCGTCGGGTTGCTGGCGATAGGCTTGAGCGGCGCCATCTGCGGGCTCGTTGCCGAGCGATTTGGGCGAAGCGCTGTCGCCGGAGACACACTTAGCGCGAGTCTCTCCGCCGAGCGTTGCGCCCAACTTACTCACAGCGACATTTTTGTTCCCCAAGGCGTTCCGTTTGTTGAAGGTGACGACTGCCGTCAGGCAGAACTTGTCGACCACACAGACGAGGTTGTTGGCTTCCGGCTCTTCGCGATTCCACTCGCGCTCATCGGGGCGGCCGGCTACGACCTTTCGCGGCGGAACTGGTTCCGCGACGCGAAGGAATTGCAGGCGCTCCGTCGGCTGGGCCTCCTCCTCGGCTTCGCCGCTTTCGGGCTGGCAGCAGCCGTCATGTTCGTGGTTGTCGCCCGCAACACGCTGATCGACGGCGACACCGCGGGCCTCGGCCGATGGCTTTCCGACGGCATCGTCTCGCTCGCCTTCTGCCTCATCTACGGAGCGCTCGCGGCGCGACAGCTTCGCCGCCCGTCAGCCGCATAGGGCGTCAAAGAAGACACTCTCGCAGGCCGCCTGCCCCTCGCGCGAAAGCCATCCCTCGTGGCGGTAGCCGCTATCCCGTCCGACGCTTGCCGCCTTTTCCGACCACAGCGGGTTGTACGGCAGCAGGCGCGCGTCCGCGAAGCCCAGCCGTCGCAGGAAGAGCCCGATGGCGCGCAGGTTGTCCGGCTCCGCCGTCAGCCCTGGGACGAGCGGCACACGCGGCAGGACGCGGGGCGCGAGGTTCGACAACGCCTCCAGGTTCGCCAAGATAACGCCGTTGGGCCGACCCGTGTGCCGCCGGTGCAGCGCTGCGTCGACGAACTTGACGTCGTAGTAGACCTGGTCGAGATGAGGCAGCAGCCGGTCGCGGAACGTATCGAGCCGGAACAGGCCGCAGGTCTCGATGAGCGTGTGGACGCCCGCATCGTGAAGGCTCCGCAGCAGCTCTTCGACGTAGCGCGGGAACATTGTCGCCTCGCCGCCGGACAGCGTGACACCGCCGCCGGAGTTGCGGTAGAACGGCTCGTCGCGGAGAAGGTCGGCGACAAGCTCGTCGACTTCCCAGTAGCGCCCCACTCGCTTGAGGGCGCCGGTCGGGCAGGCGTCGACGCAGGCGCCGCAGAGGTTGCAGCGCGAGCGGTCGAAGGCGACGGACGGGCCGGGTCCCAGCGCGCCCGGCTCGCAGACCGGCTGGCAGTCGCCGCAGTCGATGCACTCCTTCGCCAGGAAAGCGATCTCGGGCGCGGACGAGATCGCTTCCGGGTTGTGGCACCAGACGCAGGCCAGCGGGCAGCCTTTGAAGAAGACGGTCGTGCGAACGCCGGGGCCGTC
>JBEKKV010000028.1:0-28104 GCA_050010555.1 Dehalococcoidia bacterium
GCTTGCATGCGCAAACTGCTCACGATCTTGAATGCCATGCTGCGGGATGGCACGGCCTGGCAGCAGGTTCCGGCTTCTCATGCTATTCCCGCTTGAGTATCAAGACAGTTGCTCTGCACTCCTCCTTCTCCACCTCGTTGACGGGTAGGTGCCTTCGCTCATAGACTCGCGAGCGGGAGGCTAAAGCGAAGATGACGCTGGCGGGCGTGGGCGAGAGGTTTGTCGAAGTCGATGGGTTGCGGCTGCACGTGCTGGACTGGGGCGGCGACGGACCGCTGGTCTTCTGCATCCACGCCAACGGCTACCTGGCGGCGATGTGGCATCCGATCGCGCGGGAGCTGACGGCGCAGGCGCGGGTCGTCGGCGTCGACCTGCCGGGGCACGGCGACAGCGATCCGGCGCCGGACTATCGCTGGGACCACCTGTCGGAGTACGTCGCCGGCGTGCTGCAGGCGCTCGGGCTCGGTCCGGCGCTGCTCGTCGGGCATTCGATCGGCGGCACGTTGTCCGCGATCTGCGCCGCGCGGCATCCCGAGCTCGTGCGGGCGATGGTGCTGGCGGACGCGGTCGTCCTGCCGGAGCCCTTCTACCAGCATCCGGAGAGCATGCCGACCGACCTGTACGGCACGTCGAGGCGGCGTCGCTCGTGGCCGTCGCGGGAGGCGATGCGGGAGTCGCTGGCGTCGAAGGCGACGTATGCGCGCTGGCGGCCGGAGATGCTGGACCTGTTCGTCGCGGAGGGAACGCGGGAGTCGGACCCGGACGGGTACGGCGGGCAAGTGACGCTGAAGTGCGCGCCGGAGACGGAGGCGGAAGTCTACCGGAACACGCTCATCTACAACTGCTGGCCGGAGATGGCGCGCGCGGACGTGCTGGCGATTGTGCTGCGGGGGCTATCGAGCGAAGGGCTGGCATCGTTGACGGCGTTGGAGGTGCCGGGCCGGCTGCCGCGGGCACAGGACCGTCCGCTGGCGGAGGCGAGCCACCTGCTGCCGATGGAGTACCCGGAGGAAGTCGTGCGGGCCGTCCGGGAGCTGCTGGGGCGCGTCGCTTAGCGCGATTTTGGTGCCATTGTCATCCCCTCGTTGGTGCGTTTGCACCATGTGGCGTCGCCCCGACGCGCGTATCATGCTGTCGTGAGAGGAGGAGAGCATGACTTCGTGGAGGGCCGACGTAGCTGAGTTTGTGGAGCGGCGCGGCTTGCTGGTGCGAGCGGTTGCTTGGGCCTGCTTCATCGGCTGCGTGGGCTACTGCAGCGTTACGTATCTTGACACCTGGAACGCGCAGCACGTCGCAGGCCAGTGCAGCTCGGGGAACACAACCGGCGGCCAGAATGTCGCCTTGCTGCTTGCGATTGTGACGGCGAGCGCGCTGTTCGGGTTCTTGACGAATCGGTGGCTGGTTGTGGGCCTCGGTATGCTCGGTATCCTGGCGTTCTCCATCACCACTCTCACGCTTGCATTCAGCTCGTGTGGAAGCCCGCAGCCGGCAACCGTTGGGACTTACGCGTGGTATGTCGGGTTCTTTGGCGGGTCAAGTCTGACGGTCGGAGCTGTGGTTGCAGCGGTCATCTGGTTCATTCGCTATCTGGCGGAGGCTCGCCTGCAAGCTCCGACGAGCCCTTTCGATGAGGGTGTCGTCGAACACCCTATGGGACACCCGTTGATTCATGCTGCGGGAGCCATTGCGGCGGCGATGATTTTGGTAGATATCGCTCTCGTAGTCTTTTGGGGAGGGGTCTTTGTCTGGCCCGTCATCCAGTTGTTTGCGGTTGGCGGTCTTATCGTAGTTGCGATCGGCATTATAAGGGCAGTTAGAGGCCATTGAGGCGGCGCAGCAGGGAGATTAGGATGACCTGGGTCCTCAAACGTCGCCCTTCAAAGATGATGTTCCGGATTGCAGCGTTGGTCGTAATAGTATGCGGCGTCACGTACTGCACCGCCTCCTCGCTCGGTTCAAGGAACGCGCATGGAGGTGCCTATCACTGTACAAGCGATTTCGGCACAAGGTTCTTGCAGGGGCCCGCCATACTGTTGGTCGTACTGGCGACCGCCTTTCTCCTGTGCTCCTTCACGAGCATCTGGATCTCCATGACGTTAGGCCTCGCGTCAGGTATCCTCGGACTATTGGCTCTGTATACCGCTGCGTTGGCGCTCGGTTTGTCCGCATGCGCTCCGAGTGTAGACCCGTCCACCAACTTGGTGTTCTTCTCAGGGGCCGCTCTTACTGGAGGCAGCTTCCTGGCGGTTCCCTTTGAACTCGTCAGGGTAGCCGTCCGTCGCTATCTTGGCGAGAACCGCGACGGCGGGGCGCAATCCACGGAACCAGTGGCCTCTCTGATTGGCGCGATGGTCGTGCCGCTATTGCTCCTGTTGTTCTGGGCGGAAGTCACCGAAGGCATTGTAAGGCAGGTTCTGGGTGGGCTTTTCTACTGCAATCTGATCGTCGCAGTGATCGTGGCGTGGAAGATGATCAGTAATCGGAAGAAGCGGGAGTTGGGTAGCTAGGCCGAGGGTCGGAGGTCGTGGAGGGTGAGCTGGAGGGAGCCGTCGCGACGGTCCGACGATAGCGAGTAGACGACGTCGATTCGCTGGCCATCCGGCACGGCCGCATTGCCGAGTCCAAAGCCGACGGCCGGCCAGGTGACGTAACCGTCCTTCAGCTTCAGTCGCAGGTGCTTGCCGTCGCCGCCCATGACGCGACACTCCGCCGCCGTGACGCCGCGACTCAGCAGCACCGGCTCGCGGTTGTCGACGCCGTGGGGCGCCAGCTTCGCCAGCCAGCGTATCTCCTGCCGGCCCAGCTCGCGCAGCCCGATCTCGGCGTCCACGTCGATTACCGGCGCGAGGTCGAGGCCGGCAAGCTGCTCTTCAGCGCAGGCGGTCAGCCGCTCCTTGATGGCCGGCAGGCAGGCGTTGTCGGCGGTGAAGCCGGCGGCGCGCGGGTGCCCGCCGCAGCGCAGGAAGAGGTCGTCGCAGCCGCGCATGGCGGAGGCGATGTCGAACTCGGGGATGCTGCGACTGCTGGCGCGACTCTCCGACTCGCCACGCGCGTAAACGACGACGGGCCGGTAGAGCGCATCCGCCATCTTCGAGGCGACGAGGCCCGCCACGCCCGCAGGGAAGTCGGTGTGACCGATCAT
This sequence comes from Dehalococcoidia bacterium, assembly GCA_050010555.1. GTDB lineage: Bacteria > Chloroflexota > Dehalococcoidia > DSTF01 > JALHUB01 > JALHUB01. The sequence goes on from JBEKKV010000028.1 coordinate 3,143, forward strand.
GAGCAGCGAGGCGTCTTCTTCGTCCGCGACCAGGCTCCAGGCGAGATCCAGCGCCGTCGACGTGTAGCGCTGTCGCTGGCGATTGAGGGCGTCGAGGCGGCGCGCCATCTCCCAGGCGGAGTCGTGGTCGTCGCAGAGCAGGAGGTCGAGGCTGAGGCGCGCGTGGGCGAGGCGTCCGGCGGCGTTCAGGCGCGGGCTTAGGACGTAGGAGAGCGATTCCGTGTCGACGCGCGACGGATGGATGGAGGCGACCTCCATGAGCGCCCGCAGGCCGCAGCGCTCCGTCTGCTGCACGGCGGCGAGTCCGCTCTGGGCGAGCCAGCGGTTCGCGCCCAGGAGCGGCGCCATGTCGGCGACGGTGCCGAGGGCGGCGAGCTCGAGGAAGCGCTGCTCCGGAAACGGACGGCCGAGAGAGTCGAAGAGCGCCTGCAGCAGGTAGTAGGCCAGGCCGGCCGCAGCCAGATCGAAGTGCCAGTCGCGCGCGGGCAGCGACTGCGGGTTGACGAGGGCCAGCGCGTCGGGCAGTCGTTGCGCCGGCGGATGGTGGTCGACGATAAGGACGTCCATGCCGAGCGAGCGGGCGAAGGCGACCTCTTCGACGGAGCTGGTGCCGCAGTCGACGGCGAGAAGCAGCGAAGCGCCCTCGTCGTGGAGTCGCTGGATGGCGGGCTGATTGAGGCCGTAGCCCTCGGCGAAGCGGTCCGGGATGTAGGGAATGACGCGGGCGCCGAGCGCAGTCAGGCCTTCCGTCAGGAGCGCGACGGAGGTGATGCCGTCGACGTCGAAGTCGCCGAAGACGGCGACAGCTTCGTTTGCGGCGGCGGCGCGGGAGAGGCGCTCGACGGCGATGGCTGCGTCGGGAAGCGTCGCCGGGTCGAACGACGGATGAACGCCGTCGAGAAAGTCGCGGGCCTGGGTGGCGTCGGCGATGCCGCGGTTCTCGAGCAGGCGCTGGATGAGCGGCGGGTAGGCGGTGTCGCGGAGGGCGCCGTCGTGGGGGCTGCGTCGGAGGCGCCAGCGGCGTCGGGCGTTGGGCACGACCTGTACCACGATACCTCTTTTCGGGAGATGCGCTTCGAGGCGTCGAAGGGCGAGCGCGGAGGCCCGTCCCCTCGGGAGCATACAGGCGGGCGACGGTTATGGGAAGGGGCGCGAGGTGTATCTTATCGCGCGCGGGACTTGAGGGCGTGGATCGCGCGCGGCAGCTCCGGCAGGAGGTCACTTGCCTGCAGGCCGGCGTCGCCCTGGGCCTCGCGGATCCGCTCGCCGGCCATGCCGTGGAGGTAGACGCCACAGCTCGCGGCGGCAAAGCGGTCGAGACCCTGCGCCAGGAGCCCGGCAATCGTGCCCGAAAGGACGTCGCCGGTGCCGGCGCTGGCGAGAGCGGGATTGGCGAAAGGGCTGACGGCTGCGCGTCCGTCCGGCGTGGCTACCACCGTATGCGCGCCCTTCAGCACCACTACTTGTCGCCAGGCGACGGCGCTCTGCATGGCGGCGGCAAGGCGGTCGCTCTGGATCTCGGCGATGCTCTTGCCGCTGAGGCGTCGGAGCTCGCCCGGGTGCGGCGTGAGCACGAGCGGCGCGTTCATGCGGGCGGCCCAGCCGGGAACGCCGCCGAGGGTGTTGAGGGCGTCGGCGTCGACGACGGTGGCGGTAGGCGTCCCTTCCTTCAACTCGAACAGGAGGGAGCGCACGAACTCCAGCGTGCGGCTGCGTCCGCCGAGGCCTGGGCCGATGAGCATGACGTCGTAGCCTTCCAGCACGCGGAGCACGTCGGCGACGCCACGCTCCGAGAGGCCGCCTTCCTTGTCGGGCAGCGGAAGGTAGGTCGCCTCCACCAGGCCGGCGGCGACGATGGGATGGATGGACAGCGGACAGGCGACGGTCACGAGCCCCGCGCCGGCGCGTCCGGCTGCGACGGCCGCGAGGTGGACGGCGCCGATGTAGTTCTCGGAGCCGGCGACGACGAGCACGCGGCCGAAAGTCCCCTTGTTGGAGTCGAGGGGGCGCTGCGGCAGGAGCCCGGCGACCCATTCATCGGTCATCAGCTCTACTTTGAGGCTGTTCTCGGCACCATCCGGGAGGCCGATGTCGACGACTTCGACGTCGCCGGCGTACTGGGAGCCGGGAAGCGTGTGGAGGCCGATCTTGGAGTAGCCGAGGGTGACCGTGAGGTCGGTAGGAAGGGCGTGCGGGTCGACGGCGCCGGTGTCCGAGTTGACGCCGGTCGGCAGGTCGACGGCAACGAGCCGCGGCGGCTGCGGTTGGCTGCGGGCGCGACGCACGCGCTCCAGTATCTGCGCCAGGTTGGCTTCGATGGGACGGGCGCGGCCGGTGCCGAGGAGGGCGTCGACGATGAGCTCGGCGTCGGAGAGAAAACGGTCGAGGGCGGCGAACGAGGGGTCGCTCTCGGCGTCGGTGATATCGATCTCACGCTTGACGAGCTCCGGCAGGTTGGCGTCGTCGGCCCGGCGCTGGGCGAGCAGGTAGACGCGGACTTCGGCGCCCCAGTCGTGGAGGTAGCGCGCGGCGACGAGGCCGTCGCCGCCGTTGTTGCCGGGCCCGGCGAGCACGACGATGCGGCGTCCCTTGACGGTGCCCAGGAGAGCGCGCACCTGCTCGGCGACGCCGCGGCCGGCGTTCTCCATCAGCTTTTCGACGGGGACGCCGCCCTTCGTCGCCTGCTGGTCGAGGGAGCGGACCTGGTCGGCGGTGACGAGCTTCATGGCAGGATCCTTCCTTCAGCGAATGGCGTCGAGTCGCTCCATCAGCCAGCGGCGCTCGGCCTGCTGGTCGTCGGGCGGCTCTTCCTGGAGGGCGACGACCGTGGCCATGGCGAAGTCGCGCGAGTGGCTGAGGCTGACATCCATGCCGGTCAGGCCGAGGCTCTGGGCGCGCTCCTTCGCCCGGCCGTAGAGGAAGAGCAGCGGCTTTCCGCGTCGATTGGGCAGCACCTCGATCTCGCGCAAGGCGACGCCGCGGACGCCGGTGCCGAGCGCCTTCATCGTCGCTTCCTTGGCGGCGAAGCGGGCGGCGAGCAGGTGGGCGCGGTCGCCGCAGAGTCGCAGCTCGGCGGGCGTAAAGACGCGGGAGCGAAAGCGCTCGCGATGGCGTTGCAGGAGCCTGTGCACGCGGCCGATCTCGACCAGGTCGACGCCGACGGCAAGGGATGTCATTGGAAGGTCAATTGTAGCATAGGGCCGAAGGCGCGAACAGAGGCGGCAACGGCGGTTGGGCGACGGGTCGAACAGGCGGGGCTAGATGCGTCGGCGCGAGCGGACGTACCAGATGCGGAGCCTGAGAGCGTGGCCTCTCCGCCGCTCAAGTTACCCCCGCTGTTGCCTGGGGGTTGGAGGGTGAGCGTCTCCCGCCCCCAGCTGCTTCCCTCAAGCGGCGGTGCCGGACTTGAACCGGTAGTTCCTGCAATGCCAACGCGGCGCTCTAACGAATTGCCCCGGCTGTCCCCCGCCTCCAACCGTGGCGCACTCCAGGTACACCGGCCCACCGGAACGTTCTGCGGCTGCTAATTTCCGGATGTGCCTTCCACGAACGCGCCAGTAGCAGCGTCGAACATGAATAGTAGAAACGTGGGTGGCGAGGGCGTTGCTCTGGCTCCCGTTCCGAAGGGACCAGCCGACGGGAACTTGATGCCACCGGGCGGCGTAATCGACATCACCCAGCAAAGGCAATGGATGGCTGGATTTGCGTGTATGTCGTCCACTATCGCCAGAACGCCCTCCCTCACTGTGGCACCCGGGATTTCGGCTTGGACGCTGCTCTCAGCCGCGCTCCGAGCGATAGCCGTGGCGTTGGCGGGCGGCGCGCTCAGAGTTATGCCCACTTCTGCCAGAGCGGCCGAGCTAACCGACTTGAGCGTTACTCCAGAAGCAGGCGTGGCCCGCGCCTCTCGCAGCACCGTCCCGACAGCAACGGCCGCTGAGATGAGCGCGGCAAGTACGATGACGCCCGCCAAAGCAGCGCGAATTCGAGATCCGACCGGGCCTTGTTGGTGTGTCATCGCTTTCCTCCAAGCGACCGGACGACAATGGCCGTCTTACGTTGGCACTTCAATTGAGCGTCTTCTTGCGCATCCGCTCGGCTACGGGCGACGTCCGATGACGATCAGACAGGCTCAACAGGTCAGGCAGGCGGATTCCGCAACCTCCCTATCGGTGGGCAGAACTGGCGTGAGACAATGGCCAGTGGCGCCAGTATAGCATCCGCCGACGGGTTGTCAAGCAATATAGCTGTTCCGCTATAGGATGCTCGTGGACGTTGGGTTACGCCGCGTCAGGAGGCGTCCCAGAGGGCGGGCTGCGCCGAGGGCGGCGGGCCTTTCGGCGGCAGGCCCAGGTGCTCGTAGGCGCGACGGGTCGCTATTCGGCCGCGGGGCGTCCGCTGGAGGAAGCCGACCTGCATGAGGTATGGCTCGTAGACGTCCATTATCGTGTCGGCCTCTTCGGAGATGGAGGCGGCGATGGTGTCGAGACCGACGGGGCCGCCGTCGAATTTGTGGATGATCGTCTGCAGCACCTTGTGGTCGACTTCGTCCAGCCCCAGTTCGTCGATCTCCAGCCGCGCCAGCGCTTCGACGGCGACCTCTTCGCTGATGCGGCCGTCGGCCATGACCTGGGCGTAATCGCGGACGCGCCGAAGCAGGCGGTTGGCGACGCGCGGGGTGCCGCGGGCGCGCTGGGCCATCTGCTTCAGGCCGCCTTCGTCGACTTCGACGCCGAGGATGTGGGCGCTGCGTCGGATGATGGCGCCGATGGCTTCGGGGTCGTAGAAGTCGAGGCGGTAGACGGCGCCGAAGCGGTCGCGCAGGGGCGGGCTGAGCATGGCGTAGCGGGTGGTGGAGCCTATGAGGGTGAAGCGCGGCAGGGAGAGCCGGACACTGCGGGCGCCTGGCCCTTTGCCGAGCACGAGGTCGAGGGCGAAGTCTTCCATGGCGGGGTAGAGGATCTCTTCGATGGCGCGCGCCAGGCGGTGGATCTCGTCGATGAACAGGACGTCGTCGCGCTGGAGGTTCGTCAGGATGGCCGCGAGGTCGCCGGGGCGCTCGATGGCGGGGCCGGAGGTGACGCGCACGCTGACGCCCATCTCGGCGGCGATGATGTAGGAGAGGGTGGTCTTGCCCAGGCCGGGCGGGCCGTAGAGGAGGACGTGGTCTAGGGGCTCGCCGCGCATGTGGGCGGCGGCCATGGCGATGCGAAGGTTCTCTTTGACTTTGTCCTGGCCGATGTAGTCGTCGAGCCGGTGCGGCCGCAGGGAGGTGTCGAGGGCGAGGTCCTCTTCGCGCGGCTTGCCGGAGAGGATGCGTTCAGACGTCATCTGCTAGCGCTTCTCCCGTCGCAGTTCGATGGTGACTTCGTTATAGCTGTCCATGCACTTGCGCTCGACGGAGTCGGGGTCGCCCCAGCCCGCCGGCAAGCCGCCGCCGAACTGGAGCATGACGATGTAAGGGAATATGTCGTGATAGAAGAAGCCGCATAGGCCGGCGGTGTTGTGGGCGCTGATCTCGAACTCGTCGCCGACTTTGTGGCCCATGCTGCAGTTGCCTTTGACGTTGCGGATGGTGGCCCAGACGCGGTTGCCGACCTGCGGGTGCTCTCGCTTCTCCATGGCTCGCCTCCTCTCGCCCGAAGGCTTCGACGCGTTGAGGCGCCCGGATTTGCGTCGTCGCGCGGGTTGGAACAAGCGTACTGTGAGCGGTAGCGGGTGTCAATCTGATCGCCTGTGACACCGTCGTCTTCCAGACGGGCGCGCGTCCCTGCTATCTTTGTCTCAGCGATCCCAAGTCGTCGCGGTGCCTTCTGTGGCCTGCACAGGCCGTGTCGGCGCGGCCAGGACGCCGTCGCGGTCGAGACGGTCGAGCAGGTGCGATACGTCGGATCGCAGCTTAGAGCTCCCGCGCCAGTTCCGCCAGAGAGCGCCGCGGCGTCGCTTGCGGGTTCTCCGCAGCATGGCCGATTGGCAACAACGACACCGGCATCTGGTCGTCACGGGCGCCGATGGCTTCCTGCACGTCCCTGCGTCGGAACGCGCCGACCCAGCACGCTGCCAGGCCCAGGTCGTGGGCGGCAAGCTGAGCGTAGGCGCAAGCGATCGTCGCGTCCTGGATCGCATAGAGCGTCTCCCCGCGGTGGCCGTACTGCGCGGCTGAGCGCTGCGGCTCCGCCAGGAAGACGAGCACGACCGGCGCCTGCGCGACGAACTGCTGGTCGACGGCCGCTTTCGCCAGCGCCTCCCGGATCGCGGGCGCGCGCGCGACGACGATCGAGTACGCCTGCAGGTCGCCGGCGGAAGGGGCGCGATTGGCGGCGTGCAGTATCTTCTCCAGCTTCTCGGACTCGACCGGGGCGTCACCATACACTCGGACCGAATGTCTTTCCTCAATCAGCGTCGTGAACTCCATCATTACCTCGCGCGAAAAGAATAGTCGCCGCAGCGACTCACAATTGACCTTCTTCGCGACGCTTCGCCTCGGCGCGAAGCCGCGCTTGCTCCCGCAGGTACTTCGTGATCGGCGCCGGCTCCGACGGGTGCCAGGCTTTGCTCCAGTATTCGAAGTCGGGCCACTCGTACGGCAGGTCGACCACCGCGTTCGGCTCCGTGATGTCGACGAGGGCTCGCAGCGAATCGCGGATAACCCGCATCTGCTCGTCGCGGTCGCTGGCGTGCCCGAGCGGATGGCCGAACGGGAATTCGACGCCGACGGTCCGCGGCGTTCCGGCGGCCCGCGCCAGATAGGGGACCATCGTCACCAGGACGGTGCTGATCCCCGCCGCTTCGATTGCACGCGCCAGCACGGGCGCGTTCCGGCAGCACTCCGGTCAGACGGGTGTGAGGAACGCGCAATCGACGCCTTCGCTTTTCATGCGAACAGCGATCTCGGGGCCGAAACGCTCCCGCCACTCGTCGTTCGACAACTGGTAGCCCATCACCGAATAGCTCGTCGGCGCCAGGGAGCCGATCTCGCCCGACGCTTCGAGCTCCAGGAAGCGGTGAATGGGCAGAGCGACGTTGATGTCGGTCTCCAGGTCGCTCGTGTTGATGTGCAGGTGCGCCACGCCGATCTGCTCCTGGCTTACGTCGCGGGGAATGGCGCGATAGGTGGGGTCGCCCCAGAACGGCTCGCGCCTCTCGCGCTCCAGGTCGAACGGCTCCTGCTGACCCTTGACGTACGCGCCGGCGGTGCTGAGAAGGGAGAAGCGGCACTCGCTGAGCGGCTTGCGTAGCGGCGTCCAGGGGACCGGCGTCTGCTCGAAGCGCATTTTGCGGTAGTAGTTCGCGAGCGAGGGCGGCATCCACTTGAAGCTATCGACGGCCATTCTCGTCACCTCCTGCTGCAGCCTGACTAGATTCCGATGACCCGGCGGGCGTTGTCGCCCAGGATCAGACGTTTCTCTTCGTCCGAGAGCGATAGAGCCTCGATGCGGTCGATGTCGCGCACGGGATGGTACCAGGGCCAGTCGGAGCCGAAGAGGATGCGTTCCGCGCCGAAGCGCCGCACCAGCGCCACCGCCTCTCCGTCCGACATCTGCTGCGGTTCGACCGTGCCCTCGATGACGCTGGAGCTGTCGAAGTGCAGGTTAGGGAATTCCTCAGCCATCGCCAGCGATTCGTCGATGTAGCCGTTGCCCAGGTGGGCCAGCACGAAGCGCAGGCGTGGATGCCCCCGCAAGATGCGCGCGAACGCCCGCGGCCGCGAGTGGTCCGACGACTCCGGGTCCATGGGGAAGAAGCCGCCGTGGGAAAGGACCGGCATTTCCAGCGACTCCGCCTCGGCGTAAAGCGGCCAGAGGTTGGGATCGTCCGGGTTGAACCGCTGGGACGACGGGTGCAGCTTGATGCCGACTGCGCCCTGTTCGCGACAGCGATGAACCTCCGCGACGACGCCCTCGGGCCCCATCGATGGGTCGACGCTGATGAACGGGACGAGCGACGGGTGGTCGCGGGCGGTCGAGCAGGTCCAATCGTTGCGGCGCTTCAGGCGTTCGATCATCTGCTGCGCTACCTCTTCGGGCGGCCCGTGGCCTGCCGCCAGCGCCGCTTCGCGCATGTCGGCGACAGGCGTCATGTTCATCATCGCCGCCTTGTCGACGCCGCCGACGGACATAAGGGCGAGGAGCTCCTGGACGGTGCCGGCGCAGCCGCTCATGGCGGTGCCGCCGGTTGCCTGGAGTCCGATGGCAGCGGTGGGAAAGGTGTGGACGTGGACGTCGATGATCTTGAGCATGTGTTTCCGCCTGCTTTGTCGAGTGATGGCTACGCTACGAGATGAGGATAGCGGAGCGTCGAGACTGCGACAAGGGAGATCAGTCTGAGTGTAAACCAGACGCTAAGTGCTGTCTATCGAACTCCGACCCCGATCGAAAACGTGACACCCCGAGGGGGCAAGTCTATTTCTTCGGTAGGCCGCTGAGGGCGGCAAGGAGGCCCGATGACGCTGCCTCACGGGCGGTGCGCAGGGCGCTCTTGAAGGCGACGGCATCGGCGCGGCCGTGGGCGACGATCACGACGCCGTTAACTCCCAGAAGCGGCACGCCACCGTACTGGGCGTACTCCAGTCGATTGCGCATCTCGCGCAGAGCGTCGCGCAGCACCAGGCCGGCGAGACGGTACTGAAGCTTGCTTTCGACGACGCTGCGGACGCGCGTAAAGACGAACTCCAGCAGCGCCTCGCTTGCCTTGACGATGACGTTGCCGGTGAAGCCGTCCGTCACCACCACGTCGACAACCCCCTGCGTGATGTCCTTGCCCTCGACGTTGCCGATGAAGTTGAGCGGCGTCTTCTTCAGCTTTTCGTAGACCTCCTGGACCAGGTCGTTCCCCTTGCCCTCCTCCTCGCCGATGTTCAGCAGGCCGATGCGCGGGCGCTCCAGGCCGAAGACGCGCTCCATGTAGGCGGAGCCCATATAGGCAAACTGCATGAGGTACGACGGCTTGCAGACGGCGTTGGCGCCGACGTCGAGGATGAGGACGCCTCGGTCGGTTGAGGGGAATATGGCGCCGATGGCCGGTCGTTCGATACCGGGAAGGCGGCCGAGATTGAGCAGGGCGGAGGCCACGACCGCGCCGGTGTTGCCGGCCGAAACGACGGCGCCCGCTTCGCCGCTCTTCGCCAGGCGCATGGCGACGTTGATGGCGGCGTCACGCTTCTGGCGCACCGCCTGCGCCGGCGACTCGTCCATGCCAATAGCCTGGCTGGCTTCGACGATGTGCAGGCCGGACGGCTGCGGAGAGTGGCGGGCGAGCTCCTCCTCGATCAGGCGCTGCGGCCCGACGAGCGCTATCTCCAGGCTAAGCTCTTTCGCCGCCTGAACCGCGCCAGCTATCGATTCGCGGGGGGCGCGGTCGCCGCCCATGACGTCGAGGGCGATAATCATGGCTCAGGGCTCTCCGGCGGGAGGACCGGAGCGGAACTCGTCCCACATTCGGTCCCGCAACTCGGCGTCGACAAGGACATCGACGGCGGTGGTGGCCAGCGCCTTCGCCGCGTCGAGGAGGGCGCGGTGGCCGGCCTCCGAGGCGGCGAGTCGGGCGAAGTCGGTAGTGTGGATGTTCACGTCGTGGGCCAGGGCGATGGAGGGATGGATCGTCGGGATTAGGACGCTGACGTTGCCGACGTCGGTGCTGCCCAGGGCGCGAGGGTTCGCTGACTCGGTGGTCGTGCGTCCCAGCGACGTCATATTGCGTCGAAACGCGTCGGCAAGCGCGCGATTGGCGCGCAGCGGCGCATATTGGACCTCGTCCCAGCGGCACTCCAGGCGCGCGCCCGCAGCGGTGGCGCCGGCCTCGAAGCAGGCGACGACGCGTCGCTTCAGGTCTTCCAGGTAAGCTTCGTCCTCTGCGCGCACGAGGAAGACGGCCTGCGAATGGTTCGGGACAACGTTTGGCATCTGGCCGCCGTCGCTGATGATGCCGTGAACGCGGGCCGTCTGGCGAATGTGCTGTCGCAATGCGGCGACGGCGTTGTAGCCGAAAACGAGCGCGTCGAGGGCGTTTATGCCGGCTTCCGGTCGGCTGGCGGCGTGCGCTTCCTTGCCGAAGTACTCGACGGTCAGCGTCGCGCAGGCGAGGGCGGCCGTAAGGGCGGCGTTGCGCGAGCCGGGATGCACGAGCATGGCGGCGTCGCAACCGTCGAAGGCGCCGCGCGCCGCCATAATCGCCTTGCCGCCGTAGACTTCCTCCGCGGGCGTGCCTACGGCGGCGACGCCTCCGCCGGTCTCCGTCAGGACGCTCTTCACCGCTACTGCCGCGCCGGTCGAAGCGGCGGCTATCAGGTTGTGGCCGCAGGCGTGGCCCAGGCCGGCGAGGGCGTCGTACTCGGCGAGGAAGGCGACTTGTGGCGTCTCTTCGCCGGCTGTGGCGCGGAAAGCGGTCGCGAGGTCGCAGAACGGTTGCTCGACGGAGAAGCCGTGGTCGCGGAGATAGGCGCAGAGCCAGGCGCAGGCGTTGGTCTCCTGGAAGCCGGTCTCGGGGTTGTCGTGGATGCGGAGGCTGAGGTCGATGAGGGCGTCTCGCTGCGCGTCGACCTCTTCGATGACGCGGGCCTTCAGTTGTTCGGCGTCGGGCGGCAATACAATCCCCTGGAATCGGGATTCACGGGCAAACGCATTGTAGGAGGGGTATGACGCGCGGGTCAAGCGTTGTCGCACGGTCGCCGATGAGCTATGATGATGGTTGGACCAAGGTTTTCGGGAGCTGGGGGATCCGCCTCGGGTGGAGGGCCCGGCTGAGAGGGTGGCCGTAAGACCGCCACCGACCGTTTGAACCTGACCTGGGTAATGCCAGCGTAGGGAGAATCAAGCGCTATTCGTCCCTGCGACGGCCGGCGCTTTTTGTTTTGTCGGGAGTGCCGCGGATGCGGACGGTGATGACAATTGCCGGCTCCGATTCCAGCGCCGGGGCGGGCATACAGGCGGACCTGAAGACGTTCGCGTCGTTCGGCGTCTACGGGACGTCGGTCGTGACGGCGATAACGGCGCAGAATACGCTGGGCGTCAGCCGCGTCGAAACGCTGTCGCCGGAGATTGTCGCGGCGCAGATCGACGCCGTGCTCAGCGATATCGGCGCGGACGTGGTGAAGACGGGCATGCTTGCCCACAAGGCGATAGTCGAGGTTATCGTGGCAAAGCTGGTCGAATTCGAAGTGACGCAGATCGTCGTCGACCCGGTGCTCAGAGCGTCGGACGGCAGCCCGCTGCTGGAGGCAGACGGCATCCACGCGCTGCGGACGAAGCTGCTGCCGCTGGCGCTGTTCGTGACGCCGAACGTCGAGGAGGCGGGGGTGCTGGTGGGACGGCGCCTCGAGGGACACGAGGACGTTTGGCAGGCGGCGCAGGAGATCGTGGCGATGGGCGCGCGGAACGTTGTAATCACGGACATTGCGCTGGACGGCCCGGCGGTCGACCTGTTCTTCGACGGTCAGCAGCCACACGAGTTCGCCGCCGCGCGAGTCGACACGGTGAACACGCACGGCACCGGTTGCACGTTCTCGGCGGCGCTCGCGGCGGCGCTGGCGAAGGGTTCGGCGCCGCGGCAGGCGGTGGCGATGGCGAAAGCGTATGTCACGAAGGCGCTGCAAATGTCGTACCCGATGGGCCGGGGGAACGGCCCGCTGCATCATTTCTTTCGCTACTGGCAGGACATAGAAGGCAGTCCCGCCAACCGGTAGGCTTGGGGCGGAAGCCGGAGGCTCATCATGGCGACAGGGAAAGCGACAACAAACGGGGCCGGCACGCAGATGAGCTGCGCGCGGCAGGGCATGGTGACCGAGCAGATGCGCACCGTCGCGGCGAAGGAGGGTCTGGAGCCGGAGACGGTACGTCAGGAGGTGGCGGCGGGACGGTTGGTCATCCCGGCGAACGTAAACCACGCCGCGCTCAGCCCAATCGGCATCGGCACGGCTGCAGGCGTCAAGATCAACGCGAACATCGGCAATTCCGCGCTGTCGTCGGACATCGAGACGGAGCTGTGCAAGCTGCGCGTGTCGGTCAACTTCGGCGCTGATACGGTGATGGACCTCAGCTCCGGCGGCGATATCGACGCCATTCGGCGGGCGATCATCGAAGCCAGCCCGCTTCCCGTCGGCACGGTGCCGATCTACCAGGTGGCGGCGGAGCTGGAACGTACGGAGGACATGACGGCCGAAGCGCTGCTGGACATGATCGAGCGCCAGGCAGAGCAGGGCGTCGACTTCATGACCGTTCACTGCGGCCTCCTGCGCGAGCACGTCGCGCTGGCGCAAAGGCGCGTCACCGGCATCGTCAGCCGCGGCGGCGGGCTGCTGGCGCAATGGATGATGCATCACAATCGCCAGAACCCGCTGTACGAGCGCTTCGACGAGTTGTGCGACATCGCGCGGCGCTACGACGTGACGCTCAGCCTCGGCGACGGCCTGCGTCCGGGCTCGCTCATCGACGCCAGCGACGCGGCGCAGTTCGCCGAGCTGGAGACGCTGGGAGAGCTGACGGAACGCGCCTGGGCCAGGGACGTGCAGGTGATTATCGAAGGGCCCGGGCACGTGCCGCTGGACCAGATCGAGATGAACGTCAGGCGGCAGCAGGAGGTATGCCACGGCGCGCCCTTCTACGTCCTGGGGCCGCTGGTCACTGACGTTGCGCCCGGCTACGATCACATCACGTCGGCAATCGGCGCGACGCTGGCCGCGTACGCCGGCGCCAGCTATCTCTGTTACGTCACGCCGCGGGAGCATCTCGGGCTGCCGAGCCTGGAGGACGTGAAGACCGGCGTGGTGACCTACAAGATCGCCGCGCACGCCGCCGACGTCGCCCGCGGCCGCAAGGGGGCGCGCGACCACGACGACGCGATGTCCCGCGCGCGCTACGCCTTCGACTGGGAGCAGCAGTTTGCGCTGTCGCTGGACCCGGAGACAGCGCGTCGCATGCACGACGAGAGCCTCCCGGAGGGCTATCCGAAGGCCGGCAACTTCTGCTCGATGTGCGGGCCGAAGTTCTGCCCGATGCGCATCAGCCACCAGATGAATGAGGCGATGGCGGCGGAAAGGGAGAAGAGCGGCTAGTGGAGCTTTCCTATCCAAAATACACGGCGATCCTGGCGGCGGCGGCGGTTATCGTCCGCGACGGGCGGTTGCTGCTGTTGGAGGACCGCTGGGGTCGCTGGGGACTGCCGTCGGGCTTCCTGGAGGCGGGCGAATCGGCGGAGGAGACGCTGGCGCGGGAGATACTGGAGGAGCTCAGCGTGCGGTGTCGCATCGTCGCGCCATACGGCGTCGAGATCGACTGGGCGGGACCGGAAGGGAGTGTCTTCGTCCTCGTGCACTTCGCCGTCGAGCTATTGAGCGACGATTTCGCACCGAACGAAGAGGTCGTACGGCACGTCTGGGTGTCGCCGGACGAGGTCGGGCGCTACAACGTCTGGCCGAACGTGCGGCGGCTGGCGGAGCGCATGCTTGCGGATTCCGGGGTCGCTTCGGGCCCTTAGCGAAACAGGCGATACGATGGAAGAAGATTACCTGGAGATTGCGGGCAAGAGGTTCCGGTCGAGGCTTTTGGTCGGGACCGGCAAGTACCGAACACCGGAAGAGATGGCGGCGGCGCTGGAGGCTTCCGGCGCGGAGATCGTGACCGTGGCGATCCGGCGCCTCGACCTCGACAACCCGGCGCAGAAGACGCTTCTCGACCACATCGACTGGCGGCGCTACACGATCCTGCCCAACACCGCGGCCTGCAGGACGGTGGAAGAGGCGCTGTTCACGGCGCGATTGGGGCGGGAAGTTACCGGCTCCGACTGGGTGAAGCTGGAGGTCGTGCCGGACCCGAAGTACCTCCTGCCGGACCCGATCGCGACGCTGGAGGCGGCGAAAACGCTCGTCGGCGAAGGCTTCGTCGTGCTGCCGTACATCCACGCCGATCCCGTGCTGGCGCGGCGACTGCAGGAGATCGGCTGCGCGACGGTCATGCCGCTGGGTTCGGCGATAGGCTCCGGCCAGGGTATATTGACTGGGGAGGAGATTCGCATCATCGTTGAGCAGGCGACAGTGCCGGTCATCGTCGATGCCGGCCTGGGCGCGCCGTCGGACGCGGCGCTGGCGATGGAGCTGGGCGCCGACGCTGTGCTCATGAACACGGCCCTGGCTGAGGCGGGCGATCCCGCGCTGATGGCTGCTGCCCTGCGTAAGGGAGTTCAGGCCGGGCGCGAAGCTTACCTGGCGGGCCGGATTCCGAAGAAACGCTTCGCTTCGGCAAGCAGCCCCATGGAGGGAGTTGCAGGCCGGGTCGCGACAACAGGAGGGGACAGATGACAACGTTTATCGCCAGCAGGATGGGACGCCTGCGCCTGCCGAGCCTATGTCTGGTTACGGACCGCCGTGTTTGCGGCGACAAGGCGCTGGAGGAAGTCGTTTCGCAGGCCATTGAAGGCGGCGCGAACGTGATACAGATGCGCGAGAAAGACCTGTCCGCCGCCGAGCTGTTCACTCTCAGCGTGCGCCTGCGGGCGAAAACAAAGAACCGAAGCCTGCTGCTGATAAACGACCGCCTTGACGTGGCGCAGGCCTGCGGCGCCGACGGTGTGCAGTTGCCGGAAAGCGGCTTGCCCACCGCCGTCGCGCGCTGGGTCATGGGACGCCACTCCCTCATCGGACGCTCGGTGCATGACATAGAGGCGGGAAGGCAGGCCGAAGCCGACGGCGCGGACATGGTCGTCGTCGGCCCCGTCTTCAAGACCGGCTCCAAGCCGGACAAGAAGCCGGTCGGCCTCGAGCTGATAAAGGAGATCGCGGAGGCGGTGCCGCTGCCGGTGATCGCGATCGGCGGCATCACGCCGGAGAACGCCGGCGACGTCATAAGGGCGGGAGCGGCGGGCGTCGCGGTCATCTCCGCAATCTGCGCCGCAGACGACCCCCGGGCGGCCGCCAAAGCGCTGATGGAGGCGATGAGCGAAGCCTGGCGCGAACGGCTGCTGGCAAGAGCGAAGGCGGGCGCATGATAGCGGTGACGGTCAACGGGAAGCCCCGCGAGGTCGAAGACGAGACCGATCTGGCCGGCCTGCTGCGGTCGCTGGAGGTCGATGGCCGCGGCGTGGCGGTCGCCCGAAACGCCGAGATCGTGCCGCGGGAGACGTACGCGACGGTGACGCTTCGCGAAGGCGACAGCATCGAGATCGTGCGCATGGTGGGCGGCGGCTAGCGAGAGCCCGATGTTATCCAACGGCTCATCTGACGTGATTGTCGTCGGTGGCGGCGTCATCGGCTGCGCCATCGGCTACTACCTCGCGCGTGAAGGCGTGTCGGTGGCCATCGTGGAGCGCGGTGAGATCGGCTGCGAGGCGTCGAGCGCGGCGGCGGGCATGCTGGCGCCGCTGGCGGAGGTAGAAGAGGACGGGCCCTTTCAGCGGCTCGCCATCGCCGGCCTGCGGCTGTTTCCGGCGCTCGCGGAGACGCTGCACGCGGAGAGCGGCGTCGATATAGAATACCTGGCGTCCGGCATCCTGCGCGTCGCGTTGAGCGAGGCGGAAGAGCGGCGGCTTCGCGCGCTGACGAAGCGATCGATGGGGCTGCCGGTCCACTGGTTGCCGCGGGAAGAGGCGCGCTCGCTGGAGCCGGCGCTGTCGCCCGAAGTCCGAGGGGCGCTGTACTCGCCGGAGGAGCATCAGGTTAGCGCCGACCGGCTGGTGCGCGCTTTCGCCCGCGCTGCCGCCGCCCAGGGCGCGAGCCTCTGCCGCAACTGCCGCGTCGATGGGCTGCTAAAGCGAGGGGAGCGCGTCGTCGGCGTGCGGACCGCGGACGGGCCGATGAGCGCCGGGTACGTTGTGCTCGCCGCCGGCCCCTGGGCAGGGCGCCTCGCTGGACCGCTCGGCGTCGCGCTGCCCGTCTTCCCCGTGCGCGGCCAGATGGCGGCGCTAAAGGGGAGGTCGCTGATCCGTCACATCGTCTGGGGCGAAGCCGGCTACCTGGTGCCGAAAGCGAACGGGCTTGTCTTTGCCGGCGCGACCGTGGAGAACGTGGGCTTCCGGCAGCGAACGACCGTTGCCGGCATCCGCGGCCTCGTCCGAATGGCCGGAGCGCTGGCGCCGCGACTGACCGGCGCTTCGCCTGTCGTCTGCTGGGCCGGCCTGCGCCCCGGTTCCGCCGACGGCCTGCCGCTGCTGGGACCGCTGCCCGGATGGGAAGGCGTGAGCGTCGCGACGGGCCACTATCGCAACGGGATTCTCCTCTCCGCGATCACGGGCCGGCTGATAGCGCGGTCAATAATCGACGGCGTGGTGGACGAAACGTTGGCGCCGTTCAGCCCGTCGCGTTTTGCGTGAAGCGTGACGCCAGGCGCCGCGCCGCCCCTTCGACGTCCTCGGCCGCGCAAACGGCGCTGATTACGGCCACGGCGTCGGCGCCGGACGCGATCACGGCATCGGCGTTCTCTTCGCTTATTCCACCTATCGCGACCAGCGGCAGGCCTATCGCCGCCCTGACCTCGCGCAGTCGCTCCAGGCCGGCGGGACGCGTGTCCTCCTTCGTCGCGGTCGGGAAGATGCTGCCGACGGCGACATAGGCGGCGCCTTCGCGCTCCGCCTGCTTCGCTTCCTCAACCGTGTTCGTCGACGCGCCCAGCAGGAAGCCCGCGGGCAGCCAGGGCCGCACGAGCGAAAGCGGCAGGTCGCGCCGGCCCAGGTGGGCGCCGTCGGCGGCGAGGGCGAGCGCGAGATCAACGTGATCATTGACGAAGAACAGGGCGTCGTGCGCGCGGCAGAGGTCGCGGATGGCCCGCGCGTCGGGAAGCTGGTCACCCTTGTCGCGGAGC
Organism: Dehalococcoidia bacterium; assembly: GCA_050010555.1. Lineage (GTDB taxonomy): Bacteria > Chloroflexota > Dehalococcoidia > DSTF01 > JALHUB01 > JALHUB01. Next base: position 19,927 of record JBEKKV010000028.1, read on the forward strand.
TTGTCGCGCCACTGGAGGATGCGGGCGCCCCCGGCGAGGGCGAGGCGCGCGACCTCGACGGGGTCGCGGCCGCGCGTCTGCTGCGGGTCGATGATGACATAGAGGCCGCGAATTCGGCTGTTCCTCACGGCCATTGCAGTTGGCTCCCGCTGAAGAAAGGCGTCTGTGCGCCGACGAGTCCATTCTATGTCGCGGGTATCACGCGTGACAACGGCGGTGGCGGTTCGATTCTTGACAGCGGATGCGTTCGCCTGCTAGGAATACGTTGAAGGGACGCAATGATAGCGCTCATCGGCGGCACGAGCCCCGAGGGAAAGGGGTTGGCGCTGCGGTTCGCCGCGGCCGGCGAGATCGTGATGATCGGCTCGCGCTACAAGGAGCGCGCCGTCGCTGCCGCCGAAGAAGTACGACGCCTTGTTCCCGACGCCTGGGTGCGGGGCGCCCTCAACCGTCGCGCCGCCCGCGAGGCGGACGTCATCGTCCTCGCCGTGCCATTCGAGGAGCATGCCCGCGTCCTCAAGTCGCTCGGCGAGTACCTGCGCGGCAAGATCCTGATCGACACGGTTGTGCCGCTGATCTTTGAGAAGGGACACATCAGGGTCCTGGCGGTCGAGGAAGGATCGGCGGCAGAGCAGGCGCAGCGGATGCTTCCGGACACGCGCGTGGTCGCCTCTTTCCAGAACCTGAGCGCCGTCGAGCTCGCCTCGCTCGAGCGGCCGCTGGACGCCGACGTGGTCGTCTGCGCCGACAACGTCGCGGCGCGGAACGCTGTGATGGCGATGATCGACAAGGTTCCCGGCCTGCGCGCTCTCAGCGGCGACGGCCTGGCCAACGCCCACCACCTGGAGGAGATAACGGCGCTCCTGCTGTCCCTCAATCGCATCCACCGCGGTCACGCCAGCATAAAGTTCACGGGTATCTGAGGATTGGAACAACCCTCTCCCACGTTCGACGACCTCAGGCTGGAGCCGTCGCCGGTGCCGGGCGTGAGCCGCAACGTTTTCGTGCTGGGGCTCGTCAGCCTGGCCACCGACATCGCCAGCGAGATGGTCTATCCGCTGATCCCAATCTTCCTGACCGTCACCCTGGGCGCGCCGGTGGCGGCGCTGGGCGCGATCGAGGGGATCGCTGAGGGCACGGCCAGCCTCATGAAGGTCGGCTCCGGCTGGTATTCGGACCGGCTTGCCATGCGGAGGCCGCTGGTCGCGGCGGGCTACGCGCTGTCGGCGGTCGGCAAGGTGCTGGTGGCGACGGCGTTTCACTGGCCGCAGGTACTGGTGGCCCGCACCGTCGACCGGTTCGGCAAGGGGGTGCGCACTTCGCCGCGCGACGCGCTCATCGCCGATTCCGCGCTCCCCGAGACGTACGGACGCGCGTTCGGCTACCACCGGGCGGCGGACACTGTTGGCGCCGTCATCGGGCCGCTGATCGGGCTGGCGATACTGGAGATCGTCGGGCAGAACCAGTTGAGACCGGTGCTGCTCATCGCGACCGTGCCGGGCGTGCTCAGCGTTGGGCTGCTGGCGTTCGTGAAGGAGCGGCGTCGCGAGCCGAAGGCGGTCGAAAGCGGCGTCGAAAGGCCGAAGATCGACCTGTCGGGCGCAAGCAGGGTGTTCTGGGTCTTCCTGAGCATCAGCCTCCTCTTCGCGCTGGGCAACTCCAGCGACACTTTCCTAATCCTGCGAGCGAATGACCTGGGGCTGAGCCTGGCCGTCGTCATTCTCCTGTACGTGCTGTACAACGCCAGCTACAGCCTGCTGTCGCTGCCGGCGGGCATCGTCGCGGACCGGGCGGGCAAGCGATTGCTGGTGACCGGCGGCTTCTTCGTCTACGGGCTGGTGTACATGGGGTTCGCGCTGGCCGGCCAGGGGAGCCAGCTCTGGCCGCTGTTCCTGGTCTACGGCGTCTACATGGCGTTCACCGACGGCATGGCGCGGGCGATGGTGGCGGAGCTATCGCCGGAGGAGCGTCGGGGGACGTTCCTGGGACTGTACTACACAGGCATCGGGCTGATGGCAGTGGCGGCGAGCGTGCTGGCGGGGGTGTTGTGGGACGTGGTTGGGAAGCCGGCGCCGTTCTGGCTGGGGGCGTCGACGGGGTTTGTGGCGGCGGCGCTGATGCTGGCGCTGCCGGTAAACAGCGTCGCTAGCCCTGGTCGAGGATAGTCCTTATCTCGGCGGCGTAGGTCTCGCTCTCCTCGTCGTCGGTGACGAGCTCGATGTCCAGCGGCGAGGCCACCCCCAGCCCCAGCTCAACGGCCCGGGCGATCTGCTCCTGCTGAAAGATGGGTCCCTGGCTCACTTCGGGGGTCGTGCCCCAGCGACGGAGCAGGGCCACACCGACGGCGTCCATCGCCACCCGGTCGGTCCCGGCCAGGAAGACCTGTGTATCGACTCTAGTGCCATCAGATGGCCCTCCGGTTGTGAAGGCCACCAAGCCATCCATCACGATCAGCTTCGGCTCGTACGTAGTGTTGATCTCAGCCACCATAGAGCGCATGTGCGGGGCCTGCGCCCCCGGCCCGCCGTGAAGATCGCCCATGTAGTTGTGGGACCCGTCCGGCAACTGGAGCGCCACCAACCCCACCGCCAGCTTTAGAGAGAGGGTGAAGTGGCCCAAGAAATGTGTCTTCAGGTTGCAGGTCGTGACGACCGCATCGACCTCTGAGAGAAGGCGAGGCACGGAGAACCCTTGCGGCCAGTGGCAGCCCTCGAAGTCGACCTCCCGCCAGCCATCCATAGTTAGGTCATCGAAGTCGAGGGTCTCGAAGCCCATCTCCTTCGCCATTTCATGGATGCCGAAATCCGCCATGATCTGCTTGGCGGGCTGCCTGCCCTGGCCACCGAATCCACTTCGGTCGCCAAGCGTAATCTGCGATGCCCCCGAATCCTTGACGACCTCCGTTACGGCGCGGATCGTGTCCGGGTGGGTGGACGCCGGCGAAGGGTCTCCGGTGTTGAAGTTCGGCTTGACGAGCACGCGGGAGCCGCTCAGACCGTTGGGCTTCAGCAGATTGACGGCGCGGCGAACCCCTTCCTGGCGAGTCTGCGCTTTGACGAATGAGATCTTTGACACCCTGGCCTCGCTTTCTACGGTGGCAGTCGCTCTATGGGTCGCGGAGGACGGCGCCGGTGCTCGCGCTGGTCACGAGCGAGGCGTAGCGGCGTAGCCAGCGACTCGGCAGGTCGCGCTTGGGCGCCTTCGCCTCAGCGAGACGCCACGCTATCTCCTCGTCCGACAGGTCGACGTCCAGGCGGTGATTCGGAATGTCGAGGCTGATGGCGTCGCCGTCGCGCAGGGCGGCGATGGGCCCGCCGGCCGCCGCTTCCGGCGAGACGTGGCCGATGCAGCAGCCGTGACTGCCGCCGGAGAAGCGACCGTCGGTTATCAGCGCCACTTTGTCGCCCAGTCCGCGGCCGACGATGTTCGCCGTCGGGGCGAGCATCTCCTGCATGCCGGGGCCGCCCTGTGGGCCTTCGTAACGGATGACGACGACGTCGCCGGCCTTCACGTCGCCGCGCAACACCGCCGCAGCGGCGTCCTCCTGCGACTCGTAGACGCGCGCCGGCCCTTCGAAGACCAGCATCGACGGCTCGACGGCGCCGGACTTGACGACCGCGCCCTCCGGCGCCAGGTTGCCGAAGAGCACCGCCAGACCGCCGCTCTCGCTGAAGGGACGCTCCAGCGGGCGGATGACCTCTTCGTCGCGGATGGCGGCGCCGGCGACGTTCTCGCCCAGGGTTTTCAGCGACACGGTTATCCGGTCGAGGTCGAGGAGGCCGGGCTTGCGGCTGATCTCGTTCAGGATAGCGCTCACGCCGCCGGCGCGGTCGACGTCCTCGACGTGGGTGCTGTTTGCCGGCGCGACCTTGCAGATGTAGGGGACGCGGGCGGCGAGCTCGTTGATGCGCTGGAGCGGGTAGTCGACGCCGCCCTCGTGGGCCAGGGCGAGAGCGTGGAGGACCGTGTTCGTCGAGCCGCCCATCGCCAGGTCGAGGGCGAAGGCGTTGTCGAGCGACTGCGGCGTGACGAGGCGGCTGGGCGTGAGGTTCGCCTCGAGCAGCTTCATCACCTGGTAGGCGGACTGCCTGTAGAGCTCCTGGCGTTCGGGGCTGTCGGCGAGAATTGTGCCGTTGCCGCGGAGCGAGAAGCCGATTGCTTCTGTCAAGCAATTCATGGAGTTAGCGGTGAACATGCCGGCGCAGGAGCCGCAGCCCGGGCAGCCGGCGGTCTCCAGCTCGCGCAGCTCCCGCTCGGTGATGCGGCCGGCGCTGTAGGCGCCCACGCCCTCGAAGACGCTGATCAGGTCGACGGCGCGGCCATCGATGGAGCCGGCGCGCATGGGGCCGCCGCTGACGAAGATGGTCGGGACGTCCAGACGCATGGCAGCCATGAGCATGCCGGGGACGATCTTGTCGCAGTTGGGGATGCAGACCATGGCGTCGAAGCAGTGGGCGGCGACCATCGTCTCGACGCAGTCGGCGATGAGCTCGCGGCTGGGCAGGGAGTATTTCATGCCGAAGTGGCCCATCACGATGCCGTCGTCGACGGCGATGGTGTTGAACTCGAAGGGGACGCCGCCGGCGGCGCGGACGGCCTCTTTGACGACGCGTCCGACCTCTTGCAGATGGACGTGGCCGGGAACGATGTCGGTGTAGGAGTTGGCGATAGCGATGAACGGCTTGTCGAAGTCGGCCTCGCTTCGGATGACGCCGGTGCTGCGGAGGAGGGCGCGATGGGGGGCGCGCTCGAAGCCCTTCTTGATCTGATCGGAACGCATAGCAGTGCCTTTCCAGCGACAAGGGACGACGAGAGGCTGCGCCGTCGCGATGCGCAGAAGATGATTCGAGTCGGATCGTACGGCATGGCGGGCCGGATGACAAGAGAAGGCGACGGCGTGTAGGGAGATCGCCTATGCGGCGCGTTGCTGAACAGCCGATGAATCTAGTAGGCGGGCCGGTACGAACGGCCGGCCGGACCTCCGTCCCTCCGAGTGCAGGTGCGTCAATGTCAGATGGTCTGGGCTTATCGGTAACCGCGGTTGAGATTATCACCAGGAACTACGCGGTCACGGGCCATTGCTATGGCCTCAGTGAGCACATCCGCCTGATCGACCTCCTGAACGTGCCCAAAATAACCCACTTGCAGTTGACTGACGCGACGGTGCGGGAACTGACCCGGTCGCGAGAGGTGGTGTCGACAAAAGGGCTGTTCCTGGTCGAGCGGGACTCCGTGGTTTTCGGGCGGTCGCTGGAATCGCTGGAGGACGCGGAGCGACGTCGGGAGACGCGCCACATGGATTTCGTCGAGAAGTCGCAGCATCGGATGCTGGTGTTCGTTCCGCCCTTCCGCATTACGGGCAAACTACACGTCATCAGGGACGCCGACCTCTCGGTGGCGCTGCCGCGCCTGTTCGAGGGGTTCCTGGCGATAACGGATGCCAGCGTCGTCCACGAGACGGAGAGCGGCGTGGCGTGGGAAAGCGGCTTCATCGCTGTCAACGGGCGGTGCATCGAGATGGTCTGCCCGTCGCTGCCGGCGGGCTGGAGCGAGCGCGGGGCCGATGCGCAGGAGGCGGGCGAAGGGCGCGACGCCATTTCTTTCGAGTCGCCGCCGGAAAGCTCGGCGGCCTAAAGCTTCATCACCAGCAACTCGCGGCCCATTTCGCCGCCGGTAAGCCTTACGACGACGCTCACGACGCGCACTTTCATTGGCTTGACGCCCTCGATGAACAGCTCGTCTTGCCGTTCGAACCGGTAGTCGCTGTCGATTGTTGTGATCAGTTTGTCTTTGCGGCTGGTGAAGGGGTCAACCTCGTATATCTCCGTCTTCAAGCTGTTCCTCCGCTGAACGTGCTGGGATTGACTGCAGTATACGGGCTGCCGCGTTTGAGGGCATCAGCGGCAGGCTGCGGGCGACCGTCGGCGATGGAGCGTCGCAGATTCGGGCGTGTGTCGGCGAGGTCGTGGTAGTATTGGCTTATGGCACGGACTGACCAGGCAGAACGGACCGGGCGTCAAACCAGCGGGCGCTATTCCCTGCGGCGGATGAGGCCGGCGGACATCGCGCAGGTGATGGACATCGAGCGCGAGTCGTTCCCGTCGATGTGGCCGCAAACGGCGTACAGTCGCGAGCTGAAGAACCCGCTGGCCCGGTATTTCGTGTTGGTCGAAGAAGGCGAGGATGGCCCGCCTGCGGAAGGGGCGCTGCACAAGCTCGTGCGACGCTTGCTCCGTCGAGAGCGCGAGGAGCCGCCGACCCGTCGGCTGGTAATCGGGCTGGTGGGCGTGTGGCTGATGGTCGACCAGGCGCACGTGGTGACGATAGCGGTCCGAGAGTCGTTCCGGCGGCAGGGCGCGGGCGCGCTGCTGCTGCTGGCGGCAATGGAGACGGCGTTCGCGGAGCGGATGGAGGCGACAACGCTCGAATACCGCAAGGCGAATGAGCCCGCCCGCGCGCTCTATGAGAAGTTCGGCTTCCTCAACGTAGGCGAGCGGCCGCGCTACTACAGCGATACGAACGAGGACGCGGTCATTATGACGACGCCGCCGCTGAGCTCGAAGTCGTACCGCGAGAAATACGAACGGTTGAAGCGCGAGATGGAAAAGCAGTGGCGGGACGTGTACGTTCTGCCGGAGTGGTTCTGAGGTCGTTGGAACGGACGGCGGCGCGACGAGCGAAGCGAGGAGCGCAACAAGAGCGCGATCATCGCACCTCTCGTAATTCCCACGACCGTCTCATGGCATGATGGCGTTGCGCGTCACACGTCGTCGCGCCCGTCGAGGCCTTTCCGCACCCACTCGTCGCGGCTGTGCACGTCGCGGTCGAACAGCAGGCGATTGAGCAGCAGTCCGCGTCCCGAAACGCCTTCCGCGCGCACGCCCGGGCTCCCAAGCAGTCGCTTCGTGAAGATGATGGCGAGCATGCAGAGGCAGCCGGCGGCTATCGGGCCGGGGCCATCGACTAGCAGCGAGGCGAGGGGCGTGACGGCAATCGCCAGACCGACGCCGAGCGGTACCTGGCGGACCAGCACTCCCACCAGCGCGACGACGGTGAAGACGGCCAGCGTTATCGGTGTCAGGAGCAGCAGGAAGCCAATTGCGGCGGCGATCCCGCGTCCGCCGGCGAATAGCAGGTAGACAGACCAGCACGCTCCCACGAGCGCCGCGACACCGGCCGCCACCTGCACGCCGAGTGGCTGGTCGACAAGCTTCGCGAGCCCGATACCTGACATGGCGAGGCCGATCTGCGCCAGCCCCACCGGCACGACGGCCCAGTGCGCGACCGACTGGTAGACGTTTGAGGCGCCGACGTTGGCGCTCCCGTAGCGTCGGATGTCGATGCCCTTCAGCCGGCCGGCGAGGTAGGCGACGGGAATGGCGCCGATAAGGTAGCTTGCCGGAATGACGAGCGCAGCGACGAGCATAGCCTAGCGCTGACCCGAGAGCGCGCTCGCAGAGGTCATTCGCGTCGCTCCGGCGTGGGAGGAGTCGTGCGGGCGCGGAAGGCGGCGACGATCAGTCGCGCGGCGTCGCCGGTGCTGAAGCGGGCCGTGTTGAGGACGAGGTCGTAGAGGTCGGGGTCCGACGGGTCGACCTTGAAGTACTTGTGATGGAAGTCGGCGCGGCCTCTATCGCTTTCCTCCACGTACTCTTTCGCTTTCGCCGGAGGGACGCCGTCGCGTTCGGCGACGCGCTGGACGCGAGTGTCGAGCGGCGCCGTTGTAGCGACATGCAGGGCGTCGCCGCAGTCGCGCAGGATCGCCGGACTGCCGCGTCCGATGATGACGACGTTCCCTCTGGCCGCGAGCCCGGTCATGATCGTCGTAATCGCTTCCTTGTAGCGGCGATCATTCAGCTCGGCCTCGCCGGCGGCGGGAAGGGCGGCAGCCTCGCGGTAGGTGGTTGCCATAAGGGCCTCGAGGCCGCTTACGGCTGACATGGGGTCGGCGGCGCCGGCGACGGCGGAGTGATCGAGGAAGTCCTGAAAGAAAGTCGCGATCCTCTCGCGCAGGTGCGGCGGCGGGGCGCGATCGTCGCGGCCGACGATGGCGCGCTCAGGGACGCCAAGGGCGCGCGCGGCTTCGGTCAGGATGGCGCGGTCGACGTAGTCGAATCCCAGCTCCCGCGCCACGAGCTGTCCAATTTCTCTGGCGTAGCTGCCGAGGTTGCCGCTGAT
>JBEKKV010000029.1:0-27877 GCA_050010555.1 Dehalococcoidia bacterium
CCAGAGCACGGATGCCGTCCAGGGCCGGCCGGTAGGAGAAGCGATGACTTGCCGCATCCGAAGCCCGTTCAGCAGACAGTTCGCCACCTCAACCGCGTATTCCCCGCGCGTTCGACTTTCCTCGTCGCGAAGGCGCTCCCGCTTCCGCCGCAATCGTATCAGAATGATCAACTTGCACCAACCGTCTTCACCCTTCCTTCACGTTAACCCCGCAAAACTCACGCTACCTGCATGTACGAGGCCTAAACTCAATTGCTGATGGACGGACCCAAGTAGAAGGAGGAAAGTTATGCACGGCGCTTCAGGTGAATGGGGAGGACAGCACGGCGGTGGCGGCCATCACAGCCACCACGGCGGACACGAACATCATTCCAGTTGCGGCTGCGGATGCGGCTGCCATCAGCGTAGCCGCTGCAGTTGCGGCTGTGGCTGTAGCTGCCATCAGGGCGGCGGCGGCCAATGCTCATGCGGCGGCGGTCACGGCGGACACCACGGCGGCGGCTGTTCGTGCGGGCAGCAGGGCTGCTCTTGCGGCAGCGGCGATGCCCCAAGGCTTCAGCGTCGCTTCTTCAGCAAACAAGAGCGAAGCGCTGAACTCGAGGCTTATCTGAGGGACCTGGAAGCCGAGGCGCAAGCCGTCCGCGAGGCGCTGGCGTCGGGTGGCGGACAGCAGTAAACAATTCAGGGACGCCTCGTCGTCATTCGACATTCGAAAAGACGTGAGAAACAAGGCCCACAAGGTGGAACCGATGCCGAAATGGTCGAGCACATTCGCTCGGTGATCCACAATGACTAGTCGCGGCTCAGGGAGCGAGCCCCGGCGGAAGGAGAGCATATCGTGATTGGCGAGTCAGTAAAACACTACGAGGGCAAGAACGTTGACCTCGAGGCCTTGAAGAACAAGATCGTCGCCTACCTGCAGCAGGAAGGCTTTGAGGTTCAGACGTCGCCGTCGAGCCCGCACGGGACGGTCGTGCAGGCGAAGAAGGGCAACTGGTTGAGCGCGATCATCGCCATGGACCGGGCGCTTACGATCCTCCTCGACGGGGAGCCGAACAACTTCCTCGTCAGGATCGGCATTGGCAAATGGCTCGAGCACCTAGGCGTGACGGCGGTGGAAAGTCTGCTCATAACGCCGTTGTTCATACTCATCGACGTCCCGGAGACGCTCTGGAACTTCGAGATCGAGAGCAAGATCTCGAAGCAGATCGACTCGCTGGTCGACCAGGTGCCGATGGCGGCATGAGCAGGCGCCGACTCTGGCGAGTCGCTGGTTGACGGCCGCGCGCTTCACGCGCATGGGCGTTAGCGTTTCAACGCGCTTCTAGGGGGTCTAGAAGACGTCCTCCGGCAGCACCCATGACGGGATATGTCGGTAATACTCCGGCGGGAACGCTTCTCTGATGCCGCGCAGCGTCGGCTTTGCCATCTCCACCTGGCCGCGTCGGTTCTTGTACTGCGACGCCAGTCCCTTCTCCTCCAGCGACGCGAGGTGTTGGAGCAACACGTCGTCGGGCGCGTCGAGGAGCTGTTTCATGTCCCCGATCGTCATGTGCAGGCCCGGGTTGACGCGATAGTTCTCGGCCAGGACCTTCAGAACGTCGGTCTCGCTTCCGACGGGCTTCGGTTGCGGCGGCTTGCCCAGCGGCAGCGGCGTATCAAGCTCTTCGTCTATCACTCGCACGGGCGGCTGCAGGTCGTCGGCGAACTCGCGATTGCCCATGCGGTAGATGAGAAGTCGCAGTATCTCATTCGTCCCGGCGGCAATCTGATTCAGCTTGGCGTCGCGCATATAACGCTCGGCGGGGTAGATCTGCATCACGCCGTTGCCGCCCATGCACTGAATCGCTTCGATGGCGATTTGCAATTGCGAGTCCGAAGCGAACAGCTTGCAGAGCCCCGCCTCGATGGGCACGTCGCGGCCAAGATCGGCGGCATACGCGGCGTAGAAGACGATTAGCCGCGACAGCATATACTTCGAATACATGTCGGAAAGCTTGAACTGATTGACGGCAATCGCGCCGGTCGGCTGGCGGAACTGGACGCGTCGCTCGAGGTGCTGACGGGCGTAGCGGATCGCCTCGCGGATCTCGCCCAGGTAAGTCGCGCCGTTCACGATACGCTCGACGTTCAGACCATCCATCATCACCCGCCAGCCCTCGCCCTCGCCGCCGATGACGTTCCAGATCGGCACGCGCACGTCATCGAAGCGCAGATAGCAGTTGTACATGCCCGCCGAGCCGGCCCAATCGTTGACGCGCTCGACGTGGAAGCCGGGCATCCCCTTCTCCATGATCATCCCGGTCAGATGGCCGTATTTGGCGCGCACAGCCGGGTCTTCGCTGGTCTTGACGTAGGCCATGTAGAGGTCGGCGGCCGCGGCGTTGGTCTGGAAGCGCTTGATGCCGTTGACCACGATGTAATCACCGTCGCGGACTCCTGTCGTCTCGATCTCGGCGATGTCCGACCCCGCATAGGGCTCCGTCATCGTGATGCAACCTAGCAGGTCGCCCTTGGCCAGCCCGGGCAGCCAGCGCTGCTTCTGCTCCTCGTTGCCGTTGTGGACCAGTTGCGCCGTCGCGCCGATAAGGCAGGTCGTGTAGGCGGCGCCCAGGACGCCGGCGCGGCTCACCTCTTCCGTCAGAATGCAGGCGCCGGTGACGCCCCATTCCTCCAGGTGGCCGCCGTACCTCTGTGGGATCGTGGCGCCGAACCAGCCCTTCTTGGCGATCTCGCGTACGGCCGCCCAGGGATACTCCTTCTTTACGACCGCGCGTTCCGCCAACGGCATGAGCACTTCGGTCGTGAAGCTGCGGGCGTCCGCCATAAGCCTTTTCTGTTCGTCGTTCCACCAGGGATAGTCCTGCATGTTGCGCCTCCAGTCGCGATAATTGCCGCCTGTTCGGAGAACTGCGCAGTCGAGAACGCCCTGCTCAGGCGTCCCTTCCTTAGAGTAGCACGAGAAGAGGCGTTCCGGGCTCCACCTGCTGTCCCGCTGTGACATAAACGGCCTTCACCTGGCCGCTTCGATGCGCGTACAGCTCGTTCTGCATCTTCATCGCTTCGATGACCAGCAATGCGTCGCCCGCCTCGACGCGGTCGTCCGGCGCCACGAGCACCCGCTGTACCACGCCGGCCATCGGCGATATCTGCACCCACTCCTCTTCCGCGTGAGCCGGCAGCATCTCGCTGCGGGCGGCGACGTCGGGGTGAGCGAAGCGAGTCGTCGCAACTGAATAGGCGCGCCCGCTGATCACAATCTCGAAGCCGTGCGCCGATTCCTCGGCGAAAAGCTGATGCGGCCGGCCATCGACGATGAGGCAGTACTCGGCCGACTCGCCCACGCGCTCCAGCCGCAGCTCGTGCCGGACGCCGTCTAGCGTGGCGAGCAGGCTCTGTCCACTCTCCTCGATCTCGACGTCCTTGACGTCGTCGCCCAGCTTCAACCGATGCTTCGTCGCCACGGCTTCCTTTCCGGCGTCTCGCCGCCCCTCAAGCCGGCCAGACGCTGCTGCGCCTTCCAGCCTCCGCCGTCCTTCGCCGACACCACGTCCCGCGACCGCCTGTCGCGTCGCTGCGCCAGGGCGGCCGCCGCAAGAAGAGCGACTTGCCGGTCTTCCTCGCCGGAGGGCACGGCAATCTTGAACTCGCTTTCCAGGAAGGTCGTTCGGATGTCGCCGACGAGGAAACGCGGGTCTTCCAGCAACTGCAGGTGCAGCGGGATGTTCGTGTCCACGCCGACAATGACGAATTCGGCCAGCGCCCGTCGCATCCGGCGGACCGCCTCGCCGCGGTCGTGGCCCCAGGCGATGACCTTGGCGAGCATCGGGTCGTAGTAATAGGAGACGTCGCAGCCGGCGAAAAGCGCGCTGTCGACGCGAATGCCCGGCCCTGCCGGCTGGCTGACGAAGTCCACCCGGCCAAGCGAAGGCAGGAAGTCGTTATAGGGGTCCTCCGCGGCGAGGCGGCACTCCAGCGCCCAACCGCGCAGCTCCACGCTGTCGGAGGCGAGGCGTTCTCCGGCGGCGAGGCGCAACTGCTCCGCGACGAGGTCGACGCCAGTGACCAGCTCCGTGACGGGATGCTCTACCTGGAGTCGAGCGTTGACCTCAATGAAGTGGAAGCGGCCCTCTGCGTCCAGGAGGAACTCGACGGTGCCGGCGTTGCGATATCCGGCCGCCTGTGCGATCTTGACCGCCGCCGCGCTCAAAGCGTGCCGCAGCGACGCGTCGACCGCGGGCGATGGCGACTCTTCAATAAGCTTCTGATGGCGGCGCTGGATCGAGCATTCGCGCTCGCCGAGGGAAACGACGTTGCTAAAGGCGTCGGCAAGGAACTGCACTTCGACGTGGCGCACGTTCTCGAGCAGCTTTTCGATGTAGAGGGTGTGGTCGCCGAAAGCAGACGACGCTTCGCTGCCGGCGAGGCGCAGGGCGGCCTCCATCTCGGCGCGGTCGCGCACCAACCGAATGCCCTTGCCGCCGCCGCCAGATACGGCCTTAACGAGGACCGGGTAGCCCAGCCTCTCGGCCGCGGCGAGGGCGCCGTCATGGCCGGTGACCGCGTCTTCGCCAGGGATGACGGGGACGCCGGCTTCGGCGGCGAGGCGGCGGGCCACGATCTTGTCGCCGAGAAGCCGCATCGCGCGTGCCGAGGGCCCGATGAACGCGATGCCGGCGCGGTCGCAGGCGTCGACAAAGGCCGGATTCTCGGCCAGGAAGCCGTAGCCCGGGTGGATAGCTTCGACGCCGGAGCGCACTGCGGCATCGATGACGCGGTCGATGTTGAGGTAGCTTTCGCCCGCCGCCGCGGGGCCGAGCAAGTACGCCTCGTCGGCGTAGCGGACGTGGAGCGCCGCGCTGTCCGCGTCCGAGTAGACGGCGACGACGGCGATGCCCATCTCGCGGCAGGTGCGGATTATCCTCAGGGCGATCTCGCCGCGATTGGCTACGAGCAGCTTCTTGAACAAAATGTCGCTTCCTTGCTTGACGGCGCCCGCAGGATTGGCCGCCCTGCGCGAAAAGGCGGACCTACGTCTTCTCCGCGACCTCGCGTTGCAGCCGCGCCAGCAGCTCGTCGACGGGCATAGCGCCCAGGTTCTCGCCGCTGCGCAGTCGCACGTTTACGGCGCCCGCTTCCGCCTCCCTGTCACCGACGACGAGCATGTACGGCACTTTCTGAAGCTGCGCGTCGCGGATCTTAGCGTTCATGCGCTCGTTGCGGTCGTCCACCTCGACGCGCAGATCGGCCTGTTTCAGCGTCTCAGCCACTTGCTGACCGTATTCGACGTGGCGGTCAGCGATCGGCACTACGACGGCCTGCATGGGCGCCAGCCACGTCGGGAACGCGCCGGCGTATTGCTCGATGAGATAGGCGGTCATGCGCTCCATTGTGCTGATGACGCCGCGGTGGATCATCACCGGCTGGTGCTCGCGGCCGTCCTCGCCGATGTAGGTCAGCGAGAAGCGCTCCGGCAGGTGGAAGTCGAGCTGGATCGTCGAAAGCGTCTCCTCACGCCCCAGGGCGTCGCGGATCTGCACGTCGACCTTCGGGCCGTAGAATGCCGCTTCGCCCGCAGCCTCGACGTACGGCAGCCCCAGGTCGTTCATCGCCTCGCGCAGCTTCTGCTCGCCCAGGTCCCACATGGCGTCGTTGTCGACGTACTTCTCCTTGTCGCCCGGGTCGCGCAAGGAGAGGCGATAGGAGTACTCGCTGATGCCGAGAACGCGATAGGCCTTTTCCATCAGGCTGACGACCCCGGCGAACTCGCTGCCGATCTGGTCCGGCCGGCAGAAGATGTGGGCGTCGTTGAGGGTCATGACGCGGACGCGGGTCAGGCCGCCCATGACGCCGGACTTCTCGAAGCGGTACATCGTGCCCAGCTCCGCGATCCGCACCGGCAGGTCGCGGTAGCTGCGCATCTTCGACTGGTAGATGATGATGTGGTGCGGGCAGTTCATGGGCCGGAGCACCATCTCCTCATGCTCCAGCTTCATCGGCGGGAACATCAGCTCCTGGTAGTGCTCCCAGTGGCCGGACTTCTCGTAAAGCTCGCGCTTGGCGATGTCCGGCGTGTAGACGTGAAGATAGCCTGCCTGGCGCTCCTCCCTGGTGATCCACTCTTCGAGAACGCGCCGAATCGTAGCGCCCTTCGGCAGCCACAGCGGCAGGCCGGCGCCGACGAGGCTGCTGCTCATGAACAGCTCCATCTCGCGGCCCAGCCGTCGATGGTCACGCTGCTGCGCCTCCTCCAGCCGGCGCAGGTAGTCGTCCAGCTCCGTCTGCGTCTCGAACAGGGCGCCGTAGATGCGCTGGAGCATCGGGCGATGCTCGTCTCCCCGCCAGTAAGCGCCGGCGACGCTCGTCAGCTTGAACGCCTTCACCTCGCCGGTGCGCTCGACGTGCGGGCCAGCGCAGAGGTCGACAAACCCGTCATGCCGGTAGATGCTGACGGTCTCGCCTTCGATATCGTCGATCAGCTCCAGCTTGTAGGGCTGGGCGGCGAAGAGATGTCGCGCCTCCGCCTTCGACGCCTCCTCGCGCTCGAACGGCACGTCGGCGCCCACGCTCTCGCTCATCCGCTCTTCGATGACGGCGAGGTCCTCCGGCGTCAGACTGCGCGGAAGATCGAAGTCATAGTAGAAGCCGTTCTCGATGGCCGGGCCGATAGCGAACTTCGCCTCCGGGAAGAGGGAGAGCACGGCCTGGGCCATGACGTGCGACGCCGAGTGTCGCATCCTATGCAGGCGTTCGTCTTTAGATTCCATTGCTTACCTCTTGATTCGTTGCTGCAAACGAAATGCCCCTCGCCAAGGGACGAGAGGCACGTGGTTCCACCCTTGTTTCTCCCGACACTCCTGTCGGGACTCGATTCGGCCGCTAACGGGTGCCTCCGGGGACGCCTACTGGCGCGCTTTCGACGTCCGGCTCGCAGGGGGTGCATCGTGGTGTTCTCGGCGGGGCGCTTTCAGCGGTGGCGTCCCTCTCTGCCGCCGTCCGACCGCGACGCTTCCTGGTCGTCGCCTTTTTCTATGGTGGGCGATACTGGATTTGAACCAGTGACCTCTGCGATGTCAACGCAGCGCTCTAACCAACTGAGCTAATCGCCCGGAACAGGTCGATGATAGCATCGGGCCAAAGGCAAGTCAACGAAGCGACGCGCCGGCCGGTCGCTTGACAGGCGGCGGGCCGCGCGTATGATATTCGCAAGCTGAGCTCTAGAGGAGGCAACGATGTCGGTGCATGGATACGTCCTGATCGAGGCGGAGGTCGGCAGGGCAAGGTCGATAAGCGACGCCATCTCCCGCCTGAGCAACCCCGATGCGGATATCGTCGCAGTCGATACCGTGACCGGTCCTTACGACGTCATCGTCCAGCTCGAGGCGGAGGACCTGGACCGGCTGGGGCGCTGCATCACCGACGTCCTCCAGCGCGTGGACGGCGTGCAGCGCACCACCACCTGCCTCGCCGTCCGGTTCTGACGCCTGTCCTCATTCGCAACGCTGCGCTAGATAAGGAGACGAGCTTGCCTCCGGTACTTTGCATCGTAGGACGCGACAGGGCGAGCACGCGCCAGGTGGTCGAAAGGCTCGTGCGTGAGCTGGCGGCGAAGGGCGTGCGTGTGGCCACGGCGGTCGAGGCCGAAACGGCGCCGGCCGGCGGCTACATGACGGCGGGCAGCGAGATGACGATTGTCAAGGCGCCGGGCATCCTGTTCTCGATGCGTCGCCTCCACGACAAGCCATCGCTGGACGACCTCATCTGGGAGATGCGCGAAGACTACGACATCCTGCTCGCCGACGGCTTTCGCAATAGTAGCTACCTGAAGCTGGAAGTCCGACTGGACGAAGCGGAGCTCCTCTGCCACAAGAACGAACTGCTGGCGATAGCGGGCGACAAACCCCCGGAGCTCGATATCCCCGCCTTCGCCGTCGACGACTTCGCCCGGATGGCTGACCTCGTGCGACGCCGCTTCCTCACCCAAGAGCCCGGCGAAGACGCGGCGCTCTTCATCGACGGCGTGCGCCTGCCGCTCGCCCTCTTCGTTCGCAAGATCGTCGCCAGCACGGTGATGGGGATGGTGCGCCCGCTGAAGGCGAGCGACCCCAAGAGTGTGGTCGTCGCCGTGCGGCGCCGCGGCTAGAAGCGCGCCTCGAACCTGCCGAACTCGCCGGAGGCGTGGCACCAGCGCACCTGGACGCTGTCGACGCGCGCCATGAACGGGCCTTTCCAGAGATGCCGCACCAGCTCTTCGAGGTCGGACTGCGGGCCTTCCGCCACCACCTCCACGCTGCTGCCGTCGTCGCTGTTGCGCACGTAGCCGCCGAGACCAAGCGACCGCGCGCGCAGCACGACGAACTGGCGAAAGCCGACCGCCTGCACCGCGCCGCGTACAACCGCCTTCAGCGCCGCCCGTTCCTCCTCCGTCACCTCCGCCCCTCCTTAGGAGCTTCGCTTAGCATCTCCTGAAGGACTTCCCGCACCAGCTCCAGCGGCACGTCGCCTCGCAGCATTGGCTGTCCGGCGTCCGACAGCAGCACCCAGCGAACGCTCGTGCCGACAACCTTCTTGTCGAGGCTGATGGCCGCGAGCAAGGAATCGACGCTCACGGGCGGAATCGGCCCGAGCAGCCCGAAGCGTCGCAGGAGCGCGTTCTGTCGCTCGACAAGCTCCGGCGACGTGATGCCGAGTCGCCGCCCCAGCTCGGCCGCGCCGGCCATGCCCCAGGCGACAGCCTCCCCGTGCAGCATGACATTGTAGCCCGTCGCGGCCTCGAGCGCATGGCCGATTGTGTGACCGTAGTTGAGAATGCTCCGACCACCGGTCAGCTCTCGCTCGTCTTCGGCCACCACCTGCGCCTTCAGCGCCATCGATTGTCGCACCGTCTCGGTCATCGCAGCCGGGTCGAGCGCAAGGAGCGCATCGGCATCGTCTTCGAGGCCGTCGAGCAGCGTCGGGCTCAGGGCCAGCGCGTGCTTGATAACCTCCGCCCAGCCGGAGACAAGCTCCCGCTCCGGCAGCGTGCCCAGCATCGATACGTCGGCGAAGACGATCCGCGGCTGATAGAAGGCGCCGACCAGATTCTTCGCCTCAGGCCGGTCGACCGCCACCTTGCCGCCGACGGAAGCGTCGACCATCGCCAGCAAACTCGTTGGCATCTGGACCAGCGGCAGTCCGCGAAGGTAGGTCGCGGCCGCGAAGCCCGCCAGGTCGCCGATGACGCCGCCGCCGAGGGCAAGCACCGCTTGGCCGCGCTCCGCCCTGTTCGCCGCCAGCCAATCGTAGATGCGGGATGCGCATTCCAGCGTCTTGCTCGCCTCGCCGGCCGGAACGACGTGCGTGCGAACGGCGAATCCGCTCGCGGAGAGAATATCGGTGACCAGGCGTCCATAGTGCGGCTGAACGTTGGAATCCATAATGACGTAGACTACGTCACTCAGGCCTGACTCGCGCAGCTTTTCGCCCACCCGGTCGCTTATCCCCCAGCCGGCGAAGACGGGATAGCGCGCCGTGTCTGTCGTGACGACGCAGACGAGATCCGCCTCGTCGCCTCGTGACGCGGCAGTGCCGGCGAGACGCGAGGCGTCGTAGTTGGGGCGTTCCGCCAGGCGGCGCCACGCCCGCACGACTTCCTCGGCGACAAGCTCCGGCGTTAGGTCGTCGGTGTGGACGGTGAAGTCAGCAAGAGCGTACAGCGGCTGGCGCTGCGCCTTGAGGCGAAGGATGCGTCCGAGGGGGTCGTCGCCGCGCAGCAGCGGCCGCTCCGACTCTTCGCGGTCGCCCGGCTGCTGCAGCCGCGAGAGTATCGTCTCCGGGCGCGCCTCCAGGCAGACGACGAACCCGTTCTGTGCTATGAGGCGCCGGTTCTCTTCCGCCAGAACCACGCCGCCGCCGGTCGCGAACACGACCTCGACCTCCTGGCAGGCGCGTCGCAGCGCCTCGGTCTCGCGCAGTCGAAAGCCGGCCTCGCCTTCGTCGGCGAACACGGCGGGCACAGGCTTGCCAGCCGCCTCTTCGATCAGGTCGTCGAGGTCGAGGAAGCGCCAGCCGAGCATCTGCGCGGCCAGCGGCGCCACGCGCGACTTGCCGCTGAACGAGAAGCCGGTGAGGAAGACGCGGCGCGGCGGTTGCGAAGCCATGTTCAGCTCGAAGGGTGCGGACCGACGGTCTCGACGTAGGCGCGATAGTTCCGGAGCGTCTCGCTCATGTGATCGCCGCCGAACTTCTCCAGCATCGCGGCGGCCAGCACGATGGCGACCATCGCCTCGGCGATGACGCCGGCGGCCGGTACTATGCAGACGTCCGAGCGCTCGTAGTGCGCCTCGGTCGCCTCCCCCGTCGACAGGTCGGCGGAGGGCAGACGGCGCGCCATCGTCGATATCGGCTTCAGCGCCGCGCGCACGACGAGCGGTTCGCCGTTAGTCATGCCGCCCTCGAGGCCGCCGGCGTGGTTGGAGGCGCGTCGCCAGGGGCGGCCGACCCACTCGCCCTTCGGCAAAATGACGTCCTGCGACTCCGAACCAGGCATTCGCGCCCCCGCGAAGCCGTCGCCGAACTCCACGCCCTTCACGGATGGAATGCTCATGACGGCCTGGGCCAGCAGACCGGTCAGCCGCCGGTCCCAGTGCACGTGGCTCCCCAGCCCGATTGGCAGGCCGGTGGCACGGACCTCCGTGACGCCGCCGAGGCTGTTGCCTTCCTCCCGCGCGGCATCGATGGCGGCAAGCATGCGCTCCCCCGCTTCCGCGTCGGCGCAGCGCAGCGGCGACTCCTCGATAGCCTGCCAGTCCGGGTCGACCACGGATTGCACCTCGACATTGCCGACGGCAACGGTCAGGCTGTGGATGGCAACGCCGAACTCCTCCAGGAGGCGCCTGGCGACGGCGCCGACCGCCACTCGCGCCGTCGTTTCGCGCGCGCTCGCCCGTTCGAGGACGTTGCGCACGTCATCAGCAGCGTACTTCATTGCGCCGTCGAGGTCGGCATGGCCGGGGCGCAGGCGGGTCACCCTTTTGACCGCCGTCTCGGGCGCTTCGACGCCCATGACGTCGCACCAGTTCTCCCAGTCGCGATTCGTAATCATGAGGGCGAGGGGGCTGCCGAGCGTCAGGCCGTGGCGGACGCCGGAGACGATCTCCGCGCGGTCGCTCTCGATCTTCTGCCGGCCGCCGCGCCCGTAGCCGCCCTGGCGACGCTTCAGGTCGCGGGCGACGTACTCCTCGGACAGCGCGAGACCGGCGGGAATCCCCTCGACGACTGCAGTCAGCGCCTTGCCATGCGACTCGCCTGCGGTGAGAAAGCGAAGCGTCAAATCCCTCTCCTTCGCCTGTGTTATGTCAATTCGTTTCGCTCAGGCCTGCCTCTGCCGCCGCCAGCATCTCGTCCACCGGCGCGTCCAGCCCCGTCCACAGCTTGAACGACGCGGCCGCCTGATGCACCAGCATCGACAGGCCGTTCGCCGTGCGGGCGCCGCGTGTCTGCGCCGCCACAAGGAGCGGCGTCAGCGGCGGGTTGTACACCAGGTCGAACACTAGCGCGCCGGAGGGGATGTCCACCGGGTCGAGCGGCGTCTGCCCTTCCGCCTCGCCGTGGCGCGTGCCCACCGGCGTACAGTTTACCAGAAGCCGAGCCTCTGTCACTTCCTCTCGAAAAGCTGAATCGGAGGGGAGATGCGCGCGCACGATGACGCTCGCCGGCGCGAGAGAGCGCAAATGACCGGCCAATGCCTTAGCGCGGGCGACATCGACGTCGCACAGGTCGAGGGACGCGACACCCGCCCGCACCAACGCCAGCCCCACCGCCCGCGCTGCGCCGCCGGCGCCGAGCACCGCGACGGGCTGCCCCGTCGCCGAGAAGCCCGTCGACTCCAGCGCCCGCTGGAAGCCAACAACGTCGGTATTGTAGCCGGAAAGCCAGCCGCCTTGGTTGACGATTGTGTTGACAGCGCCGGTGTCGCTAGCGACCGCGTCCAGCCGGTCGAGGAACGGGATGACGGCCTGCTTGTGCGGCACGGTCACGTTCGCGCCGAGAGCGTCGGGCGAGCGCAGGCTGTGGACCCGCGCTTCGAGCTCGGACGGCGGCGTCTCCCACAGCGCATAGCGCTCTTCGCGATGATGATGGGCAAACGCCACGTTCTGGATGAGCGGCGACACCGAGTGCGCGACGGGATAGCCGATGAGGCCAACGCGTTTCATGTCCCTCGCTTTCGGAGCGCTAGTGCTGATAGAGCTGCACGTTTCGCAGATGCTCTTCCAGCGTCTCGGCGAAGACGTGGCTGCCGTCGCCCTTGGCGACGAAATAGAGATAGTTCGTCTGAGCCGGGTGCAGGACCGCTCGAATCGAGTCGAGGCCCGGGCACGCGATCGGTCCGGGCGGCAGGCCGTTGTTCACGTACGTGTTGTAGGGCGAGTCGACCTTCAGATCGTCCGCTGAGAGTTCCGTCTTCCAGTAGCCGAACGCCTCAACGTTCTGCGGGTCGTTGCCGAGGGCGTACTGCACGGTGGGGTCCGCTTCCAGGGGCATGCCGATGTTCAGCCGGTTGATGTAGACGCTGGCGATCAGCGGCCGCTCCTCCGGCTTGACGGCCTCCCGCTCGACGATTGACGCGAGCGTGAGCACCTGGTCGAGTGTAAGGCCCGTTGCCGCAAGGTCCGGCTGGACTACCGGAAGCACCTGCTCATTGAAGGCGTCGAGCATCTTCTGGACGGCTTCGTCCGCCGTGACCTCGCGCGAGAAGCCGTAGGTCGCCGGAAAGAGGTAACCATCGAGGGTGCCGCTCGCGTCGCCGGCGACGACCGCCTCGGCGCGACGGTCCGCCACCGCCTTCATAAAGTCAGCCTTAGACACGACGCCCTTGGCGTCCAACAGTGCGGCGATCTCTTCGACGCGCAGCCCTTCGGGAATCGTGACCATCAGCGGCGCCGTGATGCCGTTGTGGATCCGGTCGATGGTTGCTAGCGTCGTCATCCCTTTGTCGAACTCATAGTCGCCGGCCTGAAGCTGGTCCTCCTGCCCCATCAGCGCGACAAGGACGCGAAACAGCGTCGCGCTCTGGATGACGCCGGCGCTCTGCAGGTCCTGGCCAATCTTGCCGGCCGCCTCGCCGTCCTTGATTGTAACGTTGGCGACGCCGGAGGCGGGAGTCGGACCGAGGGCCGCCGAGGGCTCACTTGTGAGGATGCTGCCGGGCATTACCCACATCGCCCCGGCAACCACGCCTATCGTCACGACCGCCAGCGCGATGGCCGCCGCGGGCATCAGCTTCGACAATTCGACTGTCCTTGTTCTCCGGCCGGCCGGCTATCGAGGTAGCCCTGGAGGATTATCGCTGCCGCCAGTGCGTCCTTTTCTCCCGCATTCTTTTCGGGGGCCCGCCTGCCGCCGGGCCTGGGCCTGGAGCGCGTCTCGCGCCGCAAGAGCTGTTCCGCCTGCACCGTCGAAAGCCTTTCATCCCAGAGGGTCACCGGCGCGCTGATGGCAGGCAGCAGCAATCGCACGAACTCCTGCACGCTCTCCGCCTGCTCGCCCACGCCGCCGTCGAGCCGCAGCGGCAGGCCCACGACGACGGCTTCGACGCCCTCCTCGGCCACCAGCGCCGCTATCTCCCTGACGGCTGCCTCCTGCGCCTTCACCTGGAGCGTCCGCAGGGGCACCGCGACCTGGCCGTTCGGATCGCTTATCGCGACGCCGATGCGCCTCTCGCCAACGTCCAGCCCGAGAAATCGCAAATTACGAGTCCTTGAGCCCCCTGATCTTCTCCACCGCCAGCTCCTTCGCCAGGCGCAACGCCTCGTCGAGTCGCGACGCGTCGCGACCGCCTGCCTGCGCCATCTCCGGCCGGCCGCCGCCGCCGCCGCCAGTGACCTCCGCCGCTTTCTTGACGAGCTCGCCGGCGTGCAGGCCGCGGGCCGCCAGGTCGGGCGTGACCATCGCCAGAAGGCTGGGCCGCCCTTCGACGACCGTGCCGAGAACGATGACGCCGCTTCCCAGACGTTCGCGGAGCCAGTCGCCTATCTCGCGCAGCGCTTCCGGGCTGCTCGCGGGCACGCGCGCCGAAAGCAGCGCCCGCCCGTCGACGTGCTCCGCCTCCGCGAGCAACGACTCCGCATGATTGCGTCCGATCTCCCTCTCCAGCGCCTGAACGCGCTTCTTCAGCGAGTCCACTTCCTGGAAGAGCGCGTCGACGCGCCCCACGAGCTCGCGGTCGTCGCCGGTGACGCCCAGGCGATCACGGAGCTGCCGCAGCGTCGACAGGCGTTCGCGCACGTACCCTTCGGCGCCGCGGCCGGTCAGCGCCTCGATGCGCCGCAGCCCGGCGCCGACGCTCTCTTCGGTGATGATGACCAACTGGCCGATGTCTCCGGTCGCGTGGACGTGCGTGCCGCCGCAGAGCTCCGCGCTGTAGCGGTCGCTGTCTTCGATGACTTCGACGACGCGCACTTCGGCGGCGTACTTCTCGTCAAACAGCGCCGTTGCGCCGCCGGCCGTCGCCTCTTCGTAGCTCTGGCGTTGCGTCCGCACCGGCAGGTTCTCGCGTATCTTCTCGTTGACCAGGCGCTCCACCTGGGAAAGCTCCTCCGGCTTCAGCGCCTCGACGTGCGTGAAGTCGAAGCGCAGACGCTCCGGCGCGACGAGCGAGCCCGACTGGCGGGCGTGCGGCCCCAGCACGCGACGCAGGGCAGCGTGCAAGAGGTGCGTTGCCGTGTGATTACGCATGATGTCCCAGCGGCGGTCCGCGTCCACCTGCGCTGTTACGTCGTCGTTGACAGCGATTCGACCCTCGACGATGCGGCCGCGATGCAGGCTGAGGCCGCTTTCCGTGCGCTGGGTGTCCTCGACGCGGAAGCGACCGCTTGACGCAACGATCTCGCCGCTATCGCCGACCTGGCCGCCCTGCTCGGCGTAGAACGGCGTCTCGAAGAGGACAATCTCCGCCTCGTCGCCCGCTTCGACGGAGTCGACGGCCGCGCCTCCCGCAATGATGCCGGCGACGCTGGTCTGCTGCGAGAGCGTGTCGTAGCCGGTGAAACGCGGCTGGAGGTGGGAGAGAGTGGCGTAAGCTTCGGCGGACTCGGCTTCGGAGAGGCGGAATCGACCGGCGGCGCGGGCGCGCTCCCGCTGCTCTTCCATCAACCGTTTGAAGTCTTCCTCCGCCATCGGATCCACGCTGATGCCATACTTGGCAGCAACCTCCGTCGACAGCTCTGGCGGATAGCCGTAGGTATCCCAAAGAACGAACTGCGCCCCGCCGGTCAATCTCACCGGCCCCTGAGCGGCTGCCCTAATTCTGTCCGGATCGGCCTTCCACCAGCGCCTGCCAAGTACCCGTTCATAAGGCTTCAGTATCTCCGCTTTGACGGTCTCTGGTAAGGCTGTAGAGAAGTACATCTCCCCCAGGGTTTTCTGCCGCGCAGCAGCAATTCCAAGGGGTGCATCAGCGAGAAGCTGTTGGTAGTATTCCTTCGCCTCGGCGATAGACCTAATCACCGCCTCTCCACGGACCATGGTTCGGGAGAAGCGCTCTTCCTCAATCGCAACCAACTCAGAAATGAGAGCCGCCTGCTCCCTCAACCCGTGGTAGAACGGCCACATCTGCTCAATTGCCTGCTCAACCACGTACCGCATAACTTGTATATCTGTGCGTCCGTGAGCGAAATAGATCGCCCTCCTCAGCAATCGCCTCAGTACGTATCCTCGCCCCTCATTGGCCGGCATCACCCCATCTGCTATCAGGAAAGCAACTGCGCGAGCATGCTCCGCAATTATTCGCATCGCCCTTTTCGTCTGATCGTCGGCGTCGTCGTACTTCAGATACGTGCGGTCTTCGATTCTCGCGATGATTGGCCGGAATAGGTCTGTGTCGTAGACGTTGCGCTTGCCCTGGAGGACGCTCGCCCAGCGCTCCAGCCCGGCGCCGGTGTCGATGTTCTTCTGCGGCAGGTCGCTGCGGGAGCCGTCCTCGTTCTGGAAATACATCGTGAAGACGAGGTTCCAGAGCTCGGTGAAACGCCCACATTCGCTCACGGCTGGATGGCATTTGTCCGCGTCGCACAGCTTGCAGCCCGGCGTCTTGCCGAAGTCGTAGTGGATCTCTGAGCACGGGCCGCAGGGGCCGACATCGCCGGAGAACCAGTAGTTCTCCTCTTCGCCGTTCTTTTCGATGTGGTCCTCCGGGACGCCCCGCGCCCGCCAGTAGCCGTACGCCTCTTCATCGTCCTCATATACACTTACCCAGAGCCGCTCCTTCGGCAGGGCGATCTGCTCCTTGGGGTCGGTCAGCAACTCCCAGGCCCACTCGATAGCCTCTTTCTTAAAGTAGTCGCCGACGCTGAAGTTCCCGAGCATCTCGAAGAAGGTGAGGTGCGTGTCGTCGCCCACCTCGTCGATGTCGCTGGTGCGGAAGCACTTCTGGACAGACGCCATCCGGGGCGCGGGCGGCTTCTCCTTGCCCATGAAGTAGGGCTTGAACTGCACCATGCCGGCGCTGGTGAAGAGGAGCGTCGGGTCGCCGTGCGGCACGAGCGGCGAGCTGGGGATGATGCGATGACCGCGCGCCTGGAAGAAGTCGAGGAAGCGCTTTCTAATCTGATCGCTGTTCATGGTCATCGAGAGACAAGTCTAGCAGAACGAGGGTCGCCCGTCACCAAGAGCGCTCCCCTTGACAGCGCGCAACCGCCGCCGATACTATTCGTAGGTGGAAACGGGGGTTTTGACCCGCCGGTGAAACAAGACGACCCGGACGATAGCGACTATACCGATAAACGCGAAGCTGGCGCTTCCCTCGAGCGCAGCCACGTCGGCCCAACGGCGCATCGCGCGAGCGTCGCCCGAGGCCGTTTTTTGTTGACCCCCCAGGTCGAGCAGGTCCGCGATGCAAGATAGCTGGACCGCAATTGTCCTCGCGGCCGGGCTCGGCAAGCGAATGCACTCGAAGAAGCCGAAGGCGCTCCACGAGATCGCCGGCCGGCCCATGCTCTTCCACGTCCTCCAGACCGCGCGCGACGCCCTCGAATCGACCTGCCGGGATGCGCCCTTCATCGTCGTCCTCGGACACGGCGCCGAGCAGGTGCAGGCCGTCCTCGGCGACGACGTTCAGTGCGTTCGCCAGGCCGAGCAGCTTGGCACGGGGCACGCCGTCGCGCAGGCGCAGGAAGCCGCTAAGGACGCCGCGCACGTCCTCGTCCTCAACGCCGACGTCCCGCTAGTCACCGCCGGCACCATCGCCGCCCTGATTACCGCGCATCGCGACGCCGAGGCGGACCTGACGTTCCTCACCGCCAGCGTCGACGAGCCGCGCGGCCAGGGACGCCTTCGCCGCGACGCCGCAGGCCGCCCCGTCGCCATTGTCGAAGAGGCGGATGCCGACGCAGCCACGATGGCCGGCAACGAAGTAAACGTCGGCGTCTACTGCTTCCACGGCGGCTGGCTCTGGCCCCGCCTATCGCGCATCGAGCGGAGCGCGGCCAGCGAGTACTACTTGACGGACCTTATCGGAATGGCCGTCGCCGACGGGGCTAAGGTTGTCGCGGTTGCCGCCGCCGATCCAATCGAGGCGCTGGGCATCAACGACCGCACCCAGCTCGCGCAGGCGGAGGCCGTGGTCCGCGAGCGCATTCGACGCCGTCACATGATCGCCGGCGTCACTCTCGTCGATCCGGCTACGACCTACATCGACGTCGACGTGACGATAAGCGCCGACTCGACTCTGCATCCCAATACGTCGCTTCTCGGGAAGACTGCGGTCGGCGAAGACTGCGTTATCGGGCCCGACAGCCGCGTCGTCGATTCGACGGTCGGCCCCGCTTGCCTTATCGTCTCATCCATCGTCGAGCAGTCGACGCTGGAGGATAACGTAAGTGTGGGCCCGTTCAGCCACCTTCGCGGCGGCGCCCACATCTGCAGTGGCGTGCACATCGGCAACTTCGCCGAGGTCAAGAACTCGCGCCTGGGCCGCGGCGTCAAAATGGGCCATTTCAGCTACATCGGCGACGCGGACGTGGGCGAGAACGCCAACATCGGCGCCGGAACGATCACCTGCAACTTCGACGGCGTGAACAAGCACCGCACGGTCATCGGCGATGGCGCCTTCATCGGCAGCGACACGATGCTCGTCGCCCCCGTGACCGTCGGTGAGAGGGCGCGGACGGGCGCCGGCTCGGTCGTCAACCACGACGTGCCGCCCGACGCGCTGGCGGTCGGCGTGCCGGCGCGCATCCGTCGCAAGCGGGAGAAGAGCAATGAGTAAGAAGGGCCGGATATGCATGCCTCTGTGGCTGGTCACGCTGGCGCTCATGGCGGCGCTCACGGCGAGCGAGCGCGTCCGACGCCGCAACAACAAGGCCAACGAGGCGAAGAAGCGGGACGACAGTGAGTAACGGCGACTGGATCGCCCTTGGCCTGTTGCTCGTCGACCTCGCTCTGCTGGCGGTCGTAACGGCCGCCGAAGCAGGCGCCGTCTGGCTCAGCCGCATGCGCGCCCGTTCGATGCTCGTCGGCGGAGAGCCGCGGGCCGAGGCGCTGCGGTCCTATCTCCGCGAACGCCATCGGCTGCTGGGAGCGCTCGACATCGCGCGCAGCCTCGCCATCATCGCCGGCGTCGCGTTCGCCCTCTTCCTCATCGTTGGCGAGACCGGCCATACCTGGCTGGGCCTGGCGCTGGTCGCCGCCGCCAGCCTGCTCGTCCTGACGCTGCTTCAGGCGACATCGCGACTCCTCGTAATCGCCACGCCGGACCGCTGGGGCCCCCGCCTTTCGCCGCTGGCCGCCGCCCTCGAGACGCTGTTCGCCGCTCCCGCGTGGCTGGCGATGCTCCCCGACCGCGTCCTGCTGCGAGTTCTGAAGCGCACCTCCGAAGCAGCCGAAGACGTCGCCGAGAGCGATGAGCTGCTCCGGATGATGGAGATTGAGCAGGAGGAAGGCCCAATCGAGCCGGCGGAGCGCGAGATGATCCGCGGCGTCATCAACCTGGAAGAGACGAGCGTTCACGAGATCATGGTGCCGCGCATCGACGTCGTCGCGGTCAACATCGAGGACACGCTGGACGACGTGATCCGCATCATCACGGAGCGTGGCTACAGCCGCGTGCCGCTTTTCGAGGAGACAATCGACAACATCGTCGGCGTCGTCTACGCCAAGGACATCATCAAGCGCCTGGCGGCCGGCGACCTCGACCGCTCGAAGGCCAACCTGCGCGAGATTGCGCGGCCGCCCTTCTTCGTGCCCGAGTCGAAGCACGTCGGCGAGCTGCTGGCGGACATGCGGGTGAACCGCGTCCACATGGCCGTCGTCGTCGACGAGTACGGCGGCACGGCGGGCATCGTCACCATCGAGGACATGCTGGAGGAGATCGTCGGCGAGATAGAGGACGAGTACGACCGCGAGGAGCCGGCGATAGAGAAGGTCGACGACACGGAGGTCATCGTCGACGCGCGCGTGAGCATCGACGACCTCAATGAGCTGCTGGGCCTGCACATCGAGGGCGAGGACTTCGACACGGTGGGCGGCTTCGTCTACCACGAGCTGGGGCGGATACCGCTCGCCGGCGACGAAGTGCAGTCGGACGGCTTGCGACTGCGGGTGCTCTCGGTGCTGGGGCGCCGGATCAAGAAGATCCGCGTGACGAAAGAGCTGCCGGCGCCGCCGCCCTCAAACGGCGACGGGAACGGCAACCGGTAGGGCTGCTACCGAGCCCGTCGCCTCCCCACGAACCATCCCCACGCCGCTGCAATGCCGGCGACAGGACCGTGTCAGCCTATCTTATTCCAGGTGCCGCAGCCGCTCGACTCAAAGCCGGCATCGCCGGGAACGATCGTCACGATTTGTGGCGAACTGGCGTACCCGTTGGCGATGATCTGATCAGAAGTGCCGCCAAATCCGCTCAATCGCGCCCAATAGCACCCGCCGCTGGAATCATTGTTCCGCCACGTCCCCGGTGCAACATCGACGCCAACGATAACCTTCCCCGGGCCGAACGGCGCCGAAGGATCGCTCGTGATGGGAGCCAGGTTCGATGTCCACGTCCCGCACCCTTCGCTGCTGAACCCCACATCTGTCGGGCTGATCGTCACGATGTCAGGACTCGCCGTGAAGTTATTAGCGATTATCTCTTCGAACGAACCGCTGAAACCGCTCAGACGCTCCCAATAACAGCCTCCGGACGGGTAGGGGGCCCGATAGGTGCCGGCGGGGATATCTGCTCCGACTCGGTACGTGCCGTCTCCGAAGCCGGCGAAAAAGCAGGCACTGCCCATCACGCCGACAACGAGGGCAGCTATTACGATAGGAGAACAAATGAAAAGCTTCGAAGTGATATGCCTTGACATCGCTTTGACCTCCCTGTTGAGCGAAACCGCCGTCCACTTGGCAAGGGGAACCACCGACGCGATTATAGCGCTTCCTACCCGCCTGTCAAGCTCGCCAGGGTGACGCCAAACGCTTACCACGCCGCCCCACACCTGCTATCCTGCACCCTGGCAGAACCGGCTCGTCACGCACCCGCGCAATCGAGTCGCTACCGGACCCTTTCGCGATGACTTTTCGCCTCGTTATTGCAATTTCTCCAGATTCGAAGTCCTCTTCCGCAGATTCAGAGAACACCTCGAAAAACAGTTGAATTCAATTGGTCAATCAAACGCTGCGCACCTCCTTTCGCCCGCCCGACCCGCCGTTTTGTCACGCCGATACCGCTGTGCTAGAATGCGCGGCGATGACGAACGAGGAAGCCGACCTCAAGTTCTGGATCGCTTTGGCGCGCATCCCGCGCATCGGACGCGCGCGCTTCTCCCTCCTCGAGAAGCACTTCGGCCGGCTGGAGAACGCCTGGACGGCCGCCGCCGCCGAGCTGCGCGCCGCCGGCCTCGACCAGGCGTCCGTCAACGCCATCGTCGCCGGACGGCCGGAGGTCTCGCCGGACGCCGAGCTGGAGCGCCTGCGACGCGCCCACTTGAGCGGTCTCACCTGGAATCACCCCTCCTATCCCGCCAAGCTGAAGGAGATCTACGACCTTCCGCCCGTCCTCTACGTCCGCGGCAAGCTGGAAAGCGTCGACGAGTGGGCGGTCGCCATCGTCGGCACGCGGCGGGCCACTCCCTACGGCCGTCAGGTCGTCGAGCAGTTCTCTACCGACCTCGTCCGCAACAACGTCACCGTCGTCAGCGGCCTGGCGCGCGGCATCGACGCCGTGGCGCATCGGGCGGCCCTCAGCGCCAGCGGCCGCACAATCGCCGTGCTGGCGTGCGGGCTGGACATGGTCTACCCGCCGGAGCACGTGAAGCTGGCGCAGGAGATCGCGGAGAACGGCGCCCTCATCTCCGACTACCCGCTCGGCACGCAGCCCCGCAGCGAGTTCTTCCCGCGGCGCAATCGCATCATGAGCGGCGTCAGCCTGGGCGTGTTGATGATCGAAGGCGACCTGAAGAGCGGCGCCATGATCACGGCCCACCTGGCGCTGGAGCACAACCGCGAGGTCTTCGCAGTGCCGGGCAGCATCTACGCACCGACGTTCCGCGGCCCCAACAAGCTCATCCAGGACGGCGAGGCGAAGCTGGTGTCGAAGGTGGAGGACATCCTGGAGGAGCTGAACCTGACGATGGTCGCGACCCAGGTCGAGATGAAGGAGCTCGTGCCGGCCGACGAAACGGAGCGACTCCTCTTGCGACATCTGTCGTCACAGCCGATACATATCGATAAGGTGCGCCGCGAGTCCGGCCTGCCGATCGCGACGGTGAGCAGCGCGCTCGCGATGCTGGAGCTGAAAGGCATGGTGCGACAGGTGGGCCGCATGAACTACGTGCGCGTCCGCGAGGTGGGCCCCTCATACGGATGACGATGCGGGCGCGGGCTATGCCCCCTTGCGGTATGTGGCATAATGGAACGGAGATAGATTCAGCTCAGGCAGGGAAATGACAAAGAAGAAACAGAGAAACCTGGTGATTGTTGAGTCACCGGCGAAGGCGCGAACCTTGGCCGGTCTTTTGGGCCCGCAATACGACGTCCACGCTTCCGTCGGGCACGTGCGCGACCTGCCGAAGACGAAGCTCGGCGTCGACATCGACGACGGCTTCGCGCCGCGCTACGTCGTGCCGCGCGAGAAGGCGAAGGTCGTCCGACTGCTCAAGGCGGCAGCCCAGGACGCCGATCACGTCTACCTGGCAACCGACCCCGACCGCGAGGGCGAGGCGATAGCCTGGCACGTCCTCGAGGCCGTGGGGCTGGAGGGCAAGCCGCACCAGCGCGTCGTGTTCCACGAAGTGACGAAAGACGCCGTCCTCGACGCCTTTGCGCACCCGCGCCAGATAAACGAACGCCTCGTCGACGCCCAGCAGGCGCGACGCATCCTGGACCGGCTCGTCGGCTACAAGATAAGCCCGGTGCTGTGGCAGAAGATCCGGCGCGGGCTCTCGGCAGGGCGCGTGCAGTCGGTGGCCGTGCGGATGGTGGTCGAGCGCGAAAAAGAGATAACCGCGTTCGTCCCGCTGGAGTACTGGACGCTCGACGCGCGCCTGGCGAAAGCAAAAGGCGACGGAACGCTGACGGCGCGTCTGGCCGGGCTAGCCGGCAAGCGCAAGAAGCTGGAGATCGGCAGCGCGGCGGAATCGGACCGACTGGTCGCGCTTCTGCGGCCGGCGCTCTACACTGTGACGTCCGTGCGAAAGAAGGACGTCCACCAGCAGCCGGCGCCTCCCTTTACGACTAGCAGCCTGCAGCAGGAGGCGTCGCGGCGGCTCGGCTTCACGGCGAAACGGACTATGGCCGTCGCCCAGCAGCTTTACGAAGGCCTTTCCGTCAAGGGCGCCCAGATCGGCCTTATCACTTACATGCGCACGGACTCGACGAACGTCGCGGGCGTCGCCTTGAGCGAGACGCGCGACTACGTCGCCGAGAGGTTCGGCGCCTCGCTGGTGCCGGCGGCGCCCCGCGTCTTCCGCAAGAAGGCGAAGGGCGCGCAGGAGGCGCACGAGGCGATCCGGCCCACGTCGGTGCGGCGCGAGCCTGCCTCGCTAAAGACCGCGCTCAACCGCGATCAGCTCCGCCTCTACACCCTCGTCTGGCAGCGAATGGTCGCCAGCCAGATGGCGGACGCCGTCTACGACCAGACTTCGGTTGAAATCGAAGCGCAGCCGAAGGAGGGAGCGGATCGCTACCTCTTCCGCGCCGCCCGCAGCTTCCTCCGCTTCCCCGGCTATCGCCAAGTGTACCAGGAATCGACAGAGGAGGCAGAGACGGAGGAGAAGCGTCCGTTGCCGCCGCTTGCCGAGGACGAAGAGCTTCGCCTGCAAGACCTCCTGCCGGAGCAGCACTTCACCGAGCCGCCGCCGCGCTTCACTGAAGCGACGCTGGTGAAGGCGATGGAAGAGAACGGCATCGGCCGGCCGAGCACGTACGCGCCAATCCTCTCGACGATCCAGGACCGCGGCTACGTGGAGAAGGAAGGCCGGGCGCTCAAGCCGAAGGAGTTGGGCGTCGTTGTCAACGACCTGCTGGTCAGCTACTTCCCGGAGATAACCGCCGTCAGCTTCACGGCAGAGATGGAGGAGGAGCTGGACGAGATCGCCGGCGGTCAGCGCGAGTGGCAGCCGGTCGTGCGCGACTTCTACCAGCCGCTGGCAGCCGCCCTTTCCGTCGCGGAGACGGCGCCGCGCGTCGAGGAAGAGACGACCGAGGTCTGCGACAAGTGCGGTCGGCCGATGGTCATCCGCTGGGGTCGCTTCGGGCGCTTCCTGGCATGCAGCGGCTTCCCGGAATGCAAGAACAGCCGGCCCCTGGAGCGTCAAGAGGAGCCGGTCGAGGCAACCGATGACATTTGCCCCGTCTGCGGCAAGCCG
This sequence comes from Dehalococcoidia bacterium, assembly GCA_050010555.1. GTDB lineage: Bacteria > Chloroflexota > Dehalococcoidia > DSTF01 > JALHUB01 > JALHUB01. The sequence goes on from JBEKKV010000029.1 coordinate 23,823, forward strand.
ATGGTCATTCGGCGCGGACGCTTCGGGCCCTTCCTTGCCTGCTCCGACTATCCGACCTGCCGCGGCACGCGTCGAATTCTCAACAAAGTCGGCGTCGCCTGCCCGGAATGCGGCGGCGACATCGTTGCCAAACGGACACGACGCGGTCGCACTTTCTACGGCTGCGCCAACTACCCGAAGTGCCACTTCACAAGCTGGTCGCGCCCGCTCGCGGAGCCATGCCCTGAGTGCGGCGGCGTCATCGTGGCGCAGGCGGGCGGCAAGGCAAAGTGCTTGAAGTGCGGCTGGCACGGCTCTGCCTCTAAGCGTCAGCCGGCGGAGGTCAAAGCCTAGCGCGATGAGCGAAGCAGCCACCGACAGGGAAGTCGAAGCGGGACAGCTTGCGGAGGAACTGCTGACCGCTTACCTGGCGATGCTCGCTGCGGAACGAAACCGCTCCGCGTACACGCTGCGGAACTACGCGGCGGACCTGCGCCCCTTCTTCGCCTTCCTCGACGAGAAGCGCATCGATGTCCTCGCCGCGGACCGCCACGCCGTTCGCGCCTATCTGTCGAGCCTGATGGACGCCGGCGTCGCCTCCGGCAGCATCGCGCGCAAGCTGAGCACGTTGCGCTCGTTCTACCGCTTTCTGCAGCAGGTCGAAAGGATCGCCGCCAACCCCTGCGAGGGGATGCGCGGCCCGAAGCAAGCGCGACGGCTGCCTTCGTTCTTGAGCGAAGAGGAGGTGTCGGCGCTTGTCGTAGCGCCTGAGCCGGACACGCCGCAGGGGCTGCGAAATCGGGCGCTACTGGAGCTGCTGTACGCGGCCGGCGTGCGCGTCGGCGAAGTGTTCAACCTGAACGCCGGCGACCTGGAGCTTTCCCCCGAGGGCGGCCTCTTGCGAGTGCGCGGCAAAGGCAACAAGCAGCGCGTCGTCCTCGTCGGGCGGCCGGCCGCGCGCGCGCTCAAGCGGTATCTGCGGCAGGGACGGCCGGCGCTGGCGAAGGGCGCGCAAGAGGCGCTATTCCTCAATCGCGACGGCGAGCGGCTGTCGACGCGGGCGGTCCAGACGATTGTCCGAAAGGCAGCGCTGGCTGCCGGCCTGGACAGGCGGGCGCATCCGCACCTGCTGCGTCACACCTTCGCCACCCACATGCTCGACGGCGGCGCGGACCTGCGCGTCGTCCAGGAGTTGATGGGACATGCCAACGCCAACACGACTCAGATCTACCTTCACGTGACGGAGGCCCGCCAGCGCCAGGTCTATGATGGAGCCTGGGACGCCATGGCCGAGAGCTACCGGCGTATCGCCGACGAGCGCGCAGGCTCCCGGGAAAGCGACGAGCAAGAGGAGGGAACCGATGCGAATTCTGCTGATTGACGGCCCGAACCTGAACATGCTGGGGACGCGCGAACCGGACGTCTACGGCAAGATGACGCTCGCCGAGATCCGGTCGCGGGTGAGCGAGAAAGCGAAGGAGCTCGGCGTTGAGGTGCGGCCGTTCCAGTCCAACAGTGAAGGCGCAATCATCGACTTCATCCAATCGGAGGCGCCGGGCGCGGACGGCATCATCATCAACCCGGGCGCTCTAACCCATTACAGCCTCGCCTTGCGCGATGCCCTGGCCGCGAGCGCGCTGCCAGCCATCGAAGTGCACATTTCGAACATCCACGGGCGGGAACACTTCCGACGGCGCTCCGTTACGGCGGCTGTGTGTCGCGGGATCGTGGCCGGACTCGGCTGGCGCGGCTACGTCGCGGCGCTGGAAGCGCTGGTCGAAATCGCGGGTCAGATGCCTGCGGACAAGGGCTGGTGCTGAAGCAACCGGCGGTCCAATCGCGAGTCGCGCGCCTCAGAGCCAGTCTCGAGGAACTTGGTTTCGAGGCGCTTCTGGTCTCGCATCCCGCGAACCGGCGTTATCTTTCCGGCTTCACGGGCTCGGCGGGATACCTGCTGATCAGCCACGACGAGAGTCGCATCGCGACGGACTTCCGCTACTTCGAGCAGGCGGCGCAGCAGGCGCCCGACTTCCGCCTCCAGCCTGTCGCCGGGTCGGCGTTCGAGACGTGGCTCCCCAGCGTTCTCAGCGGTCTCGGCGGCGGGAAGGTCGGCTTCGAGGCGTCGCACCTGCCGTACGCGACGTTCGAGCAGATGTCGACGGTTGTTCGCGCGCTGCCGCAGGACAAGCGGCCGCGTCTCGTGGCGACGGTCGATATCGTCGAGACGCTGCGCGCCGTCAAGGAGCCCGCGGAGATCGACGCCATCCAAGCGGCTGTCGACCTGGGCGACGCAGCGTTCGCAAACCTGCTGGAGCATCTTGAGCCGGGATGGACGGAGAAGCAGGCGGCGTGGGAGATCGAGCGGTATACGCGCGAGCACGGAGGCGAAGCAGTGTCCTTCGAGACGATTGTCGCCGGCGGAGCGTGGAGCGCGCTGCCACATGCCTATCCCCGCGACGAGCCGCTGCGCAAGGGCGAGCCCATCGTCATCGACATGGGCGTGCGGCTGCGCGGCTACTGCTCCGACCTGACGCGGACAATCGTCCTCGGCAAGCCGGACGGCCAATTTGGACGGATCTATGATATTGTGTTGGGAGCGCAGCTCACGGCCATCGAGATAATCGCGGCGGGGATGACCGGCGAGCAGGCGCACCTCCTGGCGGAACGCTTCATCGCCGAGGCCGGCTACGGCGAGAGCTTCGGGCACGGCCTGGGACACGGCGTCGGGCTGGAAGTGCACGAGAAGCCGCGTCTGGGCCGCGCGTCGGCGGACGTGCTGGCCGACGGCATGGTGACGAGTGTCGAGCCTGGGATCTACATATCGGGATGGGGCGGCGTCCGCATCGAGGACCTGGCGGTGATGGAGAACGGCCGCCTGCGGGTCATGTCGCGGGCGCCAAAATTCGAACTGGCAAGGGCGTGACTGATGATTGAGACCGGTGATCTAAAGAAGGGCGTAACAATAGAGCTGGACGGCACCCTCTACCAGGTGCTCGACTACCAGCACATCAAGATGGGTCGCGGTTCGGCGCAGGTACGATTGAAGCTGCGCGACGTCCGCGGCGGCCATACCATCGAGCGCACGTTCCAGGCCGGGGAGCGCTTTACCCGCGCCCGCGTCGACCGGCAGTCTGCGCAATACCAGTACTCCGACGGGAACATCCACTACTTCATGAACACCGACACGTACGACCAGCTCGCCATCAGCGCTGAGCGCCTCGGCGACGCCCTCAACTACCTGCGCGAGAACGGCACCTGCGACATCCTGACCTACGGCGACGAAGCGGTAGGCGTCGAGCTGCCCGCCGCCGTCGAGCTGAAGATCGAGCAGACCGACCCCTGGGTCCGCGGCGACACGGCGCAGGGTGGCACGAAGCCGGCGCGGCTGGAGACGGGGCTGATGGTCCAGGTGCCTCTCTTCCTCAACACCGGCGACACCGTCAAGGTCGACACGCGGACCGGGCAGTACCTGGAGCGCGCTTCAGCGAGCCAGTAGAGATTCCAGCGCGTAGGCCACGTTTCATCTTCCTCAGGGATTTGCGGGAGCCTCTCGGATGAGCATGCAGGTCTACTCGGTAAGCAGCATCACGACGTATCTCCGCGAGCTCCTGGAGACGGACCCGCACCTCGCGGACATCTGGGTGAGCGGCGAGGTCTCCAACCTATCGCGTTCAACCGCCGGCCACTTCTACTTCACTCTCAAGGACGCCGACTCCCAGATCCGCTGCGTCTTCTTCCGCGGCGCGACGCTCCAGCGCGATCTGCCCTCGTTGGTCGAAAGCGGCGCGCAGGTGGTGGCGCACGGACGCGTCTCGCTGTACGAAGTGCGCGGCGACCTGCAGTTTTATGTCGACTTCGTCCAGCCGGAGGGCGTCGGGGTGCTGGCGATGGAGTTCGAGCGGCTGAAGGTTCGGCTGGAGCAGGAAGGCCTGTTCGAGCCCTCGCGCAAGAGGTCGCTGAAGCCATTCCCGGAGCGCATCGGCGTGGTCTCCTCGCCTACCGGCGCAGTCTTCCACGACATCTGCGTCATACTGGCGCGTCGCTGGCCGCTAGCGGAGATCGTCCTCGCGCCCAGC
>JBEKKV010000030.1:0-26224 GCA_050010555.1 Dehalococcoidia bacterium
AAGCGCTCCGCCACCGGTCGCAGGTGGTTCTCGGCTTCCTCTATCTGCGACTCGACCCAGGCAAGGCTTGCCGCCTCGTCGTTGGGGTTGTCCTGCGCCTTGCCGTTGCGCTTGTCGAGATCAACGACCGTGAGCAGCCTGATGCTGCAGCCAAACGCCTTCGCCGTCTCGGCGGCATGGCTTACTACGACTTCCGAACGAAGGGAACCGTCCACCGGGACCAGCATTTTCTTGTACATGGCGTCCTGCCTCTGACTTCCAACGTAGCCCTGGTGTTGAAATTGACCGGGCCCACGGGGCGGGATAAGCCGACCCTGGCCAGCCGCCCGGCGGGGTACCCCCGGACCCCGTACTCCGATCGCCCATCACCTCTCCGCAGGCCCGGTCACCACTGACGCCCGTGTCGCCCAGTCCTGACTGGTGGTCTGGCTCCCCTCTGCGACGACGGGCTCCCATCTTCCTTGAATGGACAGCCTCAGAGATCTCCTGTTAATGGCGTTCTGGACATCCGCCCCATGCCGGGATTTCTTGCTCTTTTGTCCCTCCAACCGCTTGACTTTGGAGCCACAATCATGAATAATGATTCGTGACAATGAAGACCGGTTACCACATGCCAGACCGACGTACCATGAACTTCATTCCACGTTACGTTATACCGGCTAATCTATTCCAGAGAACCATACCATGAACTTCATTCCACGTTACCTTTTACCAGCATTCTACTTCCCTTGTTGTCTTTGTCAAGCCCTTTTGGAGGAAAAAACATGGCTCATTGGGATTTTCTTACCAACCACGCCCTCGTCCTGATCGACGTCATCGACCACCCACATTCGACCCAGCGCGATATCTCTCTTGCCGTCGGCATCACGGACAGAGCTGCCTTTTCCATCCTCAGGGCTCTGGAGGAAGACGGCATGATATCGCGGGAGAAGATAGGCCGGCGCAATCGTTATTCGGTGAACGTCGAGGCCCTGATGCGCCACCGCCGACAGGGCCCTTACACCATGGAAGAGCTGGCTCAGGGCCTGCTCCGCCTTTCTGAGGAGGCCGCGGAGAGCCTCACATCTCCCGTTCTATGAGTTGACAACCGACTATGGATGGAGCCCAGAACACTTCGCAGCCTGCCCGGCTTGCGACCGCGGGATCTGCAGCGACCTCTGCCCCAAGCAGGCACTGGCCGTCGAGGCGACGCCCTAGCAGCCGCAGACGGCAGCCCTGAAGAACCAGCGTAATCGTGTCGTCAGATGTCACGCGGCGCGAGACTATGTTTGAGGATCCGCTTTCTACATGAAGCCATTGCGCAGAGCTTGCGGCTAGTCGCAGTCGCAGCTATGGCCTAAACTTCCGCATTTTCGCTCGGGGGTCTTGAATCTGTTGCACAGCGCTCATGCTAAGATGCTTTACAGCCAGAAGGACGCAGGCCCGCCCGCCAAGGGAGGGTTCGAGCCCTGCATCGCCCACCAAGCCCGACAACACCGGGGAGGAAGCATAGAATGGCTGGCACTAGAATCAACGATGACCAATTCCAGGAATTAGCCGCTAATACGAATGAAGGACCATTTGTCATGCTCAACCTTCTGAAGTTCAAGAACGACGGAGGCCGCGCGGCTTATTTTCGGTACATCAAGGAGTCGGCCCCCTTCGTCGAAGGCGTCGGCGCCAAGCTGCTTTACTTCGGCAAGGCAAAAGAGTTACTTAATGGAATAGAGATGTGGGATATTGTAATGCTCGTCCAATACCCGTCCCGCAAGGCGTTCCTCAAAATGGTAAACAACCCCGACTATCTCAAGGTCCATAGTTTCCGCGAAGAAGCCTTGGAACGAGCGGTCCTCTATGCGACAGACCCTGTAGAATTCAAGGACATTATTTCTCAACAGTGACGTGCCGGTTGGCCTCTCGGCCACCTTCTACCCGATCTCCACGTACCAGCGGAAGCTTACACGGCCCCGCGCGCAGGACGCCGAAGCAGGACAGCATGATCGGCGGTGTTCGGCGCAGTATTCCAAGCGTACACGATTATCGGCTCCCAACCCTCAGCCGCCGCTTTGTTGATTTGCTCCTCAAGACCGGTATGAGTGCTGGACTTAACGATTCTGTACTCAACCACTAGCTCGCTCCTTTGCGTCTGGGTGCCAAATGCCGCTCTCCGCGCCAATCACAGCATGCAGGCCATCAAGGAGTCAAGCGCCAGATGAGAATGAACAGGATCGCCCGTTCGTTGCCGGCGATTTCCAGATGACAACTTCCGGGTCTTCGCTCGGGGGTGTTGAATCTGTTGCACAGCGCTCAGGCTCGGATGCTTGAGGTCGCAGGCTTTCCGGCCGGAGGAGGGTTCGAGCCCTGGACCGCACACCGACAACGCGCGGCTCAAATCACCCGAACCGTGGTTGGCGCACGGCCGCCGAGGCGCGGCCTACTGGTTCTTGACCGGCTCCCCGTTCTCACACGCAGTGACGTCGCTGGGCGTCGACTCGTAGCTGATCGGCGTGTCCGACAAGCGCTTCCACTTGCCGTCGACCACCTGCTCGGGCCACTCGGCTTCGTCGGGACGGTGGTCGGTCGGGCTGAGGTTGACCGGTGCAATGCAAGCGATGCAGCAGAAACCGCGGATCTGCTCCGCCCCGTCGACGACACTCTCGCGTGTTAGGTTCTGGCCAGCGTTCTGTAGCGCCTGCACGACCAGCTCAGCGGTGCTTATGCCGTACTCCGTCAGGCTGCTGGGCGTGACGCTGGGCGCAAACTGCTTCATCAGCGCGATGTCGCGCTGCACGCCCGGATCGTCCGTCTCAGAGACCATCCTGCCGGTTGTGAAGCTGACCAAACCCTCAGCGTTGCTGGCTCCGGCGAGCTGAATCGTCATCTCCACAGCAGAGACAGCGCTCGTGATGAAGGGCACATTCCAGTTGAGGAGCTCGCGCGACACTTTGAGGGCGCTGGCCAGAGAGCCCGGGTTGCCTATCACGTAGACGAAATCGGGGTTGGCAGCTTTCAAGCGCTGCACCTGGGCAGTGAGGTCGAAATTCGTGAAATCGTAGCCCTGCGTGGAGACGATCTTGATGTCCGAGTCGGCCAACTGTGCTTCAGTCTGCTGCAAGCCCACGTTGCCGCCCTCGTTGTTCTCGTAGATGATGCCTAACGTCTTGCCGGCGTAATGCTCTTTCATATAGCCCGTATTGATCTTTGCCTCGGTGTCGTAGTCAGTCACCATACCGAAGCGCGTCTTCACGACGGGATCGGTGAACTGCGGCATGCCGCCGCCGATGAAGAGATCAGGAACGCCTTTGTCCGCCAGGTAGTCCATGACGGCCAGGTGACACGAGTCGCCAAGGCTACCGACAATCGCGAAGACTCCATCCTGCTCCACCAGGTTCCGCACGACCTCCACCGCGACCGGCGCGGAGTACTGGTTATCGCCGACTATCAGCTTGATCTGGCGGCCGTAGACACCACCCTGCGAGTTGACGTAGTCGAAGTAGGCCTTCATGCCGTCGGCGACAACGCCCCACGCCGCGGCCGGCGAGTTGCTGAGCGGCACGTCCGTTCCGAGCGTTATCTCGGTGTCGGTAACACCGGGCACCGGACCCCCCGGCGTCGAACTCGAAGCTTGCTCCTTCGAGCTCGAGCAGCCGGCGACGACGATACCGGCGACCATCATAAGAAGGACCAGTGCAACGAATGTCAAGCGTTTCATCATGCGTCTCCCTGCTCCCGTGCGACCTTCCATGAAGGCAATCTACTCCCATGCCACGGCGTCGATCAACAGGGACGAAGGCAATACCGAAGAAACGATTGACCTGCTCCCAGGAGATCCACCGCCTGATGGTGCTGCAGGTTCGAGCCCTGCGCCGACCACCAGGCCCTCACGGCTCTTTGGAGCATTCGCCTGAGCGACGGGTCGCAGGCCTGCCCGCCGGGGGACGGTTTGAGCCCTACATCCGCGTCGGGCCGCTCACTTCGAAGCCGACCATCGCTTTCTTGCCAGCCACGCGGCAGCCAAAGCCAGGGCACCCACCCCCAGTGCGACTCCGGCGATTAGCGGCGCACTGCTCCCCGACGAGCCCGATCCGTCTACATTTGGCATCTCAACGATCCCGCCAACAGGGGCGGACGTCCCGGAAGTCGGAGTCGGTGTGCCGAACGGGTAAGTGAAGGCACCGATCGGTGTACCGTTCACCTTCACGTTTGCTTGAGCATGGTCATGCGAGTAGAAGTTCCAGAAAATCGTGCTGTCCAGCGTGATGGTTGCGCTGGAGGACGAGCCTTCATTCGGTGGAAGCGCGCCAAGATCGCAATCGCCCGTACTAGCTCCGTGGTAGTAGTCCGGCTGGTCACTCCAAGCGCACGTGCCTTGCGTACTGGAGAACAGAGTGGGAGTCATCAGATCCAGCAGATCGAAATGTACGATGAGCGGCGTGGCTACACTTTGCCCGATATTGCTTATCGTGAGCGAGTAGCTGAAGGTGGGGGCCGGCGTTGCTGACGGGTTCACGTACGTCCCGGAGGGAGGCGAAACGCTGCTCTGATATGACAGGGCAGGAGTAGGCGTGGGGCTCTGCGCTTGCGCGCGAGCCGGCGCCGGCAGGTGAACCGAGGCCAATGTGAGGACCAGACCGGCAGTTGAGGCAAGGGCAATTCGTCCTTTTGCAAGCTTCATCGGGCTTCCCTCCTCGTCTTGCACGCCTTCCGATTCAATCTGAGCCGGACGTGGATATTCCTATTATACGCGGCCTGTCAACGGCGTTCGAACGAAAAGGAAGCCCTCCTCGGATAGAAGGGCTTCCAGTATCAGTTGCTGACGGTCGACGAGACTGCTTGTCTCCGCCGCTCCTGGCAATCCGCCTGTCAGGAGCGCATTCCGCCCGTTGCCGCGCCGACGGTCTTCGGCAGGCCGAACTCCTTGTAGACGGAGAACTCCTTCACGCTCGGTGTCGATATTCCGGCGCTCTTCAGCGCCCACCCCAGATCGCCGTCGAGGAACCGGTCGAAGTCGGCTCGCGTCTCCCATACATCCACGACTTCCCAGCCGTTTTCAGTGGGACCGGCAATGTGCAGAATCATCCCCGGCGCCGGCCCGCTAGCCTCAAGGTCGAGGTCTTTCATCACTCGGTCGTACTGCTCCCGACTCACGTCGGTGAACTCAATCACCAATCCGACAGCCATTTCCTTTTCCTCTTTCTGCGCCGGCCATTCTCCCTCTACCGGCAACACCCTAGTGTACCGCCGCGAAGTGCAAGGCGCGTGAGTTAAGCCGGTGTTATGTGAAGAACGGGTGAAGGCAAGCCTGCGGGACATACGGGAGCCTATGTAAGAACCAGCCTGTCGATCTCGAACTCACGATGCGTGAAGGGCGGCAGCGCCGCGACAGCCTCGCCCACCGCTCTGATGCTCCTGACCCCCGCCACGTGCTCCTCGTAGGCCTCGCGCGATTCCCAGACGTCCACCACGAACAGCCGTCCGTCGCTGATGCCGGCGAAGTGGACGAGCAGCCCCGGCGACTCTTCTTCGCCCATCGCCGCGCTCACCCTGGACGGTTGGCGCAACCCACGGCACCCGGCCGCGAGCGCTTGACAGCCACATCATTCGGAGTCTATTATTCAGCGCGAAAGCGGGGTGCATGGATGATCCCACATCGATTGCTTCGTCGTTATGTCTACTCCCTGCCGATCCTGCTGGTCGCGATTGCGACGCTATCTTCCGGCTGCATGTGGGGCGTCGTCACGGATGCCACCACCGGTGCCCCGATCGTTGGCGCGAAGGTCACGGTGACGGATGGGCGGGGCCGGAACCTCACGACGACGACGGACGAACAGGGAGTCTTCAGCTTCAGTCCAACAAATCTCGCACTGTTAGCCGCGGGACCAGCCAATTCCGAGGTTGAAGCGACAGGCTATGGCACAGTCACTCACTCTATCTCTCTGGGTAGCCCGTTCTTCCTGGGTACCCCGTTCTTATGGAGCCCGCTGGACTTCGAATTGCTTCGCGGCACGCTCGTCTACTGGCATGACAAGTTGATGCACCTTTCGCTCCTGTTTCCGGCGGGTTGGACGACAGCCGGCACCGGTGAAGGAGGGGGCATCGCCTGGGCACCCGGCATCGACGACAAGGACACATTCTGCTCGTTGTCTCCATTCTCCCAAATTGGCGGCAGCCTAGACTTCACAATGGAGGATTTGCTGGGCATGATAGGCGCGTTCGGCACCAGAATTCGGATGGTTGATACCATGGTAAGAGGTCTGCCTGCCGTAAAGACCACCGTCCCTGGCAAATTCTCATCTGAAGACCTGATCTACATGATCGGCCTCAACGACAAATCGGCATGCTGGATTTCGTGCCAGGCCCCTTCATCCAAGTACCACGAGTGGGCACCAAAGTTCGAGGCGATTGTCCACAGCCTAACGGTGGACAAGCAGTGGGCGAATCCAGCCTTCGGTTTGACTAACGATTGTCGACGCGGGCTAAACGTTCTAGCAACTAGCTTCTTAGGAGGGGAACAATGAGGTCTGAGAAACGTCATCTGCGGTACTGGATGCCCTGCCTCTTCTTGCTGAGCGCGGTGCTTACTTTCCTGACCTCCGCTTGCATGTGGGGAGTCGTCAGGGACGCCACGACGGGCGCGCCGATCGCCAACTCCGTCGTCGCGGTGCAAGACTCGCAGGGGAACACGCGCGTTACCACGACCAACGAGTTCGGCGTGTACTACTTCGACCAGTCCGGCCCCTCGCTCGCCCTCGGCGACGCCACCTTCTTCGCCAGCTCGCCCACGGAGGGCAGCCAGAGCGAGAGGCACAAGATCGACTACGGCGAAAATCCTAACGCTACTTTCGCCGACCCGATGAGCTTCTGGGACGTGCAGGTGATACACGTCCCCGGTCAGGCGGGGCTTTACCACGATCAGGACCAGCGCTTCTCAATCACCTTCCCTAATACCTGGATCGTCATGCCCGCCGGACCACCAAACATGAGCGCCCTCTACTCCAACGTCATGGCAATGGGCATGGACAACGCCACGATAAACGAATGTCAGGTGGAGTCGGACCAAATGCCGCCGGGCGGACTGCCGAGCCCGCATGACTGGCGCAACGCTCCTAGCGATATAACAGTCAAGCACGTAAGCAGTGATCAAATCGCGGGAACGACGGCGACGGTGATCGTAGCCTCGTTCAAGTCGCAAGACCGGTCCATGCCCGGTGACGTCGATGCCGATATGTGGGTATTCGGGCATGACCAGCAGTACTGGCTCATAATTTGCGCGACGACCCCCGCCAACTTCACGAACGAAGGGTTTGCCTATTCGACGATAGCGAAGAGCTTCAAGTTCGACCAGTAGCGTCACTTGCCGGCGGCTGCCGCGACACCGAGCCGCGCGTTCCGTCCAAAGGCGCTCTCGTCTATACTGACGCTGCTCGACCTCGACGAGATTGAGGGGAGTCAACGTCCTGCGTCGAGGTCGAAGGGGCAGCATGAGAACGCCTTCCCAGCTCGACGCTATCTTCTTCCCGCGCAACCTCGCCGTCATCGGCGCGTCCGCGAACGAGGATGCGTGGGGCAGCCGCTTCCTCAAGGCGCTGCTCGACTTCGGCTTCAAGGGCCGTCTCTTCCCCGTCAACCCCAGTGGCGGCGAAGTCTTTGGCCTGACCATCTACCCGACCGTCGCCGACATCCCGGAGCCCATCGACTCCGCCGACATCATGGTTCCGGCGCCCCTCGTGCCGCAGGTCCTCCGCGAGTGCCTGGCCAAGGGCATCCGCGGCGCACAGATCTACAGCTCCGGCTTCTCGGAGACCGGCGATCCGGAGCGGGTGGCGCTGGAGCAGGAGGTCAAGCGCATCGCGGCGCAGGGGATTCGCGTCATCGGGCCGAACTGCTTCGGCGTGTACTGCCCCGCATCCGGCCACACTCTTTTGCCCGGCGGCAACTTCCCAAAGGAAAGCGGGCCAGTCGGTTTCATCTCGCAGAGCGGTGGCCACGCGGTCGAGCTGGGCCGCCAGGCGAAGGGACGCGGACTGCGCTTCAGCGTCGCGGTGAGCTACGGCAACGCCTGCGACGTCAACGAATCGGACCTGCTGGAGTACCTGGCGAACGACCCGGAGACGAAGGTCATCACTATGTACCTGGAGGGCCCGCGTCAGGGCCGCCGCTTCTTCGACCTGCTGAAGGCGACCGCAACGCGAAAGCCCGTAGTTATCTGGAAAGCGGGGCTGACGGAGGCCGGCGCAAGGGCGGTGCGATCTCACACGGGCTCGCTCGGCGGCGAGGAGGCGGTCTGGCGGGCGCTCTTCCAGCAAACGGCGGCGATACGGGCCGGCAGCCTGGAAGAGCTGGCCGACACCGCGGAGGCGCTTCTCGTCCTGCCCCGCAAGACCGGCCGGCGCATCGGCATGGTCGGCGGCGGCGGCGGAACGAGCGTCGCCGCGACCGACGCCTGCGCTGCGGTCGGCCTGGAGGTTCCGCCCTTCGAGGATGCCATGCGCCGGCGGCTGCTGGAGCTCCTGTCCATCGCCGGAACGATGATGCGCAACCCCGTCGACGTCGGCGTGCCGCTGGTGCCGCCGCCTGTCTTTCACGGCGTGCTCGAAGCCGTCGCGGCGCATGAGAGCGTCGATACGGTCATCGCGACCCAGCCGCTCTTCTACATCCTCGGCGGCCACTTCCCGATGCCGAATCCGGGCGAGGCCGTGCGGGCGCTGGTCGACATTCCTGCGGCGGTACGCGACAAGTTCGGCAAGCCGGTCGTCATAGTTCTGCCGGTCGGCGGTGAGGAAGTCGAGATGACGGAGGCAGAGGCCGGCCGGCGACGGGCTCGCGACCGCTATCGGCAGATGGGCATTCTCGCGCTGCCGAGCCTAGAGCGGGTCACAAAGGCGGTGGCGAACGTGGTCACTTACTACGAGAAGGCGTCGGCCACGGCCTGATCGCGGAAGAAAGGAGACAGTAATGACAGAGCCTTCGTTCGACCTGAGTGGAAAGGTGGCAGTCGTGACCGGCGGGTCGCGCGGCATCGGGCGGGCAATCGCGCTCGGCCTGGCGACCTATGGCGCCGACGTCGTCGTAGCGAGTCGTAAGCAGGAGGACCTGGACTCGGTGGCCGGCGAAATTCGAGCGTTAGGCCGGAAGGCGGCGGCCATCGCCACCCACATGCGCAATCGCGAGGACATCGACCGGCTGGTGGCGGCAACGCTCGAGCAGTTCGGGGAGATCGATATCCTGGTGAACAACGCCGGCACCAACCCCTACTTCGGGCCGCTCGTCGATATCGAAGAGCGGACGTGGGATCAGATAATGACCGTCAACCTGAAAGGCTACTTCCTGCTGGCGCAGTCGGTGGCGAAAGGGATGATGGAACGGAAGTCGGGCAACATCATCAACGTCGCCTCGGTCGGCGGCAAGCGGGCTTCGCCGGGCCTGGGCTGTTACTCGATCAGCAAGGCTGGCGTCATTATGTTAACTCAGGTGCTGGCACAGGAGCTAGGCGAGCATGGCATACGCGTGAACGCAATCGCGCCCGGCATCATCCAGACGAAATTCGCGCAGGCGCTGTGGGAGAACGAGGCGATCCTGCAGCGAACGCTGACGCAAACGCCGCTGGGTCGCATTGGGCGAGCGGAGGAGATGGCGGGCGTTTGCGTCTGGCTGGCCTCGGACGCCTCAAGTTACGTGACCGGCCAGACGATAGTACTGGATGGAGGGCAGTCGGCGTAGGGGAGGCGTCAGTTTGGTTGACAGGACGCTTCGCGCGCCCATACAATAAACTTCGCTGGGCAGCCAGCGACAAGAGTGTGCGGCCCCGTGGTGTAGCGGTCTAACATGCCACCCTGTCACGGTGGAGATCGGGGGTTCGAATCCCCTCGGGGTCGCCAGCCGCAAACCCTCATCAGCCCGCCTTCTTCTTCTGCAATCTCCCCGAACAGAGCGGCGAAAGTCGCATTCGAAGGCAGCCCCTTCACCTCTCCCATCCGGACATCGACGTTTACCTCAGAGAGAACCAGCGTCGCCAGGTCGAGCTGTCCTGACCCGTCATCTGCGGCCACTCGCGAATGTCCGCCAGACGCTCCCACCCGGTGATCTCCAGGCTGCTAGGCGGACATGGCCTTGCCCCCTACCGGAACAGCGTCTTGACTCTGTCGAAGAAGGACCTCGACTTGACCTTTCGCAGGAGATTTGCCCATTCCGTCTCTGCTGAAGCGCTCCGGTTCAGGTCCCTGATCCTCTCTTTCATGAGGTCAAGAACTTGAACTTCTTCCCCTCGGTCAAGCCAGAAGCCATGCTGCTTCTCGCAAAGGTCGAGTTGTAGATTCCAGGCGCGATAGTCAAAGGTCGTCATGGGGCCCCCGCACTGTGGACAAGAGATGTCGCTGGGTCGCGGGTCATAGATCAGCGTTCCCTTTTCTTCGTCTTCGTCCAGCGCCACATCCTCGAGCTGGTCGAGCTCGGCATAGCTCAGCCAGAGGCCTTGGCAGTCGGGACATCGATCCACCTCGATTCCTTTGTACTCTTCGGTCCTGAGTTCGGCGCTGCATCGAGGGCACCGCATTCTTCCGCCTCCTTCCGGTCCAATCGAGGGAAGCCGGCCGCACCTTGCTCCTGGTTGCTGACCAGCCTCACTCTCAAGTTGTGGCGCGCTAGACGGTTATGGCCATCCTACTCGCAGCCGCGAGGGGCTGGCAAGGGACCCGTCTCATTTGCGGTCGCAGGGGCGCCGACGGTATACTCCAGCACAGCCGGCCTGCCGATTCTGCAGAAGATCTACAGAAGAAGCCCCGGCACACTCTTATGAATGCGTCAAACACCGAAGAGAACAAATGGCAAGGCCTCGACCTCGCGGCGGCGGCCCGACTCGAGACCTCAGCCGTGCTCGACCAGTTGGGCAGCTCTGAGAATGGGCTCAGCGCGGCAGAGGCGACGATCCGCCTTGCGAAAGTCGGGCCAAACGCTATCCGAAGTCACGGCGCCAACGCGCTCGACGTGCTGCTCCGCCAGCTCAAGAGCCCTCTGCTGATCCTGCTGGTCGCGGCGGCTGCCGTCTCAGTGTTCGTCGGCGAGCGGACCGACGCCTACATCATCTTCAGCATTATGGCGCTCAGCGTCGGGCTCGGGTTCTTCAACGAGTTCCGGGCCGCCCGCGCCGTCGAGGCGCTGCACTCTCGCGTCCGTCATGACGCCCTCACGTTTCGCGACGGCAAGGTCGTCCAGGTCAGTGTCACGGCGCTCGTGCCCGGCGACATCGTGCGGCTGTCCGTCGGCGATATCGTGCCGGCAGACCTGCGCCTTCTGGAGGCAAAGGACCTGACCTGTGACGAGGCGGTGCTGACGGGCGAAGCGACGCCGGCGGAGAAAAGCGCCGCAGTCGCACCTCCTTCCGATTCGCCCCTCGATCTGCCATCCTGCGCCTTTATGGGCACTGTGGTCCGCACGGGCAGCGGCAGAGGTGTTGTGGTGCAGACCGGCAGAGGCACCGCCTTCGGTCGCATCGCCGTTCGTCTCGGCGAAGCGCAGGAAGAGACCGGCTTTCAGCTCGGCCTGCGCGATTTCTCCCTTCTGCTCGTGAAGGTCACGGTCGTTCTGACCGTTTCCATATTCGTCATCAATGCGGCGTTGCAGCGGTCGCTTCTCGATTCTGCACTCTTCGCCCTCGCAATCGCGGTAGGACTGACGCCGCAGCTCCTGCCGGCAATCGTCACGATCAGCCTCTCAACGGGGGCGCGTCACCTTGCCCGCAAGTCGGTCATCGTCAAGCGGCTCGTTAGCATCGAAGACCTGGGGAATATGGAGGTGTTGTTCACCGACAAGACGGGCACGCTGACAGAAGGAGAGATCACCTTCCAGGCAGCCCTCGATCCCGCCGGCAATGCTTCTGATGAGACGCTTTTACTCGGGCTGCTCTGCAACTCGGCTGTTCTGGAAGGGGGCGCCGTCGTCGGTGGGAACCCGCTCGACCGCGCCCTGTGGAACGCTCCCCAGGCAGCGACTGTCCGAGCGTCCGACTTCGCCCGCCTCGCGGAGGCACCCTTCGACTACGACCGTCAGCGGATGTCGGTGCTGGTACGGGACAAGGATGGCACCAGCCGCCTGATCACAAAGGGGGCGCCCGAGTCGGTGCTTGCTCTCTGCCACGATGTGCCGCAGAGCGTGCGCGGCCTGCTGAACGCCCAGTTCGACGCCGGCAGTCGCACGATTGCCGTGGCAACGCGCGACGGGAGTGGCCTCTCGACCGTAACGCCTCAGGACGAGCACGATCTCCAGTTCGGCGGTTTCCTCAGCTTCGTCGACAGGGCAAAGCCCGACGCCGGCGCTTCCATCGAACGGCTCAACAAGCTCGGCGTCACCGTAAAGATCGTCACCGGCGACAACGACCGCGTGGCGAACAAGCTCTGCGCCGACCTCGGCGTTCCCGTCGCCGGCACGCTGACCGGCACGCGCCTGGACGCGCTAAGCGAGGCCGAGCTGGTGGCTGCGTTGCCGTCAACCACGATTTTCGCCCGCGTAACGCCGGAGCAGAAGTCGCGAATTATCCGCGCTCAGCGGACGCTCGGCCGCGACGTCGGCTTTCTCGGCGACGGCGTGAACGACGCCGTGGCGCTGCACGACGCCGATGTCGGTATCTCTGTGGATTCCGGAGCCGACGTGGCCAAAGATGCCGCCGACATCGTGCTGATGGACAAGGACCTGGGCATCCTTGCGAACGGCGTCGTAGAGGGCAGGCGCGTCTTCTCCAACACCATCAAGTACGTGCTCATGGGGACGTCGTCCAACTTCGGCAACATGTTCAGCGCCGGCGGCGCCTCTTTCTTCCTCTCGTTCTTGCCGATGCTGCCGCCGCAGATCCTGCTCAACAACCTGCTGTATGACGTAAGCGAGATGACCATCCCGACGGACAACGTTGATGAGGAGCTGCTGGAGCACCCCGCCCACTGGGACACGTCATTTATCCGCAGGTTCATGATCTTCTTCGGCCCCATCAGTTCGGCGTACGACTTTCTTACCTTTGGAGTCATGCTGTGGGTCTTTCACGCGGGTGAGACGCTGTTTCACTCCGGGTGGTTCGTCGAGTCGCTCGCCACGCAAACGCTGGTGATCTTCGTCATCCGCACCAGGCGGGTCCCGTTCTTCCACAGTCGCCCTAGCCGCCCTCTCCTAGCGACGACGTTGGCCTGCGCCGCTGTCGGTGTGGTGCTGCCGTACTCGCCGCTAGCGAGCGTGCTCGGGTTCACGCAGCTGCCGATAGGCTTCTTGGGAATCCTCGTGTTGATGATCGCCACCTATCTCGGTCTGGTCGAGGCCGGAAAGTCGCGATTCTTCCGTCCGCAACCGGACAAGCCCCCTCTTGCCCGAAGAAGAGGTAGCTGGGAGAGGCGCATTCATCGGGTGGCGGCGCGCTGGAGCCATCCCAGGCTTCCCGGGGCCAGAGCCGCCCCACAATAGTCTGAGGGCCCACGCTCAGGGAATGCTCTATCGCTCCACGTCCGGTGAGATTGCTGCTTGACGAGCCGCCAAAGTAGAATAGCGCGTCGGCAGAGCGCTCTGCACTCGCGAAGTTAACGGCCAGCCGAAGGCCGCTTGAAAGGAAGCCCAGGAATGATTCTGCTGAACCCAAAGAAGCTTAGCCCACGCTATCCCGACGAGCGGTCGCTGCAAGTTATGGCCCGCACGGTCGACTTCTTCGAGAAGAAGGGGAAGAAGCGGCTCCTGGAGGACGCTCACCAGCGCGTCTGGTACGGCGACTTTCTCGAGTTTGTGAAGGATGAGAAGATCTTCGCCACGCTGCTAACCCCTCCTGCCTATGGAGGCACGGACTCGCGCTGGGATACGTTCCGCAACGTGGCTTTCAACGAGATTCTGGCGTTCTATGGCCTTCCCTACTGGTACACCTGGCAGGTCACCACACTCGGCCTCGGCCCGATCTGGATGAGCGGGAACGAGGAAGCGAAGCGCCGCGCCGCCGAGCTGCTGAAAGACGGGGCGGTGTTCGCTTTCGGGCTGTCTGAGCGCCAGCACGGCGCAGACATCTACTCAACGGAGATGACACTTACGCCACAGGCCGACGGCAGCTACAGGGCAAATGGCGAGAAGTACTACATCGGTAACGGAAACGTCGCTCCGATGATCTCGACCTTCGGAAAGATGGTGGACAGCGGGGAATACGTGTTCTTCGCGGCCGATTCCACGAATCCCCACTTCGAGCTACTGGGCAACGTTGTCGACTCCCAACAATACGTCTCGGCATTCGCCCTGCGTAACTACCCGGTCAGCGAGGCAGACATACTCTCGAAAGGGCGAGAGGCGTGGGATGCCTCCCTCAACACCGTTAACATCTGCAAGTTCAACCTGGGCGCCGCGTCAATCGGCATCTGCACGCACGCCTTCTATGAGGCGATCACGCATGCCGCCAACCGCCGCCTCTACGGCATGTGCGTCACGGATTTCCCGCACGTCAAGCAGATGTTCACCGACGCCTATGCTCGCCTGGTAGCGATGAAGCTCTTCACGCTTCGGGCCGCCGACTATGTCCGGGTCTCCTCGCCGAACGACAGGCGCTACCTCCTCTACAACTCCGTAGTGAAGATGAAGGTCACGACACAGGGAGTTGACGTCATAGAACTGCTCTGGGATGTCATCGCGGCGAAGGGTTTCGAGAAGGACATGTACTTCGAGCGCGCCGCGATGGAGATCCACGGCCTCCCGAGGCTCGAGGGCACAGTTCATGTGAACATCGCTCTTATCCTTAAGTTCATGGCCAACTACTTCTTCAACCCGGCTGAGTACGCCAATATCGGCCAGCGCTCTGAGCCGAAACATGACGACTATCTGTTCCGGCAGGGCCCGACGAAGGGTATGGGGGACATCCAGTTCCACGATTACAACGTTGCCTACAGTGACTGGGACTTGCCCAACGTGAACCTATTCCGCGAGCAGACTGCTGTATTCTCGGAGATGCTCGCTGCGGTACCTCCCGACGAAAGTCAGAGTCGTGACACGGACTTCCTTCTGACCGTCGGCGAGATATTCACGCTGGTTGCCTATGGGCAGCTCATCTTGGAGAACGCACGCATCGATGACGTGCCGGCTGACATCGTTGACCAGATGTTCGATTGCTTCGTGCGGGATTTCTCGAAGTTCGCGCTGCAGCTCTACAGCAAGCCGAGGTGCAACCCAGAGCAAGCGGGGTATTGCCTGAACATGATAAGAAAGCCGGCGGTGGATGAGGAACGCTACGAGCGCGTTTGGCGCGACCACGTGTACGCCCTCAAGGGTTCCTACGAGATGAATCCGTAAGCGTACCGTACGAGGCAGGTCGGCTTCCCCGCGGGTCCCCACTGTTCCGGCGGCACTCGGTCCAGGCAAGACGACAGTGGCTGCCTTGTGCTTTCGCGTCGGGAGCGGCTAGATTGCAGGGGAGGCGCTCGCTGCCGCTATCTTGCCGCAACGAGTTCAGGTGGAGAAGGATCAGATGCAATCGAGAACCCTCGACTCTATCATGGCCATCGCAGTCGTTCTTGGGGCTGCACTGTTCGCGTTCGTCATTACCTTCAGCTACCTCGGAGCGTTTCTGAACCCGGACGGGAACATCCACGGGATGCCTCTCGCAATGGTCAACGAAGACCAGGGCGCCGTGGTGGCTGGACAGGCCCATAATTACGGCCAGGAGATAGTCGCCGACGTCACTTCGCCGACGTCGGAGCTTGGCGACCGCGTCGATTGGACGGTGCTTCCCACGCGTGAAGAGGCCGCCGCCCGCATCGACGACGACAAGTCCTATGCGGCAATCGTGATACCCGCCGATTTCTCCGCTCGCCTCGTACAGATCGCCAGCCCCGGGACGTCCACCCCTGCCGCGGCGGAGATTGAGGTGCTGACGAATCCGGCGTCCGGGGCTTTTGCTGATCTGGCCTCTCAAGAGATCGTGACGGACATCGTTAGCCGCGTCTCGGACGCGACGCGACAGCGGATCTTGGAGACGGCTGCCGCCGCCGGTCTGACGATCCCGCCCCAGTCCGCCGTAGCACTAAGCGATCCCGTGCAGTTGAAAGCGACTGTGGAAGCGCCGGCGGGGCCGAGAACCGGACGCGGCATGGCGCCCTTCTATTTCGCGCTGATGATGACGCTCGCAGGGTACCTGGGCGCCATGGCGATCAGTTTCGGCGTTGACTTCCGGGCCGGTGTGAGGGACCTACTGGTGTTTTCCAGGCGGGTTAGCCGGCCTTCTCGCGAGCTATCGGCCTTCCGACTCTGGTTGGCGAAAGCACCCCTGGTGGTCATGATGGCCGTTCTCGCTGCCACGCTCGAAACGTGGATGGCGGTCGGCCTGCTCGATATGCCCGCGCCGCACCCCATCAGGCTGGGCTTCTTCGCGGCCCTGGGGATACTGGCGGTCGCGATGCCCACGCTGATCTTGCTCACCTCACTGGGAGAACTGGGGATGACCGTCGCCCTGCTCTTCACCACCATCTTCGGCGTCCCCTCTGCCGGCGGCGTCTACCCCATCGAGATGCTGCCCGCGTTCTTCCGCTTCCTTGCCGGATGGCTTCCCTTGCGTTACATGACCGACGGCGCTCGGGCGCTGCTGTTCTTCGACGCGAGAGGAGCGGCCGGCCTCACAAAAGCGTTAGTGGTGCTCGGGGTCTATGCGACCGGGGGGCTGGTTCTCGGCGGCCTCGTCGCCTTCGGCATCGACAGAGTCGCTGGCCGGCTTACCAATCGGACATCCGTCTCCTAGGTGTAGGGCTGCGATGAGTTCGGGCAACCGGTAGGGAGATGCGACGGACACCTTGCAGGTCCCACTGACACACCTCGATTACTTCGCCGAATCTACGAAACTCACAGGCTCGATGTCTAATGCCGTCGACGCGGTCTCCATGTCCTTGTCGCCGCGGCCCGAAAGACAGACGACGACAGTCGATTCGGGCGGCAGCGTGGCAGCGAGGTCGACCGCATGCGCGACGGCATGCGCGGATTCGAGGGCGGGGATGATGCCCTCGCTGCGGCTGAGCAGTTCAAAGGCGCTCAGCGCGTCCCCGTCTGTGACAGCGACATAGCGGGCGCGGCCGGACTCCTTGTAGAAGCTGTGTTCCGGCCCGACTCCCGGGTAGTCTAGGCCCGCCGAAATGCTGTGCGTCGCCTCGATCTGGCCGTTCGCGTCCTGCAACAGATACGAGTGACTTCCGTGCAGCACGCCCGGTCGCCCTCGGGCAAGGCTGGCGGCATGCAGGCCGCTGTCGAGGCCGCGTCCCGCCGCTTCGACGCCGACGAACCGGACGGATTGGTCGGCGAAGAAGGGATGGAAGAAGCCTATTGCGTTGCTGCCGCCGCCGACGCAGGCCACGAGCTCGTCCGGCAGTCGGCCCGTCTGCGCCAGGGCCTGCACCCTCGTCTCCTCGCCGATGACGGACTGCGCTTCGCGCACAATCAGCGGATAGGGATGCGGACCGACGGCGCTCCCCAGCAGATAGTACGTGTCGTCGACGTTGGCAACCCAGTCGCGCATGGCCTCGTTGATGGCGTCTTTCAGGGTGCGGCTGCCGGTCTCGACCACCCGGACTTCCGCGCCGAGGAGTCGCATCCGGAAGACGTTGAGCATCTGGCGACGCACGTCCTCCTCGCCCATATAGACGGCGCAATCGAGGCCGAGCATCGCGCAGACGGTGGCTGTCGCGACGCCGTGCTGGCCGGCGCCCGTCTCGGCGATTACGCGCCTCTTGCCCATGCGCTCGCAGAGCAGCCCTTGCGCCAGCGCGTTGTTGATCTTATGAGCGCCGGTGTGGAGGAGATCCTCGCGCTTCAGATAGATGCGAGCGCCGCCGCCGCGACGCGTCAGACCTTCGGCGAAGTAGAGAGGCGTCGGACGGCCGGCGTAGTGATGAAGCAGGCCGTCGAGGCGACTGCGGAAGGCGTCATCGGCCCATGCCTGGCGGAACGCCTCTTCGAGCTCCGCCAGCGGCCCTATGAGCACCTCCGGCACGTACTTGCCGCCGAACTCGCCGAAGCGACCTCGCTCATCAGGGAGAGACGTCATGGATTGCCTCCTTTGCAGCGGCGATAAACGCCTGCATCTTCCGTGCGTCTTTGCGGCCGCCGGTCTCGACGCCGCTGCTCACGTCAACCGCCCAGGGCCCGATGCGCCGGATCGCCTCGGCCACGTTCTCGGGCGTCAGGCCGCCGGCAAGGATAAAGGGCATCTTCGAAGCAGCGGCCGCCAGTGAATCCCAATCGCCGCACTTGCCCCGACCGCGGCTGCCGTCGAGCAGGAGAAGCGATGAATCGGCCCCTTCACTCATCTCGTTCAGAGCATCTTCGCCCTCGACGGCCCGGATGATGGGAACGCGTACCCAAGGACTGGAGAGCGGCTGTCCGTGAAGCTGAACGGCGTCGATTCCGGTCCTCTCTAGGATCGATTCCACTTCGTCCGCGCGCTGCCCCTCGAACACGCCGACAAGCAAGGGTCGCCGCGTCGACAGCAGCCTTTGCAGGCGGCTCGCCACGCCGCACGACGAGTCTACGTCAGTTCCGATCGCAGGGCCGTCGCGACGCAGGGCGTCCGCGATCCGGCGGGCGGTGTCGACGGAGACGCGGCGGCGGCTCTCCGCGAAGACCAGGCCGATGAAGTCGGCGCCGGCGTCGCGGGCGGCGAGCGCTTCCTCAACCGAGCGGCAGCCGCAGATCTTCACGTAGGTCACTGCAGCAGCTCCCGCACCTTCGCTGCGACGTCGCCGGCCCTGATCAGCGCCTCGCCGACCAGCATGGCATCGACGCCGCACTCCGCCAGCCGCTGCGCGTCGGCGCGGGTGTGAATGCCGCTCTCCGCGACGACGACGTGGTCGCGCGGGATGAGCGGGCGCAGCCGCTCGGTGGTCGCGAGGTCGATGTCGAAGGTGCGCAGGTCACGGTTGTTTAGGCCGATGATCTCCGCGCCTGCCGTCAGCGCTCTTTCGACTTCGCGCTCGTCGTGCGCTTCGACCAGGCATTCGATGCCAAGGTCGCGGGCGAGCGACAGGAGGGCATCGAGCTGGCCGTCGGAAAGAATGGCGGCAATGAGCAGGATCGCATCGGCGCCGGCGGCCTTCGACTCCCAGACGTGGTAGGGATCGAACAGGAAGTCTTTGCGCAGCAGCGGCGGCGCGGCGCCGGCGAGGCGCGATCGCAGCAAAGACTTCGCTTCGACCAGGTGGCGGATGTCGCCGCGAAAGTGGTCGCGCTCAGTTAGGACGGAGATGGCAGTTGCGCCGTTCTCTGCATAGAGCAGGGGCAGGCGCGAGCGCGTTCCGTCGTCCATGAGGCGACCGGCGGAGGGAGACGCCATCTTCACTTCCGCGATTAGGCAGGGACGCGCATCGCCGCCTCGGATCGCCTTCGCGAGGCTAGGGCCCGGCGGCATGCGAGCGGCCGTCTCCTCCAATTCGTCGAGCGGCGCCGTCTCACGCAGCCGTCGCAACTCTTCGCGCTTGGCGGCGACGATGCGCTGGAGGATGTCGGGCAAGACGCTACTCTGTCGCATTGCTTACCTCGATGAACCGCTCGAGCTTGCTCATCGCCTCGCCGCTGTCGATGGCGTTCGCGGCCCTGGCGACGCCGTCGACGAAATCGTCAGTGAGCTTGAAGGCGATGAGGCCGGCCGCGGCGTTGAGAAGCGTGAAATCGCGCAGAGGGCCGGGCTCGCCTCCCAGGACGGTCCGCAGCATGCCGGCGTTCTCTTTCGAGCTGCCGCCCTTAACCGCAGAAAGCGGATGCGGCGAGAGGCCGGCGTCGGAGGGCGCGAGACGAAAGCGGTTGACTGTTCCGCCGCCGACCTGCCATACGGTCGAGGACATAGCCGGGCTCAGCTCGTCGAGGCCGTCTTCGCCGTGGACGATAAGGGCGCGCTCGCAGCCCAGGCGGGCCAGCACCTGTGCCATCTTCTCGCCCAGAGAGGCATCGGCGACGCCGAGAACCTGCCGGGTCGCGCCGGCCGGATTGCAGAGCGGGCCGAGGATGTTGAAGACGGTGCGAATGCCGATCTCGCGTCGCGGGCCGGCAGCGAAGCGCATGGCCGGATGGAAGCGCGGCGCGAACATGAAGCAGAAGCCTGTCTCCTCCAGGCACTTCGAAGCGCCCTCGGGCGAGAGATCGATCTTCGCGCCCAACGCTTCGAGGACGTCGGCGGAGCCACACCGGCTGCTCATCGCGCGATTGCCGTGCTTCGCGACCTTCGCCCCGGCCGCCGCCGCCACGAACGCCGCCGCCGTGCTTACGTTAAACGTGCCGCTGGCGTCGCCACCGGTGCCGCAGGTATCGAGGAGGGCGCTGTCGCAATCGACGCGGAAGGCCTTCGCCCGCATGACGCGCGCCATGCCGGTTATCTCGTCCACGGTCTCGCCCTTGAGGCGAAGCGCCGTCAAGAAGGCGGCGAGCTGGGCGTCGGTCGCCTCGCCGGACATGATCTGCTCCATAACGCCCGCCGCTTGCGCCTCGGTCAGGTCTTGCGCCGCCACCGTGGCTGAAATCGCTGCTCTAATCATGATGTTGCCTCCAGAAAGTTGCGTAGCAGGCTCTTGCCCGCCGCCGTCATGATCGACTCCGGGTGAAACTGAACGCCTTCGACCGGCAGGTCGCGGTGTCGAATGCCCATGACCAGGCCGCTCTCCGTCCAAGCGCTGATCTCGAGGCAGGGCGGGACGCTTTCGCGGCGAACGGCGAGGGAGTGGTAGCGGGTGGCGGGAAAGGGGTTCGGCAGGTCGCGGTAGACGCCTCTGCCGTCGTGGTGAATCTCCGAGAGCTTGCCATGGACGATCTCGCCAGCGCCGTCGACGGTCGCGCCGAACGCTTCGCCGATGCACTGGTGGCCGAGGCAGACGCCCAGTACCGGCACGACGCCCGCGAACCGCCGGACGACTTCCACGCTGATGCCTGCCTCCTTCGGCGTGCCAGGCCCCGGCGAGATGACGATCCGCTCCGGCGCCATCGCCTCGATTTCGTCCAGCGTCGCCGCGTCGTTTCGGACGACGTGCGGCTGCGCCCCTAGCTCGGAGAGGTACTGATAGAGGTTGAAAGTGAAGCTGTCGTAGTTGTCGATGAGAAGAAGCATTTCATTAGCCTCGCACCGGGACGGACGGCGCGATCTTTGCTTCCGCCTGCTCGATGGCCCGCAGCAGCGCCTGCGCCTTGTTCAGCGTCTCCTCGTACTCGCGCGCCGGCACGCTGTCGTACACTATGCCCGCGCCGACCTGGACGTGCGCCACGCCGTCTTTCATAACGATGGTACGAATGGTGATGGCGGTATCGAGGTTCCCCCGCAGGTCGAAGTAGCCGACGGCCCCGGCATACGGGCCGCGCCTGTCCGGCTCTAGCTCGGCGATAATCTCCATCGCTCGAATCTTCGGTGCGCCGGAGACGGTGCCGGCGGGGAAGCAGGCGCGAAGGGCGTCGAAACAGGTGAGGCCGTCCCGCAGCCGGCCGGAGACGTGGGAAACGAGGTGCATGACGTGCGAATAGCGCTCAACGTCCATGCACTGGCCGACTTCGACGCTGCCGGGGTCGCTGACCCGCCCGATATCGTTCCGACCGAGGTCAAGGAGCATCGTGTGTTCGGCGCGTTCCTTCTCGTCGGCGCGCAGCTCCGCCTCAAGCGCCGCATCCTCAGCGGCGTCGCGGCCGCGCGGCCTCGTGCCCGCGATGGGGTGAGTCGTCACCGTGCCGTCCTCGACGCGCACCAGCATCTCCGGCGACGACCCGACGACGTGCGCATCGCCCAGGCGCAGGTAGTACATGTAGGGCGAAGGGTTGATCGCCCGCAGCGCGCGATACACCTCGAACGGGCTCGCCGGTGTTGGGCGGAACAGGCGCTGCGAGAGGACGATCTGGATGGCCTCGCCGGCGATGATGTACTGCCGCGCCCGCTCGACCGACTCCATGAACTGCTCGCGGCCCACATTCGATGAGACGTTGCCTGACTCGGTCAACGCGTCATCCGTCGCCTCGTTGTTGGTCGACGGCACCGGCCCGGCGAGGCGCTCTGCCAACTCATCGATGCGCCAGGTTGCCTGACGGTAAGCGGAGTCGATATCGCCATCGAGGCGGGCGTGGCTGACGATCTTGATCTTGTGCTGGAGGTGGTCGAAGACGAGGAGCGTGTCCGTGAACATGAACACGGCTTCCGGCAAGCCCTGCGGGTCGGCGTCAGGCGAAGGGAGGCGTTCGAAGTGGCGGGCGGCCTCGTACGCCAGGTAGCCGACGGCGCCGCCGTGGAATCGCGGCAGCCCGGGCAGGGGCACGACCGCGAAGCGCCGCAGCTCGTCTTCGATATCGCAGAGAGGATCGACGGGACTGCCGGCATCGCGGGCCAGGACGCGATAGGGCTCGGTGCCGATGAAGCTGTAGCGCCCCAGGCGCTCGCCGCCTTCGACGCTCTCCAGCAGGAACGAGTGCCGCCCACGCGCGACCTTGAGATAGGCGGAGACGGGCGTCTCCAGGTCCGCCGTCACCTCGCGGAAGACAGGCAACAGGTTGCCCCGTCCGGCCAGCGCGCGCGCCTCCTCCAGCGTCGGATGGTACGGTTCGTGTTCCATCTCCTCACCTCCCGGGCAAACAAAAAACCCCTCGTCATAGGGACGAGGGGCAATCTCGTGGTGCCACCCTAGTTGCTGCGGCAATGCCGCAGCATCTCTTGTCGGGTACGGCCTTCAGTTTTCAGAAAGCGATACCCTGGGCTCTGTTAACGGTGCCCTCTCCGGCATCCCCTACTGCCCGCACGAGTTTCGGGGTTGCGGCTCCCAGGTCCATTCCTATCGCTGCGCCGACGCCGGTTCTCACCTGTCCCGGCTCTCTGACTCGCCTGAGGCGAGAGTCTCGCTTAGCGACGTACTAGTCCTGCTCTTCGCCGATGCGCTATTCGATTTTCCAGCACTATATCAGCGCCGCGGTCGCTTGTCAAGCCCGCTCCGAGCTTCTCTCTCGATATGAAACGAGCGACCGGACGTATTGTTTCAGGCGAGCTTCGATTTCGCCCGGCGGCGACGAATCGATAACGTCGACGATGGCGCTTCCGACAACCGCAGCGTCGGCCAGGCCGTGCAGCGAGCGCAGGTGCTCCGGCCGTGAGACGCCGAAGCCGACAGCAAGCGGCAGCGAGGTGTGGCGTCTGACCCGGGCGAGGAAATCGGGCAGGCCGGCGGGAAGCTCAGCCCTGGCACCCGTCACGCCGGCGATGCTGACGCAGTAGACGAGGCCCGATGCCTCGGCAGCGATGCGTCGAATCCTCTCGTCGTCGGAGCCCGGCGCGACGAGGAGAATGTTGTCGAGACCGGCTTCGCGAGCGCTGGCCCGAAGGTCCGCGCCTTCCTCCGGCGGCAGGTCGACGACAATCAGCCCGTCGACGCCGGCCGCGGCTGCCTCCTCGACGAAGGCTTCGTTGCCGAACGCGAGGATGGGGTTGGCATAGCTCATGAGCACGAGGGGAACGTCCTTCACGCCGCGTCGAATCTCAGCGGCGACGCCGAGGCAGCCGGAGACCGTCATGCCCGCTTCGAGGGCGCGGAAGGAGGCTTTCTGGATGGTCGCGCCGTCAGCGACGGGGTCGCTGAAAGGCACACCCAGCTCGACCATGTCGGCGCCGCCGTCGACGAGCGCCCCGACGATCGACGGCGTCGATTCTGCGTCCGGGAAGCCGCAGGTGACGTAGGCGACGAGGGCTAGCCGGCTTTCGGCCTTCGCCCGGGCCAGAGCTTCGCTGATGCGCGTCATGGCGCCAGTATACGACAGCGCTCGCCTTTCCGCCTCACTGCCCATTCCGCCGCCGGCTCACGCAGGGGCCCGATCTCCACTTTTTCTTCACTCAAAATGATCAACGGATCACATATCCTTCGCCCCTGTTTCGTAAAAACAGAAAGGTATATCCTCCCCCGGCAAGGGATGCATTTGCGTAGCATCACGCCCGACTGCTCGTCGGGCAGAATCGGGACTGACCGATGGAACTGTCACCCGCTATCCTATCGCGATTGAAACCAATTCCAGCGCTCGCGCTCTGTCTCTGGCTCGCAGCCTGCTCCGGATCGAGCGGACCCAGCGCGACTCCAACCGCTCAGGCGACAGCGGTCGCTACCCAGGCCCAGACGCTGGCGCAGGCGCAAGCGAAAATCAAGCACGTCGTCATCATCATGCAGGAGAACCGCAGCTTCGACTCCTACTTCGGCACCTTCCCCGGCGCTAATGGCATCCCGATGGCCAACGGCGTGCCGACGGTTTGTGCTCCCGATCCGCGCAACGGGCAGTGCCGGACGCCCTACCACGACCCGAACGATGGGAACGCAGGGGGGCCCCACGGCGCGCCTGCCGCGGTCGCGGACATCGACCGCGGCAAGATGGACGGGTTCATCGATCAAGAGCTGAAGGCCAGGGCATCCGACTGCGCC
The DNA here is from genome assembly GCA_050010555.1 of Dehalococcoidia bacterium. Taxonomy (GTDB): domain Bacteria; phylum Chloroflexota; class Dehalococcoidia; order DSTF01; family JALHUB01; genus JALHUB01. The sequence continues at coordinate 24,375 of JBEKKV010000030.1, forward strand.
TCCACGCCGAACAACCCCGAGTGCACCAATCCCAACGTCCAGCCCGACGTCATGGGATGGCACGACGCCCGTGAGATCCCCAACTACTGGACTTACGCCGAGCAGTTCGTCCTCCAGGATGCCATGTTCGAGCCGAACGCCTCCTGGAGCCTGCCGGCGCATCTGTTCATGGTCTCTGAATGGTCGGCGAAGTGCAGCCGATTCGACGATCCGTCGAGCTGCGTGAGCGCGCTGGAAGCGCCGGACATCCCGCCCGACTTTCGCGCCGCCAACCCGCTCCAGCCGAACGGCTCAGTCAAGCGCCCCGACTACGCCTGGACCGACCTGACGTATCTTCTCCATAACGCGGGCGTGTCCTGGGCCTACTACGTCGCGCAGGGCACCGAGCCTGACTGTGAGAACGACGAGATGATCTGCATCCCAAAGGCTCAGAGCGCCGGCACGCCGGGCATCTGGAACCCGCTGGCCTGGTTCGACACCGTGCGGGAAGACGGCCAACTGGGCAACATCCAGACGCTCGACAACTTCTACGGGGCCGCCCAGAACGGCACCCTTCCGACCGTCTCCTGGATTTCGCCCGAAGGCAGCGTGAGCGAGCACCCACCGGCGCTAATCAGTGACGGCCAGGCCTACGTCACCGGCCTGATCAACGCCATCATGCAGGGGCCCGACTGGGACAGCACAGCGATATTCCTTGCCTGGGACGACTGGGGCGGCTTTTATGATCACGTTGTCCCGCCCACCGTCGACGCGAACGGCTACGGGCTGCGGGTCCCGGGCCTGGTCATAAGCCCATACGCAAAGAAGGGCTACATCGATCACCAGACCCTCAGCTTCGACGCCTACGTCAAGCTGATCGAAGACCTGTTCCTCGGCGGCCAGCGAATAGACCCGGCAACCGACGGTCGCGCCGACCCGCGCCCCGACGTCCGCGAGAACGCCCCGCAGCTCGGCGACCTCCTGCAGGACTTCGACTTCTCGCAGTCGCCGCGTCAGCCTCTCGTCCTGTCGGAGCATCCGCCGCCTGGCCCCGCTTCAACGCCTTAAGCGCTCATAGACAAGCAGTTCAACCCGGCCCTAGAGGCGCATGGGGCTAGCGCGAGCTTTTCTGGATTTCTCACCTGAAGATGGGAGACCGCGTTGGGCGCCTTCTTGGCGACGAACGATAGAGGCTATTATGGCCCTCCAGGGCCGGGCGTGGCCTGATCGTTAGGGATTGGGTTCTCGCAGGTTATGGGTCTATTGGCGGAACAGGAACAGCCTGATCGTTGGGAATTGGGTTCTCGCAGGTGCTGTAGTTGCGACCGAAGACGAACTGCAGGTCCTTGATATCGATGTCGCCGTCAGACGACGCCGGCTCCAGGTCGTACCACTGGTCGTAGAGCTGCAGACCGGTGGTCGAGCCGTAGCGGAAGGCCTCCGCCTGGTCGTCCTTCACGTCGACCTTGCAGTCGAGGTTGAGGTCACCCTCGAGCATGCGGACCGTGATGGTCGCGTTCGAGCACACTGCGGTCAACTGCCCGGGGAGTGTGCCCGGGATCTGCGATTCCGTTGTCCTTCGTCGGCCGCATGTTGTAGGCCTGCATCAGGTTCTGCACGTTCGGCGTGATGGTGATCCGTTCGACCAGCCCGTTGCCTTCCGGCCCCCGAGCGCCGGTCGGCGGATCTGTGTCCTTGGTCACGCAGCCCTCAAGAAGGTCGCTCTCGTTCACGATGGTAACGAAGCAGCCGTTCGGCGGAATCACGCGCCCAAGGCTGGTGAGCCAGGCGTTGTCCGGAGTCGTCGAGACTGACACAAACTGCTTGTCCCAGAAGAGCTCGTGCTCCCACGCGCCGAGGCCCTCAGGAAC
>JBEKKV010000031.1:0-25734 GCA_050010555.1 Dehalococcoidia bacterium
TAGTCGGTCCCCAGAGCTGCCGGTCGCCCGAAGCGGCGACGACGCGGAGACAGTGGCTCGCCGCTGCCTCGTCGAAGGCGGACGCCTGGCGATGGAGCGCTTTCGCCAGCCCCAGTCGGTCACCGTGAAGGGCCGCGGCAACCTCGTCACCCAGGTCGACCTGGCGATCGAGACCCACATCGGGCGCACCCTCGCCGACGAGTTCCCGGAGCACGCCCTTCTTTCCGAGGAGAGCAATCCCTCCGTCAGCGCTCGTCGCGGCTGGACCTGGGTCGTCGACCCCCTCGACGGCACCCGCAACTACGTCAGCGGCATCCCCTTCTTCTGCGTCAACGTCGCTCTCTGCTTCGGCGGCGAGCCGCTGGCCGCCTGGACCTTCGACCCCGTGCACGACGAGCTCTTTCACGCGAAGAAAGGCCAGGGCGCCTGGCTCGGCGACCAGCCGCTGCGCGTATCGAAGAAAGACTCCGTGCAGTCGTCGGTCATCGGCATCGACATGGGCTACGACGACGACCGCGCCGGTTTCATGCTCGACCTCCTGTGCGAGCTCTGGCCCGGCGTCCAGGCGATACGCATCCCCGGAAGCGCGGCGCTCGGACTCGCCTACGCCGCCTGCGGTCGCTACGATCTGTTCGCGCACAACCTTCTCTATCCCTGGGACCTGGCGCCCGGCATCCTCCTCGTGCGGGAGGCCGGCGGCGTCGTCACCGACCGCGACGGCGGTCCCATAAGCCTCTACAGCGAGGGCGCGATTGCCGGCGGGATGCTGGTGCACGAAGACTTCCTGCGCCTGGCTGCGGGCAAGCCATGGCGCGATGTGCAATCCATGAAGAGGGAGGGCGGAAAATGACTGACAATCTACCACCGCTGGGGAAAAGCTCCCGGCTTGGTCGCTACAAATGGTTCGGCGCCTTCATCGTCATTGTCGCGATTGCGGTCGGCGCGGCCTTCCTCGGTATGTCGCTGAAGGGCGGCGGCGGAAGCAGCGGCGGCGACAATGCCGGCAACAACGGCACGCCGCAGGCCGGGTCGACCGGCACGCCCGCCGATACGGTGTCCGCCGAACAGGCGCTCGCCGACTACATCAAGACGACGCTCAACCAGGACTACGCCGGCGACTGCTCGACGGCGATAGTGCCGGCGGGCAGCGGCATGTGCTCGGCGGCTCGCGGCGACCGAGGCGACCAGAAGGCGTTCCTCATCGGGCCCAGCTCCTACCAGTTCACCACCTGGGTCTTCCTGAAGAAGACCGGCACCGCCTGGGCCGTCGAGAGCACGCTGCCCGTTAACCCGGAGACCGTTAACGCGCCGGGAGCGCCCTGGCCGCTTGTGAAGGGCGCCACGGTCGTCGTCGGCGGCACGGGGACGTGCCTGAACGTGCGAGTCTCGCCGAGCATAACCGCCGCCGCCGTGGATTGCATCGCTGACGGGACAACGATAGTGCTGCAGGATGGTCCGGTGACCGCCGACGGCTACGACTGGTGGCGACCGCAGGACCGCAGCGGCTGGGTCGTCGGCGACTACCTGCGCTACCCGGACGCTTCGACAACGCCGTCGCCTGGAGGTGCAGCTACGCCCGCGCCGACGGCTACCTCAACGCCTACCGGCTAACGGATGACGCGTCACCAGCTTCTGGCCCGGTTCGTAGTCGTGTCCGCGGCTGAGCCGAGCCGTTGGGCGCATCACGAGGCGATGATCCGGTTCGGCCTTGCCGCCCTTATCGCGCTCGGTGGCGCGGCCTTATACATGATCCTACTGTACAGGGCGTCGGTAACGAGAAACCGCAGTACTGCCATCGGTCTACTAATGGGTACGCTGATGTGGATGGCGTACACCTATCCGGCTTTCGATGCGCGTAATATCACCATTGGCGTAATCATGGCCGTCGCGGCCGCTTATGGTGCTCGCTGGGCGACGCCTTTCGCAGCGTGGGGGCGGAACCTATCGACGCAGATGAGGGAACTGCAGAAAACTCGGAAGGAAAAGGAAAGGCGCGAATCCTAGGACGTCTGTCTGGAGCGAGGGGATCAGTGCGCCGCGTCCAGGATCCAACTCAGCGCGTAGGCCGGTGCCGAGGCGACGAGCCCGACGACAATGGCCACAAAAAGGCTTGGGAACATATTAGTCGTAACACGCCGCGCAGGAACTCGATTAGTCTTAGGTCGCCCGAGGTCCAAGCGCACGCCGCGCATAAGCCTCCAACTCCAGACAAAACCGGAGACGAAAAGCCCAACGTACAGGACAAATACACCGAAGCCGACGAGATGCCAAGCCACAGCCGTCACCTTAGCGCCCGCGGTGGTCTACGTCCAGCCGCCGAGGGCCTTCTGTAGCGTCGGGCCTCGGTACCCCACTAGCTAGGCGAGGAGACGTCTTCTCGAAGCGCTCTCAGCTTTGGGGTGTCACTAGCCCCTTACAACTCCTCCTCCGCTCTGCTATCCTCACCTCCGACAACTCCCGAAAGGCCTCCGACGCCATGCGCTCCGACCGCTCGACTCCTGTTTCCGCCACGCCCCGGCAACTGCACATTTTGCGCCACTTTCGCAGATTCAGATGGACAACATCTAGGTTCAGAAAGACAACGCGAAAAATAATTGAATTCAATGGGTCAATCAAGGCGAACTCGGGGGATCGACGGGTCGGGGGTACGCCCTACCGGCGGCGGTGGTCCACGAAGCGCCGGATGCGCACCAGCGCCTGCTCGATGAGCTCGTACGACTGCGCGTAGCATGCCCGCACGTGCCCGGCGCCGCAATCGCCGAACGCCGAGCCCGGCACCACGGCCACCTTCTCCTCCATCAGCAGCTCCTCCGCGAACGACTCGTCGGACAGCCCCGTGACGCCCACCGACGGGAACGCGTAGAACGCGCCCCGCGGCTCGAAGCACTTCATGCCGATGTCGTTGAAGCCGTCGACGATCAGGCGCCGTCGCCGGTCGTACTCCGCGACCATACCGCGCACGTCCTCCTCGCCCGCGACCAGCGCCTCCAGCGCCGCGTACTGGGCAATCGTCGGCGCGGACATCATCACGTACTGGTGCGCCTTCATGATCCCTTCGACGATGTCGCCCCTGGCCGCCAGGAAGCCGATGCGCCAGCCGGTCATGGCGTACGCCTTCGAGAAGCCGCCGAGCAGCACGGTCCGGTCGCGCATCCCCGGCAGCGAGGCGACGCAGGTGTGCTTGTGGCCGCCGTAGACCAGCCGGTCGTAGATCTCGTCCGAGACGACGAAGAGGTTGTGCTTGCGCGCCAGGTCGGCAATCGGAAGCATGTCCTCGCGGTCCATCACGGCGCCCGTCGGGTTGGCCGGATAGCCGAGCATTATCGCCTTGGTGCGCGGCGTTATCCGCTCTTCCAGGTCGGCGGCGAGGAGCTTGAAGTCGTTGGCCTGGGTCGTCGGCACCGGCACGAAGACGCCGTCCGCCAGCGCCACAGTGGCCGGGTAGGCGACGTAGTGCGGGTCCGGGCAGAGCACCTCGTCGCCGATATCGAGCAGCGCTTCCATGACGATCGCCTGTCCCTCGCTGACGCCGCTGGTGACGATGATCTCCGTCGCCGGCTCGTAGTAGACGCCGTATAGCCGCTCCAGGTTGCGCGAAATCGCCTGCCGCAGCTCGATGATGCCGTAGTTCGACGTGTAGTAAGTGTGCCCTTCGTCCAGCGACTTGATGGCGGCGTTGCGAATGACCGCCGGCGTCACGAAGTCCGGCTGCCCGACTCCCAGAGAGATGACGTTCTCCATGCTCTCCAGGATGTCGAAGAAGCGCCGGATGCCGGAGCTCGACATCGACTGTATGCGCTGCGAGATGTTGCCTCTTCGGGTCACGTTCTGTTGTTGGCCGTCGCTCATTCCTTATTCACTCCCAACCAGGCGTCTCGTTGCGGGTAATAGTACAGGATCAGCCGCTCTTTGTCTTCCAGGGTCACGTCGAAGACCAGGCGCTGTTCCTCTCGATGTTGACGGTTGATTCGGGCCACCGCCAGGCGCCGGCCTTCGCGCTCCACCCACTGCGGCCGCTCAGCGTAGCTTCCGCCGGAATAACAGCCGACGTTCAGCGGTAGATCCATCGACCTACGCTCGGAGCAACTCCAGCGTCTTGTCGTAGGCGACGCCGACGGCGCGCAGACACACCGTTGTCCGTAACTCTGAGCTGCGAAACGTGTGCAGCCCTTCGGGTGTACTGATGTCCATCCCCAACAGGTCGCGACAGTGCAGCGCCCCCATCTCTTCCCGAAAGTCGCGCATCAGCCGCCCTCCGAGCGCATGCGCCTTCAGTTCCGGCTGATCGAGGTCGTTTCGCCCGTGCCTTAGGCCGATAGCCATCAGCGACCCGACCACGGCGCCGCAGACTTCGCCATTACGGGCCATGCCGCCCGCGAACACCGTCGCGATGCGCGGGACGAACTCGCTTTCGATTCCCATCTCCTTGCACACGGCCAGCAGCACGGCCTCCGAACAGTGGTAGCCGCGGGCCATTAGTTCTTGCGCCGGATTCAGTTCCATCGAAGTCCTCCTTAGAAACGACGAATGCAACGCAACGACGATGCCTCTCGCGGGAAATCGGATTTAGAGCGGAGGACGGGCGTCGTGCCAGGTCGTGGCGCGCTCGTAAGCGTAGGCTACACGGAACAGCGAAGCCTCGTCAAACGGCTTCGCGAGCACCTGCAGGCCCACGGGAAGCCCCTCGGAGAAGCCCGCCGGCACCGACATCCCCGGTATGCCGGCGATGTTGATGGGCAGCGTGAAGATGTCGCTGAGGTACATGGCGTACGGGTCGTCGACCTTTTCGCCGATGCGGAAGGCGGGCGTCGGCGAGACGGGCGTGACCAGCGCGTCGTACTTCTCGAACGCGGCGTCGAACTCCCGGCGGATAAGCGTGCGCACCTTCTGCGCCTTCAAGTAATAGGCATCGTAGTAGCCGGCGGACAGGGCGAAGGTGCCGAGCATGATGCGCCGCTTCACCTCGTCGCCGAAGCCGTGCTGACGCGTCTTCTCCATGTTGTCCCACATGCCCTCGCCTTCCTGGTAGGAGTAGCCGTACTTGACGCCGTCGTAGCGAGCCAGGTTCGCCATCGCTTCACTGGGCGCGATGATGTAGTAGACTGCGAGCGCGTACGGCGTCGTCGGCAGCGAGACGTCCCGGTCCACGCTCGCGCCGAGCGATTCCATGACGCGCACAGCTTCCTCAATGACCTGCCGCACCGAGGCATCCATTGCCTCCGGCAGGTACTCCCGCGGCACGCCGATGCGCATTCCCTTCAGGTCAGGCTGCAGAGATCGGCTGAAGTCGGGCATCTCCAGGTTGGCCGAAGTCGAATCGCAGGTGTCGTAGCCGCCGACGCTGCTGAGGACGAGGGCTGCGTCCTCGACGTCGCGCGTCAACGGCCCGATTTGGTCGAGCGAGGACGCGAAGGCGACGAGACCATAGCGGCTCACGCGGCCGTACGTCGGCTTCAGACCGACAACGCCGCACAGCGCCGCCGGCTGCCGGATGCTGCCGCCCGTGTCGGAGCCGAGGGCGACGATGCACTCGCCCGCCGCTGTCGCCGCCGCTGAGCCGCCGGACGAGCCGCCCGGCACACGCTCGAGGTTCCACGGATTGCGCGTCGGGAAGAAAGCGGAGTTCTCCGTCGAAGAGCCCATCGCGAACTCGTCCATGTTCGCTTTGCCGACGATGACGGCGCCGGCGTCGAGTAGGCGGCGCGCGACGAACGCGTCGTACGGCGGGACGAAGTTCTCCAGCATCCGTGAGCCGCAGGTGGTGCGAATGCCCTTCGTGCAAATGACGTCCTTGACGCAGACGGGGATGCCGGTGAGCGGCGCCGCGTCGCCTCGGGCGAGGCGCGCGTCGGCGGCAACCGCCTGCTGGAGCGCGAGTTCATCGGTGACGCTGACGTACGCCTTCACCCGCCCGTCAACGGCACGGATTCGCGCCAGCACCGCCTCGGTGAGCTGCCGCGACGTAATGTTGCCGGCGCGGAGAAGGCGCGCAGCCTCGTGAGCGGTCAGATAGTGGAAGTCCAGGATATCCCTCCCGTCGGTTCGTGTGACGCGCGGAATCCGTTATTCCAGAACGGCACGGACGCGGAAGCAGTCGTCGTCCCGGGCAGGCGCGTTGGCCAGGATCTCCTCCGGCGCAAGCGACGGACGCGGCTCGTCCTGGCTCAAGACGTTCTCCAGCGGCAGCGTGTGCGCGGTCGGCGGTACGCCCTGCGTATCGAGCTGATTCAACACGTCGAAGTGGTCGAGGATAACGGAAAGCTGCTCCTCGAACTTGACCTTGTCCTCTTCGCTCAGCCCCAGTCGCGCCAGCTTGGCTAGGTGCTCGACTTCCGCTCTGCTCAGTCCCAACGTATTCCTCCGGCGTCGATTCTCGATTATAGCATCGCCCGCCGCCGCGGCGAAAGCGACAAGAACGCCTCTGGTAGGATGCTTTCGTTTGAACGTGGAATTGGCCTGTGCTACCATCGAATCTGGCATAGGGGGCGGAGATGGAGAAAGCTCCCGAGAGGGCGGCAGCTCTGGGGCGGCCCAGCTACGTCTGGCGCTCCGGGCAAGAGCGTCGCCTGGCTCTCATCCGGCGGCAGGCGTCGCTGGAAGGAGCGCGGATCCTCGACGTGGGCTGTGGAGTCGGCGCGTACGTGCGGCGGATGGGCGACCTTTCTGACCGAGTGTATGGCGTGGACGTCGACGAGCAGCGGGTCAGGCGCGGCTCCGCTTCAGTCCCCAACCTCATGATCGCTGCTGGCGAGCTTCTTCCCTTTCGCGACAACACCTTCGATGTCGTCCTGCTGAATGAGGTCATCGAGCACGTCCGCGACGATGCTGCGACGCTCCGAGAGGCCTGCCGCGTGACCGCGACGGGCGGGAAAGTGGTCGTCTTCGCGCCGAACCGCCTCTACCCCTTCGAGACGCACGGCGTCTACCTTGGCAAGCGTTACATTTTCGGCAACATACCCCTCGTTCACTACCTGCCCGGCCCGCTGCGACGTCGCCTGGCGCCGCACGTTCGCGCCTACCGGCGAAGCGACCTCCAGCGGCTGACCTGCGGCCTCGACGCCGACTGGACCTGGCACAGCGTAATCTATCCGGGATTTGACAACATAGCCGCGCGTAGTAAGCTTCTTGCGGGAGCTTTGCGACGGGTCCTCTATGCCTTGGAGTCGACTCCTCTCCAGGCGCTGGGGCTGTCGCACTTCCTGGTGTTAGAGAAGCGGGCTCCTTTAGCGGAGGTGGCGCAGGATGGCTAGGCTCTTCAAACGGCGTCGCTATGAGCGTTTGCGGAACGGGAATGGCGGCAGGCGGAGGATACGCGGCTGGATGCTCGTTCCCATCATCCTGTTCGGCGTGATGCTTGTCGGAACGATGGCTATGTCAGTGGCCGGCTTCATCGTCTATCGCGTCTATGCCAATGGCATGCCGCCGGTCGAGCAGTTGCTATCGCAGAACGCCGGCGGCGCCCAGATATATGACCGCAACGGGAACCTCCTTTACACCTTCAGCGACGACCTGAGCGGCTTGCGCTCGCCGGTGCCCTTGTCCGAAGTGTCGCCCTATCTCATCAAGGCGACAGTCGATACCGAGGACTCGAGCTTTTACTCGAACCCGGGCATCAACATCAAAGGGCTCCTGCGCGCCGCTTATGAGAACTTTCTCCCGGGCAACCTGAACTTCCTCCAAGGGACCGGGGGCAGCTCGATCACACAGCAGTTCGTGAAGAACGTCTACATCCCGGAAGCGGACAGGAGCAAGCGGTCCATTTCGCGCAAGATCAAAGAAACCGTCTACGCGATGGAGCTGACGAAGCGCTATAGCAAGGACCAGATTCTAGAATGGTATCTCAACCAGATCCCTTACGGCGGCGTCTACAATGGTATCGAGGCGGCGTCGGAAGGGTACCTCGGTAAGAAAGCCAGCGACCTGACCCTGGGCGAAGCCGCGCTCCTCGCCGGCATTCCCGCCTGCCCAAGCTGCTATGATCCTTTGACGAATCCCGACGCCGCTGCAAAACGACGGGATCAGGTCCTGGTCCTCATGGAGGAAAAGGGCGATATTACGCCGGAAGAAGGCTGGAATGCGGCGCAGGAGCCGCTGGATATCGTGCAACACCGCTTCACGATCGACGCGGCCCACTGGGTCCTCTCCTACATCGGGCCGGAGCTGGAAAGGATGTTCGGCCACGAGGCAGTCTACCGCCAGGGGCTCAAAGTGACGACCACCCTCGACCTCAACCTCCAGACGGAAGCTGAGGCCGATGTGGAGAACTGGGTGAGCCAGTACGAGGACGAGTACAACGCACACAACGGAGCGCTAGTAGCGATGGACCCGCGCACCGGCGAGATCCTCGCTTATGTCGGCAGCCGCGATTACTTCCGCGACGACATCCAGGGCGCAAACGACATGGCGCAGGCCCTCAACTCTCCCGGATCGACGCTGAAGCCTTTCACGTACCTGACCGCGTTTATGAAGCTGGGCTGGGGCCCGGGCACCATGGTGCTCGATACTCCTACGTGCTACAACGAAGACAATGGCACCCAGTTTTGCCCCGAGAACCCGGAGGGCAACTACCAGGGCCCCGTCACGATAAGACAGGCGCTTGGTAATTCCCTCAACATACCCGCCTTCAAAGTCATTCAGATGGCCGGCGTCAACGACGTCATCGACACCGCTCGCAAGATGGGTATCACCGGCCTTGACGGCTCTTACGGCCCGTCGTTCACCATCGGCGGCACGGACGTCAAGCTCGTCGATGTTGTCTACGCCTACAGCGTCTTCGCGACCGGCGGCATCATGCGCGGCGTGCCCACAACCCTGACCTTGCCGCCGGGCTATCGCGACCTCGACCCCGTGTCCATCCTGAATGTGGAGGACTCGCAGGGGAATGTCATCTGGAACGCGGACGACCAGCGCACCGACGAGCAGATAATCCCGAGCCAGTATGCCTATCTGATAACCAACATCCTCAGCGACCCCCAGGCTGAGTGCTTGACGTTTGGCTGCGGCGGCCTCACCGTCCCAGGGCAGAGCGCGGCGGTTAAGACCGGTACCAGCGAGCCCTACGCGAACAGCAAGGCCATCGGCGACACCTGGGCCTTTGGCTACACGCCTGATCTCGTCGTCGGCGTCTGGGCCGGCAATGCCGACCACACCTCCATGGGCAACATTCTGAGCACCACCATCGCGTTTCCGGCAATGCGCGACTTCATGGAGGCGGCGCTCGCGGGCAAGCCGGCGTCGACCTTCGATAAGCCGGACGGCGTGGCAGACGCGACGGTCTGCGTGCCCTCCAGCAAGCTGCCAACGCCGTATTGCGGTAAGACTTCGGAGGACCTCTTCGTCACGGACGCGCTCACGGAAAAGGACGATTGGTGGCAGCCGACCAAGATCGACATCCGCACAGGCTTGCTGGCGACGGAATTGACGCCGCCGCAGTTCGTGGAGGAGCGCGGCTATCTGGTCGTGCCGCCGGAGGTCCAGGGGTTCGAGCGCGACCAGGCGCTGGAGTGGGCGTCGCTGCTCGGAGGCGCCGCGCCCTCGGAGGGGACCAATCCCGCCGACATCCCGGTCGCGATAACATCGCCTTCGGCAGGCGCAAGGGTCAGCGGCAACGTCACCGTGACCGGTCGCGCCTCCTCCGCCGACTTCCAATCGTATAAACTGGAATACGGCGTCGGCGCTTCTCCGACGGAATGGGCCATGATCTACCAGTCGAATACGGCGGTCAACGATTCGACCCTGGCGGTCTGGAATACCACCGGTTTTCCCGCAGGCCAGTATACTTTGCGCCTCACCTTAACGGACGCTAAGCGCGGTGACCTTGTGACGACGACCACTATAACGTTGGGGCAGGGGCAGGCGGCTGCTCGAACGCCGACGCCTGCGACGGGACGCCCGCCGCCGCCCGCAACGCCCACAACCTGGCCCTAGATGGATAGTTGATGACCGGAAGAGATGGGGATTCTAACGGCGAGGCGCCACCCGCTGAAACACCGAAAGAGCCCGCCGGCGAGCGACAGCCCCCGGAGAACCTGGAGCGCTACGGTCGCTACCGAGTACCGCGACGGGCGGAGCCGCTGCGCCCTGATCTCCAACTTTCGGAGGTGCGGCACGGCCTGAAGCCCGGCTCGCGCTACGTCCGGATTACCCCCAGCAGCCAGCAGCCTCTGCGACGCATGGCGCCGGCACATCTCCAGGCGACGGCCGTCCTGCTGCGGCCGCAAAACCTCGTCGATCAGCTCTGGACAAGCATCCGGCGCGTTTTCGTCGGATCGCCGCTGACGACTTCGCAGGCGATTAACGAACGGTTGGACAAGGTGCGGGCGCTCGCCGTCTTCTCCGCCGACGCCATATCATCCACCGCCTACGGTACGCAAGAGATCCTGCTCGTACTCATCTTGGCGGGCACCGGTGCTCTGGCCATCTCTTTGCCCATAGCGGCAGTCATCGGCGCTCTTATCGCGATCGTTGCCGTCTCCTACCGGCAAACGGTGCGCGCCTATCCCAGCGGCGGCGGCTCCTACATCGTGGCGCGGGCGAACCTGGGGACGTTCCCCGGTCTGACGGCGGCTTCCGCGCTGATGATCGACTACGTGCTGACGGTCGCTGTGAGCACGTCGGCCGGCGTGGCCGCGCTTACTTCCGCAGCGCCCGGCCTTTATCCCGAACGCGTTCCAATCGCCCTCATCATCGTCTGGGTGATAGTCATCGGCAACCTGAGGGGTATACGGGAGTCCGGCAGCATATTCGCTATTCCCACCTACCTCTTCATCGTGAGCTTCGCCGCGATGCTGGTGACCGGCGCCGTCCGCGTGGCGATGGGGGCGCACGTTTCGCAAGTGCCGACGCAGCCGGAGATAGCGACGGTGGGCCCTCTAACGATGCTGCTTGTCCTGCGCGCCTTCTCATCCGGCTGTTCTGCGCTGACGGGGTTGGAGGCCATAGCCAACGGCGTTCCCGCCTTCAAACCACCGGAGTCGAAGAACGCTTCGATCACCATCGGCTGGATGGCCGTCACGCTGGGGAGCTTCTTTATCGGTCTGACGGTGCTGGCGCACTACATGCACGTCGTGCCCTTCCTGTCGGGTCAGCCGACCGTCGTCTCACAGGTCGCGAGCACGGCTTTCGGTCGCACGCCGCCCTACTTCCTGGTCCAGGCGTCCACCATGCTTATCCTGTTCATGGGGACAAATACCAGCTTCGCCGACTTCCCAAGGCTGGCGTCGATCCTGGCGCATGACGGCTTCCTGCCGAAGCATATGGCCTTCCGAGGCGACCGTCTCGCTTTCTCGTCCGGAATACTTCTGCTGGCAGGCCTGGCCAGCGTGCTGCTCTTCCTCTTCAACGCGGATACCAACAGACTGATCCCGCTGTATGCAATAGGTGTGTTCCTTGCGTTCACCCTGTCGCAGTCCGGCATGGTCGTGCACTGGCGGCGCTCGCGGGAGGCGGGATGGAAGCGGAGCATGATCATCAACGGGGTGGGGGCGGTCGGTACCGCCGTGGTCGTCCTGATCGCCGGCGGAACAAAATTCACTCACGGCGCCTGGATCGCTCTGGTGGCGCTGCCGCTGGTGGTGCTGCTGTTCGAACGGGTCTCCCATCACTACTTGCGCGTCGCCGAGCAACTGGAGATCCGCGAGGGCGACCTTAGGGAGCTCCAGGGCCTGCCGATCGGAAACAGCTCCCAGACGGTCATTGTGCCGGTGGAGGCACTGGATCGCGCCGTCCTGCGCACCATTGAGTACGCGCTCACACTGTCGCGGAACGTAACCGGCGTGCACATCACCGACGACGTCGCACAGGCGGAGGTGTTGCGGGCGCAGTGGGAGGAGCAGCTACCGGACGTGCCGCTCGTCATCGTGGAGTCGCCGTACCGGGCGTTGGTGGCGCCGTTTCTCGCTTACGTCGACGCCGTCGACCGCTCGAACCCGAAGGGGCGCATCACAGTCGTCCTGCCGGAGTTTGTCACGGCGCACTTCTGGCAGAACCTTCTTCACAACCAGCCGGCCACCCGCCTGCGACGCGCCCTCAAGCGACGCCACAACACGGCCGTGGTCAATGTGCTGTATCATTTACGTTAGGGAGGTCGCGAATCTATGAAGCGGCGCGACATGCGCATAATCCTTTACACGGGGAAGGGCGGCGTTGGCAAGACCACCGTGGCGGCGGCGACGGCGCTTCGCTCGGCGCGGCTGGGGCACCGGACGCTTGTGATGAGCACCGACTCCGCTCACAGCCTCGGCGATAGCTTCGACATGCCGGTCAGCGGCGACCTGACGCCCATCACTGAGAACCTCTGGGCACAAGAGCTAGACGTTTTCAAAGAGATCGACCAGCACTGGGGCACGCTCGAAGAGTATATTCGTATCGTCATGGCCTGGCGCGGCATCGACGAGGTGCTGGCGGAGGAGATGGCGGTTCTGCCGGGCATGGAGGAGTTGGCCGGCCTGGTCCACCTCATCAAGTACTATGAGGAAGGCGAGTTCGACGCCGTAATCGTGGACTGCGCGCCCACCGGCGAGACGTTACGCCTGCTGAGCTTCCCGGATGTGATGCGCTGGTGGCTGCATCGTATCTTTCCCATCCAGCGCACGGCGGCGCGCATCGCCCGGCCGGTGCTGACCCGCGTCACCGACCTGCCCTTCCCGGACGACGACGTGTTCGAGGCGCTGAAAGACCTCTTCGAGCGGCTCGACAAGATGCGTGACATCCTCACCAATCCCGACATAAGCTCCATCCGGCTCGTCCTCAACGCCGAGAAGATGGTTGTCAAAGAAGCGCAGCGAACGTTTACCTACCTTAACCTCTATGGCTACCCCAGCGACCTCGTCGTCTGCAACCGCCTCATCCCGCCGGACGTTACCGACGCCTACTTCACGTCCTGGAAGGAAAGCCAGGAGCGCTACTTCTCGCTGGTGGAGGAAGGGTTCGCCCCGTTGCCGATTCTGACGGCGCCCCTTATGGACCAGGAGGTGGTCGGCCTGGAGATGCTCGACCGCTTCGCTACCGCCCTCTACGGCGGAGACGACCCGACGCTCATTCGCTTCCGCGGGCAAACGCAGGCGGTGCGACAGGATGACGGCGACTACGTTCTAACTCTGCTGCTCCCCTTCACGAGCAAAGAAGACGTGTCGCTTTCGCAGCTGGGCGATGAACTGGTCATCCACGTCGGCAAGAACAAGCGGAACGTCATCCTGCCGCGGGTGCTCGTCGGCATGCGGACGGAAAGTGCTAAACTGGAGGATGACCGGCTGACGATTCGCTTCGCGCGGCCGGACTGACCCAGCCCGCAAAGGAGGCCACCATGGCGGAGAAGCTTTTCGAGTGCGAGTGGACGCCCGAAGGGGAGATAGTCCTGCGAATCAAGAAGCCCGGCATGGGCGTGCTGACGCCGGAGGTGCGGGCGCACATGCTCGGCGCGCGCAAGGAAATGCTGACCGCTATCCGCAGCCTCATCGACGCGGCGCTGGACAAGATGGAAGAGGAAGGCCCCAAGACTCGCCGGACGACCATCAAGGTGGAGTAGCGGTAGCGCCCGCTTTCGCCAGCAGCCGGTCGAGGTCCGCTTCGCTCGTTATCGTCTCGGCGGCCCGCACGAAGTCCCCCAGCGACGCGCTCTTCTGTCGCAGCTCCTCTAGCTTCGGGCCGATAGGGCTACTCGACGCCCCCGTCGTCCCGTAAAGACCGTAGAACGCAAAGAAAGCCTGGTTTATCTTCCGATAGTAGTGGCCATGGGCCGCCAGGAACTCACGCGTCTGCTCCATCAGCGATTCCGCCTGGGCTACGTTCCCCTGCGCCAGCAGCGAATCGACGTTAAGGCGCAGCTGCCGCAGGACCTGGTCGGGATCGACGGCATTGGGCGTGGGTTGCGGCGTTGACGTCGGCGAAGGCGCTGGCGTAGCGGGCGACAGCGGGTAGGCGGCCGCAACATCCGACCCCATCTCCTGACCGACGATGTCGGCGACCGTCTCGTTGATAGTCCGCAGCGTGTCGTTCTCGAAGTAGCGCGCGCCCAGCGGATGGAAGAACAGGTAGCCGTGCGTCCACTCGTGGGAGGCGACCTGGAGGGCGTCGAGATAGCTTTCGCTGGGCTCGACGATGGCCGGATATGCGCCTATGCCGCCTGTCGGCACGACCAACGCCGAAATGTTGTCCGACTTCGATTCGGCGTCGCTTTCCAGCCGCTGTGCCTCTTCGAGAGACAGGTCGTTGCGCAGGAGCGTCGCCCCGTCTTCTTCGATGCGGTCGCGCGGCGAGATGATGAGCACGTACGGCGGGTCTTCGAACTCGAAGTCCACCGGCGGGAATAGCCAGTGAACGCGCGAGAACAGCGGCAGCGTCGTCTCAAGGCCAAGGCTCGAAGCAATCGACGAAATGCGGCCCTCCAGTATCGCCTGGACGCGGACCTGGATGGATGCCCGATCGTCTCGCGTCCGCTGCAGTTCCTGCGAAGTCGCCTTTATCGCGTCGGGGGAGGCGTTCGTGGCACTCTCCTGCGACAATTCGCCGGTGAGCGCGTCGATCTGCTGCTGGAGCTGGAGATAGCGTTGCACTTCGGCGTTCTGAGCGTCGCGGCTGCCGTCACCGCCGATGTGGCCTATGTCGTACAGCCACTTGTTCGGGAAGTGCCGCAGCTCCCAGACGCCCAGGTTGTACTCGTCCTTCGAGAGCGGCAGGCCGATGGCGGTGAGAGTTGCCCAACTTCCCAGCGCCGACAATGCGACGATGACCGCAATGACGGCTAGGGGAATGAGCGAGACGGGAAGCTTCTTCATGGTCGCTCGATCAGCGTCCTTCGTGGTCGAGGGGTGCGGCGCACCCATTCAGAATAGCATTCGACTTCCCGCCGTGACAAACGGCGAAGGGTCCACGCTTTCGACGCGGCGGGTCTTTGAGGCGGTTATCCTGCGCATGTTATAATCAGGCGGCTGGGAATTCAGTCGGACAGGTGATTGGTTGACTAGGGTGGTAGGTTCCTCTGAGCCAAGAGGCGCGGGCCTGCAGGCGCGCCTCGTCGCGTTCATCTTCGATACAGTCATCCTCGTTGCCTTCCTGGCGTTCTTCGGGATGATCGCGATGTTCCAGCTCCTGGCGCGCGGCAACTTCGGCGACAGCGAGCCGCCGGATTCCGCCTTTTACGCCGCCATCGCCATCGTTGCTGCTGTCATCCCCGTCTGGCTGCTGTTCAACGTCTGGCTCCTTTCCTGGCGCGGTCAGACCGTCGGGAAGTACATCGTCGGGATCCGAATCGCCCGCAGTGACGGCGGCCGGCTGGGCGGCCTCAGGGCGCTGTTCCGGATGTTCTTGCTGAACCCGTTGCTCTTTCACCCTGTGCTGACCGTTCCCTGGGCGCTGTTGGTCATCTTCGGAACGATGAGCACGCGAAACAGCATCGTCCTGTTCACGACGGCGACAGTTCTAGCGCTTTCGGTTCTTGCGACGCCTGTCGCGCTGGTGACGGTGCTCGCCGACCGACAGCGGCGCGCCCTCCACGACCGCATAGTCGACACGCTCGTCGTAGGCGGCGAATAGCTGCAAAAGAGGCCAGGGATGGCGTACGCCGGAGTCGAAGAGGAGCCCGCGGCGCCGAGTTTGCGGGTGGTGAAGGCTGGACCGGGGTTCCGGCGCATGTTCTTCAAGTGGGCTGTGGGGCTGGTCTTCGTCTCGACGCTGGGCGTGCTGCTGCTGGCGGTCGACGCGACGCAGCTATCGGCGGCCGGCCCTTCGCACGCCATCCTGCGCCGGACCGTCTCCAGCCTGACAGAGATCGACGCCCTGCTCGCCAGTCCGGGCCAGGCGACCGTCGGCAGCAGCGGCGACACAGCCCCGTCGCGCCTGCAGGACTTTCCGATTGCGCTGGACCTGACTACTGGCGAAACTCAGGATCTCTCGTCGCCGGATCTGCGGAACGTCGTCCTCGACCGCTCCGCCGACAAGCTCTACGCCGATGGTTTCTCTGCATTCCACGCTGGGGATACCAACGGCGCGTCCCACATCCAGGTCCTCTCGCCGCCGGGAGCCGTGCGCTACACTGCCGGCCTGCTCACCAAAAGCAACCACGACGTGATGCGCATCGTCCTCATTGCCGCTGCCGCGTTGGCGGCTATCCTGGCGCTGGCGCTAATGCTGTTGAGTCGCGGCTACAGACGCCTGACCACCCTCGGCGCTGCCGTGCTGGCTGCTGCGCTGCCGCTTCTGCTGATAGCTACGGTGGTGCACTTCGTCCTGCAGTTGGCGGCGGCGCACGAGAGCGACTACCTGAACGCGCAGCTCTACGCGCTCGGCCGGGACGTGGCCTGGCTCCCCGTTCGAAACGCCTTGGCGTTCGCCTGCCTGGGCGCCGTCTTCGTGGCGTTGGGCGTCACCTTCTCGCTCCTATCGAAAGAGCGGCGGTCAGTCTTGCGGTAGCCGGTCAACGATGGTCGCCGTCAGGCGTCGACGCTGTGGCTTCCACGTGCAAATCGCTCGACTGTTTTGCAGCGATTGACGCCACTCCTCCAGGACAACTCCCCACCTTCGCTACCCCGCGCATCATCCAATCGGCGTACCCGGCCCCAACGACAGCTTTGAGCAGGTTCAGGCACGGCACGCCCCGGCCGACAATAAGTGGAAGGCCTTCGGAACGTGGCCTCCCCGAGAACCGTGTGCAATGAAGTGAGGAAATGAGGAAAGTCCGAGGGCTCGCCGTCGGGGCAGTTCTGGCCCTGTCTGCGGTTCTAGCCTGTGGCGTCATTCTGGCCGCATCGCGCGACTCCCGCGTTGCACTGATCGTGTTCGCAGGCACCTCGCCTGCTCTCGCTCTAGCTTGGGCGCTCGCCTTCGCGGCCGATCGCTCACGCAAGCTCAAGCGTGGCGATGAGCGCTATCGCACGCTCTTCCAGCGCTCTTTCGACGCCGTCTACTTTCACGACCTGAAAGGGAAGTTCCTCGACGCCAACGAGGCCACTCTGCAACTGCTCGGCTACAGCCGCGGGGAACTGACAAAGCTGACGGTCTACAACTTGCTTGATGAGTCGCAGCAACGGGCGGCTCAAAATAGGATGGCTGAGATTGTCGAAGCAGGGCACGGCGCCCCTCGGAACCTGAAAGCCAAGCGAAAGGACGGGACGCTTGTCCACCTGATTGCCACCGGCTCTCTAATCGAGAACGAGAGGGGCGAGCCCATCATTCTGGGCATTGCGCACGACGTCTCCGAGCGCGTCCGCGCTGAGGAGGTGCTTCGCGGCAGCGAGGAGAAGTACCGTCAGATTTACGAGAGCGTCCAGGACATCTTCTACCGTACCGATGCGCGCGGAATCATCACCGAAATCGGGCCGGCCGTGCTGCGCTGGGGCTACACGCAAGAGGAGCTTATCGGCACACAGGTCCTCGACGTCTACGTTCGGCCGGAGGAACGCAGCGGCCTCCTGAACGAGCTGATGAGCAAGGGAGAGGTCACTGACCACGAGGTGGTGCTCAAGGCGAAGGATGGCCACCTGGTCAACTCCTCCGTCGGCTCACACCTTGTCCGTGATGCGGACGGGAAGATCATCGGCGTCGAAGGCGTCCTTCGGGACATAACGGAGCGCAAGAAGGCGGAAGAGGCGCTGCGCGAGCAGATGCGTCGAGATCCGCTCACCGGCGTCCTGAACCACCTCGCCATCGTTGCCGAGCTTCGAAGGGTGGTATCCGAGAACGGCAACGGCGGGCCCGTCGCCGTCATGATGAGCGACGTTGACAGCCTGAAGGCGATAAACGAGACGTTCGGCCACACCGCTGGCGACCGCGTTCTCGTCTCGGTCGCGAAGACGCTATCCGGCGATGGCGCAGTGATCGGGCGCTACGGCGGCGACGAGTTCATCGCCATCCTTCACGCCGGCCGCGCCGAGGCTGAGCGCTACGAGAAGAGCATCCTTGCCTCGCTCTCCCGCGTGATCATCCAGGAGCCTCAGACGGGCGCTCGCATCCCCGTTCACGTCAGCACCGGAACCGCGATCTACCCCATCGAAGCCGCCAGGGTGGAAGAGCTGATCGACCTGGCGGACAGCGCAGTCTACGCGTCGAAGCGACAACATAAGCCCGCTTCTGTTAAGCTTCTCTCCTCCCAGGATCAGGATGCGACGGCCGCCAGGATCGTCGGCGAGATCGTGCCCTTCCTGACCACCGCCGGCGATCTGGACGAGAAACTGCGCTTGGTCGCCCATCGGCTGTCGGTCACTGCCGGCTACGACGCAGTCAGCTTCTCGCTGTTTAACCACGCTTCCGACGGCACACCTTCCATAAGCACCTTCGCCCGCCTGCCGGAGCAACTGCTAGAACACTGGAACAGCGAGTCCAGCCAGGCGCGGACGTCGGAAAAATCGATTCGAAAGCTGTTGCGCGCCGGCCGCCCCGTCATCATGGACGACCCGCGACGGAACGATCATCTCACCGACACTGAGCAGCAGATGCTGCGCAAGGCGGGGCTGAAGTCCGCCCTCGTTGCACCGATGCTCTGGCGCAGCGAGATGATCGGCACCCTGGCCGTCGCGTGCAAAGCGGAAGGAGCGCTGGGACCGCGCGATGCCCAGCTCCTGAGCGCCATCGCGACGCAGGTCACAGCAATCGTCAGCCTGGAGACGCTCGTCGAGAAGCTGCGGTCGGCCTCCGGGCGCCTCAGTCTGGCGCACCAGGAAACGGTCATGTTACTCGCGGCCGCCGCCGAAGCGCACGATCGGACGACCGGCGAACACCTCCAGAACGTGCGCGTAATCTCCGAGCGGTTGGCGCTGGAGCTGGGCCACGATGAGGAATCGGCGCGGCAGATCGGGCTGGCCGCGGTTCTGCACGACATGGGCAAGATACGCGTTCCCGATTCCGTTCTCGCTAATACCGGACGGCTCAGCGAGGCTGAATGGGAGCTGATGAAGCACCACGCCGTCTGGGGCGAGCAGTTCCTCGCCGGCCGCACCGGCTTCGAGCTGGCGGCGTCTATCGCCCGCTCGCACCACGAAAGATGGGACGGCGGTGGCTACCCCGACGGCCTGGGCGCGGCGGAAATACCAGAGCCGGCCACAATAGTCTCAGTCGCCGACAGCTTCGACGCCATGACGAGCGATCGCCCCTACCGGCCGGGTCGCTCGATTGCGGCCGCGATGCAGGAACTCGCCGCTTGCTCCGGCAGCCAGTTCAACCCCATCGTCGTTGACGCGATAATCCGGCTCCACAAGCAGCGAAAACTGCCGCGCCCGCGACGCCTCGTGACCGTAGACCAGGCAGCTTAAGCGGCGCGTCGCTCCCGCTGAAGCCGTCGCAGGAGCTCGCCGAGGCGGTTCATGCCCTCTTCCACGCCTTTACGCATGTCCGAATCGACCATCCCGTCGCGGTCCTCGACCGACTGAAAGACGGCGTTCAGCGTCAGCGTCGTCTTGCCTCCGTGCTCCTCGAGCGTGGTAGTCTGAAGCGATACGTGCCCCGGCATGCCCTCCCACTCGAAGGTGTCGACGGTCTGCTCCGGCGTCACCTCGTGAAAAACGCCGTGGAACGCGTATTCGTTGCCCTGAGGGTCATGCTGGACGATTCGCCACGTCCCGCCCGGCCTCGCATCGATCTTCTCGACGCTAGTAGTCAGGTAGCTCGGGCCCCACCATTGAGCTCGCAGCTCCGGCTCGACGTACGTCCTGTGAAGAAGCTCGCGCGGCGCGTTGAACTCGCGCGTCACAATGATCTGTTGCTTTCCCGGTTCGGCGATAAAGTTCAAATCCGACATCGTAGTTCTCCTTTTGCATAATTCTCTTTACCAATAGGCAAGCGTACCCTCACGCCGTGCGAGGAGCATGAAACGTCGGCAGCTTCACGTGCCAGAAGCGTGAAAGTGGATTCGCCGCTTGTCGATCCAGCCCAGGGGGTGAGTCTGCCTACGCCGCCTCGTTAGTCCGACGCGTCTTGCCCCGCATCTCCTTCCGCAGGACGGCGGCAAGCTTGTCGAAGGACTCGCTCCAGCCGGCTCTGGCCCCTTCGAGGTCGTCGTCCGACGGAAAGCCGGCGTGTCTCAGCGTCAGCTTTGTCTTGCCGTCATAATCTTCCAGCGTCAACGTCACCAGCAGTTCCAGCGGGAAATCCGGGTTCATCCCGTAGTGCGTGGCTGGGACCACGTTTCCGCTTTCGTCCGAAAAGCTGTCGCTCATGACAAGCCGCTCCGGCTCGACGATTTCCTTGTAGACGCCCGTGCTCCAGTAATCTCGGTCCTCGGGCGACCGCATGCAGTTGAGGTAAGTGCCCCCCACCTCAAAATCGATGCTGCATGCCGGGCAGGTGTAGTCCCTTGGCCCCCACCAGCGCATCATGAGCTCGGGGTCCGTCCATGCCTTCCACACGAGCTCGCGGGGCGCGTCGAAGACGCGCACGATCTCCAATTCCTTGCTGCTATCTGCCTTTGCCATCTCCGCCTCCTCCAATTCGTCACCTACCGACTTCCCGTTAACGCGACCCTGCTATCCGTGGTTGATGTGGACGCTCTTCGTCTCTAGGAACGCCTCGACGCCCTCGATTCCCTGCTCGCGCCCAAGGCCGCTCTGCTTGTAGCCGCCAAACGGCACGTTCGAGATGCCGCAGCCATGGTAGCAGTTCACCCAGATGCTGCCCGCCTTGAGTCCGCGCGCGAATCGCATGACCGTCCTCAGATTGCTCGACCAGACGCCGGCCGCCAGCCCGTAGACCGTGTCGTTTGCGATGGCCAGCGCCTCGTCCTCGTCGTCGAACGGGATCACGACCACGACCGGCCCGAAGATCTCTTCCTGGGCGATACGCATGTGGTTGTCCACTGCGTCGAAGACCGTCGGCTCCATGAAGTAGCCCGCGTCGTAAGACCCTCCGCTGAGCCGATTTCCACCGCGGATCAATCGCGCGCCCTCCTTCTTCCCCAGCTCAACGTAGCCCAGGACGATGCTCAACTGCTCTTCCGACACCAGCGGCCCCATGTTCGTCGACGGGTCCAGCGGATCGCCCACCTTTATCCTATCGACGTGCGTAAGGAACTTTGTCATGAACTCGTCGTAAGCCGAGCGCTGAAGCAGGAGCCGCGTCCCCGCCTGGCACGTCTGGCCGGTGTTCAGGAAGGCGGCGCCCACGGAGCCGGCGGCCGCAGCATCGATGTTTGCGTCGGCGAAGACGATGTTGGGCGACTTGCCGCCGAGCTCCAGCGAAATGCGCTTGATGTCGTTGGCGGCGAGCGCCATGACGTGTCGGCCGGTGGCGGTGGAGCCCGTAAAGCTTATCTTGTCGATGCCCGCGTGCGTCACGAACTTGTCGCCGATGACGCCGGACTTGCCGGTAATCACGTTGATCACGCCCGGCGGCGCGCCGGCCTCGCTGAAGATACGCGCCACCTCGTAGGTCGTAGCGCCGGTGTAGATTGACGGCTTGATGACCGTCGTGCAGCCAGCAGCGAGAGCGGCGCCCAGCTTCCACGAGAGGATCACCAGCGGCCAGTTCCAGGGGATGATCAGCCCGGCTACACCCACCGGTTCCTTGAGCACCATGCCGACGGCGCTGGACGTGGCATTACTTATGGCGCGCCCGTTTGCATTCTCGCTAAGGCCAGCGTAGGCGTCGAACGTATTCGCCATCGACAGCACCTCGCCCCTGGCCTCTGACAGCGTCTTGCCGACCTCCCGCGACAGCAGCGGCACAAGCGTTTCCTGCTCGGCTCGAATGCGCGCGGCGGCCTCGCGCAGGATCCGCGCCCGGCGAGTGGCGTTCGCGCTCCACTGGCCGGCGTCGAAGGCGCGACGCGCGGCCGCCACCGCGAGGTCGAGATCGGTCTCGTCGGCCAGCGGAAGCAGAGCGAGAAGCGATTGATCGGCGGGGCTGCGACGTTCCGCGGTCTCGCCGCTCCTCGGTTGGCGCCACTCTCCGTCTATCAGCAGTCCGTATTTCTTGACTTCGATTCGTGTTGTCACTGTTTGTGCCTTTCGCGCGCCCGGGCCTCATGCCGCCTCGGGCAATCGCCTGACTATTTCCGCCCACTGGTCCGGCGGCAGATTCGTCGCCAGCAAGCCCGACATCATGTGGAAGACGTTGGGCGGGACCAGCTGCATCATATCTCGCAGGAAGGCCTCCTGGTCGTCCGTCGCAAGCGAGCCCACCAGCCAGGGGAACATCTGCTGCATTACCTCCGGCGGTACGTGGGCGACGGCCCGCTTAGTGAGATCCTCCTGCTCCGCAAAGCTAAAGTTCTGCTCGATGAGCGGCAGCAGGATAGCCTCTTCCTTCTGAATGTGAATCGCCGTTGCGCCGTCCAATATCGTCGTCAGGCGCTTTGCCCGGCGCAGGATCTCGCTCCGAGTCCGTCCGTCGGGATTGCCGGCGAGGAGCCCCAAAGACTGGCTGAGCTCGCGAATATGCCCCTGGTCGGCCTGATGGTCCAGCAGATATGGTGCCGACACCGGGTAGACACGTTCGTCGACCGCCGGGAAGAACGTGTCTTCCTCGCCGTCCTCGTGCGCCTTTACGACCTGGTAGAAGAAGTCGAAGCGGCGCGCCATCTCGGCTGCATCGTCGCGATCTCCGGCGGCCAGCCGTTCGACCTCCCTATCCAGCGCATCGATCTCGGTTTGGATCGCTTTATGGACGAACCGGATTGACCTTGCCGGGCTTTCCATGCTCGAGCCTCCCTTTCGTCGCTGGACGCCTCGAATCAGCCGCATCGGGTGATGGGCCCTACTAAAGTATCGCGGGAAGAAATGGCGCCGGCGTGAAGCGAAGTCGTCCGACCGTGAGAGATGTATGAAAAAGCGGATTCGATTGGCCGCGCGCAGGACGCCGGATGCGCTATCGCCTTGTCTCCCTCACCCGCGGGTTGTGCCATCCTTCGTCGCCGGCGACGATCATGGCCGCGTCGGACGGGCCCCAGGTGCCGGGCTCGTACACAAGGGGCGCATCCAGGCTGAGGACGGGGTCAACCACGCGCCACGCCGCCTCGACGCTGTCTTCGCGCGCGAACAGCGACGGATCGCCGCGCATCGCATCGCCCAGCAGGCGCTCATACGGCTGCATCTCGTCGGCGTGATGGTGTCTGGCGACAAGCTCTGCTTCCTCGCCGACCATGGCTTCGCCGGGCCTCTTGATGCGCGTGCCAAGGGAGATCGCGAAGTTCGGGCTGAGACGGAAGCGGAGATAGTTCGGTTGGTCGGGCTCGACTTCGCCGAAGACGCCTTCCGGCGGAGGTTTGAGCGTAACCATAACTTCCGTGGCCGTTACCGGCAGGCGCTTCCCTGCCCGGACGTAGAACGGGACGCCGGCCCATCGCCACGTATCGATCCACAGCCGTACAGCCGCGAAGGTCTCGACCCGGGAGCCTCGTGCGACGCCGTCTTCGTCCCGGTAGCCGCGATACTGACCGCGTACCACGTCCGAAGCGCTGAGCGGGCGCATGGCCGTGAAGATCCGCGCTTTTTCCGAGCGAACGCCCTCGCGATCGTTCCCCGTGGGGGCCTCGATCGCAAGAAGAGTGACTATTTGCAGCAGGTGATTCTGCACGACGTCGCGGATCGCGCCCATCTCTTCATAGAGCTTCCCGCGGCCCTCCATGCCAAAGTCCTCAGCCATGGTGATCTGCACGCTGTCGACGTAGTTGCGATTCCAGATGGGTTCGAGGAAGGAATTGGCGAAGCGGAAGTAAAGGAGGTTCTGCACCGGCTCTTTGCCAAGGAAGTGGTCGATCCGGAAGATGGCCGGCTCTGGGAAGAACTTGCCGAGCAGGCGGTTCAGGGCCAGCGCCGAGGCGAGGTCGCGCCCGAATGGCTTCTCAACGACCACGCGGGCGTCGTCGGTGCAGCCGCATTTCGTCAGCCCTTCGATTACGGTCCCGAAGAGCGGCTGCGGGATCGCGAGGTAGTGCAGCGGGCGGGCGGCGTCGCCCAGTGCCTCACGCAACTGCTCGAAAGTCGCCGCCTCGCGGTAATCGCCGTCGATGTACCTTAGCAGCGCGGATAGCTTCGCGAAGGCGCTTTCATCCACGCCGCCGTGCTCTTCCAGGCTCTCGCGGGCCCGAGCGCGCACTTGGTCGATGTTCCATCCGGCCTTCGCGACGCCGATGACCGGCACATCGAGGTGCCCGCGGCGAATCAACGCCTGCAGCGATGGGAAGATCTGCTTGTAGGCCAGGTCGCCGGTAATGCCGAAGACGACCAGCGAATCGGAATTGGCCACCATCCTGCCGTCCCTCCTTGGACTGCGCCGTTTGTTTGCCGGGGGTCTATTGCCAGCGTAGCAGAGGCGTCCGGCCTTATCAATGATCTGTTCACAGCTTCTGCACGCCTACCCTGCACCCGTTCATGGACTCTGCACCGCCGACGCCTACACTCAAACAAGGCAAGCGCCACGGCGCTGATATGTGCCCATTTTCGAGGGAGTTGGACGATGGTGCACGACGTTGTCTTTGTGCTCGACGTGGACAACACCCTCCTCGACAACGACGGAATCGACCGCGACCTCCAGCGGCATCTCAGGCAGGCGTTCGGGCCGGACTGCGAGGCGCGTTACTGGCAGATCTTCGAGGACCTGCGGGCCGAGCTGGGCTACGCCGACTACCTCGGCACCCTTCAGCGCTACCGGCTCGAGCACCCGCGCGATCCGCACCTGCTGGAGATGTCGTTGTTCCTGGTGGACTACCCGTTCGCCGACCGTCTCTACCCGGGCGCGCTCGACGTGGTGAAGTGGCTGCGGACGGTGGGGCAGACGGTCATCCTGTCCGACGGCGACGTGGTCTTTCAGCCGCGCAAAGTGGAACGCTCCGGACTATGGAAAGCGGTCGACGGGCACGTGCTAATCTACATCCACAAGGAGCAAATGTTGGAGGATGTCGAGGAGCGCTATCCGGCGCGGCACTACGTCATGGTGGACGACAAGCTGCGCATCCTTGCCGAGTCGAAGCGGGTTTGGGGCAACCGCCTGACGACCGTTTTCCCGCGGCAGGGGCACTACGCTCTCGATCCGAAGATCGTCGCCGCCTACCCGCCGGCGGACGTGAGCATCGAGCGCATCGGTCAGTTGCGGGAGGTACCCGTCGAGACGCTGCTGCGCGGAAGACGCCGCGGAACACATCCGTCATGACCGCCACACTGCTGACGATCAACACCGGCTCCTCCAGTCTCAAGGCTGCTCTCTACCCTCTGGATTCCGAAGACAAGCCGCTTGTCAGCATGCAGGTCAGCCGAATCGCACTCGCGGGCGGCCGAATGCGAATCGAAGACGCCGACGGAGCGACGCTCCTCGACCAGGAGGCCGACCTGCCGGACCACGCGTCCGCCGTGCGAGAGCTGCTCGCCTGGGTGGGCCGTCGCGGCCTCGACGGCGACTTGCGAGCCGTCGGCCACAGGGTCGTGCACGGCGGCAGTCGATATGTCGAACCGCAGCGAATCACCGCCGCTCTCGTTGACGCAATCCAGGAGATGGTGCCGATCGATCCCGATCACCTGCCGCAGGCCCTCGCCGCCATCCGGGAGGTCGAGCGCGCCTATCCTGAAGTCCCGCAGATCGCCTGCTTCGATACCGCTTTTCACCGCCACATGCCCCGTATCGCCCAGCTCTACGCGCTGCCGTTGCGGTTTGCGGAGGCCGGCGTCATCCGCTACGGCTTCCACGGTCTGTCTTACGAATCCGTCATGCAGGAGTTGCGGAGGATCGATCCTGCCGCAGCCGCTGGTCGGGTGATAATCGCGCACCTGGGGAACGGCGCCAGCATGGCGGCGGTCCGCGACGGCGTGGGCGTCGATA
>JBEKKV010000032.1:0-25595 GCA_050010555.1 Dehalococcoidia bacterium
TGGCTTGCATGCGCAAACTGCTCACGATCTTGAATGCCATGCTGCGGGATGGCACGGCCTGGCAGCAGGTTCCGGCTTCTCATGCTATTCCCGCTTGAGTATCAAGACAGTTGCTCTGCACTTCCTCAAACGGCGGCCCTATGGTTGCTGCGGCTGGGAGCGGTTGCGGCGCCAGCGGGCGAAGGGCCCGGCGATGAAGGCCCCGCCGGCTACTCCGACAAGCGCAAGCACAAGCAGGATTCCCACTAGAACCGCGAGGGTCTCGAAGGAATTCAGGCGTGTCGAAAAGGGGTCGGCGGAGCAGTGCGGACAGGCAGCTACGCCCATCGAGAAGAAGAGGATGGCGACGAGCACGACGTATGCGATGGCGAGCAGACCGCCGCCCATCAGCGTCGCTCGTCCGGAGATGATTCTCGTCAGGCCGATTGCGACTCCGACGCCGATAGGAACGAAGAAGACCCCCGCCATCGCGACAGGCTACTGCGTGAAGGACGATAGCGCAAGGCGTATCTTCTCTTCGAGAGAGAGCGAGCCGTCGGACGGCAGCCGACCCGCGGCGGCGGACGCTTCGGCCTGCGTGTAGCCAAGCGATACAAGCGCGGCGATGACCTCGTCGTCGGCGCTCAGGAACGATGCGGGGATGCCGGACGAGACGTGCTCCGGCAGGCGCCCCTTCAGGTCGATGATGATGCGGCTGGCGGTCTTGGCGCCGATTCCCGGCGCAGAGCGGATGCGCTCGACGTCGCTATTGGCGATGGCCTCCCAGATGGAGTCGCCGGGAAGGCCGGTCAGCAGCGCCAGCGCGCCCTTCGGGCCGACGCCGGAGACGCCGATGAGCAGGTGAAAGAGTCGCAGCTCGTCGGCGGTAGCAAAGCCGTAGAGGGCGACTTCGGTCTCGCGCGCCTGAAGGTGCGTGTAGAGCGACACTTCGCGACCGGGGACGCCCAGCGCGTCGCGCGTGTGGCCCGGGACCTGGACGAGCAAGCCGAGGCCGGTGCCGTCGATTCGAACGGTGATGCCCTCGGGGCCGGCGTCTTCCACGACGCCCCAGATGCGAGCGACGGCGCTCATGGCACGGCGCTCCTTTCGATGAGGGACTGCGCGCGCGTGTGGTTGACGTGGCAGATGGCAACAGCGAGGGCGTCGGCGGCGTCGAACGGCTGCGGCAGGTCGCGGAGGCCGAGCTGCAAGCGCACCATCTCCTGCACCTGCCCCTTCGGGCCGCGCCCGTAGCCGGTGACCGAGCGCTTCACTTCCGCCGGTGAGTACTGCTCGACGGGCAGGCCGGCGAGTCCGGCGGCAAGGACGGCAAGCGCCCGCGCTTCGCCGATCGCCAGCGCCGAATGGGCGTTCACCGCAACGAAGGGCTGCTCGACGGCGACCTCCGTCGGCGCATGACGGGCGATTAGCTCCTGGAGCGATGCGAAGAGCGCGGCGAGTCGCTCCGGCATCGAAAGCCGCGGATCGACCGCGAAACAGCCGTAGTCGACCGCCTGCAACGAGTCGCCGTGGCAGGCGACAACGCCGAAGCCCATCATCCTCAGGCCGGGGTCGATGCCGAGAATGAGGCTGCTCTCGGTCCGGTCGTCGGGGCTATGGGGCATCCTAGCCTTCGTACGCTTCGAGGACTTCGTCCGGGAACTCGGCGTTGGAGTGGACGCGCTGCACGTCGTCGAGCTCTTCCAGCTTGTCGAGGAGCTTGAGCGTCTGCAGCGCCTCCTTATCGCCCAAGCTAACGGTGGTCTTCGGCACTTTGCTCAGCTCGGCGGACTCGACGGCGATGCCCCGCTCCTGGAGCGCCAGCCGGACCTTCTCCAGGTCCTCGGCGCGAGTGATGACCTCGAGGCGCGCGTCCTGGATGTCGACGTCTTCGGCGCCGGCGTCGATGGCGGTCAGGGCGAGGTCTTCGCCGCCACCGTCTTCGGCGTTGATGGCGATGACGCCCTTGCTCTCGAACAGCCAGGCGACGGAGCCGGCCTCGCTCAGGTTGCCGCCGGCGCGACCCATGGTGGCGCGTATCTCGGAGACGGAGCGGTTGCGATTGTCGGTGACGACATCGATGAGGACAGCGACGCCGCCGGGGCCGTACCCTTCGTACGTTACCTCGATGAGCTCGGCCGCGTCCGGTCCGCTGGCGCCACGCTTCATGGCGCGCTCGATGGTGTCGTTGGGCATGTTGCTCTCGCGCGCTTTCTGGACGGCGAGCCGGAGGCGGAAGTTGCCGTTAGGGTCGGGGCCGCCCTGTCGCGAGGCGACGGTTATCTCACGGCCAAGCTTCGTGAAGAGCTGGCCACGACGCGCATCGGCGGCGCCTTTCTGGCGTTTGACCTGGCTCCAGTGGGAATGGCCTCCCATTCGGTTCTCCTGTCGTTGGGATTGGCGTCCACATTCTAGCATCGAGACGGGCGCGGGGCAAAACCGCTGAGCGAGGCCGGTTGCTGGCGCGGCGCGTCGAAGAAAAGGAACGCCCCGACCTCCCTGTCCGCCTGGCGGGGCGACCGAGAGGCCGGGGCATTCTATGTGAAGTCTTCGACGGGCAGGACGGGACTACCTGCCGGCGGGGACGTCGAAGACGATGGGCGGGCGCTTTTCGCCAACTGTCACATTATCGATGAGACGGGTGATGCCGATGCGCACGGCCAGCGAAATAAGGGTCGGGCCTTCTGTAACGTCCAGCTCCTGCAGGGTGTGCGGATCGGCGATGCTGATGTAGTCGGCATGGGCCAGCGGCTCCCGCGCGATCAGGCCTTCCAGGCGGTCGCGGAGCTTGCCTGCATCGTGCTCCCCCTGACGATGCAAGCGCTCAACGAGGCTGAGGCAGCGGAAGAGGACGAGGGCGGCGCGGCGCTCGTCCGGCGACAGGAAGACGTTGCGACTGCTCATCGCCAGGCCGCCGGTCTCGCGGATGGTCGGGCAGCCGACGATCTCCACGCCGAGGTTCAGGTCCTCCGCCATCTTGCGGATGACGACGAGCTGCTGGGCGTCCTTCTGACCGAAGTAAGCGCGATGAGGTTGGACGGCGTTGAACAGCTTGAGGACGACGGTGGCGACGCCGCGGAAGTGGCCGGGCCGGCAGTTCCCCTCGAGCACCTCGGTGACGTGGCCGACCTCGACGTAGCTATCGAAGCCCTCGGGGTACATGTCAACGGCGGAGGGCATGAAGACGATGTCGACGTTCTCCTGCTGGAGCAGCGAGAGGTCACGTTGCGTGTCGCGGGGGTACTTATCGAAGTCCTCGTTCGGGCCGAACTGGATGGGGTTGACGAAGATGCTGACGACGACGAGCTCGTTGTCTGCGCGGGCGCGTCGCACGAGGGAGAGATGGCCTTCATGAAGGTAACCCATCGTCGGCACAAAGCCCAGCTTCCGTCCGTTGGTCTGGCTGCGCAGCCGGCGCATGGCGTCGACCGACGAGACCACCTGCATTGTCCTGAGACCGCGAATCGTTTCTGAGAGAGCCATAATCACACCGCCATCTGTGAGAGCTCCGCCAGGGCCGCTTCGTCCATGGAGAAGCTCTCCCTAGCAGTCGGGAACCCTCCCGACTGCACTTCCCGCTGATAGCGCTCGACGGCGCTTTGTATCTCTTCGGCAAGGCGGGCGTACTGCTTCGAGTGGCGGGGCGTGAAATCGGGATCGAGGCCGAGGAGGTCGGTCAGGACCTGCACCTGGCCATCGCAGTGGGGCCCGGCGCCAATGCCGATTGTGGGGAGGGAAAGCCTCTCGCTGACGAGTTTGCCGAGGGCGGCCGGCACGCACTCCAAGACGATGGCGAAAGCACCCGCTTCCTGAAGAGCGAGGGCGTCGCTGAGGAGGCGAACCGCGGCGGCGGGCGTCTTGCCCTGCACTTTGTGGCCGCCAAGCTGGTTTATCGACTGCGGTGTGAGTCCGAGGTGCCCCATGACGGGGATGCCGAAGGAGACGAGGGCACGAACGGTTTCGACGACGGGCGCGCCGCCTTCGAGCTTGACGGCGCCGGCGCCGCCCTCCTGCAAGAAGCGACCGGCGTTCCGAATCGCGTCCTGCATGCCGGTCTGGTAGCTCATAAAGGGCATATCGCCGACGATAAGGGCGTTCTGCGCGCCGCGTACGACGGCCCTGGTGTGATGCAGCATGTCATCCATGGTCACCGGAACGGTGGAGTCGTAACCGAGGACGGTCATTCCCAGGGAGTCGCCGACGAGGATGACGGGGATTTCGGCGCGGTCGAGGAGCTTGGCGGTGGGGAAGTCATAGGCGGTGAGCATGGCGAACTTCTCGCCGCGGAGCTTCATCGCCTTCAGTTCGTGTACTGATACTCTAGCCATTTTCACACCCCGCTTTCCGCCACGCCTAGTTGAAGATGCTCCAGTGGTCGATGACGCCTAGCTGCTCGACGGGCGGGTCGATGCGCTTGATGTGGTTCTGCTCATCAACGTGGACGACGATGGGCCGGAGGCGCCTCGCTTCCTCTTCCGAGTAGTCGGCGTACGTAAGCACGAGAACGAGGTCGCCGGGGTGAACGAGCCGGGCGGCGGCGCCGTTGATGCAGCATTGGCCGCTGCCGCGTTCGCCGGCGAGGGCGTAGGTCGTAAGGCGGTTGCCGTTATCGACGTCAAGGACCTGCACCTGCTCGTATTCCAGGATGTCGGCGGCTTCCAGGAGTTCGGGATCCAGCGTGATGCTGCCTACGTAGTTGAGGTCGGCTTCGGTGACTGTGACCCGGTGGAGCTTGCTCTTGAGCATCTTCCTCAACGTACCTTACCTCCTGACCGACTCGCCTCGCGCCCGATAAAAAAACCCTTCCGGTCGAGACCGAAAGGGCAGAATGTCCATCAAGGTTCTGCACCGTCTCGGTCGCCGAGCGATCCAAGCGGCATATTCCAGGCCACTGATGCGAGGACGGCTCCGAAGGGCCTTCCACGCGATGGTTGTCGCCCAAGGGCGGGGGTCGACACCGCCGCCAGTATAGCAAAGAATAATAGTTTGTCAAGGGCTAGTGATGAAATTCACGCAATTTTCCCCTAAATTGCTGTTTCCCCGCCCTTAAGGGTTCTTCCCAGCTTTGGTTAGGCCCTCGGGCTTCGTAGAGACGAAGGGTGGCCTGTTGATGAATCCCCTCCGACGGCGGGCAGGCCTCAGCCTCCTCACCACCACATCCACCCTAAATGAAGCGCTAGAAGTAGTGCGGCTATCAGCCCTGCCTGCCGGCAACCAGGCTTGCACATCGTTGGTGGGCCTCCTATGCCGCAGAGCCCTTGTCGAGCGGCACTCGGCCGCTGGTGCCTGTGCAACGGGGCGATGGTACGCTACAATGACGCTAGAGACGCGGAGCGCCGCCGTCCCGGCACGGGCGCTGAGTGAAGAGGGGAGGCAGGGAGCCTTGTGTGGCATCATCGGCTATGTCGGCCCGCGAGAGGCGGGACCCCTGTTGCTGGAGGGGCTGCGCCGGCTGGAGTATCGCGGGTACGATAGCGCCGGCATCGCGGTCATCGACGGCGGCGGCTCACCCTGCATCGTCAAGTCCACCGGCAAACTGCAGAGCCTGGTCGCCTGCCTGGAAGGCCACTTCCCTGAGGGGTCAATCGGCATCGGGCACACACGCTGGGCGACGCACGGCCGCCCGAGCGACACGAACGCTCATCCCCACTGCGACTGCGACGGCGACGTCGTGGTCATCCACAACGGCATCGTCGAGAACTACAGCGCGCTGAGACAGCAACTGCGGGCGCAGGGGCACGTCTTCAAGTCGGACACGGACACGGAGGTCATTCCCCACCTCATCGAGGCGGAGCTGGCGCAAGGGCTGCCGCTGGTGGAAGCGGTGAGACGGACGATCGCTCAGCTTGACGGGGCGCACGCCATCCTCGCAATTGCCGCCTGCCAGCCAGACACGGTGGTAGCGGCGCGCGTCGGCAATGCGGGCGGTGTCGTCGTCGGCTACGGCGACGGCGAGATGTTCCTCTCCAGCGACCTGCCGGCGCTCCTGCCGCACACGCGCCAGGTGGTTTTCCTGAAT
The DNA here is from genome assembly GCA_050010555.1 of Dehalococcoidia bacterium. Classification (GTDB taxonomy): domain Bacteria; phylum Chloroflexota; class Dehalococcoidia; order DSTF01; family JALHUB01; genus JALHUB01. The sequence goes on from JBEKKV010000032.1 coordinate 5,999, forward strand.
GACGGCGACGTGGTGGCGGTCGAGCGGTGCGGCGCGACCTACTGGCACGGCGACGGCGCAGGCCAACCGCGCACACCGCAGTCGATGTCCTTCGACCCCATGGCGGCGGCGAAGGGCGGTTACAAGCACTTCATGCTGAAGGAGATCATGGAGCAGCCGGAGGCGGTGCTGGACACGATCGGCGGTCGCATCCAGTTCGCGCCGCTGGGGTTGCAGTTGGAAGACATGCCGCCGGCGGAGGCGTTGAGGCGGATCGAGCGCGTGGTGTTGGTAGCGATGGGCACGAGCCTGCACGCGGCGATGGTCGGGAGACATTACATCGAGCAGATCGCGGGACTGCCGGCCGAGGTGGATAATGCGTCGGAGTTCCGCTACCGGCGGCCGATCATCGGGCCAGAGACGCTGCTGATTTCGGTCGCGCAGTCCGGCGAGACCGTCGATACGCTGGAGGCCATGGCAGAGGCGAAGGCAAAGGGCGCGCTGGAGATAACGGTCTGCAACACGCCGGGCAGCCAGGCAACACGCGTCGCCGACGGCGTCGTCTACACGCGCTGCGGCCTGGAGATAGGCGTCGCCAGCACGAAGACGCTGCTGGGCTCGATAGTCGCGCTCTACATGCTGGCCTGCCATCTGGGGCAGCAACGCGGCCACCTGAGCGACAAGCAGCTCGGCGATTTCCTGACGCCGCTGGCGCATATGCCGCAGCTCATCGGCAAGGTCGTCGGGCAGGCGGAGCAGTTCGAGGCGCTGGCCCGCACCTTCTTCCGTCGCCAGGACTTCCTATATTTGGGACGGGGCATTCAATATCCGATAGCCATGGAGGGCGCCCTCAAGCTCAAGGAGGTGAGCTACATCCACGCCGAAGGGTATCCGGCCGGCGAGATGAAGCACGGGCCCATCGCGCTGATCGACCAGGAGATGCCGGTGGTGACGATCGTCGTGCGGGACGAGCTGCGCGACAAGATGATCTCCAACCTGGAGCAGGTGAAGGCGCGCGACGGCATCGTCATCGCTCTGGCCAACGATGGGGACGAGGAGATCGCGAAGCTGGCGGACTACGTCGTGTACCTGCCGGAGACGACGCCCATGCTGATGCCGCTGCTTACGGCGATACCGCTGCAGATGCTCGCCTACTACATCGCGGTGCACCGGGGCTGCGACGTCGATCAACCACGCCACCTAGCGAAGACCGTAACGGTCGAATAGGGTTTCCCCCAGGAGGACTCCGCCTATTGTTCTTATTTCCTTTCGCCCGATAATATACTGTCTTCATTTGCGGAAGACCCTGTACTCCGTTTGACTGACGGCGCAGCGGGCCAGCGCCAACCTCAAAAGCAAGGGAGGCTGAACAAATGACAATGACCAAGCAGCGAGACGTTGTCGCATTTGAAGAGGTGGGGAGGGCCGATATCCCCGTGGTCGGAGGCAAGGGCGCTAATCTCGGGGAAATGCTTCGGGCGGGGATTCCCGTTCCGAGCGGCTTCATCGTCACGGCCGACGCGTACGGCCGCTTTGTAGAGCAATCGGGGCTCCGCCCCAAGATTGAAGCGATCCTCAACAATCTGAACGTTCAGGACAGCAACGCCCTCCAAAAGGCCTCGCGCGACATCGAGAAGATGGTCGTCGACACGCCCGTTCCCGCCGACATGGCTGACGAGATCAAGCGGCGCTACCGCGATATGGGCGAGCCACCGGTCGCCGTTCGCAGCTCCGCGACGGCGGAGGACCTTCCGGAGGCGTCGTTCGCCGGGCAGCAGAGCACGTTCCTGAACGTCCTCGGCGGCGACAGGGTCGTGCAGGCGGTCAAGGAGTGCTGGGCGTCGCTATTCGAAGCGCGGGCGATCTTCTACAGGTCGGAGAATGCTTTCGAGCACATGAAGGTCAAGATTGCCGTGCCGGTGCAGCGGATGGTGCAGTCGGAGCTCTCGGGCGTTATGTTCACTGTCGAGCCGGTGACCAGCGACCGCAGCAAGATCACCGTGGAGGCGATCGTAGGCCTGGGCGAGGGGCTGGTTTCGGGCGAGATCAGCCCGGACCTTTACGTCGTCGACAAGGAGACGCTGAAGATCCTGGAGAAGCACACCGCCGTACAGGAGCGTCAGCTCGCGCGGACGGCGGTGGGCGGAGGCAAAGGCATAGCCGACATCTCCTGGCAGGAAGTGCCGCCGGACCTGCGGTCCGCTCAGAAGCTGAGCGACGACGAGGTGCGCGAGGTGGCGCAGATTGGCAAGCGCATCGAGCAGCACTACGGCTTCCCTCAGGACATCGAGTGGGCGAAGGAAAAAAGCAAGTTCTACATCGTCCAGACGCGCCCGGTGACCACGCTGGCGGAAGCGACCACGGCGCCGGCGGAAGCACTCGATGAGACTGCGCCGGTGCTGCTTAAGGGCTCGGCGGCGAGCCCGGGAGCTGCCGCAGGCGAAGTCAAGATCATCCTCGATCCGAGCGAGATCGGTAGGGTGCGCGACGGCGACATCCTCGTTGCGGAGATGACGACGCCAGACTTCGTGCCGGCCATGAAGCGCGCCGTCGCTATCGTCACGGACCGCGGCGGGCGTACCGCCCACGCAGCCATCGTCAGCCGCGAGCTGGGCATACCGTGCGTCGTCGGCACCGGCGAGGCGACGAAGACGCTGCACGACGGTCAGATCGTGACGGTCGATGGGGCGCACGGCGTAGTTTACGACGGTCGCGCGGCCGCGACGCTCGCTTACTACGAGCGCGAGAAGGCGGTGGCCATGGGAGCGGCGGTGAAGACAAAGACGCGAGTTTATGTCAACCTGGCGCAGCCCGACCTGGCGGACCGGGTGGCCGCCCGCAACGTGGACGGCGTGGGGCTGCTTCGGGCGGAGTTCATCGTCGCGGACATTGGCGAGCACCCGCGCTACGCCCTCGAACAGGGCCGCGGCGAGGAGTTCACGCAGAAGATGGCGAAGGGGCTCATGGCCTTTGCGGCCGCCTTCGACCCGCGTCCGGTCGTCTACCGGACAACCGACTTCAAGACAAACGAGTACGCCGGCCTGAAGGGCGGCGAGAAGTACGAGCAGTCGGAAGAGAACCCGATGATCGGCTATCGCGGCGCTTCCCGCTACATCCGCGACCGCGAGGTCTTCGAGTTGGAGATCGAGGCCGTCAAGCGGGTCCGACAGCAGCACAAAAACCTCCACGTGATGATTCCGTTCTGCCGGACGCCTGAGGAGATGGCTGGCGTTAAGAAGCTGATGGAGGAGCTGGGGCTAAAGCAGTCTCCCGAGTTCAAGCTGTGGATGATGGTGGAGATCCCATCCAACGTCATCCTTTTGAACGAGTTCATCGACGTTGGCATCGACGGCGTGTCTATCGGTTCGAACGACCTGACGCAGCTCACGTTGGGAATTGACCGCGACAACTCGATCCTGGCGAAAGACTTCGACGAACGGAACCCGGCCGTGACGCGCTCGCTGGAGCAGATCGTGAAGACGTGCCGCCAGCGGGGCATCACGTCGTCGATTTGCGGGCAGGCGCCTTCGGACTACCCGGAGATCACGGAGAAGCTGGTCGAATTCGGGATAACATCCGTGTCGGTGAACCCCGACGTTATCGAGCGGACGCGGAAGATAGTCGCGGCTGCGGAGGCGAAGCTGGGAATCAAGCCTGAGTAGGGCAACATTCCTGTCGCGATCTCGAAGGGCGGGAGCTTGGGCTTCCGCCTTTCGCTTGCTGCTTGACATAGGGTGACGGCAACCTTATGGTTTGATCTACGATTTCGAACATGATCCAGGCCACGAACTTGCACTCACGTCGTCTTCTCCTGCTCCTGGCGCTAGTAGCGCTTCCCCTCGGTTTCGTGCTGGCCGGCTGCGGCGGAAGCGGCGGCGCGAAGAAGGCGACGGGAGCGGAGTACATCGTCTTCTCCACCTCTCGCAACGGCGGCTCCGAGGTTTACTCGATGCAATTCGACAGCACTGTTCAGAACCTGAGCGACAACCCCGCCGGGGACTATTCGCCATCGTGCTCGCCCGATGGCTCCAAGATCGCCTTCACGTCCGACCGCACGGGTGACCTTGAGGTGTTTGTGATGAATGCCGATGGCAGCGATCAGCATGCGCTCACGAGCAGCAGCGGCGGCGTCTATACGCCACGCTGGTCGCCGGACGGGTCGCTGATAGCCTACGCCTCAAAAGCGAGCGGGGCGGAGCAGATTCACCTCATGAAGGCTGACGGCAGCCACGACACGAACATCTCGAATAGCACCGCAGACGACTGGGAGCCTTCCTGGTCGGGAGACGGCAGCAAGATCGCCTTCGCCAGCGATCGCGACGGCAATCAGGAGATATACGTGATGAGCGCGAACGGGTCGGACCAGACGCGGCTCACGAACAACCCGGCCGAAGACTGGGCTCCCTCGTTCTCGCCGGACGGCTCGAAGATCGCTTTCGTCACGGACAGGGAAGGCGATCCCGAGATATACGTTATGAACGCCGATGGGTCCAACCCGCAGAACCTGACCAACAACAACGCGACCGACTGGGCGCCGGCCTTCTCGACCGACGCCTCGCGCATCGCCTTCGTCTCTGACCGTGACGGCAACCCGGAGATCTACATCATGAACGCCGACGGCTCGGGAACGACGCGCTTCACTCACAATCCCGCGGACGACATCTCACCCGCCTGGTGCCGCCTCCCGTAGACCAGCGATGCTCCACGCTGCAGAGGTAAGGATATCTCTTGAACAGCGAGAGGCGGAGCTATCGCCTTACGCGGCGAGGAGCAGCACCAGCCACGGGCGGGAGCGTCCGGAGCAGCCTTCACCGGTCCGCCTGGAGTTCCAGCGGGACCGCGACCGCATCATCCACTGCAAGTCGTTTCGGCGGCTGAAGCACAAGACGCAGGTCTTCGTGGCGCCCGCCGGCGATCACTACGTGACGCGGCTGACACACACGCTGGAGGTGGCGCAGATCGGTCGGACCATCGCCCGCGCCCTCAACCTGAACGAAGACCTGACGGAGGCGATAGGGTTGGGGCATGACCTGGGTCATACGCCCTTCGGACACCGCGGCGAGGAAGCGCTGGCGGACCTTCTGCCGGAAGGGTTTTCGCATAACGAGCAGAGCCTGCGGGTAGTGGAGCGGTTGGAGCGCGGCGGTAGAGGGCTGAACCTGACGTGGGAGGTGCGCGACGGCATCCTTCACCACTCGAAGTCGCGGGAGGGAGTCATGACGGTCGATTCGGACTTGCCGGCGACGCTGGAGGGACAGATCGCGCGCATCGCCGACAGCATCGCTTATCTGAACCACGATATCGCCGACGCCATTCGCGCCGGCCTGCTGACGGACGACGAATTGCCGCCGAACGTGCGCACGACTCTCGGCGATCACCACTCGCAGCGAATCAACACGCTGGTCTGCGACATCGTCGACGAGTCGTGGGCGGCGACAGGGCTGGCGCCGGGCCGGGAGGCGCCTTCGATACGGATGAGCGACGCCGTCCTCGCTGCCACGGACGAGCTGCGGGAGTTCATGTTCCGCCGCGTCTATTTGTGGGAGGACGCGCAGCCGGAGGCCGCCAGCGCCAGACGATTGGTCCGCTTCCTGTTCGAGTATTATCTGGCGCATCCGGAGGAGATCAGCTCGGACTTCGCTTTGAGCGACGACCCGCCCCAACGGCGCGCGGCCGACTACATCGCCGGCATGACGGACACCTTCGCCATCGACCTGGGACGGCAACTGGGTTTCTAGGATTGAGCGTTTTCGCGGCGCAGGCAGCTACATCTGAGGGCGTTGTTCTGCTAGAATAGGCCCGCCCGGCGAGGTGGATGCGACACAGGACCCGATCTCTCTGCTGACTATGAAGAAACCCCTCCGCCAAGACGGCGCTTCATCCCTCCGCAGTCCCATAATGCTAGTTGGGTTCGTCGCGATTGCCCTGGCTCTTGTGTTCGCCGTCGCGATGATCTTCAGAGCGTCCGGCCGGACCACGAATGGCTCGGTTTCCGCTCCGACGGCGACGGGCCGGACGCCGACTGCGGGCGCCACGGAAGAAGTGATCGACGGGCCTGCCGCGACAGCGACGAGCTCCGTGAACGTCCGCAGCGGCCCCAGCAACGGCTACGTGGTTCTCGGCGTACTGCGGCGCGGCTCGGAGGCGAAGATAGTGGGCCGCAGCGACGACGGCGACTGGCTGGAGATCGAGTATCCGGCGCACTCGAACCTTCTCGGCTGGATCATTGCCAGCTCGGTGGACACGAGCGCCGACCTGGCGGCAATCCCTGTCTCCACGCCGGAAGACCTGCCGATGGCGATTGTCCCCACAGACGTGCCGGTGACATATGTGCCGGAGGAGACTGCGGCAGCGACGCAGAGCGCCACTTCGTTGGCTCCGACGCCGACGCCGTCGCAGGCGCTGCCGGACCTAGTGGTGGGCGGAACGCTGGTTTCGGGTGGCACGCTGGTGGTGACGGTGACGAATCAGGGCAAGGGGGCGCTGAAGAACGCAACAATCGAGGTCGGGGTGTTCGACGCGACGGGGGCACAACTGCTGAAGTCGGCCAGTGTGACGACGCAGAATCTCAGCGCCGGCGCGAGCATCGACGTTCAAACCGGGTACGTCACCGTCGTAGGGCCGGACCAGGTACTTGTGATCGTCGACCCGAACGGCAAGATTAAGGAGAGCGACGACACGAACAACCGGCTTCTCGTTTCGTTCGCAGCAACGCCAACGCTGGCTCCAACAGCGAAGGCAACGACAGCGGCAGAGCTTACGCCGACGCCTCATCCGTAAGACACGGACTGCGATCGCCTCGGCGAATCGCAGACGGCGGGGGCGCTATCGATTGGACGGGGTAGGGACGGAAACGTCGGGAGGCGCGGCGACGCTGGGTCTTTGTGAGGGATCCGATCGACGATGAACCCCATCGAGGAGATCAAGCAGCGGCTGGATATCGTCGACGTCGTCGGCGAGTCCGTCAACCTGCAGAAGGCAGGACGCAACTACAGAGCGCTTTGCCCATTCCACGTCGAGAAGGCACCCTCCTTCTTCGTCTTTCCGGATAAGGGGACCTGGCGCTGCTTCGGCGGCTGCGCCACGGGCGGCGACGTGTTCGCCTTCATCATGAAGAAGGAGAACGTCGATTTCACCGGCGCGCTGCGGCTCCTGGCAGAGAGAGCGGGCATCAGCCTGGCACGAAAGAACGTAGCGGCAGAGGAGACGGAGCGCGACCGTCTGCGCCAGGCAAACGAGTCGGCGGCGCTGTTCTTCCAACATGCGCTCCTGAATTCGCAGCCCGGCCTGAAGGCGCTCGACTACCTTTCGCTGCGCGGCATCGACCGGCAGACGGCGGAGGCGTTCCAGTTGGGCTACGCGCCCGATTCGTGGGACGCCCTGCGCGAGCATCTGAAGGGTCGCGGCTTCGGTGAAGGGGAGCTCCTGCGGGCGGGCCTGCTTGTCGAGGGAGAAAGGGGACTCTACGACCGATTCCGTCACCGCGCGGTGATACCGATCCGCGACGGGCAGGGACGCGCCGTCGGCTTCGGCTCGCGCAAGCTGCCGGCGGCGGACGGCGAGGAGCCCACCGGCGACTCGGAAAGCCCGAAGTACTTGAATACGCCCCAAACGCCGATTTTTGATAAGGGCGCAATACTCTTCGGGCTGGACCGAGCGGCGGAGAGCATCCGGCGCGCGGACGTGGCGGTCATAGTGGAAGGCTACATGGACGTCATTGCGGCGCATCAGCACGGCAACGGCAACGTTGTCGCCAGCATGGGGACGGCGCTGACGGAGCGTCAGCTCGGGCTGCTGCGGCGGCTGACGGAGAACATCGTTCTCGCCTTCGACCCGGACACAGCCGGGCAGGCGGCGAGCGAACGCGGCGACCTGGTGGCGCAACGGCTGGGGGTGAACGTACGCGTCATGAAGCTGCCGAAGGGCCGCGACCCGGACGAGATAATCCGCGCCGACCCGGACGGCTGGCGACGGTTCGTCATCGAGGCGGAGGCGCCGAAAGCCTTCTCGTCCGCGCGCATCCAGTCGACACCGACGGAGCACGGCCAGCGGACGGCGAAGGCGCGTCGTAGCGCAGGTACCGGCGATGAGGAGCGGATCGACGTGTCGAAGGGAGAGGAGACGTGTCTGGCGCTGCTTATCCGGTATCCGCAGTTGCGCGGGCAGGGGCTGGCGCTGGACGAGGAGCTGTTCGTGCGGACGGAGAACCGTCAGGTGTTCGCGGCGTGGAAGGCGTCGGAGCCGGAGCGGCTGGAGGAGACACTGGCGGCGGAGTTGCGCCCGCACCTGGAGCAGATCGCGTCACGGGACCTGCCCTTCGACCCGCCGCAGGTGGAGAAAGCGTTACAAACGTGTGCTGAGCACCTCAAAAGGAGTAAGATTAAGATAGAAAGAGCGTTTATAAGTCTGGAGATCGCCGAGAAAGAACAGAGGCTGGGCGCCGGACGTTTCGTCGAGCAAGCCCGAAAGCTGATCGCGGGCGAGGCTCCATCCCAAGACCTGCCGGAAGATGATACCGACGACGCAAGAATCGTCGTGCGGGAAGTGGAGGCAGGTCTGGAGCTTCATGAGCGAAAGGCCTAGCTTCGGCAAGGAACAGCAAGAACGACATTATGACCAACGACTTTGACGAGAGAGAAGAGGCGGACGAGGATATCTTCGCCGAGGACGACGAGAAGAAGCGAAAAGGCCTCGTTGACCTGGGGCACGAAGAGGACGACTTCGAGCCGCTAGAGCGAGTATACAACCGCCTCTCTGACCGCGGACTGTCGGTAATCGACACAGACCGCGAAGCCGGGCCGACCGCGGAGCCGGCGGAGACGGAAGGCGATATCTGGGCGGAGCCCGAGGAGAAGGTCAAGCCCGAGAAGGAGGAAGACCTCCTCGTCGAGGAGCAAGAGGGGATTGATGACCCCGTCCGCATGTACCTGCGGGAGATCGGCAAGGTCTACCTGCTCACAGCCGACGACGAGAAGCGGCTGGCGCGGGCGATGGAGGAAGGCAAGCATATTCAGCGCATCGAGCGGCGCTGGCTGGAGGATCACGGCCGCCCGGCGAGAGGCTCGGAGATACTTTTCAGCCTGCTGAACGAGCTATACGAGGCGCGCAAGTACTACAACGGCGTCGCGAAGCACCTCGGGCTGGCCAAGGCGTCGGTGTCACAGCGGATCGGCGACCCGATTTTCCGCTCGGCCGTCGACGGCGAGCTCGACCAGGACCTGGCGCTGGCGCTCTACGAATCGCTCAGGCTGCAGCCGGGCCAGGCGGAGCAGGCGCTGGTACGCCTCTCGATTATCACGCACATCCTGACGCCGGAGCTGGTGCGACTGGCCGGCGAATCGCTCGGCGACGAGGACAAGCTGCTGCCGGCGCCGTGGGAGGAGCTGGAAAAGCTCGACTCGCACGAATCCACGTTTCGCTCCTACTTCGACCACTTGAAGCGAGAAGGCTATCGGGCGGAGAAGCGGCTGACAGAGGCGAACTTGCGCCTGGTCGTAAGCGTGGCGAAGAAGTACATCGGGCGAGGGATGTCGCTGCTCGACCTCATTCAGGAAGGGAACATCGGCCTCATCCGCGCCGTCGAGAAGTTCGACTACCGCAAGGGCTACAAGTTCAGCACGTACGCGACGTGGTGGATCCGCCAGGCGATCACGCGCGCCATTGCGGACCAAGCGCGAACGATCCGCATTCCCGTCCATATGGTCGAGACCATCAACAAGCTGGTGCGCGTGAGCCGTCGCCTGGTGCAGGAGTACGGCCGCGAGCCCACGAGCGACGAGATAGGCCGCGGCATGGAGATCGCGCCTGAGCGCGTGCGGGAGATCATCAAGGTCTCGCAGGAGCCTGTGTCGCTGGAAACGCCGATCGGCGAGGAAGAGGACAGCCACCTGGGCGACTTCATCGAGGACTCCGCCGCGCTGGCGCCTCCGGAGGCGGCATCGCACCAGCTCCTGAAGGACCAGGTGATGGAGGTGCTGGCCAGCCTGACGCCGCGCGAGCGGAAGGTGCTGGAGCTGCGCTTCGGGCTGGAGGACGGCCGGAGCCGGACGCTGGAAGAGGTTGGGCGCGAGTTCAACGTGACGCGGGAGCGCATCCGCCAGATCGAGGCAAAGGCTCTTCGCAAGCTGCGCCACCCCACGCGCAGTCGCAAGCTCCGGGACTACCTCGAATAGGACCCCACCGTGTACACGCGGAAATTGGACGAAGGCCCGCAGCACCATCGCGGAGGGCAGATATCGCACTTGCTGCTCACGGCGGGCGACGCCGGCTCGGAGAACCTGTCGGTGACCTGGGTCGAGGGCGAGCCTGAGAGCGAGCAGGAGCGCCACGCGCATGCTGATTCCGAGCAAGTCTACGTGATTGTTCAGGGGAAGGGCCTGATGCACGTCGCGGGCGAAGAGGAGGAGGTCGGACCGGGCACTCTTGTCTTCGTCCCGAAGGGCGCCCTGCACTCCATCCGCAACTTGGACACCGAGAAGCTAGTGTACGTCTCTGCAACGTCGCCGCCCTTCAGTGCCAACCTCGTCGAAACGCTGTACGAGCCGCCGATGTCGCGTTGACTTTTCGTCGAAGGCGGACTTACGATCTAATTAGGAGAACTCAGATGCCGCTATACGAATACTACTGCCCGACCTGCGAAAAGAAATTCGAGCTGCTGCGCTCGATGAGCCGCTCCGACGAGCCGGCGACCTGCCCAAGCGGCCACGAAGGCGCGGAAAGGATAATATCCGTCTTCTCCGCGCTGACGAGGAGCGCCGAGGGGGACGTGTCGTCGGTGGCGAGCGCCTGCGGTAGCTGCTCGTCAGGCGATTGCGGGAGTTGCGGCATCGGCTGACGTCCGAAGCGAGTGAGCATAACGAAGGGGAGCAATGCGCTCCCCTTTTTCGTCGTCTACGGCGCGGGCTGGTGGCTCGGCAAGAGGCGGTGTCGGACTGCCTGCCAGCTCACCGTCAGATGAACGCCGGAGGCGATGGCGAGTATCGCCGCTTCGACGATTGTGAGGACGCCCAGCGCCATCGTTATATCGAACCAGAAGCCTTCCGGGAACATCTGGATCAGGTGATCGGTCGCCGGGTTGAGCTGCCAGAAGTCGTTGCTGAAGGCGATCTCATGGAACTGCGTGAAAGCCTGGTCGAAGCCGGTCGCCGCGACGACGGCGAGCGAGCCGACGACGGCGATGGTCAGCAGAGCCCCGCTCAGGGCGTGGAGCGCCAGTGTCTTCAGGGGCCGCTCTCGCGCCCAGACGAAGACGCCGACGACATACGCCATTATGTAAACCAGCGCTATCTCCTGCACATGGTTCACGAACTGAAAGACGCTCTTCACGTCGTGGAGGTGCAGCGTCTCGCGGTCGTTGAAGAGCGATATCTCGCGGTCGCCCTGCATCACTTGGACTGAGATATACTGCTGGTCGTTGTTGAAATAGCTGCGAAGCTCGGCCCCGGCGCGGTCGAGCTCGGCGCGCGATATGCCGGTGCGCGCCGGGGCGTTGTAGTGGCCGAAGGCGTAGTCGTAGACGTGCTTATCGTTCGCCAGGATGCGGACGTTCGTGCCTATGAACGCCAAAGGGATGGCGAGAACAAACAGGGCCGTTGCCAGGCCTCGGACGACCGCCAAGCCGCACCTTCCTCACCTGAAACGCCCCGCCCGACATCAGGTTGACTAGAAGCTATGTTAGGTAGGCGGCTTAACCTTGTCAATCCTTTTCGTTGACCTTTATAATCGAACCTAGCCGCGTGCTGGAGATCCCCATGCCAGAACTGCAACAGCCACCCGTGCCGGACGCGCGCACCTTCGATGGACTGCGCGAGATCGTGCGACGCCTGCGAGCGCCGGACGGATGCCCCTGGGACCGCGTCCAAACGCATGAAAGTCTGCGTCGATTCCTGCTGGAAGAGACGTATGAGACGCTAGACGCCCTCGACGGCGGCGATCCGGCCAAGCTGCGCGAGGAGCTCGGGGACGTGCTCCTGCAGATACTGCTGCACGCCCAGATCGCGTCGGAGAGCGGCGAGTTCGACGTCGATGACGTGATCGAAGGCATCGCCACGAAGCTGGTGCGCCGGCATCCGCACGTCTTCGGCCAGGCGAAGGTGGAGACGGCCGACGAGGTCGTCCTCAAGTGGGAGGCGATCAAGAGGGAGGAGCGCGGTCGCGTCGACGAGGAGGACCCGCTGGCGCGTGTGCCGCAGACGCTGCCGTCGCTGGCGTACAGCCAGGCGCTGCAAGACAAAGCAGCAGCCACGGGCTTCGAGTGGCCCGGCGTGCCCGACGTGCTCGACAAGCTGGTAGAGGAGGCATCGGAGCTGGCGCGGGCGGAGTCGCTGGACGAGCAGCGCGAGGAGTTGGGCGATACACTGTTCGTGCTGGTGAGCCTGGCGCGGAAGCTGGGGCTGGACGCCGAAGAGTCGCTGCGGCTAGCGTCGCGGCGGTTCCGGCGTCGCTTCGAGCGGTTGCAGGCGCTGGCGAGGGAGCGCGGGCTGCAGCTGGCGGACATGTCCATCGAAGCGCTGGAATCGCTCTGGCGGGAGACCAAGGCTCGATAAGTCCTCCACGCGGGAGGACTGAAGTCCTCCCCTACATGAGGAGAGGGAATGAGGGAGGAGCCGCCGTTCGAGACGTTCGACCACACCGCCGACGTCGGCATAATCGCCCGCGGCATGGACCTAGCGGAAGCGTTCGCCAACGCCGCCAAAGCTATGTTCTCGCTGATGGTGGACCTCGACCGGGTAGAGCCACGCGAGGAACGCCGGATCGAGGTCGAGGCCGACGACCGCGAGTCGCTGCTCGTCGACTGGCTGGCGGAGCTGCTGTACGTCAGTGAGGTCGATAACCTGGTCTTCAGCCACTTCGAGGTCGACGAAATCAGCGACACTCGCATGGTCGCATGGGCCTATGGCGAGCCGCTGGACCTGGAGCGCCACAATCCGAAGCTGATGGTCAAGGCCGTGACACGCCACATGCTTCAGGTCGCGCAGGCCGACGGCGTATGGCAAGCACGCGTCATCCTCGACATCTAGGCGGGCTTCGATGAGCAAGGGATGGCTCAGCATCTTGGAGAAGGTCGACGACTACCGCTGGCGGCTGCCCGCGACCTACAAGGCGGGCATGCGCGTCCCCGGCCTCATCTACGCCGACGAGCGGCTGCTGCGGACGATGGCCGAGGACCAGGCGCTCCAACAAGTGGCGAACGTGGCCTTCCTGCCGGGCATTGTCGGCTGGTCGCTGGCGATGCCGGATATCCATTGGGGGTATGGCTTCCCTATCGGCGGCGTGGCGGCGATGCGGCTCAACGGCGGCGTGGTGTCGCCCGGCGGCGTCGGCTTCGACATCAACTGCGGCGCACGCCTCCTCCGAACGAACCTGACTGAGGCCGAGGCGCAGCCTTACCTTGGCCGCCTGGCCGACCAGCTATTCCACGACGTCCCCTCCGGCCTGGGCGCGCACGGCCCGCTCAGCCTCTCCGACCGCGAGCTGGACGACATCATGGTGCGCGGCGCGGCCTGGATGGTGGAGCGGGGCCACGGGACGGCGGACGACCTGGAGACGACGGAATCGCACGGCTGCCTGGCGGGCGCCGACCCGTCGACCGTCAGCCGGCGGGCGCGGGAACGCGGGCACGAGCAGGTCGGGACGCTGGGCGCCGGCAACCACTTCCTGGAGGTCGAGGCGGTAGAGGCGATTTACGACGCGGCGGCGGCTCAGGCTTTCGGACTGTCGATGGGGCAGGTCGTCGTGTCTTTCCACTGCGGTTCGCGGGGATTCGGGCACCAGGTGTGCCAGGACTACCTCGAAGTCATGGAGAAGGCGTCGCGGCAATTCGAGATCGTCCTGCCGGACCGGCAGCTTGCCTGCGCGCCGCTCGACTCGAAGCCGGGCAAGGACTACCTGGCGGCAATGGCGTCGGCGGCGAACTTCGCCTGGGCGAACCGACAGGCTATCGCCCACTGGACGCGACAGGCCTTCGCCCGCGTGCTGGGGCGCTCCGTTGAAGAGCTGGGGATGACGCAGGTCTACGACGTCGCGCACAACATCGCGAAGGTCGAGGAGCACCGGGTCGCCGGGCAGTCGATGCGGCTGTGCGTGCACCGCAAGGGGGCCACGCGCGCCTTCCCACCGGGCCACGCGGAGGTGCCGCCGCGCTACCGGACGGTCGGGCAGCCAGTGCTGGTGCCGGGCGACATGGGGCGCTACTCGTACGTGTGCGTCGGGACGGAGCGGGCAATGGCGGAGACGTGGGGCTCGACGTGCCATGGCGCGGGACGGCTACAGAGCCGGGGCGCAGCGAAGCGCTCGCTACAGGGCGTCGACATCGCCGGCGGGCTGGAGCGACGGGGGATCGTCGTAAGGGTGCGCAACCGGGCGCTGCTGGCGGAGGAGGCGAGCGAGGCGTACAAGGACGTGGCGGCGGTCGTCGAGGTGTTGGACCGCGCGGGGATTTCGCGGAAGGTGGCGCGGCTGCGGCCGCTGGCGGTGATCAAGGGATAGCGATTCACCCCGTGGACGCGATGTCAGGGCGCGCGGCTGCGCCTTCGCCGCCGAGACTGGAAAGTCTCGGCTACGTTATCTATTGGGTCGGCGTCGGAGCGGCATTCTGGTTGAGCCAGGGGTCGACGTCCTTAAAGAAGGTGTCGAGGTCGCGGTCGTTGGCGAGGGCGGTCTGGACGCCGCCGAGCATGGCGTCGTACTGCTCGAGCATCGGGACGGCCTGCTGGTAGGTGTTCCGCAGGTCCGGCGGGGCAAGGTCCGAAAGGGTGGCGACGAGACCGGCAGTCGTTGGAGGCTGATGTGAAGCCGGCCAGTAGGTGCTGGTCGAAGAGGTTTCGCTGATTAGACCGCTCGTGTCCTGCGCGGACGGCTGATCGCGGCCCGCCCAGTCGCCAGCAACGCGGAGCACGTGCGACAGATAATCGCCGGCGTCGCCGATGGCGGGGGTATGGCCGCCGGCGAAAGCGAGCCCGACGTTGAGGAGCACGACGGCGACGACGAGGGCCAAGAGCGTCGACAGGGCGAGTCGCAGGAGCGCGAGGAACGCGTGCAGGACGAGTCGCGCGAGGGCGACGGGCGCGGCAAGAAGCAGCGGCGTGCGGCGAGAGAAGCCGGGCTCTCCTTCGAGCAACTCGTAGCGGATGGCGACGCTCCCTGACAGACGCGGCTGAACGCGACCACAGGGCGGGGTTGTCGCGGGGGCCGGGACGTCGAGCCGGCCTCATATGGTTAAACGCAGCAGGGGCATCGCGCGTAACGGGGCGGCCGGATGTTTCGAAAGCCGGCACGGGTGTTTCCCGCCGTAGATGTAAGGCGTAAAGTAGATACCGGCATCGAAGAATCGACGAGGGTTGCTATGAAGACTGCGGTAGTCACGTCTCTTTTCGGGTTGATACTCATGGGGTTGGCGCCTTTCGTCGCCGGCTGCGGGAGCAGCGACAGCACGTCCGATACGCCGCCGCAACTTCCGGCAAGCAGCAACGTGACGCTGACGAAGGTCTCGGCAGCGGACAGCAGCGCCACCGGCACGCTGTACATCGGTGACACGTCCACGGGCGACATCTTCCAGGTGAAGACGCAGCCCAAGTCGCCGCTGTCGCCGCTGCAGTGGCTCTCGCCGACTCAACTCATCGCGTCCGGTTACTACGGCGACTATTATCTGCTGGACCTTGACGCAAAGACTCTGGACCAGCTTCAGGGCTCCGTAACCGCATCGAACGCGACCTTCTCGCATGCCGGCGACATGGTGGCAACCACCGGTCCCAACGGTGAGCTGCTGATCGCGTCGACGAAGGACGGGCACCAGCTAAGTCAGGTCACCGCCGGCCCGACGGCCTACGGCGTCTGGGCACCGGACGATCAGCACGTCTTCTGGCCCGGTTCGCCCTCCGGAATCGCCGAGGTCGGGTCTGGCTGGAAGGTCACGACGGTAGACACGGGCCAGTCCTCTCTGAACGCAGTCTGGACGCACGACAGCAAGTCGGTCGTGTTCACGGATTCAGCGGGCATCTACTCCGTCGACGCGAACAGCGGCGCGAAGACGACGCTCTATTCCTGGCCGGCCGGCAGCAACGTGAAGCCGCAAAGCCTGAGGGTCTCTAACGACGGCCAGTACGCGCTCGTCAACGCCGGCGACGCCGCAGGCGGCTTCCGCGCGCTGATCGTGCCTCTTTCCGGAACGACGGAGGGGGCCCAGGTCACCGCCAGTTGGTCGGGCAACTCGGCGTGGTCGACGACGGAGGATGTGCTGGCAACCATCGCCGACTGGTGCACGCCGCAAGCGCGGCTGCTGCTGATCAACCCCGACGGCAGCACCCGCTCGACCGTCGCGACGGACCAGGCGCTCCAGACGCCGGCCTTCTCGCCGGACGGCCAGACGATTGCCTACGTGGGATCGGACCCGAACGGGCAGGGCACGCAGGTGAAGGACGGGCTGGTGCTGAGAAGCGTCGCTGGGGGCGACGTAGTGACGTTCCTGCCGGGCTTCCACCGCCCCGACGCCTGGTCGCCGGACGGCCACTGGCTGGCGTACTCGACAGGGCCGCTTCCATACGAGTGCGAGGATGTCGGCGGGAGCACGCAGGTCCTGCCGTTCCCGTAGTCGCCGCGTTCCCCGTCGCGACGAAAGCCCGAAAGACATCTCCTCGTAAGGGTGTCGCAGGGTAAGCGCACGGCTGGCGTCAAGCACAACTCCGGTCGTAGGATTATGTTAAGCGTAATCCAGGACAGACGGGGGACTGTCGTGAAGGACGCCAGGGTCGGTTCGCTCCTTGTACTCCTAACGGTCGCGGCGATGGTGCTGGTCGTGGCCGGCTGCGGGCGCGGCAGCGGCGCTGATGACGTTTCGTCGAACACCGCAACGTCCGGGCCTACAGCGACGCTGTTCCTGACCGAGACGCCGTCGCCGCCTCTGCCGGAGCTGAGCTCGATAACGCTTGCGCCGACAGCGCGGGGCGACTACCCGCCGGGCATGTACATCGTCGATGCCTCGACGGGACGGCCGTATCAGATCATAACAGCGCCCGGGCCCATCCTGGAGCCATGGGAATGGATATCGCCAACGCAACTCGTGCTGTGCGGCTGGATGCCATCAGACCGAAGTTGCTACTTGCTCGACCTGGACGCGAAGGCGCTGCGCCGCCTGCCGCGCTCGGATGAGCAGGGGATCACGGTCTCGCACTCGGGCGACCTCATGACAAGCCTGGACCTGTTCGATCTCGTCATCTCGTCGGTTGCGGACGACCGGGAGATCGGCCGGATAGTCAACGGGCCAATGGCTATCGAGAATTGGAACCCCAACGTGAGCTGGGCGCCCGATGATGAGCACATCTTCTTGCAATCGGCGGGGAGCACGACCGGCTTCATCGCCTCCGTCGAAGCCGAGCCGAAGCTGGTGCCCGCGGACGCGCCTGTAAGCGGAATGGTGGACTGGACGCCGGACAGCCGGGCGGTGGTCTTCGCGAACACGGACGGCATCTTTTCAATCGACGCGACGAGCGGGGAGACAACGCGTCTCTACTCGTGGCCGGCGGGCAGCAACGTCGCGCCGGACGCCGTCAGGCTGTCGCCGGACGGGAAGTTCGCGCTCGCCGTGGAAGAGGTTTCGCGGGATGCTTATGTCGTGCCGCTCGATGGAAGCCCGGGGGGAACCAAGATCACCAACGTTGAGTCGGAGGATACAGGGTGGTCGCCGACGGAGGACGTGCTGGCAACCATCGCGGACCGCTGCACGCCGGACTCGCGGCTGCTGCTGGTCAACCCGGACGGGAGCATCCGCACGACGATTACGGGCGCCGATTTCATACCGCGCTTCTCCGCCGACGGCAGTATGATCGCTTACGAGGGGGCCGATCCGTCGGCGAGCGGGACGCAACCGGCACAGGGGGTAGTTGTCAGAAGCGCTACGGGGGGCTACCAGGTAACGTCATTCCTTCCAGGCTTCTTCGACGACACGACGTGGTCGCCGGACGGGCGCTGGTTTGCGGACGAGACGGGGATCATGCCGCCGCCCTACGCGAACAGTTGCGATACGACGGCAAAGACGGAGATCACGCAACTGCCATAGGCGCCCCGCGTCTCAGCAAGCACGTCGTCCCGGAGACTATGAAACTCCCCAAATGGGGAACTCGCGCTTTGCAGCCGTCGTGAGAGACGCTTATAATGACGCGCAGGGTGGAAGTATGAAGTGTCCTCACTGCCTAGACAGCTTCCATGACAATTGGACAATGCTGGGAAGCGGTGCCGACCCGGAAGGACAATGGGCAGTGCTCGTGTCGAACTGTCCGGCTTGTCGACGGCTAATCGTCCTGCTTCGCCATTCTGTTGGGAACATCGTCGTCGGGGACAACATCGTCTATCCGAGGGCGATATCTCGGGAACCACTTTCTCGCGACGTGCCTGAGCCCCTCGCTGGCGATTACAGAGAGGCCTGCATGGTCCTTGCTGACAGCCCCAAGGCCAGCGCCGCGCTCGGCCGCCGATGTCTGCAGATGGTTCTCCGTGACAAGGCCGGCGTCAAACCGTCCGATCTTTCAAAAGAGATCGACGAGGTCATCTCCTCGAATGCGCTACCATCCCACTTAGCGAATGGACTCGATGCTATTCGGAATATCGGCAACTTCGCAGCCCATCCCATGAAAAGCACGAACACCGGGGAAATCATTGACGTCGAGCCCGGCGAAGCGGAGTGGGCCCTTGACCTGCTGGAGGGGCTTTTCGACTTCTACTTCGTTCAGCCAGCAATGCTGCAACGCAAGCGAGACGCACTAAACCAGAAGCTGGCCGAAGCAGGCAAGCCTCCCATGGAATAGCGCCTCGTCGTCCTACCAGCGGAGCTCCATACGCTCGGCGTCAAACGCTTTCTTAAGGCGACGGCGAAAAGGAAAAACACACCGAGGGCTGAAGCCCCTGCCTACCGGCAGGCAGGCTCAGCATCCGAGGAAGCTCATCATGCGCTTCGGTGGGGGCGACACGCTCAGCACACGACCCACAGACGTTACCAACGCAGCTCTATCTTCTCCGCGTCGAAGGCTTTCTTCAAGCGACGGCGCAGCTCTCCCATCACATCCCACTGTCGCATCGGCTTCGTCACGCCCAGCACTTTCAGCGAGACGCCGCTGTCCTTGAAGGCGTCGACGCGCTCGACGTGCGGCGCCTGGGTGATCAGCGGGCCGAAGTCGAGGTCGGCGGCAAGCTCGCGGCCAACGGCGTCGATGACGGCGGTCGCTCTGTCGAGGTCGGCGTCGTAGGCGACGGTGACGTTCATGTTGACGCCCGACCAGTCGCGCGTGTAGTTGCTGGAGACGCGGATCTCGCTGTTGGGCACGCTGTGGACGACGCCGTCGAGGTCGCGCAGGACGGTGCGGCGGAGGTTCACTTCTTCGACGCGGCCGGTCACGCCGGCAACGGTGACGACGTCGCCGATGCCGAACTGGTTCTCGATGAGGATGAACATGCCGTTCAGGGTGTCGCGGACGAGGGTCTGGGCACCGAAGCCGATGGCGATGCCGGCAATGCCTACGCCCGCCAGCAAGGCGCCGATGTTGACGCTCAGCTCCGGCAGGACCATAAGCAGGACGACGACGGCCAGCACGACTTCGGCAGTACGCAGGAAGGCGTTGACGAGGGTGGC
>JBEKKV010000033.1:0-47137 GCA_050010555.1 Dehalococcoidia bacterium
ACGGCTGTTTCACGACAGGCACGCCGACTCTGCCCACGGGCGATACAGTCGCAGCGCCGGTCTCTGAGATCACCTTGAAGGCTCTCGCAGTCGGCACCGACACACTTACGTTTGTCGAGGCCACTGAGTCGGATGCAGCCACCAATGCAAACCTGGTCTGCCCGCCCGCCAACCCGGGCGACGTAGTCAGGTGCTTCAACGGGACCGCAACTTGGGAATTGCTGCCGCCGCCCAGCACCTTCACGGTAACGCCCAGCAACACGGCTACCCCGACCCCGACTAACACGGCCACGCCTACTCCCACCCCCACCCCGGTTCCGGGTGTGCGGATGGAGAAGGTCCCGAACCTCGCTAACCTGTGGATTGAGAAGACCTGCGTCGACCCGACCACGGGCAAGGGATGTCTGGAGATTGACGAGCACATCTACGGTATCGCAGACGTCTGCGACCCGAACAACATCGGCTGCACAGTTCCTGAGGGCCTCGGCGCGTGGGAGCACGAGCTCTTCTGGGACAAGCAGTTCGTGTCAGTCAGCACAACTCCGGTCAACACGTGGCTCACCAGCGGTGGGCGCGTAATTCCACCGAACGGCTGCTTCGTGCAGATCCTGAACGAGCAATCGCTTCTCGAGGGCTGCGTGACCAAGGACACGAACCCGCCGACCGGCAAGCTCGGACCTGAGGGCGACGGCGTGGTCGAGAAGATCATCATCACGCCGAACGTCCAGAACATCATGCAGGCCTACAGCATGCGGCCGACGAAGGACAACGGCATCGTGACCACCATCGCCGACAAGGACTGCGAGGTTACCGACACCCTGGGTGAGCAGATCCCGGGCACTCTCCCCGGCCAGCTCACTGTAGTATGCTCGAACGCGACCATCACGATCCGCATGCTTGAGGGTGACCTCGACCTCAACTGCAGGGTCGACGTTGCGGACGACCAGGCAGAAGCGTTCCACTATGGCGCGACCACCGGTCTGCAGCTCTACAACCAGTGGTACGACCTGGAGCCCAAGGGAACCGATGGCGACATCGACATCAAGGACCTCCAGTTCGTCTTTGGTCGCAACTACAGTACCTGCGACAACCCGATACCGAACGACCAGGCTATCCCTGTCGGATCATCCGAAATCCCGCCGACGCCTGGACCGACGGCGACTTCGACCCTGACCTCGACACCGCTTCCGCCAACCTCCACCACGACGCCTGTTCCGCCGACGGCGACCGCAACCCCCACGGTCACACGAACGGCGACGCCGACGAGCACTTTCACACCCACTCCGACGGCCACGTCGACACCGGTCCCCTGGAACGAGAACTGGTTGTGCCTTCCTGGGATGGCTAATGACCCTTGCGTGACTGATCTTACGACCGCCGCGGTCTACGCCGACGGCTCGACTATCATTGAGCCGACACCGGTGCCGACACCGGACCCGCCGATCGACTGCTTCTTCATCTACCCGACGGTGAGCAGCCAGTTTACCCCTAACGCCAATCTGAACGTTGATCCAGAGGAGAAGGCGATCGCCTTTGAGTTCTCGCGCTTCTCTAGCGTGTGCAAGATGTACGCCCCCGTGTACCGGCAGTTCACGCTCGTCGCGATCAACACTCCCGGATGGCTCACGCCGGCGGTCTTCGATTTCGCATACAATGACGTCCTCGCCGCGTGGGACAGTTACTTGGCCAACTATAACCACGGCCGCGGAGTTGTCATTATCGGCCACTCACAAGGGTCGTTCATGTTGAGGCGGCTGATCGCCACGCAAATCGACCCCAACCCGACGGTGCGTGCCAAGCTTGTCTCAGCCATAATACCGGGGGCGAACGTCGTGGTTCCCATCGGCCAGGATGTGGGCGGCGACTTCCAGAACATCCCCGCCTGCCGGTCTAACAGTCAAACAGGCTGCGTGGTGGCTTACTCCAGCTTTTACGACGAGCCGCCGGCTGATAGCTCGTTTGGGAGGGCGGGGAACGGACTTACGCCCGTGGACCCGAACGTGTATCAAGTGCTATGCAACAACCCGGCGTCGATCTCAGGAGGAAGTGGTACGCTGGTGCCTTACTTCGCTACCCAGCCTTTCCCGGGGTTACTTGCCCCCTACCTGCCAACTCCAACTCCGGTAGAAACGACGCCGTGGGTAACGTTCCCCGATCGCTACACGGCGGAGTGCATGAGTGTTGGCGGCGCCAACTGGCTGCAGGTAAACCCTGCGTCGGGCGACACCAGGTGGACCGCGCCCGAGACATTAACTCCCGAGTGGGGGATGCACCTCTATGACGTCCCCTTCACATTGGGCAACCTTGTCCAACTTGTCGCCGACGAGTCGGCCGCGTACACGTCCCCGTAGGAACGGACAAACAACAGTGCGAGCAGAAAGGGGCGGCGGCCTTACTCGAAACGGCCCTCCGCGGCGAGAACGGTGTTGGAGAGCAGCATCGTAACCGTCATCGGGCCGACGCCGCCGGGGACGGGCGTTATCGCCGCTGCCTTCTCGGCCACCGCATCGTAATCGACGTCACCGACTAGCCGGTAGCCGCTCTTGCGTGAGGCGTCTTCGATCCGGTTGTTGCCCACGTCGATGACCACTGCCCCTTCCCGCACCATGCCGGCAGTAATAGCACGGGCGGCGCCCATGGCCGCGATGAGGGTATCCGCCTGCAGCGTCATCTTCGCCAGATCGGGCGTGCGGGTGTGACAAACGGTCACGGTGGCATTGGCCCCGGGCGCCTTCTGCATCAGAATGGCGGCCAGCGGTTTGCCGACGATATTGGAACGGCCGCAAATGACGACATGCTTGCCTTCTGGATCGTGGCCGGTGCGGAGGAGGAGCTGCTGCACGCCGGCGGGGGTGGCGGGCTTGAACGTCGGTTCGCCGCGCAGAAGCCGGCCGATATTCGCCGGATGGATGCCGTCGACGTCCTTCTCAACGGCGATGGCGTTGATGACAGCGTCCTCGCTGAGCGATGGTGGCAGCGGGAGCTGCACGAGAATCCCGTGCCAGATAGAGTCGGCGTTGAGACGCCGTACGAGGTCGACGACCTGCTCCTGAGGCCTATCGCCGGGAATTTGAAAGGTCTGGGAGTTGATGCCGACTTCAGCGGCACCCTGATTCTTCGATGCGACGTAGGAGAGGGAAGCAGGGTTGTCGCCGACGAGCACGAACGCGAGCCCGGGCCTCACGCCGCGCTGCTTGAGGGCGTCCACGCGCCCGCGCAACTCCGCCCGTATCTCCTGCGAGATTGCCCGCCCATCGATTATCTTCGCCGTCATGCGAGTGCCTCCTCGAACGGAGTATAGCAGGGCGATAGGATGTCGCTCCACAGAACAGAGAGGCGAAGAATGGGCGCCGATCAGAGACCGTTAGATTCGATTGTGGTACGATGGCGCTGCCGAAGACCCTACATTAAGGCAGGAACATGACAACCGATACCGGCATTGGCAACGTGCGTCCCATCAAGATTGAGGACGAGATGCGCGCGTCCTACCTGGACTACGCGATGAGCGTCATCGTGTCGCGCGCGCTGCCGGACGTGCGGGATGGGCTAAAGCCGGTGCAGCGTCGCATCCTCTACGGCATGTCGGAGCTGCACCTCCGATCTACCAGCCCCTATCGTAAGTGCGCCACCACCGTCGGCGACGTGATGGGCAAGTACCACCCCCACGGCGATGCGCCGATCTACGAGACGCTGGTCCGGATGGCACAGGACTTCTCGCTGCGCTATCCGCTTGTCGACGGGCAGGGCAACTTCGGCAGCATCGACGGTGACCCCGCCGCCGCGATGCGCTACACGGAAGCCCGCCTGTCCGCAGTGGCGGAAGAGATGCTCGCCGACATCGACAAGAACACGGTTGACTTTGTCCCCAACTTTGACGGCGAACACACCGAACCCGTCGTTCTGCCTTCGCGCCTGCCGAACCTCCTCGTCAACGGCGCTTATGGCATCGCCGTCGGCATGGCGACGAATGTGCCGCCGCACAACCTGGGCGAGGTCTGCGACGCTGTCTGCCGCCTCATCGACAAGCCGGACGCGACGATGGACGAACTGGCGGACGTCGTCAAAGGACCCGACTTCCCAACCGGAGGCTTCATCTTCCGGTACGAGCAGGTACGCAAGGATGGCACGGAGGCGCGAGAGGACGCCATAAGAGAGGCGTACCGCGACGGCCGCGGACGCGTAATGATGCGCGCCTGCACCCATATAGAGGAGACGACGCGCGGCGGCCGGCAGCAGATCATCGTCACGGAGTTGCCCTACATGACGAACAAGGCGTCGCTGATCGAGCGCATCGCCGATCTGGCGCGCAGCAAACGCATCGATGGCATAAGCGACCTGCGAGACGAGTCCGACCGGCACGGAATGCGCATCGTTGTCGAGCTGAGCCGGGCGGGCCAGGCGCAGGAAGTATTGAACCAGCTCTATCGCTTCACCGGCATGCAATCATCATTCCCGATCAACATGCTGGCGCTGGTCGACGGGCAGCCGCGGACGCTAAGCCTGAAGCGGGTGCTGGAACATTACGTCAGTTTCCGCCGCGAGGTTATTCGACGTCGCTCACAATTCGAGCTGGAGCGGGCCAGGGAGCGCGAGCACATCCTCCAGGGGCTGATGAAGGCACTCCAGAACCTGGACGAGGTAATCCAGACGATCCGCAAGGCGCAGTCGGCTGAGGACGCGAAGGAACGGCTGATGAAGGCGCCGTTCAAGATGAGCGACCGCCAGGCGCAAGCGGTGCTGGACATGCAGCTTCGCCGGCTGGCACGGCTTGAGCGACAGAAGATCGAAGAGGAGTACAACGGCATCATTCAGCAAATCGCCTACCTGGAAGACCTGCTCGGTAACCCCCGGAAGATCGACTACCTCATCAAGGAAGACGCACAGGACATCAAGAAGCGCTACGGTGACCCTCGCCGGACACGCATCATCGACCAGGAGCTCGTGGAGCTGACGGCGGAGGACCTGGTGCCGCACCAGGAGATCGTCGTCACGCTGAGCAATCGCGGTTATATCAAGCGCATCCCGCTCGACACTTACCGGTTGCAGCGACGCGGCGGCCGCGGCATCACGGGCATGACGACTCGGGAGGCCGACGCTGTGCGGCGGCTCCTAGTTGCGGACACACATGACAGCCTGCTGTTCTTCACGGGTCGCGGCTGCGTCTTCCAGTTGCGGGCGTATGACCTGCCTGACGCAAAACGACAGGCGAAGGGCGATGCGCTGGTCAACCTGATCGAGATGCCGCAGGGCGACACCGTCACCGCGCAGGTCGGCGTACGCAGCTTTGAGAAAGACTACCTGGTGCAAGCCACCCGGCGCGGCGAGGTGAAGAAGACGGCGCTCTCCGAGTTCGAGTCAGTGCGACGGGCCGGGCTCATTTGCATGGACCTGGAGCCGGGAGACGAGCTGGTTACGGCGAAGCAGGTGGCTGAGGACGACGACGTCATCCTCATCAGCAGCCGCGGCAAGGCGGTGCGCTTCGCGGTCAAGGAGCTGCGCGCGGCATCGCGGGCGAGCGGCGGCGTCCGCGGCATGCAGCTCGGCAAGGACGAGAGCGTGGTCGGGATGGAGGTCGTGACGCCGA
Source organism: Dehalococcoidia bacterium (assembly GCA_050010555.1). Classification (GTDB taxonomy): domain Bacteria; phylum Chloroflexota; class Dehalococcoidia; order DSTF01; family JALHUB01; genus JALHUB01. Next base: position 5,585 of record JBEKKV010000033.1, read on the forward strand.
AGATGCAGTTGCTGACGGTGACAGCGAACGGCTTTGGCAAGCGGACGCTCTTCGAGGATTACCCGCGGCACCATCGCGGCGGCGGCGGCGTCGTGACGCATCAGATAACGGACAAGACGGGGCCGGTGGTAGCAGCGCGCACCGTCAACGAGATGCAGGAGCTGATGATCATCTCTGCTTCCGGCATCATCCTGCGAACGCGGATCGACAGCATATCGATGGTGGGACGCGGGACGCAGGGCGTGCACCTGATGGGCGTCGGGCCGGGCGATCTGGTTGCGTCGATCTCGGTCTTTGAGGTCGGGCAGGCACCGAACAAGGGCGCGCAGGCCGAGGGAAAGAAGAAGGCGGTGGAACTGTTGAAGGACGGCGACGGCAAGAGCCCGAAGGGCCCGACGAGCGCCAAGAAGCCGCCGTCAAAGGGCCGCAAAGGCTAGTTTCCGCTCCTGCGGACTGAAGCCCGCAGAACTCCCCACTATCCCAGGAAGGCGGTCTACGCCGTCGACGATTGCTCGGCGGCTTGCTGCGCTTCGAGGGCCTTTTGCCGTTCGCGGAAGGCTTTGATGTAGCGGGCGCTGTACTCGTCGCGGCCGAGGAGCATGTCGGCGGCAAGGACGAGGGGGCGCGCTTTCGCGACGTCGATGATGGGGCAGTTGACGCCGGCGCCGATGAGCAGGGCCAGGAAGGTCGAGTTGATCAGGTCGCGGTCGGGCAGGCCGAAGGAGACGTTGCTGACGCCAGCGGTGACGTTCTGGCCCATCTCGGTGCGGACGCGGCGGACGGCTTCGAGCGTCTGGGCAGCGGCGGTGTGGTCGGTGGCGACGGTCATCACGAGGCAGTCGATGATGACGTCTTCCTGGGGGATGCCCATCGAGACGGCGCGGTCGACGAGCTTGTGGGCGATGGCGACGCGCTTGTCGACGGAGGTCGGGATGCCTTCGTCGTCCATGCAGAGGCCAATGAAGGCGGTGCCGTACTCTTTGACGAGCGGCAGGAGGGCGGCCATGGCCTTCTCTTCGCCGGTGATGGAGTTGATGATGGGCTTGCCCTGGTAGACGTTGAGGGCGGCTGTGAGGGCCTCCGGGTTGTTGCTGTCGATGCTGATGGGCACGTCGACGGCGTCCATGACGGTCTTGAGGGCGATGGGCAGGACTTTGGCCTGGTCGAGCCCGGCGAGGCCGATGTTGACGTCGAGGACGTCGGCGCCGGCTTCGACCTGGGCGACGGCGGAGGCGCGGACGAGGTCCATGTCGCCTTCCATAAGGGCGGCGGCGAGCTTCTTCTTACCGGTTGGGTTGATGCGCTCGCCGATGAGGACGGTTGGTCCCTGGCCGATGACGACTTCCTTTGTGGCGGAAGACAGCCTTGTCAGCATAGGTTAGGCCTCCTGTCGGATGGGGTACGGTCAAGTATAGGGCGGCGGGCAGCGGGAGGGGAAGGGCGGCGCTCAGGGGCGGGGCCGACGGCTATGATTGTATTTGTTTGTGAAAAAGATCGCTCTGGCGAATCTGTTAAGGGCGCTTCTGGTCAATTGAACGTCGAAAGCGGCGGTTGACCCGGACCCAGACGGGCGAGCGGGCAAGCCCGGACCCAGGCGGGCGAGCAGGTGAGCCCGGACGGGTAAACGGGCAGGCGGAGGTGAGGATAGCAGAGCGCGGGAGGAGTTGGAAGCGGTTAGTGGCAGTGAGGCACGCTAGTCGTTCTGCCCCCTGTTCGGCGGCCGTGTAACCTCAGTATAATCACGTTGCGTCTTGACGTATCCGTTTGAAAGATTGCGTCCCTCATGGCCACAGCGGACTCGCGGTTGCAGAAGATTCGGGATTTCCTGAGCGCATACCTGGACACCACTCAGCGCATCGCTCAGCGCTTCTCAGATCGCGACGATATTTTCGCCGAACACTTCCTGTCGCCGTTTTCTATCATCGCCTATTCTTGTAGAGACGGACTCGTGATCGACTTCGTAGAGGCTGCCGAGAGGAATAAGGTCGGCATCCGCTCCGTCCAGTCTCATTCTATGGGGGAGGTTCTATCGTCGGTCACGTTCGGTTTGTTCAACTTCAAGGCTAAGGCTCCGGATCACCCGACATCCAGGCCCGCGCTAACGCTCACCCGATTCGTTGTGCGCAACACAAAGGCTGACAGGGAGCGCTACATCTGTCTTGTTTGGCTGTGGTGGAAGCAGGATGTCGACAAGTGGTCAACGGGAGACGGCCTCGACATGGCGCTTAGGGATGCGCAGTCTTACCTCACATGGTACGGGTTGGGTTCTCCGGGCAAACCGCTTGCTGGCAAAGCGCTGGACGACCTGCAGCGAATACTCGACGAATACGAGAAGTTGTTGATTGCCCCGAACCTGCCGGAAAGGGACTTGCAGCAATTCCTGACCGCCCATCCCATCATATTGACCCCCGCCTTCGAGACCGTGATACCAAAGCAGCAGATTGGTTGCGGCAAGCAGTACGAAATCGACTTCGTAATCCGCCAAGAGGCCGAGCGGTATCTTGTGGTGGAGATCGAGAAGCCTTCGACGCCGCTATTCACGAAGGGGGGCAACTTCACGGCCGATTTCAATCACGCCGAGCGACAGATGATCGACTTCCTCGGCTGGATAGATGAGAATCTCGCGACTGCCAGAACGGTGATGCCCGGCATCAAGGATCCGCTGGGGTTGGTGGTGATTGGGCGACGAAGTGGACTTGACTACGCGAACCAGGCTCGTCTGCAGAAGAAGAACGCTAGTACACGCTCCAGCCATGAGTTCGTCACATTCGACGATTTGTTGACCAAGGGGAAATTGCTCACCAGGGCCTTGGATTCGATAGGCGGCGGATCGCAATCCGTGGGTTGACCAGCGGGCCGGGCTGTACTCTGTTATCAGGTTTCGCGGGTGTTGCGGCGGTAAGAGAGGGCGGCGGAAGGACAGCGGTCGACCTGCGCGATTGTTGCGCTCGCAACACAGGCGATCAGACGAATTGACGCATTTCTTCGAGGCGCATACTATGCCAGCGTGACGGCTGAGCGCGGATACGACATTCTCCCGAGAACGTGGAAGGCGCGCCTGCTACTCGCTATGGCGTTCCTTGGCGGGCTGTGCCTCATCGGGGGCTATGTGGCGCTCCAAGTCCTCTGGTTTGGCGTAATCCAGGGATGGTTCGGGCAGCCGCCGTGCAGCGGGTCCGCAATGGATGGCTGCCTGGCCGCGCAGACGGAGCTGGCGCCAACATCGGAAGCCTCGTGCGAGGGGGCCGACCTTCGCATCTGCTTCGTACCGCTGGGCCAGGTCGACCCTGACCTGCTGCGCAACCTTGTCGACTACTACCGCAACGAATATGGAATCCGCATCGGCGTGGTGACCCCAAGCGCCGTCCCCGCGGAGTTGGTGAGCCGTGACCGCCACCAGATAGACGGGGCGTCGCTGGCGGACTATATGCAGAAGCTGTTTCCGGCCGACTTCGCGGACCCCAACGTTGTGCTCATCGGTCTGACGCCGCTGGACCTCTACGCGCATGACGAGAACTGGCGCTTCGAGCTTGGCGTCGCCGACTGGTCGGGGCCGTCGCACGCGCTGGTTTCGACGTATCGTACGCATCTCGGGGGGTTGTTCCTGGTGAGCAACGACCGCGTATTATCGCGTACTCGCAAGATGGTGACGAAGTACATGGGACTGACTTACATGCGGCTGCCCCTGAGCAATGACCCCACAAGCCCGATGTACGGGAACATCATGAGCGTGGGCGACCTCGACAAGATGAAGGAGCCGCTGTTCGGCACCTCGCCGACGCCATCCCGATCCACCCCAGGTCTTTGAGTCAGAATCGCTGGCAGTTGTCCCGTCGGAGCGGGTGGCGGAGGCTGGTCGGGTACTGAGCCCCGACCCTACGCGGAAGCAGGCGCGTTGAGGCGGTAGGAGAGAGCGGCGGAAGGGCAGCGGTCGACCTGGGCGATGATCGCCTCGGTGGTCGCGCCGAATGGGTTCACCCAGGGGCGCTTGTCCGGGTCGAACACCTCCGGCAGGTCGACGAAGCAGCAGGTGGCGTGGAAGCAGAGGTCCGGCTTCCAGATAATCGTGACTTCGCCGTTGCTGTACTCGCGGACGGTCTCGCTATAGCGGGGCTCGCGCTTCTGTTCTTCGGTCGGCATCTCAACTCAAGTGTAGGGGCGGCAACGTCCGACCGTCAACTAGGAGAGCGGCTGGACGGTGACGTCGATGACGCCGCTGCTGAGGGGCGCCAACTGGGCGAAGGCGCCGCGCGAGAGGTCGACGGCGTGGCTGAAGGTGCCGCGGTCGCGGACGCGGACGCGGATGCAGCGCCCGTCGTGGCAGACGAGAAGCCAGGCGCCGAGCGGCCAGGCGTTGGCGGCGGCGATTGTGGGGTCGTCGGGGTTGAAGAGCGAGCCGTCGGCCATCGTGTCGTCGGAGTCGTAGCCGTCGGAGCCGCCGTACCAGGTGGCGATGCCGGAGACGGCGCCGTCGGAGCTTGAGGACGGCGGGCTGACGCGGGCAGCGGGCATCGCAGCGGGCGCGGGCGGAGCCGGAGGCGGTGTCGGACGCGTGATTTCGGCGGCGAGGACTTCTCGGACGGCGAAGGTGCGGGCCTGAGAGGCACCGACGGCGGCTCGCGATACCATGGCGCGACTGTCGAAGGAAGTCGGCGGTGTCGCGGTCGCCAGGACGTCGCGGGAGAGAACGGCGGCGAGGGCGGCGAGCAGGTAGGCCGCGAGAAGGAGAGACAGGCGTCGGGGTCGTGAATCGCTTGCGTCGGAAGAGGGGCTGGCCGGCGTCACTCTGGGTGTGGCGACCGGCTGATGGGCCCCGCTCTCATTGGGTGGCAGTCGAGCGGGCCGTGCTGGTTGGGTGGAGGTTCCTTGCCCGCGGAGAACCGTATCTCCACGACGCTTCGCTCCTCCTGGTCCCGGCGAAGCACTCACAAGCGCCCATTATCCAGATTGCGCCGAGGCCGAAGAATCAGATAATCACTTACTTCGGCGCACAGACTCCCCTACTTCGGATGACGTAGATTCGAGGAGCGCGGCAGGCGGGTCGCAAAGGCGGCGTCGACGGGGGGGGCGAGGCGTCGCAGTTGACGGGCGGCGGCGGCGGCTGGTACATTGGCGGTAACAACCACATAGGGGGCCGACAGGGGGCTCGCCTGAGGCGAGTCATCTCGGGGGAAGCCGGTGAGAGTCCGGCGCTGTCGCGCAACTGTAAGTCGGCGTTGACCGACGAGCCAGGATACCCGCCCCTGTTCGATCCGAGTACCTTCGCTTGAAAGGGGGACGGATATAATGGGTGCTTCGCCGTAGCGCAACCCGGTCGCCAGGCCGGGCATTTTTGTGCCTTCCACAACTTCCAGCCGGGACATAGCGAAAGGAATTCTCGTGTCTCGCAGAATCATGTCTTTATTGCTTGCATTTGCCTGCCTGTTCGCCGGCGCGACGACGTCGCTGGGGGCGACGCCGCAGCACGACGCCGCGACGCAGGCGCTGGACTACATCCGCACGCTGCAGAACGCGGACGGGGGGTTCCCAGCGTACGGGAGCGACTCGTTACCGGGCGGGACGCTGGACGCGATGCTGGCGTTCACGGCCGCGGGCGTCGATCCGAGCAGCGTCACGAAGGGCGGGCAGTCGCCGCTCGATTATCTGGCGACGCAGGCGAGCGGGTACGCCGTGTCGGCGGACCACGCGGCGAAGCTGGTCATCGTGCTGACAGCGGCGGGCAGGGACCCGCACGACTTCGCGGGGGCGGACTACGTCGCGAAGATGGAGTCGTTCTACGACGGGTCGACGCACGTGTACGGCTCGCAGGTCATCGACCAGGCACTGTACCTGCTGGCGCGGAAGAGCCTGGGGCTGGCGCCGCCTTCGGGCAGCGTCGGGGTCCTTGAGGCGAAGCAGCAGGCGGGCGGTTGCTGGGGGTTCAGCGACGGCGCCGGCTGCGACACGAACAGCACGGCGATGGCACTTCAAGCGCTGCTGGCGGCGGGCGTCACGAAGTCCGACGCCTCGGTGCAGGCGGCCATCGCGTACCTCAAGGCGTCGCAGGGCGGGGACGGCGGCTTCCCGTACGTGGCGCCGGGCGATTCGGACGCGGATTCGACGGCGTTCGTCCTGCAGGCGATCGTCGCCGCGGGCGAGAACGTTGACGCCGGCGGGCCGTGGGAGAGGGCGGGCCAGACGCCGATGGAGGCGCTGCTGGCCTTCCGCGACGCCGCGACCGGCGCGTTCATGTACGGTGGCCAGGACAACGCATACGCCACCTATCAGGCCGTCCCGGCGCTGCTGCTGCAACCGCTGCTCCTGCCGCGACAGGAAGCGACGGCGACGCCGCACGCGACGCACACGCCGGTCAGGACGGCAACGAGGACGCCGGAAGCGACGGCGACGCCTTTGCCCGCGGTGGCTGCAACGCCGTCGCCGGAGCCAACAGCGGTTTCAGCGGTGCTGCCGGCGGCGGTCACACCGCCAACGGTGGTGGTCGCGCCACCGGACGCGCCGCGAGCGCTGGCCTCGGCGGGCCAGGGGACGGACGCTGAGTCGCCGGCGGGCGCGCTGGCGCTCCTGTTCATCGGTTTGGCCTGCGTGGGGAGCGCGGCGACGATAGGCATCGCGCGGAGGCGGTAGGTGGCGCGCAGCGAGGCGGCAGCGAGCAGGGTCGTTCGGGCGGCGAAGGCGCGGGCGGTAGCGCCTCCCCTTCAAGCGGAGGCGTGGTCGGCGTGGCTGCTCGCGGCGTCGGTCAGCGTCTTCCTAACGGCGAACCCGCTCTACCTGGCGACGGCCTGCCTCGTCGGGCTGGTCGTTTACGCGTCGCTACCGGCGCAACGGCGGCGCGGCGCGTACGGCTTCATCGTGAAGATAGGGCTTCTCTTCGCGGTGCTAAGCGTGCCGTTCAACGTGCTGACCGGCAGCAGCGGATCGACGACGCTGGTCGAGCTGCCACGGCTAACCTTCCCGAACTGGCTCGGCGGCGTCACTTTCGGCGGCGATGCGACGCTGGAGGCGCTGACGTACGCCACGAGCCGCGCCCTGCGACTCATGGCGCTGCTGCTGTTCGCGACGGCATTCAACGTCGGCGTCGACCACTATCGCCTGCTGCGACTGGTGCCGCGGGCACTCCGACAGCTCGGCGTCATCGTGACGGTCGCGGTGCTCCTGCTGCCGCAGGCATTTGCGCAGGCGCGGGCGGTGGCCGAAGCGCAGCGCCTCCGCGGACGGCGACTGCGGGGCGTATGGGACGCCAGCGCGTTCGTCATCCCAGTTCTGGCCGGCGCGCTGGAGCGGTCGATCCAGAGGGCGGAATCGCTCGATGCGCGGGGGTTCGGCGCCGGACCTATCGAGACGGGCCGAACATCGCGGCTGCCAGCAGTCGCGTCCATTGCGCTGCTCGCCGGCGGCGTGTCCGCCTACGCCTACGACCGGCAGTACGCGCTGCCGGCGTTCATCGCCGTGGCTGCGAGCGCGGCCGTGGCGATGGTGGCGCTGAAGACGCGCGGCCGGCGGGTCGAAGCGACGCGTTATTCGCGAGAGCCGCTCACGATGCCTTCGACGCTTGTAGCGGGCTGCGCGCTGCTGTCGGTGCTGCTGCTGGCGGCGATGCGCGTGCTCGGCGTCGCGGACATCGACTATTTCCCCTATCCGACGGCGTCGCTGCCGCAGTTTAGCCCGGCCGTCGTGCTGGCGATACTGCTTCTTCTCGCGCCGGCTTTCCGAGCGACGGCGGCGTCGAGAGAGGCAAGCGAGGGACGCGATGATTGAGATAAGCGGGCTGTCCTTCACCTACCCGCACGCGTCGCGGCCGGTCCTGAACGGCCTGTCGCTGTCGATTGCGGACGGCGAGGCGGTGTTAGTTGTCGGGCCGTCGGGCGGCGGGAAGTCGACGTTCCTGCGCTGCTTGAACGGTCTTGTCCCGCACTTCCACGGCGGTCGATTCGCCGGACGGGTCGTCGTCGACGGGCTGGACACGTTGAGCCGGCAGCCGCGCGACCTGGCGCGGAGCGTGGGGATGGTGTTCCAGGACCCGGAAAGCCAGTTCGTGGCGGACGTGGTGGAGGACGAGCTGGCGTTCGGGATGGAGAACCTGGAGATGCCGCGCCTGACGATGCGGAAGCGGGTTGAAGAGACGCTGGACGTGCTCGGCATCGCGCACCTGCGAAGGCGGCGGCTGGACACGCTTTCCGGCGGCGAGCTGCAGCGGGTGGCCATCGGCGCGGTCCTGACGATGCAGCCGAAGACGCTCCTTCTAGATGAGCCGACGTCGCAGCTTGACCCGCAGGCGGCGGAAGAGGTGCTGACGACCGTGCAGCGACTGAACAGCGACCTGGGGCTGACCGTAGTTATCGCGGAGCACCGGCTGGAGCGCGTGGTGCAGTACGTCGACCGCGTGCTCTACGTGCCCGGCGACGGCACCGTAGAGTCGTATCCCGTTCGGGAGGCGATGGCGCTGCTGCCGACGGCGCCGCCGGTAGCTCGGCTGGGGCGAGCGCTGGGCTGGCAGCCGCTGCCGCTGTCGCTGCGCGAGGGGAAGCGCTTCGTCGGAGAGCAGCGGCGCGACGGCGGTTTCGCGGAGGAGGCGGCCGTCGCGGTCGATGGCGACGGGCTGCGAGTAGACGGGCTTTGGGCATCGTATGGAAACGGCGACGCGCTGGCGGACGTTTCGCTCGAAGTTGCGGCGGGCGAGATCGTCGCGCTGATGGGGAGAAACGGCGCCGGGAAGACTACGCTGCTGCGGTCGCTGGTCGGGCTGATAGCGCCGCGGAAGGGGTCACTACAGGTGCTGGACCGCGACGCCGCCAAGAGCAGCACCGAGGAGCTCTGCCGCCGGGTCGCGTTCGTGCCGCAGGACCCGGCGTCGGTGCTCTTCCGCGACAGCGTCGAGGCGGAGGTGGCGGACACGCTGCGCGGAACGGGCCGGCCGGGCACGGTGGACGAGGCGATGGCGGAATGGCGGCTGGAGTCGCTGCGACGGGCGCACCCGCGCGACCTGAGCGCCGGCGAACGGCAGCGGGCGGCGCTGGCAGCGATGCTGGCGGGCCAACCTCAGGTCATCCTGCTGGACGAGCCGACGCGCGGCATGGATTACGAGACGAAGGAACTGCTCGTCGCGAACCTGCGGCGTCGCTGCCGGGAGGGATGCGCTGTGCTGCTCGCCAGCCACGACGTCGAGCTGGTGGCGGGCTGCGCGCAGCGGGTCGTGCTGCTGGCGGAGGGGCGAGTGGTGGCAAGCGGGGGCGTGCGGGACGTGCTGACGGAGTCGGTGACGTTCAGCACGCAGGTGAACAAGCTGTTCGGCGGGAGGTATCTGACGGTCGAGGACGTGCTCGAGGAGAAGCAACCGTGAGGGGACTGCTGCTCGGCGTCGCGTGCGTTGCGTTTCCCGTCGCATCCTTAATGGCGGCGTCGAGGGCGGGCGCCGACGGGCCGAGCCGGGCGGGCGTTGTCGTCAGCTTCGAGGACGGGCGCAGCGAGAGCGTCTGCGTCGCGTTCACGGAGCCGGAGATCAGCGGCGCGGAGCTGCTGAGTCGCGCGGGGCTGCCGCTGGTCACGATGAGCGGGAGCGGCGGCGCGGCGGTGTGCAGCATCGACGGCGTGGGCTGCGGCAACCCGGGCGATTGCTTCTGCCAGTGCCACGGAGGCGGCTGCCGCTACTGGGCGTACTACAACCTTGAAGACGGCGGCTGGCGGTACTCCGCCGTGGGGTCGTCGCTGCGGAAGGTCCACGATGGCGACGTAGACGGCTGGGCATGGGGCGCCGGCGGCATCGGGACGGGCGCACAGCCGGCGGCGAGCAGCTTCGACGCGATCTGTCCGCCGCTCACGCCGACGCCTCCTCCGACAGCGTTTACGCCCGATTCTCGGGTCGAAGGCGTTGTCGCGCAGCCGGGGGCGACAGCCACGCCGGCACCAGTTTCGACGGCTCGGGGCGCAACGCCTGGGGTTGTCGCTGTGCCAACGTCGACCGCCGGTCCTTCGCCATCGGCTACGTCGACAACTGTCCCGGCGAGCGACGGCTTCGGAAGTAGACCCACGTGGCAGATCGCGCTCTTCGCGGCGGTGTTCGCGGCGCTGGCGATGACGTCGCTGGTGTTCTTCAGGGGACGATTCCATGGCTAGGGCGGAGGCGCTGTCGACGCGGCTGGATGAGCGGGCGAGCGGGCGTGCCGGAGCGTCGCTGAACGTCTGGTCGGGCGTGACGCTGGCGGTGATCAGCGCGGTCGGGCTCGTCGCATTCCTGTACCCGCTGTTCCTGTCGGGCGGCGCGAGGTCGTCGAGCATGGGGCAGCCGCACACGTCGGACGCGCCGCTGCTGTTCGGGATGGTGCTGGCGCTGACGCTCCTGCTGTTCGTGCTGGAGCTGGGCAGCCAGGGAATGAACGCCAAGGCGGCGTCGGCGCTGGCGACGCTGATGATGCTGGCGGCGGTACTGCGGATCCCGACGCTGCCGGCGGGCGCGACGGCGTTCTTCTTCGCTGTGATCCTGGGCGGGTATGTGTTCGGGGCGCGCTTCGGGTTTCTGCTGGGCGCAGGCGCGATGTTCGTCTCGACGTTCGCCATAGGCGGTTTCGGGCCGTGGCTGCCGTTCCAGGTGTTTTGCGCCGGCTGGGTGGGAATGACGGCCGGGTGGCTGGGAGCGTTCCGCGGCAGGCTCGGCCGACACCGCTGGCTGGAGCTCGGTTGCCTGTGCGCGTTCGGGGTCGGCTGGGGCTTTCTCTTCGGCGCGGCGATGAACCTGTGGTTCTGGCCGTTCATGGCCTCGGGCGAAAGCATCTCCTGGCAACCGGGGCTGGGGCTGGGCGAAACGCTGCGGCACTACTGGTCGTTCTACCTGCTTACGTCGGCAGGGTGGGACGTGTGGCGCGCGGCGGCGAACGTTGTGCTCATCGTCGCGGTCGGGCGGCCGGTGCTGGACGTGCTCTCGCGTTTCCGCGACCGCTTTCAGATCGAGCTGGGCTAGGCGGGCGCCGGGAAAGTCATGCTTTCGGCGAAGGCCTGCCGAAAGTCCTCGCGACTGACGAGCTCGACATGTCGCATCCGCCGCGCCAGGCGATGCGCCTCCCGCATGCGCCCCGGGTAGACGAGCGCCAGCTTCGCGCCGAGGCCGGCGGTGTTGCCGGCGGCGTGAATCCGGCCGCGCACCCCTTCGGGCACGATGCCAAGCGCCAGGATGCTCTCGCTGCGCAGGGAGCTGCCGAACCCACCGGCGACGAAGACGGCGTCGATTGCTTCCGCTTGCAGGTCCGATTCGCGCAGTAGGAGGTCGATGGTGGCGCGGACGGCGGCCTTGGCGAGCTGCACCTCGCGGATGTCCTGCTGGGTGATGGCGATGTCGCCGTTGCCTTCGACGAGAAGGAAGCGGCGCTCTCCGCCGTCTTCGCGCAGGCGATGGAGAAGGTCGTCGGGGATCATGTCGGGCGCTTTCGACGGCGCGAGGAAGCGGCCGGACGGCAGGATGAGGCCGCGACGAAGCAGCAGGGCGACGGCGTCGATGAGGCCGCTGCCACAGAGGCCGGCGGGCCTGAGGCTGTCTATCGTTTCGAGCTGGAGGCGGCCGTCTTCGTCGTCGACGCGCTCGATGGCGCCGGGCAGGGCGGGCATGCCGCTGGATATGTGCACGCCTTCGAAGGCGGGGCCGGCGGCACAAGAGGCGCCCGCGAGGATCCGCTTGGAGGCGAGGACGACTTCGCCGTTGGTGCCGAGGTCGATGAAGAGCGAGAGGCCGGGCTGTCGCGCAAGGTCGAGGCCGAGGACGCCGGCAACGATGTCGGAGCCGACGTGGCCGCCGACGCCGGGCAGCACCTGGAGGTCGCATCGGGCGAATCGCTTGAAGCCGATCTCGCCGGCGGGGAACGGCGGAAGCTGCATGAAGACGGGCTCGTAGGGCGCGACGCCAAGGGGCCAGGGGTCGACGCCGCGGAGAAGGTGCATCATCGTCATGTTTCCCGCCGCCGCGACTATTGAAACGGCGTCGGGAGGCACGCCCGCGCTCCGGCAGAGAGAGGCGAAGCTCTTCTCCAGGTGGGAGACGAGGCGTCGCTGGAGCTCCCGCAGCTCCGGCGGGCCGCGATGGGCGTAGGCGATGCGGGCGACGACGTCGGGGCCGAAGGCGGACTGCGGGTTGGCGAAGGAATCGACGCCGAGCTGGAGCGCTCTTGCCAGGTCCATCAGGTAGCAGACGACCGTGGTGGTCCCGACGTCCACGGCGATGCCATAGCCGGTGCGTCTCTGCCCTTCGGCGCGAGCGGCGGGCGCGGCGGCCTCCGTGAGGATGCGGATCCTGGCGCGACGCGCGCGGGCGACGCGCTGGGGTATAGCGACGCGGCAATCGGCGGCGAGGAACGTCAGGCAGGCGAGGCGCCAGCCAGCGGCAAGGTCGTCCGGAGAAAGGAGCGCGGCGTCCTCGACCGTCGGCGGGGGCGCGCCTTCGAAGAAGCGGACGCGACATTCGCCGCAGGTGCCGCGACCGCCGCATTCGGAGTCGACGGCGATTCCGGCAGAGCGCAGGGCGTCGAGCAAGGAGGTACGGGCGGCAACCTGGACTTCGAGGTCGAGGCCGTCGATAGCGACGCGCAGGGGTTGCGGCTTTGCTTCTTCAGGCATTCCCGAGCAGCCGGCGGGCGAGGGTAACGGCGGCGCTGGCGTCGCGGCCATAGCCGTCGGCGCCGATGCTGTCGGCGAAGGCCTGGGTCACCGGCGCGCCACCGACCATGACCTTCAGCGACGGGTCTAGCTCTTTGAGGGCCTGGACGGTCTTCTCCATGGACGGGAGCGTCGTGGTCAGCAGCGCGGAGAGGCCGACGAGCTTCGCGCCGCTTTCGCGCACGGCCTCCATGAACCGTTCCGGCGACACGTCGGCGCCCAGATCGACGACCGCGAAGCCGTTGCCTTCGAGCATGATGCCGACCAGCTTTTTGCCGATATCGTGCAGGTCGCCCTGGACGGTGCCGATGACCGCTTTCCCGGCGGGCTCGTAGTCGCCCTCGGTGAGCTTCGGGCGCAGGAGGTCGAGGGCGGCGTACATGGCGCGGGCGGCGAGGAGGAGCTCCGGCACGAAGTATTCGTTCTTCTCGAAGAGATCGCCGACCTGGGTCATGCCGGGGATGAGAGCTTCGTTGAGGACGGTGTGCGCGGCCAGACCGGCATCGAGGGCCTGCTGCGTCAGCGCGGCCGTGCCCGGGGCATCGCCGTCGATAAGGCTGCGGGTGATGTCGGCGAGTTCCATTTCTATCCCGGCCTGTCGCGTCGAATGGTCAGCGGTCGCGTCTACAGGGCGGAGGGCTGCGGCAGGCAATTCAGCCTACCTGATTGGTCAAACGGCGGTCAACCCTGGCGGCGTTTGACGGGCGCCAGAGGCGGGCTTAGATTGGGATCGGAACTGGAGGGTAATTTTGCCGCAGGTGACGGGATTCGAAGTTGAACTGGAGCGAGCGTCGGTGCTGCGACTGCTGCGGCAGCGGCCGGGCGTGCCGCAGGGCGACGATGCCTGGCTGCGGGCGGTCGATACGGCGCTGGCGGAGGGCAGGCGGCTGGCGCAACCGGCCATCGCCTACGAGGTCTTTCCGGTGACCGCGGTCGAGCCGTCGCGCCTTGTCATCGGCGAGAGTGTGGCGCTGGAGAGCGGGGTCGTCGCGGCGCTGTTCGGCAGCGTGGGCGAGGTGGTCCTGATGGTGTATACGATCGGCCCGCTGCTGGAGGCGCGGGTCGACGAGCTGTCGGCGCAGCGGGAGTATCCAGTCGCGTTCGCGCTCGATGCCGTCGGATCGGTGGCGCTGGGCAAGGCGGGCGAAGCGGGCTACGCGCTCATCGAGGCGATGGCGGCGGAACGGGGCGTGAGGGCGAGCATACCGCTCAATCCCGGCACGAGCCACTGGCCGCTTTCAGGACAGCGCCTGATCGCGGAGATGGTACGAGCGCGGGAGATCGGCGTCGAGGCGCGGGAGTCGGGAGTGCTGCATCCGTTCAAGAGCATCGCGTTCGCCGTAGCGTTGGGGGAGGACGTGCTGACGCCGGCGGAAGGTTCCTCGTGCGACTACTGTGAGCGGCGAGACTTGTGCTTGTAGGCGGCCGTTCAGGCGGGCCTTCCAGGCGCGCGCGAAGCTGGCCCCTACGGGCAAGGTTCTCGATTCGTCTTATTGTCAATTCTTGACTCGTATGATAAACTACGGGCGATTGGTCAGATTTCCGCGTCTTCAGTCGCCGCGATGGGGCCTCCCGTTTCGCTCCGCACTCGATGACAAGGAAGCAAGTAATGAGGAGGTCGTCGAGTGCCTTACACCGACAGAGATCTAACGTGCGTCGATTGCGGCGCAACATTCACGTTCTCGGCAGAGGACCAGGAGTACCACGCGAGCCGCGGCTTTACGAATGAGCCGAAGCGCTGCCCGACTTGCCGGTCGGCGCGGAAGGCCGAGCGAGGCGGATCGCGCGGCGGCGGCAGTTTCGGCGGCGGCGCCGGCGGTGGACGACGGCAGATGTTCCCGGCTGTCTGTGCCGAGTGCGGACAGGCTACCGAGGTCCCGTTCGAGCCGCGGGGAGACCGTCCGGTCTATTGTTTCGATTGCTTCTCGCGCCGCTCTCCGAGCAGGCCAGCGCGATTCTAAGAAGGGACCGCATTTGTTCGTAGAGCTCAGAGACGGCGAAACTCAGGAACATTTACTATCCCGTTTCCGGCAGACAATGCAGCGAAACGGGGTGCTAAGGGAGATCAAGAAGAGGCGTCACTTCATTTCGAAGTCTGAAGTGCGGCGTCTGGCGAAGGCTAAGGCGACGCGTCGGGCCCGAAAGAAGATAGCGAGAGCAACGACCAGGGGCTAACAGGCTTCCTGGCCCGTAGCCCCCAGCCTCATCGATCAGGCCGAATCCCTTCTGACCGTCTGTTCCTTCGGATAGACACGCCTAAGCGGCGTTCGTGTCCATCTCCCACAGGGCGAACGCGTTTCCTTCGGGGTCCATGCAGACTGCGAACCAGCCCATCTTCGGCACGGCCTGCTTGCCCATGACGACGGTCCCGCCCCGGGACGCTACCTTTTTCGAGAAGTCTTCCACGGACTCGACGGCGAAATAGTCGAGAATCCCCTGCGACGGGAAGGTCTTCTTCATCATCCCGCCGTTTGTACCCTCTCCTTCGCCCGTGTCGATCATCCAGTAGTCCATGCCGCCCGCATCGTCCATCGGCGCCTTCTCGATCTTCCAGTCGAAGACGCCGCGGTAGAAGTTGGCGAGCTTTTCGACGTCATCCGCTGCCAGCTCGAAGTGCACGATCGTCCGTTTCACCAGCCCTCACCTCCATGTGCTGCTAATCGGTTCTCCAACCAACAAACGCGGAAAGCAAGCGGGATCGCGCTACAGTCGGCCCTCCACGGCCTCGCGGTTCACGTTGCGGAGGAACGCTTCGATGTAGTCGGCGCGCTTCAGGCCGTAGTCGAGCATGAAGGCGTGCTCGAAGACGTCCATCACCAGGATTGGGATGCAGCCGGCCAGGTGGTTGTTCTGGTGCTCGTTGATCCACTGGTTGATGAGAGCGCCCGAGGCGCCGTCGCGGTAGAGGACGGCCCAACCGATTCCACGCATCGCGCCGACGCCCTTGAAGTCGGCGAGCCAGGCGTCGAAGGCGCCGAAGTCAGACGCGACGGCCTGGGCGAGCTTCTGCGACTGGGCAAGGTCGCCCTTGCCGCCGAGGTTCTCGAAGTAGTATTCGTGCAGTCGCATGCCGTCCCATTCGAAGCCGAGGCGGCGCTTGAGCTCGGCGTATTCAGGCGTGGCGTGCTTGCCGTCCTTCGCCATCTGGGCAAGGGAATCGCGGACCTTGTTGGTGTTGGTAACGTAGCCCTGGTATAGGGTGAAGTGGTTTTTCAGCAGGGTCTCGCTGAAGCCGTCCATGCCGATGAGACGAGAGTAGTCCTTTGCCTCGTACACTGAGGTCTCTCCTTTCGTGCCGTTGCCCTACGGGCGATTCTGGTTTAAGGCCGGCTGTCGCACGAGCCAGCCCCTTATCTGGGCGGCGTGGGTGTTGAAATGGCCGTTTTCCGCAAGCATACGGCTTGCCGTTTTCCCCGGGCCGAACCGTTCTTCAGGTAGCCGCTCGGCGTTGGCGTGGAAGCGGGCTACCGCTTCGTCCAAGTCGCGAAGGACGTCTGCCTTGCTCTTGCCCTGCGCCTCGTGCGCGAAGTGGTCGTTCCAGGTCTGGACGTCCGTCCAGTCGACGCCTTGGGGCGAAGGGCGCTCGCCGCGGTTCATGCGTTCCAGGCCGGCGCCGAACTGGTAATGCCAGCCGGTGAGGTGAGCGACGATTTCACGGACGCCCCAGCGGCCATCCAGCCAGCGCTCTTCGAACCGAGGCTCTTCGATTGAATCGACGAGCGAGCGGAACTCGCGGTAGGCGTTGTCATGCCATTCGAGTTCCTCTCGTTTCGTAGGCACCCGTCCCCCTTACTAGAACGAGTTGGTCGCGAATGCGGCGCCTCAGGCGGCCTTTTCTTCGCCCACCGATTCTACCTGGTAGAGAACGCGGTTATCGACGGCCCGGCGCTGGGCGACGGCGACGTGTCGGAATCCGCACTGCAGACAGACGACGTCCCAGCTTCCGGGCGGATCGTATTCTAGCCCCAGGTTGCCGTGACAGCGCGGGCACCTCGCTTGAGAGTTCCAGGTTGGCTTCATCATGTGCCTCTTCCTCCTTGTGCTAGTGACGCGGCGGAATGAGCGTCCTTGCTCACTCACGCCGCAGCAGGTGCTGGTTTAGTGTCATCTATCGACGCCAGGTCTTCGAGCTGGACCTGGAGCCAACGTCCGATATCGTGCTTGAGAACGGCGCGTCGCAGCAGGGCGGCGCGTTCGCGGCGTTCCACTTCAGGCAGTGTGAGCGCGGTGTGCAGGGCGTTCGCCGTGCCTTCAATGTCCTCCGGCGCTACACCGATGGCGCCACCGCGCAGCTCCTCGAACGAGCCCGCCGCCTCCGAGAGGACGAGCGCGCCGTCGCGGCGGTTGAGCACGGGCCCTTCCTTGGAGACGAGGTTCATGCCATCGATGAGCGGGTTAACCATGAGCACGTCGTACAGGCTGAGGGCGACGAGGGCCTGCAGCCGGTTGTGCTCGTAGAACAGCTTGATGGGCTTCCAATTCTTCGTGCCGTGGCGGGCGTTTATCTCGTCGGCGAGGGGAAACACTTCGTCGGCGTACGAACGGTACTCGGGAATGGACCCGCGCGACGGGACGAGGAAGGAAAGCATGCGCACGCGCCCCGCCCACTCCGGATGCGACTGCAGGAGGCGGTCGAAAGCGCGGAGGCCGGCGTCGATGTTCTTGCTAGGGTCGAGGCGGTCGACACGAACGATTGTCTTCTCGGCGGTCTCCGCGGCGAGGCTGGCGAAATAGGGCTGCGCTTCCGGCGAGGAGAGCTGGCTGCGCAGATCGAAGACATCCACGGAGATGGGGTTCACGGAGACTTTCGTCCGGCGGCCACGGTAGGTGACGACGCCATCTGTGAAATCGATGCGGGCGCTGGGGAAGAAGGCCCAGCAGGTGAGCAGAAAGTCTTGTGCCCACTTCTCGGTCTGGAAGACGACGCTATCATTGGCGAGCAGGCCTTCGAAGATGGAGTCGACGATCTGGCGCGGCAGGTCCTGCCAGGCTTCGAGGCCGGGCCAGGGAATATGGATGAAGTGCTGCAGAGCGACGCCTGGGCAGAGGTTTCGAATGAAGAGCGGCGCCGCGTAAAGGTGATAGTCGTGGAGCATGACGGAACCGCAGTTGCGGCCGCTGCGGAACTCGCCGGCGACGACTTCGGCGATGGCCTGGTTGACGGGCAGGTAGCCGTGCTCCCAGGCGTAGAGGGCTTCGCTGCGAGCGTCGGGACGTTCGAGGCGATCCCACATGGAGTGCTGGAGGAACCAGAGCATGGGATTGCAGAAAGTGCCGTAATAAAGGTCGTAGGCTTCGCGGGGCGGCGCAACGAGGCGGAGCTGCGTGCCGTCGCCGACGTCGAGCGGGCCGCCGGCCAGAGCGACTTCGCGGTCGGCTTCTCCGGCGGCAGTGGCAATCCAGCTAACAGGCGCCGAGTTGGCGACGGAGGTGAGAGCGCTGGCGACGCCGCCGCGGGCCTGTCGACGGCGGAGGCGACCTGTGGCGTCGTGGTAGAACTCCACCGGGCCGCGATTGCTCACGATGAGCAGCGGCTGCTGCGGGACCTCGACGGTCGGTCGGGTGAGCAGAGCCGGTCGGGTATAGCTGACCACGTGACTTTCCTTTCGTTGCACCAGGCCTCTTGCCGGGTGACTGATGCCGGACGGCGACAGGATACGATGCCCGTCAGATCGCATCATGCTAACCTGCCGCCAGCCAGTCGAGCGTGCGTGCGTCGGGCTGGCCTGATTCTGAAGCCGAGATGGTTGACGCTGCCGTCGTGGGGAGCCGCTTGAAATTGCCGCTCCGGCGCGTTCGGCCTTCGAGGCTCCGGAACGTCAACGCGACGTCGCTGACGAAATCGGCGGGCTCGGCGTGACAGCGACCGCCCTTTACCAGCGAGATGGACACAAGCAGCAGATCTTCTCTTTCGAGAGTGCCCCAGCGCTTTCTCGTCCGGGCAACCACTTCGTCGGCAGTGAGCGGGCGCGGTCTCCGGCTGGTCATCACGATCTCCTTCAGGCCACTTTGACTTGCTGCTCGGAGGCGGAGACGCTCAGCGTCATCGTTGCCAGCGGCGCCGTGGCTGGCAGTCTGTCCTCGAGGCGAGACGGCTGGACGCCGCGCAGCGGCTCCTGAAGGGTGTACCCACACTGGATACAGTTTGCAGACGGTCCGTAGTAGTCCGAGTCGAGAAACAGGTCTCCGCGACAGCGCGGGCAGGCCTTTAACCACATCATCATCCTTACTCCTTTCCGCTTTCCCTGGCGTTCCTCTTCCTTGCCCGCTGTTCCTTCATCGGACCGGCCCCGGTGGTACCGAAACCTCCCCAATCTTAGGCCGAAGGCATGAACGCCGTATGAATGGGGAGTTGAATTACGTGCAGGAAATGTGAATGAACGGCTCCTTCCTAATGACAGTGATATATGCTGCTACGGCGCTAGCCGAAGCTAGACGGCCAGCGATCTCGCGATATCGGTCGCTTCTGCTGCTTAAGGAACGAAAAACAAGCCGGAGTGGCGCCGCGGGTACGTTGGGGGGTGGTTCGGAGCTATGCCTTGACCATCCGGTAGCCGATCTGCCGTTCCGTGAGGATGTAGCGCGGGTTCTTGGCGTCGTCGCCGAGCTCCGTCTCGCCGGCGTACTCGGCGCCCCAGACGCGCTGAAGGATCTGGTCGAAGGTCAGGACAAGGCCGGCGTGGGTGGCCAGCTCGTAGAGAAGCTTGTACTCGGTCGCGGATAGCGAGATCTCCTTGCCGTCGAGGATGACGCGCCGCTCTGCGAAGTTGATCGTGAGGTCCTTCACGGTGAAGGGGGGCCGCGTATCGCCACCGGCGCCCGGCAGGGAGCGACGACGCAACGCGGCCTCGATTCTGGCGAGCAGCTCCGAGGGCGCGAAGGGCTTGGTCACGTAGTCGTCGGCGCCCAGCTTGAGGGCGCGCACCGTGTCCTCGCTGCTGTCGCTGGCGGTCAGGAAGATGACGGGCGCGGCGGAGAACTCGCGGATGCGCGCCAGCAGGTCGAAGCCGCTGACGCCGGGAAGGCGGAGGTCCAGCAAGATGAGGTCCGGCTGCTCCATCTCCACGAACTTGGTGACCTGCGACGGGTCGCTGGTGACGATAGATTGGTAGCCGGCCTGGTCGAGGGAGTGCTGCAGGTAACGCAGGATGGGCAGCTCGTCGTCGACGGCGAGGACGCGCGGTCTTTCGCCGCGACGGAAGCCGGCGGGCGTGGGAGCCGGCGCGGCGGCGGCGGGTCGAGCGACGCTCTCGGCGGCTAGCGGCAGGGTGAAGGTGAACGTTGCGCCTGTCCCTTCGCCTTCGCTCTCGGCCCAGATGCGGCCGCCGTGCGCTTCGACGATGCCCTTGGATATCGCGAGGCCAAGGCCGGTGCCGGCGCGAAGGGCGGATCCTTCGCCTATCTGGGAGAACTTCTGGAAGAGGAGCGGCAGTTTCTTCGGGTCGATGCCCTGGCCGCTGTCACGTACGCGAATGGTGGCGTGGACTGCATCGTGGTCGACGTTGATGGTTATGGGCGCGGCCGGCGAGGAGAACTTGGTGGCGTTGTTAAGCAGGTTGGCCAGAACCTGCACGAGGCGGCGCTTGTCGGCGTTGACGGCCGGCATCTCTTCCGGCATCTCGACGTCAATGCGGTGGGGGCGGCCGGCGCGCGCCACCGTTGCCTTCGACTCCTCGATTGCGGCGGCCAAATCGGTGGGCTCCGGCTTGACGGAGAGGGAGCCGGCTTCGATGCGGCTCATGTCCAGCAGGTTGTCGGTCAGGTCGCGAAGGCGGTCGGACTGCTCGTCGATGATCTGGAAGAGCTCCTGCCCTTCTTCCGGGTCCAGCGGCCGCGGGCTGCGGAGGGCGGTGGCGGCGGAGCCTTTGATGGCGGCAAGGGGCGTCTTTAGCTCGTGCGTGACCATGGCGAGGAACTCGTTGCGGAGCCGCTCCGTCTCTTCCATGGAGTGCATGCGCTCTGTCACGTCGCGCACGATGCCCTGAATGGCGATGGCCTTGCCGCCCGCGTCGAAGATGGGCGCGTTGTGGTGCTCAATCCAGATGGCACGGCCGTCTTTGTGCCGGCAGCGAAGGATGACCGGCCCGACGAATTGCGCCGGCTCGGAGTGCATCCTGTCGATGAGCGTCTGGTCGTCGGGGTGAACGATCTTGTGGTCGAGGTCCGGGTCTGCCAGCCACTCTTCGCGCTCGTAGCCGAAGAGGGCGGTCATGGCCGGGCTGACGTACTCATAGGCGGGCGGATCGAGGCGGAAGCGGTAGATACCGTCGGTGGCGTTTTCCGCGAGGAGGCGGTACTGCTCCTCGCTCTTGCGCAGGGCCTCCAAAGTGCGGCTGTTGTCCAGGGCGACCGCGGCCAGCTCGCCGAAGGCCGTCGCCAGGCGGAGGTCGTCCGTGGTGAAGCCTCCGGGCTTGTTGGCGATGCCCAGCAGGCCCACCGTGGCGCCCTCAATAATGAGAGGCGCGAACAACACGTTGTCCAGGGTTACGTGGCCCTCGGGCATAAGGCTCAGCCATTCGCTATGTGCGAAATCGTTCTCGTAGGCGGCGCGGCCGTTCTCGTAGACCTGCGCCCTAAGCCCGCGGATAGGCATGGGCAGATCGGGGTTGACGTCGCAGGGGATGCCGCCGGCGTCGAGGAATACGAGCTCGTTCTCGGTGCCTTCAGACGACAGGAGCGCTATGTAGCCGGCTGCAGCGCCGATGAGGGCTTTGCAGCGGTCAAATATGACACGCGCGGCTTCCGCGAAGTCACGGTGCCTCAGGACAACCCGCGACGATTCGAGGAGGGCATCTATTTCCGCCTGCCTGCGCTCTGGTCCAGCGCCGTCGGAATGTGGTCCAGCGACAGCCGGCTGCCCGACGCTTCGGAGGCGCGCCGACGGTTTCTTTTCTTCGGTCATTGGTGTTCTTCTCGTCCTTTGCTTCAATCTGCCGGCCGCTGTGGGTGCGACCTTAGTAGTCTACGTTAGCACCCGCAGCGCGATTGTGAAAGCCTTCCTATCCATCGGCCGTTTTGGACGCATCATCCGCGATCGGGAGGGTGAAGCAGAAGGTGGCGCCTTCACCGATGCCGCCGCTCTCAGCCCAGATGCGCCCGCCGTGCGATTCGACGATGCCCTTGCAGATGGCGAGACCGAGGCCGGTGCTGCGACCGCCGCTTTCGTGCACTCTGGCGAACTTCTTGAAAAGGAGCGGCATCTTTTCCGGCGGGATGCCACGCCCGAGGTCACGGACGCGCACGATGACTTCGCTTGCGGCGGCTTCGGCGGAGACGGCGATGGGCGCGCGCGGCGGCGAGGCCTTGTCGGCGTTGGAGAGCAGGTTTGAGAGCACCTGGACGGTACGCCGCCGGTCGGCCATGACCGCGGGCAGCGACGGCGGCAGGTCGATGTCGATTGGGCGATCGGCGACAGAGCGGCTGAAAGTGTCCACCGCCTCCTTGGCCAGGCGCGAGAGGTCGGCGGGCTGCGGCTTCACACCGAGCGAGCCGGCCTCGACGCGGGTCATGTCGAGCAGGTTGCTTATGAGCTCACGAAGGCGTTCCGACTGCTCGTCGATGACCTGGAAGAGCTCCCGCGCTTCCGCCGGGGTGGGCCCCTCGCCGGCGAGAGCCATGGCGGCGGAGCCTTTTATTGCCGTCAGTGGCGTCTTGAGCTCGTGGCTGACCTCGCCAAGGAACTCGCTGCGGGTGCGCTCCAGGTCCGCCTCTATGCGCTTGCGCTCCGTCAGGTCGAGAACGAAGGAGACCCAGCGGGGAGGCGACTTTTCGGTGAGCGTTGCACCGACGAGAACGGGAACGGACGTGCCGTCCTTGCGATACCACTCCTTCTCGTACGGCGTGGCTTCGCCGGTGGTCTCCGCTTCCTTTAGAGCGCGTTCGGCGAGGTGAAGATAGTCCGGCGGCGTCATGGCGCGCCAGTTGAGAGCGCCGCGTTCGAGGTCGTCCCGGGTGTAGCCGACGATGCTCAGGAAGGCATCGTTGGCGTTTGTGATTCTGTCCCCTTCAATCTCCAGGATGCCGATAAGGCTGGACTGGAAGAGGTGTCTGCCGTACTCCTGCGACCGGTGTAGCTCCTCGGCGACCGCGGTCTGCCGGCGGTAGTAGGTGAGCGCGGTGAGGTAGGCGGCGATCTGGCTGGCGACGACGGAAAGAACGCTCAGGTCTTGCTCGCCGTAAGCGTCGGGCTTATTGGCGCCGACGAAGAGGAGACCGGTGACGCGGTCGTTCCCAACAAGGGGCAGTCCGAGGTAGGACGCCCAGGGAAGGGAGGCGGCTATCTGGGGCGCCGTTTCGCCGGTGAGCGGCCCCGACCCATCGCTGGCGATCATCTGAAGACAGCGCGTCATCGCCGCCTTCAAGCTCAAGAGGTCTCCGTCCGCAGGCTTCGGCAGGAACGTGAACCTGGGCTCATCGCCGTTCGGGGCTTCCAGCAGGACGCAGCCGTCGCACGGTACGAGATCGCACAGGAGGCGCAAGACCGCCTTGAGGCGCTTCTCGGGCCCATCGAGCGACTCCAGCGTGTGGGCCGCGTCGTTGAGGAGGCGCAGAGGCGAGCGCAGCAGGCTTTCAGTCAATGTGTTTCATCCCCCCGTGGCTGACCAGTCTATTTGCCAGTGCCCCTGGGGATGCCGGTCAGGACCCCCTGCATGTCAGCGAAGCCTTCGCCGACCTTCAATCCCTCGGGCGAGATTGTGAAGCGGCGCAACGACGGATCGTGAGCGGTGGCCCGCGCCTTGAGAACGGATATGGCTCTTTCCAGCCGCCCTTCCAGTTCGACGTAGCGAAGGACGATCACCTGATCGGTCATGGCGGAGGTGCCCACGCCCGGGAGCTGCGCTGTTCCGATGGGCTGAGTAGTCTCGGTAGAGAACATCAGCGTCGCGCCCAGGGCGTTGACGTACTTTGATATAGCGTAGACGAGCTCTTTGAAGCGCCGGTCGGAGGGAATGCCCAGCGCCAGGCTGGTGAGGCTGTCCAGGAAGACCCGCTTCGCGCCCATCGACTCAATCTCGCGGCGAAGGTCATTCAGGTAGAGGTCGGTGGAGAGCTCTACGGGCGACGTGTAGACGATGGAGAGGCCGCCCTTCTTCTCAAGCTCGGGCAAGTCCCAGCCGAAAGCGACGGCTATTGAGTGGAGCTGGTCGGGCGTCTCTTCCAGGGTAAACAGCACGCTCTTCTCGCCCCGGCGGGCGCCTTCCATGAGGAAGTTGAGGCCGATGAGCGTCTTGCCGATGCCGGTCGGTCCTTCCACCTGCGTCGAGGTCATCGGCAGCAGGCCGCCGTGGAGCATCTGGTCCAGTCCGGCGACGCCGGTTGGAACGCGCTCCAGGCGCTCTTGTGATGAAGAGACCCTACCAATCGAGGGCGCGCGGACGCGGGGGTAGAAGTTGAAGCCGTCGCTGGTGATGGTGAAGAAGTGTATGCCGGTTACGTAGTCGGCGCCGCGCATCTTGAGGACTTCCATCTCGCGCTCTGCCGTCAGCTCTTGGCGGACGTTGCCGAGGTATATGATGCCGTCGGCGATGGAGGCCTCCGGGGACGCGAGAATCTCCTGGCGCTCGTACTCGCCGACGAGGATGGTAGTGACTCCCCAGCTCGCCATGTGGACGACTAGATCGTAGATGGCGCGCCGGCCTTCGCCCGGGCCGTCGAGGAGGTCGCGGATCGCTTTGAAGCTATCGATGATGACAAGATCCGGCGATTCCTCTTCGACGCGTCTCATCGCTTCCTCAAGCGCCTTTTCAGCGCCGACGGTGCGGATGGCGGACCCGAGATCGGCGACGACGACCCTGTCGTCGAGCAGGCTGACGTCGAAGTAGGAGAACTGCTGCATGTAGCGGATGAGCTTGACGGTGGGCTCGGAGAGTGTGGTGAAGTAGAGGGCTTTCTTGCCCTGCTTCGCCACGTGAAAGAGAGTCTGAACGGCAAAGATCGTCTTCCCCGAACCGGGCTCGCCGACGAGCAGGGTGACGGAGTAGGCGGGGATGCCGCCGCCCAGGATGCGGTCTAAAGACTCGCTGCCGGTGGAGAGCAGGTCAAGAGATGGCGTTATCGGCTCAGCCATGCAGAGACCTCATCCGGCAAGAGAACGTTGCAGATTCTCAGGGGAGCAAGGCGTTGCAAGCGCCGCACAACCACGGGGCCGGTCAACTGAACGAGCAGCGGCCCTAACGCCGCCAGCAGATCATGGAGGGAGCGCCCTGTCTCGCCTTTGCAGTTCTCTTGCCATGAGTCCGGCAGATCGTAGCGGTACTCGAGGTCTTCTTTGGCGATACTGAGCGACCTGAGGGCGGGCGTTTCCATCGAAGCCTGACGCAGCGCTCGTTTCATGAGCGCGGCGACGGCGGCCGTGCCCATGAGGTCGGCAAGATCATTCCAGACGAGATCGAACAGATCGGCCGTGGACATTCCATTCGGGCCGGACACAGCAGCGTCTGTGTCGTTCAAGGGTTCCCGTTTTCCCCGTTCCTGCCGAGCGGAGGCATCCTGGACACTGGCTACTGCCGAGAGGGTAATAGGCCGGGCTAATCCCTACCCGGCCTGGCGAGCGAACCCAGTGTAGAACTATAATAAGCGACTTGTCAATTGTGCTATCAATGACCTGCCGGCGGCGAGGAGCCGTTGCCAGCGGTCTCGGCCGTCCCCTTCCGGTCGAGCAGCCCCTGGAGCGTGCGAATGAGCTCCCAGGGGTCGAAGGGCTTGGGGACATAGACGCCGCCGATGGGACCGTAGCGTCTGGCGGCTTCATCCTCATCAAGCGCCGATATCACCACCCACACGGGGCAGTCGTCGGAGGCGGTCTGCAGCCTGTGGAGGACGTCGCCGCCGCGGCCGTCGGGCAGGCCGAGATCGAGGAGGACCGCGTCGAAGGGCGCGGTCTCTAGCTGCCGGAGCGCCTCGCCGCCTGTGTCCGCCGGCGTAGTATCGAAACCTACAGTTCGGAGGCAGACTCTGAGGATCCTCGTTACGGCGGGATCATCCTCGACTACAAGAACCTTGCCTCGCTTGGCGCCGACCTCGTCGATGTCTTCTCTGTCCAGTCCCATCCAATCCGCCATACCCGCAAAGTAACTTCATTCTAGGCACGCCGTATGGCCGGGATTGTGAAGGGCGGCGAGGGTTTCGTGAAGGTTTTGTGAAAGAAGGCACAGTCGCCATGGGAACGTGACTCTTCACGATTCTGGCGCGCGACGCGCATTCCGAGCGAGATAACGGGCTGCAGATTCTGAGACGCAGCTTGAAGGCGGGGGTGGCTTGCAGTTCTGCGGGCTGAAACCCGCAGCCTTCCCCTCTTAATCCCCGCAGGCACACGGGCACCGCGATGCGCCCTACGGCCCGTCGCGGATTGCCCCTGACGCGGAGGCGCGCAAGATGCCCGCCCTACGCGGAGGAAATCATTCGGTCAGAGCGCAGATGGCGCCGGGGCGTCGCACGAGCAAGGCGAGGCTTTCGACGATGGCGAACTCCAGGTTATCCTTCGTCGGGCCGACGAAGGATATCGTCATGTCCTGCCCGAGGACGATGGAGGCGTACATGCGGCCCGTGTTCAGGACGAGCCCGCCCTTTTCCAGCACCGGCGCCTTGAAGACGCCTTCGGTCGCTATCGTCTGGATCTGCTCCAACTCGCTGAAGGCGCCGATCGGGTGACGACGGTACAGCGCGTCGTAGCGCGGCGGCGAAAGGGCAATCGCGTAGGGGCCGTGGTAGCCGGCGTTGTCGAGGTCGATAACGGCCTTGATGATGTCGCCGGCGGCGGTGCCCAGCTCGTCCCAGGACGAGAGCGGCTGGCTGTTTATGCGCTCGCAGTTGAGCAGGCCGCAGAGACGCGGGTCGCCCTTGAGGATGATGTCGTCCTCCAGCGTCGAGGCGCGAATCGCGGCATCGACCAGCGAGTTGAGGTTGAGGGGCAGAGTGTCCCTCTCGTAGGAGACGAGGTCGCGCTTGCCGAGCGTGAAGCCGACTTCGATGGCTGCCAGCGGTATCGACGCGCTGGCGTAGACGTCCTCCTGGACCTGGACGTCCTCCAGCGGGACGGACTTCAAGCCGAAGCCGTAGGGGCCTTCGATGGGCAGGATCCTGCGGCCGACGAGGATGCCGCGCGCCGTCTCCACGAGCGCGGCGTCCAGCGCCTTCCAAGTCTCGGATTCGATTGGGGCCTCATCCCTGGCCAAGTACTTTTCTTCCATCATCGCTCCCTCCTTAGAGAGTGAGTTATCGCAATGGTGCGGCGTGCGGTCAGCCCTTGAGGGAGCCGACGGTCATCGCGCTGCCGGACGTCTCGCCGGCGGGAGGCTGGCCTTCGCCGGCCATCTCATCGACCTCCTGAGCTCCCTGGGCCAGAAAGCGGTCCTCTTCCCCTTCCGTGAGGATACTGAGCAGGCGGGAGAACTCGCCGACGTGGACGCGCTCTTCGTCGGCGATGTCCAGCAGCACGCGCCTGGCAAGCTCATTGTCGGAGGCCTCAGCCTGCGCCGTGTAGAGGTGGGTCGCTTCCTCCTCCGCGGCGATGTCCTGCCTGATGGCGCGGATAAGCTCTCCCAGGCTCAGCGTACGATTGGGAAGGATGCCCTGGAACGGGTTAAGGAATTCGGCCATTTGTGTCCTCCCTTCGAAGACGACGTTTTGAATCGATTCAGCGAGCGGCGGCCTCCGGTCCTTTCGCCAGCAGGTTGCTGAGATCGTGCTTTGCCGACAGGATCCCCTGCCAAGGGTCGCCGATCCGGGCCAGGCGGTCCGGGACGCTAAGGATCGTGAAGTCGGTCGGATAGACGTGCGGGAGCTCCTCCCACAACAGCGGCACGGAGACGCTCGCTTCCGGCGACGGGCGCGGCGAGTAGGCGGAGGCGAGGGTCTTGCCGCGCGAGTTCTGGTTGTGGTCGAAGAAGACCTTCCCTTTGCGCTTGCTCACCGACCACTCCATCGTGATGTCGTTCGGATGTTGCTGCATCAGATAGCGGCCGATGCTGCCGGCGGCGGCGCGCACTTCGTCGAAGGTGAAGCGCCGGACGATGGGCACGTAGACGTGAAGGCCGGTGCGACCGGACGTCTTGACGAAGGCGGGCAGCGACAGCGAGGAGAGCGTTTCGCGCAGCCAGCCGGCGACTTCGCGCGTCTTTGCGAAGGCCTTTCGGTTCAGCTCCGGCTCCGCTCCTTCTTTCTCATCGCCCGAGTAGAGATAGGGGTCGAGGTCGAAGACGATGAAGTCGGGGTAATTGAGCGTGGAGCCGAGGATGTTGTCGAGCGGGCCGCTGAAATTGGCCGTCAGGTGCGTGGCGTCGGGCTCCGGGTTTGTGCGGGAGTACCAGGTGTGGAGCTCAATGTCGGCGATCTGGCCGAGCCAGAGGAGCGAGGGCAGGTTGTTGCAGAGGAGGTACTGCTGGTCGCCTTCCTGCTCGGAGAAGAGGAGCACCTTCTCGACGTAGGGCGGCCCGCCGTTCTCGTAGTGCTTTTGGAAGAAGCTCTCGCCTTCGATGCCGTTGGGATAGCGCTTGAGCGTGAGCGGGCGGTCTTTCAGATGGGGCAGCAGGTAGGGCGAGGCCTTCGTCAGGTAGACGAGGAGGTCCCGCTTGGTCAGGGCGCGCTGGTCGCCGAGCGGTGGCCAGAAGGGCTTATCGAGGTTGTTGAGCGCAATCTGGCGGTCCTGCACCTTGAGCGTGATGTCGCGCTTTGGGGAGGAAAGCTGGCCGAGGACGGCGTCGACGTCGCGCTGGTCCACGACGGGGCGCATCGGCGCCGGACCGCCTGTCTTGCCGCCCGACGGCGCTTCCACCACCTCGACGCGCTCCACCTGCTCCTTCGGCTTGTCTTCGCGGAGGCGCAGGAAGACGGGAGCGCGCAGCTTGCCGTCGCCGGTCCACTGCGCGAACTTCACCTCGGCCACGAGCGCCGGCTTCACCCAGGTCGATTCGCGCGTGCGGTCGACTTCGCCGGTGAAGGGGGAGCGATCCGTGCGCAGCTTGTCCAGGCGCGCCAGCAGGTCCTCGAGCAGGCGGTCCTCGAAGCCGCTGCCGACGTTGCCGACGTAGCGGAGCTTGCCCCGGCCGTCGTACTGGCCGAGGAGGAGCGCGCCGAACGTTCGCGCGCGGGCGCCGGCGCCGCGGGTGAAGCCGCCGATGACGAACTCATCGCTGAGAGTCGCTTTGACCTTCAGCCAGAGACGGGAGCGCTGGCCGG
Source organism: Dehalococcoidia bacterium (assembly GCA_050010555.1). GTDB lineage: Bacteria > Chloroflexota > Dehalococcoidia > DSTF01 > JALHUB01 > JALHUB01. Next base: position 34,394 of record JBEKKV010000033.1, read on the forward strand.
GAACATAAACGCTGTCGCGCTTCTTTGCCATGACGCCTTCGAGGCCATGCTCGACGGCGACCCGGAAGGCGATTTCGCCCTCCTGCTGAAACTGCTCGATGAGGCGAACGTGGTCGCCGGGGACGAGAGTGCGCTCGAGGAGGCGGCGACGCGCCTCGAAGGGGACGTTCGTCAAGTCGTAGTCGTCCAGGTAGAGGATATCGAACACGTAATAGACGACGGGGACCTGGGCTTCCGCCCGGTGGATGTCGGCGTCGTTCTGGAGGTTCATGCGCTGCTGAAGGCGCTGGAAGGAGGGGACTCCCTGCTCGTCGGGGGCGGCGATTTCGCCGTCGATGACGAGCTCGCGGGCGGATTGCTCGGGGAGCTCGGCGGCGAGCGAGGGGTAGACTTTCGTGTCGTCCTTGCCGCGGCGGGAGACGAGGCGGGCCTTGCCGTCGCGCAGGAAGGCGATGGCGCGGAGGCCGTCAAGCTTGGGTTCGAAGATCCAGTCCGGATGGGAGAAGGGCTGTTCGGCGGGCGTGGCGAGCATGGGCAGAAGCGCACGCGGGAAGGGAGCTTTGCGCGCGCCGGGCAGGGACTCCGGGCCTTCGGCGTCTGATTGTCGCTCCGAGGGCGGTTCGGGACGGCCGCCGGCTTTCAGGTCCTCGATTGTCATGCCGGAGACGACGGAGCGCTCTTCGCGCAGGATGTCGCGGTCGGAGGCGCCGTTGCTGTGCTTGATAAGTAGCCAGTCCTTTGGGCCGCGGCGCGACTTGACAAGCGCCCAGGAGCCCTTCAGCTTTTCGCCGTTGAGGTAGAAGCCGATCTTCCCGTGGGCGAGGCCGTCCTGGACAATCTGCTCCGCTTCATGGCGGTCGAAGGCGCGATGGCCTTCCTCTTCCGGGGCGTAGCTGCCGCGGTCCCAGACGATCACCTCGCCCGCGCCGTACTCGCCGTCCGGAATGACGCCTTCGAAGTCCGCATAGCCCGCGGGGTGGTCTTCGACCATGACGGCGAGCCGCTTGTCCTTCGGGTCGAGCGAGGGGCCCTTCGGCACCGCCCAGGACTTGAGGACGCCTTCCGCCTCCAGTCGCAGGTCGTAGTGAAGCCGGCTGGCGGCGTGCTTATGGACGACGAAGCGCAGGGGCCCGGCGCCACTAGGTTTGCTCTCCGGCGGCGGCTCGGGGGTGCGCTTCAGGCGGCGCTTGCGCGCGTATTCGTCCAGGCCGGGGGCCGGTTTCGTTCGCGGCATAATTAGCCAGCCTTCCGGCGTTCGTCGCGCTCCTCGCGTCCGCGTCGCGGCTGTTCAGTCCGCTGTTTCTTCGCCGCTTCGACGCTTTCGCGCAGGGCGGCCATCAGGTCGATGACGTTGCCCGGCGGTGGCGGCGGCGCGACAATCTCCTGGCCTTTGCGCTTGGCCTCTATCAGCTCCATGACCGCCTGGCGGTAGTCGTCCTGGTATTGCTCCGGGTTGAAGCTTTCGGAGAGGGCGTCGACGAGGGTCATCGCCAACTCGATCTCGCGCTGGGAGACGTCGACGTCGGCGGCCTCGATGCCCTGTTCGACGCGGATCTCGTCCGGGTAGTAGAGCGTTTCGAGGACGAGGGTGCGGTCCTGCGGTCGGAGGGCGCAGAGCTGCTCCTTGTTGCGAATGGCGATCTTGGCTATGCCCACGAGCGACTTCTCTTCGAGGACGCGCATGAGCAAGGCGAACGGCTTGGCGCCGCCTTCGCGCGGCTCCAGGTAGTAGCTCTTATCGTAGTAGATGGGGTCTATCTCCTGGCTGCGGACGAAGGCGGAGAGGCCAATGGTGTGCTTGCTGGGCAGAGGCAGCTTCTCGAAGTCCTCGTCGGTGAGGGTGACGTACTGGTCCTTGGCGTACTCGTAGCCGCGGACGACGTCGTTCCATTCGATTTCTTCTTCGTCGAACGGGCACCAGCGCACCTGCTTCAGCCGGTTGCCGCAGCTTTTGTGCAGCAGGTGGAATGCAATGTCTTTCTCTTGCGTGGCGGTGTACAGGTTAACGGGGATGCTTACCATCCCGAAGCTGATGACACCGCTCCAAATTGATCGGGGCATGGCCGCCCCCCTTTCTTGCCGTCCCGCCGTTCGCCTTCACGCGTTTCGGGACGGAAACGAGAAGGCCGAGAGTAAACCACCTCTCGACCTCCCCACCATTTCCAAAGACGAACCGCCGTAGACCCTACCGGCGCCCCGGGTCCTTCCTCTTTGTTTCGGCGCCGAGCCGCGACCTCCCTGTCGCCCGGGTCAGCTTGCTCGCCTCATTCCCCCGTATTCCGATTCCTCGGCCTCGATGACGGCGGCCTGGATGTTCCGCGCCACTTCCTCGGCGCTGATGCCCGCTGCTTCCGCCGCCTCTTCGATGTCCGAAAAAGTCAGGCTCCTAAAGTCGCCGTGATCTTCCTCCAGAATTCCGCAGCCACACGATGCGCACATCCTATCCTCCCCTGTTTGTCCCCTCACCTAGCGAATGGTCGCCGGTAGGACCAGCGGCTTGTATTCCGCCGCTATCAGCAACTCGTCCATCTCGTCGACGCCGAGCTCAAGGCCCCAGCAGCCAAGCAAGACGAGGGCATCGCGGCTGGGGTTGAGCCGTTCGCCGGAGAGCAGCCGCGACACGTAGCTATCGCCTAGCCAGGAATCGCGGGCGATCTGGGCCTGGGTCTTGCCCTTGGTGCGTCGGATGCGTTCGGTGTACTTGCCGAGCAGCATGGTCAGCGGCAAGCGCTCAGCCGGCGAATAAGCGTGAAGCCTGCCGCGGCTCCTTTCGATCTCATTCCCTGGGTCTACCCGCGCATTCAGCACAGACCGTCTCCTGCTCGGACTCGTGACGCCGGAAACCCCACGTCTCAGCGTAGACAACCGGCGTGTTGGGGTTGTGAAGCGTGAGCGTCGGGCTGTAAAGAAAACGTGAAGGCGGCCTCAGGGGCCGACGCTCAAGAGGCGGCGCGGCGCTCGCGGGCGCTCCTCCGGGCCTCGAGGTCGTCGGCGAGCAGGCGGTCTAGCATGCCGATGAGGTCCCAGGGGTCAAAGGGCTTGGCTATGAAGGCCCCCTGCAAAGGACCGAAACGCTTGTGAGCTTCGTCTTCGTCGAGGGCGGACATGGCGACCCAGACGGGGCTGTCCGCCGCTTGCAGGCGGTGGAGCACGTCGCCGCCGAGGCCGTCGGGAAGGCAGAGATCAAGGACGACAGCGTCGAAGCCGTTAGCGTCCAGCTTCTGCAACGCTTCGCCGCCCGATTCCGCCTGCGTCGTATCAAAACCGCCGCAACGGAGCGACAGCCCCAAGACTTTGTTTACCGCCGAATCGTCCTCGACTAGAAGCACTTTACGGCGCTTTGTTCCCTGATAACACATCCTCAACATCGCCTCGCCACCCCCTTGCCATTCATTAAGATTAAGGAGCAAACGTGCGGACGGCGTGATGTTGGAGCGACTACTCGTGAAGACTTCATGCTCCATGAAGGGGGGAAGGGAGAGTACCTGTTTTGGCAAATGGGCAGCCGCGAGCGCGCCCCGTTTCCCGTCAGATGTAGCAGCAAGGCGCCACTCCGAGTCGAGCGGGCCCGGCACGCGCCTTGATCGCCTGCGAAGCTGATGCTACTATCATGCCTGCAGAAGGCGCCGACCAGGGAGGGGAATTCCCCTCCTTCTTTTGCTGCTGAAACAGTGCGTCGCCTTCTCCGGAGCAATCGACATGGCGGAGATGACCAGGCGGGAGAGGGTGAAGGCCGCGCTAACGGGCAGGGCGGTCGACCGGCCGCCTGTCTCCTTCTGGGGACATGACTATCTGCGCGAGTGGACGCCCGCCGGCCTGGCGAAGGCGACGTTGGAGCGCTTCCGACAGTACGGCTGGGACTTCGTGAAGGTCAACCCACGCGCCACGTACTACGCCGAGGCCTGGGGCAATCGCTACGGTCCTTCCGGCGACGTGCTGCACGGGCCTCTGAACGTTGAATACGTCCTCAAGACAGCGCGCGACCTCGACCGGCTGGCCCCGGTGGACGTTCACGCGGGCCCTTTCGGCGAGCAAATCGAAGCGCTGCGGCTCATCGGCGAAGGGCTGGCGGGCGAGGCGCCTTTCCTGCAGACGGTCTTCTCGCCGCTTTCCGTCGTCGGCCGCTTGGCGAACGGCGATCTCGGCGCGGTGCGACGCTACATGCGCCATAACGACGAAGCGCTGCATCGGGCCCTTGGGGCGGTTTCGGAGACGCTGGCGGCTTACGCGTCGGCCTGTGTCGAGGCGGGCGCCGACGGCATCTTCTTCGCGACCGTCGATTGGGGGACGTACGACGTAGCGACGGCGGAACAGTATGCGGAGTTCGGGCGACCATACGACCTGCAGATCCTGAAAGCCGTCGCGAGAGCGGAGTTCAACATCCTTCACGTCTGCCGCAAGCACAACATGCTCGAATCGATGCTCGACTACCCCGTACACGCCTTCAACTGGGCGAATCGCGACAGTGGAAACCCCGGCCTGGCCAACATTCTGGCGAAGACGAAGCGGGCGGTCATGGGCGGCGTGGCGGTGGCGACGGTTGCGGGAGGGACGCCGCAACAGGTGGCCGCAGAGGTCGCGGAGGCACTGGCGGAGACGGGCGGCAAGCGCTTTCTCCTCGCTGCGGGCTGCTCGATACCGCCGCAGACGCCGGAGGCCAACCTGCGGGCGGCGTCGACGGCCCTGCCGGTGAAGGCGTGGCGCGGGCGGGCGCCTGAGGCCAAGCCGCCTGCCGCGTCGGCCGCTCCGACGATGAAGCCCAAGCGCGGGCGAGCGCCGGCGGCCAATCCGCGTGCAGTGGTGGCTCCGCCGGCGAAACCGAAGCGCACACCCACCCCTGGGGCCAAGCCGAAAGCGGTACTTGCGGCTCCGCCGGTGAAGCCCAAACGCGGGCGGACAAAGAAGTCATGACAGACGCCGGGCCGCTGGGGGAGCTGGAGGTCGAGGGTCTGGCCAGGGACACGGCGCTAACCGTCGGCGTGTTCGACGGGGTGCACCGCGGCCATCTTCACCTGCTGCGCACGCTGCGAGAGCGAGCGTCGGCGCGCGGCCTGGCGACGGGCGTTGTCACGCTGCATCCGCATCCGGCATTAGTGCTGCATCCGACGGCGGGAATCGTCTACCTGATGAGCCTGGAGGAGAGAGTTCGGCTGCTGCGGGCCGGCGGCGTCGATTTTGTGCTGCCGCTGACGTTCACGGCAGAGGTGGCGCGCCTTTCCGCCGCGGACTTCCTGGCCGGACTGCAAGAACGGCTGCGAATGCGCTTTCTGCTGGCCGGGCCGGACTTTGCGCTCGGGCGCGGTCGTGAGGGTGGCGGCGAAGCTCTGGAGCGACTGAGCGCTGACGCGGGCTTCGAAGTGGAGTCGGTCGGGCCGCTGGTCGAAGAGGGGCTGGTCGTCAGCTCGTCCGCGATTCGCGCCGCGCTGGAGTCGGGCGACATCGCCTGCGTCAACCGGCTGCTGGGGCGGACGTTCTCGCTGGCCGGGCCGGTGGTCAGAGGCGTCGAGCGAGGGCGCGTGATCGGCTTTCCGACGGCGAACATTGCGGTCGGCTCGGGGCTGGCGCTGCCGCCGTTCGGGGTCTACGTGACGCGAGCGTCGGTTGAAGGCAAGAGCTACCGGTCGGTCACGAACATTGGACGGCGACCGACGTTCGAGGATGGTGAACGTACGGTCGAGGTGCATATAATAGACTTCAGCGGGGACCTCTACGGACGAGAGCTGCGAATCGACGTGCTGAAGCGCCTGCGCGGCGAGGTGCGCTTCGCCGGCACGGACGCGCTGACCGAACAGATCGGCAGGGACGTCGAGGAGGCACGGCAGTACTTCGAGCGCGCGCCCGAAGCCGTCGCCGAAAGCTCCGCCTGAACGCGAGCAGATCGCATGCCATCGATTGAAGAGCAAGTGCAGCTTCTAATGCGCGGCGTCGTCTACGGCGACGAGGGCGTGGCGCGCGCCATGGAGAGCGATCTGCGGGAGCGCCTGGCGGAGGGACGGCCTCTGCGCGTCTACCTGGGAATCGACCCGACGGCGCCGGACCTGACGCTCGGCCACACCGTGCCGATGCGTAAAATGCGCCAGTTCCAGCGCCTGGGCCATGAGACTGTACTGCTCATTGGCGGCTTCACAGCGCTGGTCGGCGACCCCAGCGACAAGGAGTCGACGCGGCCGATGCTGACGCTGGAGGAGATCGAGGCGAACGCGCGGACGTACACGGACCAGGCGTTCAAGGTGCTCGACCGGGAGCGTACGATCGTCCGCAACAACGCCGAGTGGCTGAGCAAACTCACTTTCGAAGAGCTGATCAAGATCGCCTCCCATTTCACCGTCGGGCAGTTCCTCCAGCGCGACAATTTCGCAAAGCGGCGCGACCGGAGCGAGCCGATCTACGTGCACGAGTTCTTCTACGCCTTCATGCAGGCCTACGACGCGGTCGCTCTTCAGACCGACGCGCAGATAGGCGCCACGGAGCAGCTCTTCAACCTGATGGCCGGACGGACGCTGCAGCGGGCGTACGGGCAGCGGCCGCAGATTGCCGTTTGCATGCCGATTCTGGTCGGGACGGACGGGCAATTGCGGATGTCGAAGACGCAGGGCAACTACATTGCGCTGAACGACCCACCGGAGGAGATGTACGGCAAGGTAATGTCGCTGCCGGACAACGTGATGCTGGACTACTTCACGCTGGTGACGGACGTGCCGGAAGAGGAGATCGAGGAGACGCGGCGGAAGCTGGCGGAGCGATCCGTGAACCCGATGGACGTGAAGAAGCGGCTGGCGCGGGAGATCGTGACGGAACTGCACAGCGCGGAGGCAGCGGAGAAGGCGGAGGAGCGGTTCGTCAGCACGTTCCAGGAGCGCGAGCTTCCACTGGATATGAGGGAGTATGATGCGCGCGGCCTCATCACGCTACGGAGCCCAGGTATGTCGCCTCAGGTCGTACTCGATGACAAACGTCGTTACCTGCCCCGCATCCTCAAGGAGGCGGGACTAGTGAGAAGCGTCAAAGAGGGGGAGAGACTGATTCTGCAGGGTGGCGTAGTCAGAGTGAGGGAAGGCACGGAGATGAAGGTGACGGAAACCCTCATCGATGTGCGTGGCGGTGACGCTTTCCGCGTGGGAAAACACCAGTTCCTGCGCATTGTTGACGCGGACAAGCCCAGCTAGATGGCAGGTTGGCAGAAACGGTCGAGCGAGACGCCCGACCTACGCGGTGTGAGATAGGCGAACAGGCGGGGAAAGCGTGGACTTCGATTTTCAGATAGACCTGGCGGAGATGGCGAACTCGCTCGATACGGCGGAGGTGGTCGCGCTGTACTTCCCGCTGCTCCGCAAGACGCTCATCGTCGATGCGCGCTCCAACGCCGTCGACGCGCCGATGGTCAAGATCGTCGAGATGGTCGGCACGGCGGAGGAACGCTTCCGCTCGCTGCGACGCCTGCGGCCGCGCTTCCCCAAGCCGGACAGCCTGACGCTAATCCCCTGGCCGAAGTACGTCGAGAGTCTGGTCACCCTGGGGATGTGGCAGCACCTGGTGGCGCGCTTCGTGAACCTGGGGTTCCCGGACATGGTGCGGGAGTGCGAGGCGTGCTACGACGAGCTGCTGGCGCTGGAGAAGGAAGAGATCCAGCGGGCGCTGGCCGGCGATAACTACAAGTCGGTCTGGGAAGCAAAGCCGGGCGAGTGGCAGGAGCCGGACGAGGAGGAACTGGAGGACGACTCCGGCGTGTGAGCTAGCCGCGACCCTCGTCCCGCGAGGTCATCGCCCATAAGCCCTTCCGAAATTGCCAACCCTCATTCCAACAATACCCCCTGCCACAAAGGCAGCGCGCTACATGACCGCTTGGAAACGCTCTCGCTGGAGCTCCGGCCGGAAGGAGCTGAACAGCCGCCGGTTGGCCGTCGACGGGTCATAGGGTAACGCTTAGCGCGCAGGGAAAGCTACGGTGGCTGGTCCGGCCCGCAGGGACACGGCCCAGTGTATCCAAGATACTGCTGGTGGTAGGCGCAGGTGTTCCGCGCCACTACCAGGAGGTCCGTTACGTTGATGTGCCCATCGTGGTTGACGTCAAGGACGGCGTCCTGCGTCGGGTCTGGCGGAATGACCCCTCCAAACCGCTTGGCGACGATGAGCAGATCGATGACGTCGACACTCCGGTCGCCGTTGACGTCGTTCATCTCCAGCCAGTCGGGGCAGTTGTCGCCGTCGCTGTCAACCGGATTGGCGCAGTTGGAATAATCGACGGTCGGGTCGCCGACGGAGGCGCAGGTGCCATAGAGATGCTCGACGCAATCGGGAATTGTGTCGCCGTCGGTGTCGGCCTTGTCGGTGCAGATATGAGTGGGCAGATTCGGGCCGGTTGGCCTTGGCCCGCTGCACCCCATGGACGGGATTGGCGTGCTGGTCGCAGTACCGGTGCTAGTGGGGGTCAAGGTCGGCGTTGGGCTGAGCGTGGGTGTCGGCGTGGGCGTGAGCGTCGGCGTGGCCGTGAGCGTCGGCGTGGCCGTGAGCGTCGGCGTGGCCGTGAGCGTCGGCGTGGGCGTGGGACTTGAGCAGCCGGCGGCAACCGCGGCGGCGTAGGCGTCGAGGCGCCCGTAGCCGAAGGTGTTGTTGGGTATCGGGGTTCCGAGGGGGACGGCGCTGTTGAGAATGTAGTTCCGAAGGTTGGTCCGGGCTGTCGACGCGGCGGTGGCCCCTCCGGCCTTGAGGTCAGGCCGGCACTGGAGGAGCAGCGCAGCAACAGCGGCGACGTCCGGTGCGGCGGCGGAGGTGCCATAGAACGGGCTTCCAAAGCCGCCATTGCCCGTGACCGATACACCGTCGATGCCCGTGACGTCCGGCTTGGTCCGATTGTCAACCGTCGGGCCAAGGCTACTGAAGTACTCTATCGTGCTGTGGCCCGGATTCGCCTCATCGATGGCGCCGACGGAGATGACGCCATTGCCAGCGTCGGACTCGTTGGGAACGCTGCGCGACGGCGTGTAGTAGTTCATATCTGGACCGCTTGTCGAATCAAACGGCGCTGCTCCCAGGACATACATGTCAAGAGTGCGGGCGCTACCGCTGGCTTTTCGAATTACGATGCCAAACTGACCGTCAGCGCCCGTATTCGTATATCCAATGCTTTCGACAGGGTTTCCTGAAGTGGTATCCCCTGTCGTGCTCCACGCTACAAAGGCGCTCGCATTGAAGCTATATAGGCCCAGGTCATAGTCGTCGGGATGTGTTGCCCAGGTGTCGCTCCACTGTAGGAAGATGGCGACGCTTTCACCATTGAATAGGTAGATAGCGTTGTTGTCATTCGGGCCCCATCCGTAATGGTCGATCGTGTTACCCGCAGTTGCCTGGAACTGCTGATCGTGGTAGCCATCGTTGGAGTCGATGAACGTGTCGCGGTAGTGGTCTAGCGAATAGTTGCCCACAGCGGTCGAGTACACCCTGATGGGATTGCCTGCCAGGTTGAGTTGATTGGATGTGTTGGTCGACACGGCGCTCGTGCCGTCGTAATGGCCGACGTTGAACCAACCGATGTCGTCAACCACTACGTCAGTATGGGCAGCAAGGCAGGTGACGGCGGCGTTGAAGTCGAGATACGTCCCGCTAGTGGCTGACTCGAAGTGGCCGAAGTATAGCTGCGCACCGGGGGCGATGTCGTGGACGATCTCCAGCATCGCTGTTCCTTCGGCTCCGGACGCCGTCGGATCGCCCCCTACGGCGTTGCAGGTGGACGTATCGACGGACCCGAGGTCGCCGCTTGCCTGCGATGCGGTCATCCCGCCGACGCCGTCCGAGATCACGCCGACTTTGATGCCGGCGCCGGTCACGCCGTAGGTGGAGCGCACAAGGTCGGCACGGATGATCGCGTCGCTTTCTGCGGTCACCGAGCCGGTCTGCACGAAGCCGTAGTTGGGAAGCCTGACCGATTCGACGGCGGGCACGGCGGCCAGCGCACTGAGCGCGTTCGGCGAAACCCAGCCCTGGACCAGCGTCAGGTCCGGCGAGACCCGCTCGACCGTGACGCCCGCAGTGACGAGCGCGTTGAGGACCGTGGCGTCGGCGGCGGCGACTTGCACGTAGACCTGCACTTCGCCGGCGCCGTTGATCTTCATCATGTTGCCCTGGACGAGCGATTTCAGGTCGTCGGGAAGCTGGCTCGGGAGGTCGAGGCCCTTGGGCTGGCCCTTCTGTATCGCGGCCGCGGCGGCGTCCCGCAACTCCGCCAGTGGAGACGCGAGCTTGGGGTCCTGCGGTTGCTTCGGCGGCAGCAGCAGCGCGGGAGGAATCGCCAATGCCGGCGGAGGGAGCACGGTCGGCGCGGGCGACTGCGCGGACGGGGTCGGCACGGCAAGCGATCCAGACACGGCGACTGGCGCACGTGCGGACCCCACGGAAGAGGCTACGGGCGCCCTTTCCCCGGAGGCGAAGGGAATGCCGGTCCAGAGGCGGCCGACGGCCAGGGCGAAGATCAGAACCGTCGCGATGAGGAAGACTCGTAGTAGAGTTCGAGCGCGCATGGTGAGCCTCCGGTGGCCATTGCTAGGGAGATCGGCGAAGCTGAGCGCTCAGGGTCCGATGCGATGCAAGACCGAACCAAGAGTTGACAGCAAACATCGTGCGTCGGCGCGGGCGCGGGAGCAATCCTGTCTCCTTCTCGACGAGGGCGGCATCGGCTGAATTCAGGTCGTAGAGTATACTATCGTTGTCGCCGCGTCAATGGCACATGGGACGAGACGGCAGCAGTATGGGCCTTCGGGATCAAGGCGAGCTTGAAATCCACCCCCTTGCAAGACTATTCTGAGCTTAGAAGGCATTGCTCGTCGCCGAGGGCGACTGAATGGGAGAAGAACGATGTTCCGCACTAGAAGGGCATTCTCTGACGAGTTCGAGCGGCTGCACGAGCAGATGGAACAAATGTGGCGGCGACTCTCCGAGGGAGGGTCGGGACGCTCCCGCTTCTGCAGCCCAACGCTGGCGCCGCCGACGGACGTTTACGAGACGGCGGACGAGGTCGTCGTGGTGGCGGAGATCGCCGGCATCGACGAACAGGAAGTCGAATTGGAGGTTGACGGCGGGCGGCTGGCGTTCCATGGGGAGAAGGTCGACCGCGAGGCGCACCCGGACCGTCGCCACACGCAGATGGAGATATGCTACGGGCTCTTCGGGCGGTCGCTGGTGCTGCCGGCGCGCGTCGACCCGTCTCAAGCAAAGGTGACTTACGCCGGGGGCTTTCTGCGCATAGTCTTGCCGAAGGTGCCGGAGCAGCCCGCTCGCCACGTGCGGGTGGCCGTGCGCAGGCCGAGCGATGAATAACACCGAAGGAATTGCCATGGACGACAACGCCCAACGGTCAGACAACGAACAGGCAAAGGCGGAAGAGGCCTTCAAGATGCCGGACGTACTGCCGGCGCTTGCCAGCGGCGGGGTTGTGCTGTTCCCCGGCCTGATGGTCCCATTATCGTCGAGCGACGAGGCTATCGTGCAGGCGGTGACGGAGGCGGCCGCCAGCCCGAGCAAGATGGTGGCGCTTTTCGCGCAGAAGGCGGGGCCGGAGGGCCAGCCGACGGGGCCGGTCTACCAGGTCGGAACGGTCGCGAACATTCTGCGGATGGCGCGCGCCCCCACGGGAGCCGTCCAGGCGATAATCCAGGGGCTGATGCGGGTGCGCCTGGTCGCGATGGAGCAGGAGAAGCCGTCGCTGCGCGTGCGGGCGGAGATCGTGTCTGAGCAGGACCACTCCGGCATAGAGATGGAAGCGCTGTACCGGAGCGCGCTGTCGCAGTTCCAGAAGGCGGTCGAGCTCACGGAGACGCTGCCGGACGAGCTGGCGCAGGCGGCGGAGACTATCGCTCCCGGTGGGCTGCTGGCGGACTTCATCGCCGCGCACATCAACATCAAGCCGGAGGAGAAGCAGGCCATCCTGGAGGCGGCGAATATAGAGGAGCGGCTGCGGCTCATCAACACGTATCTTACGCGCGAGCTGGAGGTGCTCCAGGTGGAGCAGGACATCCAGTCGAAGATCCGCGGCGAGATGGAGAAGGGGCAGCGTCAGTTCATACTGCGCGAGCAACTGAAGGCGATCCAGAAAGAGCTCGGCGAATCGGAGCTGACGCCCGAGATCGACGATCTTCAGAAGCGCATGGAAGAGGCGCACATGCCTGAGGTGGCGCGCAAGGAGGCGGAGCGGGAGCTGGACCGGATGCGGTCGATGCCGCAGGCGGCGGCGGAGTACCAGGTTTCGCGGAACTACCTGGAGTGGCTGGTAAGCCTGCCGTGGGACAAGAGCACGGAGGACAACCTGGACATCCCGCGCGCCGAGGAGATCCTGAACGAAGACCACTACGGGCTGGACAAGGTGAAGCGCCGCATCCTGGACTTCCTGACGGTCCGCAAGCTGAAGCCGGACAGTCGCGGGCCGATCCTCTGCTTCGTGGGGCCACCGGGCACCGGCAAGACGTCGCTGGGGCAGTCGATTGCGCGCGCGCTGGGGCGTCGCTTCGTGCGGATGTCGCTGGGCGGGATGCGCGACGAGGCGGAGATACGCGGCCATCGGCGGACGTACGTCGGCGCGCTGCCGGGGCGCATCATCCAGGAGATACGGCGAGTCGGCTCGAACAATCCGCTGTTCATGCTGGACGAGGTCGACAAGCTGGGCGTCGATTTCCGCGGCGACCCGGCGTCGGCGCTGCTGGAGGTGCTGGACCCGGAGCAGAACAACACGTTCGTCGACAACTACCTGGACGTAGC